>CACYJH010000009.1 GCA_902774685.1 uncultured Methanobrevibacter sp.
GCCAAATCTCTCTGGGTCTTGAAGATACTTGTAAATGAGTTTTGATTTCTTTTTGGCATTTTCCTGACCTACAACATCATCAAAGAAAACATTGGATTTCACTCTTTTTATTGAATCTGAATTTTCCACATCTGGAATGACAATTTCAATTGATGTGTTTTCTCCAATGACAGAATCTTCAGGATATGCAGTGATGACCTTAAATGCAAAATCGGGAATGATCTTTTGATCAAAAAGATAAGAGCCTGTTCTTACATTGGTTCCGCTCCATTGGTCTATAGCATACTGTTCAAAAAGCACCTTATCTGATATTTCCAAATTAGGTCCTTCCAATAGACCAAAATTGAAAGGATAACCTGCAGTTTCCAATACAAGAACTTTGGTTTCATTCTCACTATAAGAAGCTTTGCTTATAATGGAAACTTCCGGTTTCTTCTTATTTGCACTTTTATTTTCAGATTTCACATTCATCACATCAAATAAAATGTTTAAAATAATTAAAATTTTTTTATGATTGTTTAGATTACTTAATATATTATTTACATTATTTAAATATTTTCATAAAGAAATTAAGTTTTAAAATTTGAAAAAAAATTATAAGCTTTTTTTAAAAAATTGGCCTAAAATACTCTAAATTAGAGTGTCATAAAGCTGTTTCATTCTTAAGGCATCCTGATCAATCAAAGGAGTTTCACAAATGATTGTGGCTTTCCAATCGTTTTCAATTAGATTCAAAAGCAAATCCTTGATATGTGGACCATATTCATCATCTTCAGCTAAAGTGTGGTGCTTCTTCTCACCCTTATCAGTGTATTCGATTGTGGTGAAATGACAGTGAAGCCTATCGATGTCCAGATTGTCTTCAAGCTTTGAGAATATGCAATTGTAATCTTCCTTCTTATTCAGGATTCCTCTCCCCCTTGCATGAACATGGGCAAAGTCGATTGTAGGCTCAAAGTGGTCAAAGCTTGCACACATTTCAATGATTTCATCAATGTTTCCTAATTGGGAACGTTTTCCAGTTGTCTCAGGTGCAAAGGTAAAGTTTTCAATTCCTTCCTCTTCACATCTTTCAAGAAGTCTTGTGTATGTCTTTTTAGCCAAGTCCATACAGACTTCAGGTTTTCTGCCTGAATAAAATCCTGGGTGGAATACAAGCCTATATGCTCCCATGAATTCTCCAACTTTTGCAGATTGAACCAATCTGTCTATTGTACTGTCAATCTTTTCTTCCTCTTTAGAACAGACATTAACATAATAAGGACAATGCATAGACATTAATACTCCATTTTCATCTGCAGATTCCCTTAATTTAAGTGCAGAGGATTCTCCAATTCTCACACCATAAGTGGACTGATATTCAAATGCATATAATCCTAAAGGTCCTAAGAATTCTGGAGACTCATGCGCCTTTCCATTAAAATCTATTGGTTTGCCAGCTGGACCAAAAATAACCTTATCTTTCATAAAAACACCATAAATTATTAAAAATGATAAAATATAAAAAAATGAAATTAAAATAAATGAAATTAAAACAATTAAATAGAAATATAAATTTTTTGATTTAGAAAAAAAGTAAAAAAATTAAATAGAATAATTCTATTTAATTGATTATATCTGAAATTATAGTTGATTTATAAAATTCCCATAGCTTTGTTGGTTTTAGCAATGGATTTTTCATTATCAGATTCCATTTCCAACATTGCACGGATAGCATCTACGTTTTCAGGCACTACATCAGATTCTTGGTGTACTGCTTGCATGTAGAACAATTCATTTCCTACTACGTTGATGGATTCTTTCCATACTGGAATTTCGTATAAATCGTTTCTGCTTCTTCCTAAATCTTTAGCATATTCCATAAGTGCTGCAGTTGAGTCAAGGCCTGCTGCCGCTTCAACCACCATAACCCTGGAACGTTTTTCAAGCACATCAATTACTTCATCATTGCTAACTTCATTGCCAATTTCAACCATAAGGTTGTGTTGGTGCATTAAAGTGGTAGGGACGAGTAAAGCCATTGTAGTGACATCAATACCTTTCATTACAGTCTGTACATCAGGACCGTGGTGAGAAGGTACTTTTGGAGGGTTAGGTACAATAGCGTTGATAGGACCTTTTTTGATTTCAGATGGGTCAGATCCTCTTCTGACCATTACAGCACGAACTTTTTTGATGTCAACTAATGGATTGAGAGTGTGTAAGGTACGGGTTAAACCTGTAGTGTTACAGGATACTACTCTTGCATAGTCTGCACCATAGGAATCATCATAGTTAGAGAATGAGTTGAAGGACAAGCCGGTTAATTCATGGTCTTCTCCACCTTGGTAAATAGCTTTTACACCTGCTTTTTTATACATTTCAAGGTTTTGAGGTCCAATGTTTCCAGGAGTACAGTCTACAACAATATCTGCTTCTTGAACCATGTCTTCAACAGTACCTGCAATTTCAATTCCTGCTTCTTTAAAGAGACCTTCCCTTTCTGGAATTCCAATGTATAAAGGGTATCCCTTTTCTTCTACAGCAGTTTTTGCTTCAAAGTTAGGTCTAGTTTTACTTACACCAATAACTTTCATATCATCTTGAGCAGCTACAGCATCAGCCACTCTTTTACCAATAGTTCCAAATCCATTAATAGCTACAGATTTCATTTTTTAAACTTCCTTTAAGAATATTAAATTTATATAAACTCATTAAATTCAATAAATATATAATTAAAGATTTATAATTCAATCTATATATAATTTGATATTAAATTTAGGATTGGGTTAAAATACCCATTCCTGACTTTCTGGAGCAGAATGTTTTTTTCCTTCATCATCTATATAATATTTTGTTCCATCACTTCTATGATGAATGTAAACATGACAATCATATCCTGCCTTATCTGATAAATCTAAATCTTCCACCCATTCAGTAACCCTTTTACCACTAGAGCCAGTTTTGCTGTCAGATGCGGAATGTTCCGCTTGAGTGATTGATTTTGCAGTTACAGTACCATTACCAACAGCCACTTGTGTACTGTCATCAGTAGCTAAAGTAACATCTGCACTATCCAACACATTTCCATCAAGATCATAAAGTGTTACAATTGCATGGTCAGGATACTTATCATATGAATCCTTGCTTTCGCACACTATGCTACCATCAGAACCAACAGTTTTCTCAACTTTGTCACCATCATTTAAATTAGCACCATCTCTACTATACAATACTTCTACAATTACATTTTCATCAGAGTGATTATAACCAACATTAATAGTGCAGATTGTCTTTGCATCTAAAGAATGTTGAGTTGAAAAAGTAGTGTTAATAATATGCATTGGCTCTTCTTGAGAAAGAGGATTGATTTCTCCCCCTGAACTCAAGTATAATGCTGTACCTAATATGAAAGTTAAACATATTACGGCAACAACAATGATTATTGTAGTTCTATTATTCAATTCCATTTTATCCCCCTAAAATTTTTTAATCCAATAAAATAATTCCATAACAGAAATAACTATTATTCTCCTTATCGATTCCGGAAATGTCATATCCATTGTTTTCAATGGTCTTATGAATATCCACACCACAAGCTTCACCAGACGGACGGGCTTCAGTAGGATATTTACACCCAGTCAAATTGGATTCCTCCAATATACATTCTTCCCCTTTGGACTTGCAAACCATACAAGGACCACCGCCCATGCCAAATGCCTTATAATAACCAAAATGAGCACAACAATTCTCTATATCTAATGCTATTTTAGAGATTTCTCCAATATCATCTTCAATGGAAGCCAAACTTATTTCAAATAAAATGGCAGTTTTATATGAATTTACCATTCCAACAAACTCTTCTGCCTTTGGAGTATAAGGTGGACATACGAGTGTTTTACCGTAGTTAGGGCACCCATATTGACATTTTAATCTTGTCCATGGCTCAACTACAATTGTGGCGGTGTCAATATATTCAAATTTAAAACCTTTATAATCTTTTGTTAATTCTTTAATTTCTTCATTTAATTCATCTAAACTAATCATAAAATCACTGAAAAATCATTTAATATTCTATAATTAGAATTCTTATGATAAATATTTTAATAAAATCATTAATAAAATTTTTTAAAAAAAGAAATGGAAAGGGACATTAAAAAAACTAAAAAAAAACTAAAAAAAACTAAAAAAAACTAAAAAAAAGCCTAAAAGACTGAAAAAATAAAAAAAATAAAAAAATAAAAATGAAATAGTATCAGTATTTTAAAATATTTTTCAAACATTTCAAGCTCTTAAAAATGCTAATGAAAGTACAAAAAACAATAATATGCAAAGGATAGCAAATTCAAATATCATTTTTATCACCTTTTTATCATATCTGTTTTTAAGAAATTATTATTGTTTAATCAACCCTTGTTTTGAATCTTAAAAGCAAAGAAGAATAGATAATCACTATTACAGATCCAATATTATGTACAAATGCTCCCCCAATAGGGTCCAAATATCCTAATGCGGCAAGAATTGTTGCTATAATATTTAATCCCAAAGCAAAGGCGATTCCAATATTAATAGTTCTGATGGTTTTTCTAGAAAGTGCAAGCAAATGTGGAATATACTTAATGTCATCACTTACAAGACATACATCAGATGCTTCAATTGAGATGTCACTGCCAACACCTCCCATTGAAATTCCAATGTCCGCTTGTCTTAAAGCTGGCGCATCATTTATTCCATCGCCAATCATTGCAACCTTCCTATCATTGGATTGGAATTCTTTAATCTTAGAGATCTTATCTTCCGGCAGACAATTGTATTTTAAATCCTCAATACCTACATCATAGGCAATATGCTCAGCAGCATTCCTATTGTCTCCAGTTAATAAAGTAGATTTTACACCTAATTTATCTAATTGGTCAATGAGATTTGCTGCATCATCTCTTAAAATGTCAGCCAGTAAAACTGCCCCTAATAATTCTCCATCTCTTGAAAGATAAATTGCTGTTGCACCCAGATTTAAATCTCTAGAAATATTATTCAATATAAAATCACTAGGCAAATTTACCCCTAATGATTTTAAGAATTCCTCATTGCCGGCACATAATTTATTATCACTTAAAGTAGCCGTAACTCCTTTTCCAATAATCATTTCGAAGCTTGAAACTTTTTCCAAACTTCCATCATAATTGTCTTTATAATATTTTACAATAGCTTTAGCTAAAGGATGTTCAGATGGGCTTTCCAATGAAGCGAATAAACGAATCAATTCTTTTTCACTAATTGCATTATCATATGCAATAATCTTAGTGACAACAGGTTTTCCATAAGTCAAAGTACCTGTCTTATCAAAAACCATATGGTCTATTTTAGCTAATTTTTCAATTGAAATCCCTTCTTTGACTAAAATGCCCACTTTGGTTAAATTTCCAATTGATGCCATAATGGCTGTGGGAGTAGCTAAAATCAATGCACAAGGACAGAATACAACCAAAATAGTCACTGCACGTATGATTTCTCCAGTATACACCAAAGTCAAAACTGCGCAGATAAATGCTATAACAACAATGAAAGTAGCCCATTTATCCGCTGCTCTAACCACTTTCGCATTTTCAGGACTTGCAGATTCAACTATTTTAATTAATCTTTGAAGAGAACTGTCCTCTCCTTTTTTAGTGGCTTTCATCAAAAAAGAACCATAAAGATTTATAGTTCCACTATATACTTCATCACCAACTACTTTATCCACTGGTATGGATTCTCCAGTCAAGACAGAATGATCTAAAGAAGATTCACCTAGGATTATTTCACCATCTACTGGAACAATTTCCCCTGGAACAACTTTTACAATATCTCCCACTTTAATCAAATTAGCTGGAACCACTATCTCACTTTCATTTTTTCTATTATAATTGATTACTAAAGTACAAATTGTAGGATTCAGGTCAATGAGATTCTTGATTCCTGCTTTTGTTTTAGAAACAGTGAATTCCTCTAAAAATCCTCCAATTGCCATAATGACAGCTATCACTCCTGCAGCAAATAATTCTCCAATAAGAATTGAAGAAATAATTGCAACTGAGACAAGAACATCTGCCTTTATGTCAAATTCTGTGCAAAGACCTATTATTGCTTCCTTAAAAATAGGAATGCCACAAAACAATATGGCAATCCAAATTAAGTCAAATCTGAATATGTCCGTACCTATAAAACTTAGAACTACTGAGATAATGGAAATGAATATGAATAAAACATCCTTCATTTGACTATCTATAAAAAAGTCCTTAATATGTATATTACGACTATTAGAACCATGGGATATTATGTTTTTATCGTTAAGGAAAAATTTTTTTATGTTCATTTTAACCCTCCAAGCCAATACATATAGGTATACCCTTATAGGTATACAAATAATTTGAAAAAAAATAGAAAAAATTGTTTATTTGAGAAACTTAAAGAATTCTCCCTAAAAACAATTTAATCTATAAAATTTACAAGGATTCCCCTCTAACTTTGAAAATTTTTAATTATAATCTTGAATAATATTCTAAAATAGTAGAAACATCATTTATTGCTTCATCACTGTCTCCTGCTTCAATTGCATTCTTAATACAGTGCTCAAGATGCCCTTCCACTATTATATGGCCTACTTTATGTAAAGCAGATTTAGAAGCATTTACTTGCATTAAAATATTCTCACAAGGAATATCCTCATCTATCATACGATCAATAGCATTTAATTGACCTATAATCTTTTTTATTCTTCTATGAAGATTATCAGAATCCATACACTGTTTCAAAATAACACCACCAAATAAATCAATATACCCTATGGGGTATGCATATATTAAAATTGAACCTTGTACTATATAAATGTTTTGAAAAATAAAAAAAGGGTTTGTCAATATTATAAAAACAATTATGATGGAAGTTTGGAAAAAGTCTCCAGATACAATAATTAAAAAATAAAAAAAATAAAAAAAGAAAAAATAAATTAATTAAATAATTAATTTATTATAACTGACCAAATTGTCTTAATTTCTCTGGGAAATATGTGTCTACTACATATTCAAGACCATATTTAGAGAAAGATTGCTGTTCTGCTTTCTTACCAATCTTAAGCATTTTCTTAATCTCGGTTTGCCAGAACTCAGTTTGGTACCTTGGGTCTTTTGAAAGCTCTTTCAATCTCAATACATCGATATCCTTCAATGGGTCTGTTGGAAGATCATATTCAATGATATCAGATGCAGTTACTCCTAAAAACTTAGCGTCAGGAGTAGCTAAATCATGATTTACATGAGCTAACTTTGCACTTCCAGATATGATTACCTGTCCGATGTGGAATCCCCAAGGGTCTCCGTCGTTACAGATATATACAGGAAGGCCTAATTCTTCATTAACCCTTTTGATAAATCTTCTTGTAGCACGAGCCGCTTGACCTTTAAGACCGACAATCAAACAATTGAATCTGTTGTGAGCGTCCTCTTGAACTAACCTGTGGAACATCCCCATGGTTTCCACTGCAAGTACGAAGTCTGCACCGCAATCCAACAATTCAACTTGGTCGATGGTTGGTGAAATGGTATAACCGGATTTACCTGCTCTTGCAGCATTGATTTCAAAGTCACCATCAAGCAAGGTGATGTCACCATATACAGATGCACCGTCTTCCTCAGGCATTAATCCTAAATCTTCACGGGTAGCACCTAATGCAACTTCCAAGTCCTCACCAACAATGTTGGATTCCTGTTGGTTATTGAATTCAATACCCCAACCTTCAGAGATATAATACATTTCCCTGATGGTAGCGGTTTTATCTCTTAATACCAAATCTTTACAGAAATTAGCGACATAAACCATTTGCCCTAATTTTCTGATTTGCTTTACGTTTCCAAGAGACCTTTTACCGAATCTGTCTCCAAGAATATAATAACGTTTATCAGGATCATAAACAATGTTTCCAGTACCTCTAGAAGGAATTCTTAATGTAGGCACCTTTTCCTTTTCAACATCCTCAATGATTTCTTGACCAAAAGCTTTGAGTTTGTTGAAAGTGTATTGTCTTCTTTTCTCCTTATGAGTATGTTCATGTTTAGTAGTTTGTTCAGCCATCTAATCATTCCTCCTGGTCCTCTGAGTCAAATAATGTAGATTGTTCACTCTTTTTAGATTTTTGTTTTTTAGGTTTTTCATCATCTAAAAATGCTTCATCCAAATCGGATTCCTGAATTCTATCCTTACGGCTTGAATGTTCCTTATCCACAACATGACCGAATTCGTCAAGTTCTTCAAGCAAGGAATCTACATAATCTTCCTCTTCCACATCTTCTTCTATTTTTTCTCCCATCAATTCTGCCAATGCTCTTCTTGTTACTTTAGCAAGAACTGGTTTGTAATCAGGAACACCAGTTTCAGCAAGTGATGCTGCCTCTTCAATGATGACAGGAACATAATCTTCAAATATCTTGGATCTCATTGCTTTTTCCTTTTCAGCCTTTTTAGATCTGATATGTCTTTGAAGTTTTCTTGCTATTTTCATGGTAGCCTGTCTGATTTCATGAACAATCTCAGGTTCTGGAGCAATACTTTGCTTACCAGTGGACAAGTAAGGAACTTGAGTAGAGATGATGTTTACGAATAAGGTAAGTGGAGTGTTATCCAAGTCTCTAAGACCGTATCTTCTCCAATCGATGGATTTCAATGCTTCGGTAATTGCACAGCTTCCTGCATCAAAGGTCAATGGAACCCTGTTAGCAAATCTTAAAATTTCAGATTTTCTTTGCTCATTTACAATTCTACCTGCATCTCCACCGTAAGCTATACCTGCCTCTACAATAAATGCTACACCACCTTTATAAGTTACTGGACTTCTGGTGATTGTAGTAATGAATTCAGGTTTCAAGATCAATTTCATACCTTTTTCAATTTGCTCTTCACCAATAGGAATAAGACCAGAGGTAGGTGGAGCCATGAATTTCATTTTTTCAAATGCTTCAACCATAGCTTCTGCTTCTGCCCAAGTCATGCTTTTTGGACGTTTCTTCATGTCAATTCCAGTGAGCTCTTCAAGCTCTTTAATCTTCTTGGAAGACATTCTTGACAAATTGGTTGTCAACATACTTTTGAAGTTTCTCTTATCAGTGGTTTTAGCAATGTGAGTAATATCGTCAGCGGTAACACCTTTAGGGTGAGGCAATACTTCTTTAGGCAATACTGGAACAATTTCAGCTGCTCTTTTAAAGATGTATTTGTGTCCTTTAGGATCTCTAAAAGTAATCTTTGCATGTGGGTTAGCAATCATTGTTCTACGAATGTACTCAAATGCACCTTGTTCTGCCAAGGAGTAGGAAACCTCTTTAAAATGAAGTTGGATACAAACACCAGTGCTTTCTGGGGTGAAATGTTCGGTTTTGATAATATCCCCGACATTGTTTTTTACATCCATTTTAAATTCCATTTTGACCCCTTTAAGTTCACCATCCTCTTTCCAACCGGAAATTACATGGGTGGACTCACCAGTAGTCATTTGAGATAGAAGTACACAACCACTACAACCTAAACCTTGTTGCCCTCTTGATTGGATATTTCTAAATTTGGAACCTGCAAACATCTGACAGTATACTTGAGTTACAAATTCCTCTGGAATACCTGGACCATTATCGGAATGTCTCAAAAGATAATGTTCCTTTCCAAGTTGCTTTAAATCAATTCTGATTTCTGGCAATATACCTGCTTCCTCAGCAGCGTCAAAACTGTTTGTAATCAATTCGTGGAAAACAATAGTTAAAGATCTGATTTTACCAGAAAATCCTAACATCTGTTTATTTTTTCTAAAGAACTCTGATGGAGTCAATTGGTCAAAATTCTCAAAGAGTTCTTGCGCTTGTTGAGACAAATAAAACCTCCTTCACATAATTTTTAATTAATTTGAATTAACTAAAATATCGATTGCAATAAATTAAAAAAAAAATAAAATTTATTGAAATCCTATTTAAAAAATTCCCATAAAAAAATTTCAAATTCCCATTAAATTGTACAAATGAAAAATTTCTAAATGGTAATGTATTCATAAAATTTTGAAAATTTAATAAAAACCATCATATTAAAATGAAATTTTTATTAAAATTAAACAAAAAATATTTTTTAGGAAAATTTTTGTATAAATATGAAAAAATTACTAAAATTTTAGACAAAGTAATAATATGATTATTACAAAAATGTATCAAAACTATAGTAAATATATCACTATATATACATATGTAATTGAAAGTATATAAAAGTTTTTAATAACTATAAAAATTTTGATAAAAAATATATCACATAGCCTAAAAAATTAAGCAAAATATAATTAAATTACATACCACTAAAAAATATCATTAAAAAATATCATACCATACATATATCTTTAATGAAAAATAACAATTAATTAAGAAAATTGATTCGAAGCAATAAAAACAATATCAATTTGTAAAAAAATTTTTAATGAGAAAATAATTATTGGAAAATAAACATCAAGAAAAAATTAGAAATGAAAAAAAGTAGAAAAAATTAAAAAAATAAAAAATAAAAAATAAAAAAATGAATTGAAGATATTAAGAACAAAAATATAAAAATATGAAAAAAGGGTAAAAGAGAAATTCTAATCCAAGTCATCACGGAATTGAATTTCGTCTCTTTCTATTCCGACAACTTCTTTGAATTCTTTCATCTTACGTTCATTTTTCTTATTTTCTAAAAATGCATAGACTGATTTATGTCTTGATCCATTAAGAATCATTTCAACTGCTTCCTTAGCTACCATAACATTTGGGAGTTCACCAATCAAGGAAACGGTTTTACCATAAATAGCCATATCCACTTCAGCCATATCTACAATTATTTCTCTGGTTTTTCCATCTTTTCCAATGATTCTTCCTTTATATCTTGCCATTGCCTTTTTGGATTTTCCAACATATAAAGGCAATTTGATTATTTCCAAATAAGTATCATCTTTATTTAATTTTAATGCTACACGAGGATTGAAACCACGTGCAATAGCTTTTACAATATGATTTGCTTTCCATACACCAAGAGGATCTTCCATATTTTCATTAGGATAAATAGCTACGGTACATTCCTCACTATCAATATCTAAATGAGTATTAGTTGCATTTTCAATTAATTGTTTGGTTTCTCCTTTTGTTCCAATTAAAGCACCTACTCTATCTGCAGGAACTCTAAGATAATCAGTTTCCGGCAATTTATTCACCTCTTTGATTTATTTTATAAAATTCACAATTATATATTAAATATTTAAATTAAATTTAATAAATATTTTGTTAAAATTAAAAAACACTCCTATGGAAACCTTATTGGAACTATAAAAATATTTATTTAATATTTATAAAAAATAGATTTCCTAAGAGCATTTGAAAACTAATATTTTTAAAAAATTCCATCTGAGAATTGTTTAATGATACAATTTCTCAGAAAATTACTCTCTTATCAAACGATTGGTCAAGTCTTCTATTGAAGTGTCAACACCCATCTTGGAAAATTCAAAGCTGATGTTCTTGATGTCTCTCTCAAGTAGTTCATTAGCAATTATATGGTCCCTTACAACAGATTGGGAAACATCAATGATTACAGGCTCCTCATCATAATTCAAAATATTGTAAGTTGACAAGTCACCATGAATCAGATTAGCCTTGTTTATGAATTTATCCATTTGGTCCACTAATTTTTCATAGAAGTCATTAGGGTCTTGAGGTGGGAGATTCTTAACGGTTGGCGCAGGGTTTCCATCTTCATCACCAATGAATTCAATTATCAAAACATTGCTTAAGCTTGTAATTGCTTCTGGAACGTATACGCCTGCATCCTTAAGTCTTGTCAAATTCCTAAATTCCTTATTTACCCAATTATTGATTAGTTGTCTTTTATTGCTTGATCTAACATTAAAACGAGGGTCACCAGCAATGTAATACTGCATTTTCTTAAAGTCTGAGGTTGCAATCCTATAAATCTTAACGGCAACTATAGAACCGTCATCCTTAATTCCCTTCAATACATTAGCTTCCTTACCGGTACTTATAGCCCCATTCAATACATCCAAATGACCTTGATTGGCTAATTTATAAAGCACCTGCAATGTTGCCTTGTCAAAGATTTCGCTGGATACCTTCCTATCATCAGAATCTTTTATTCTTTTTTGTGAAATCAATTTTTGAACTTCTGCATCAGCTTTTGCTACTCTTGGATTGACATTCATATCTTTTCCATCAGATTCGACATCCATGGAATCATCTTCCAATAAATCATCTTCTAAGAAGCCGTCCTCTGAGAAATCATCCTCTAAGAAGTCATCTTCAATAAGTTCAACATCAGCATCAGTTAGTTTTGGATTCTTTTGCATAAAAACACCGTTTTAAAATTAGAATTTAACTAAAAAAAGTTTCAAGAATTAAAGTATAAAAAAAGTAAAATAGAATAAGAAAGCAAAGGTAAATTTTTATTATAGAATTTATTAAAAATTTTTTATTATAAATTTATATTGAATAAAAAAATAAAAAAAGTAAATCTGATGATTTACCTAATTTACATAGTTAAATAACCTTTTCTTTCAAGCCAATTGGATTCAGTTCTTGTGTATCTCCAAATAACATCTGCTTTTTGATCGGATTGGAAATCCCAAGGTTTTACAAGAACTACATCACCTTCACGTATCCAAATTCTCTTTTTCATTTTACCGGGAATACGTGTCATTCTAATATTACCATCAGCACATCTAACTTTAATTTTTCCATGTCCCATAATTTGCTCTACAACTCCAGGAATCTCACCTTTTTTTGGAGTACGAACTCTTCTATATTCTTGTTGTTGATTATTTTGCGGTTTACTCAAAAATTCACTTCCTACACATTCTCCAAAATTATAATAATACGTCAATTTGAAATAATTAATAAATTAATATCAGATTAAACAATTAGAATAAATATTTTTAAATTTTCATATTATTCATTAAATTAAATAAAAAAATATTGTTTAAAGCAAAGTTAATAATTTATTATTATATATTATATATTTCTTAATATAAATACTAACAAGATAATTTATAAAGATTTCCCTTTTTTTAAAAAAATTTTACAAAAATACTACAAAAATACATAATATAAAATATATAAAATTACAAATAGTAAACATATTAATATTGATGAAAAAATTAATTAAAAAATTAATTAAAAAAGTTATTAAAAAATTAATGAAAATTATAAGGTCATACAATGGGTGTAGAATTTTTAAAGATTAAAGAAGTGGATGAAGCAAAGGAAATCATTAATGAAAAATTTGATGAGCTCTATACTCCACAATCTGAAATTATAGACATTTCACAGAGCAACAATAGAATCACATTTAGCAAAATTGAAAGTAAAATTGATTTTCCACCATTTAACAGGTCATTGAAAGATGGATTTGCAATTAAAGCTGAAGACAGTTATGGTGTAAATGAAGAAAATCCAAAAAAGCTTAAGGTCATTGACTTTTTAGAAGCGGGATCATTTACCGACAAGACTGTAGAACTTGGAAAATGTGTGGAAATAAGCACTGGAGCACCTATGCCAAATGGTGCTGATGCTGTTGTCATGGTTGAATTCTGCAATAAGCCAGAAGATAACGATGAGCTTGAAGAAGATGAGATTGAAATATTGACAAGCGTCACTCCTACTCAAGACATTGGCCAAAAGGGTTCTGATGTGAAGGAAGGACAAACAATACTTGAAGAAAACATCCTTCTTAACCCTCCTAAGATAGGAGTGATAGCTGCACAAGGAATAGATACTGTTGAAGTCTACAAAAAGCCTAAAGTGGGAATCATTTCAACTGGAAACGAATTGCTGACAAATCAGGAAGAGTTGAAACCTGGAAAAATATATGATGTCAACAGCGAAATGATAAAGGCAGCAACAGACAATTGCGGTGCAGATGGAAAATGCTTAGGTATTGTAAAGGATGTATATGATGACTTGAAAACAAAGATTCAGGAATCATTAAAAGAATGTGACATTCTCTTATGTTCAGGAGGAACATCTGCAGGTGTTGGAGATAATATCAGACATATTCTAGATGAACTTGGAGAAGTTTATATTCATGGAATCACTGTCCAACCTGGAAAACCAACCATTCTCGGAGTTGTTGATGGCAAAATAGTTATCGGACTTCCAGGAAATCCGGTATCTGCAATTGTAATATTCAATGTATTTGTTGCACCAGCAATCAAAAAGTTAGCTGGATTTAAAGATGAAGAGGAATCCAAAACAATTAAAGGAACATTAGCAAGAAGAATCCATTCTCCTATTGGAAGAATGCAATATCAATTGGTCAGAGTTGAAGGGGATACCGTTTATCCAATATTTAAAGACTCTGGAGCAATATTCTCCCTTGCAAGTGCTGCAGGATATACAAAAGTTTCTAAACAGACAGAATTGCTTGAAGAAGGTGAAGAGGTAGAGGTTATTTTGTTTAACTAATTACCTTAAACAGTATCTTAAACACTATGCTCAAAGTATAACTATAATAAAAAATTTAATAGATTAAAAAGATATTATTTAATATTTAGGTGTAAACATGGAAATCAAAGAAAAAACAATTGAAGACCAAAAAGTAGCGATTATGAATTATAAAGGATCATTAAATGATATGGAAGTTTTAATCGGTAAATTAAGCGGTTGGTTAGAAGTTGAGGAAATTGAAACCGCTGGAAAATTATTTGCAATATTCTACAATAATCCAAGAACTGTAAAGGAAAATGAAGTTGTCTATGACGTTGGAATTCCTATCAACCCAGAATTAGACCCTGATGAAACTGAAGAAATAAGAATAGTAACCCTTATTGAACACACAGTCTTATCCGCTATCCATAATGGAAGCATGGACAATATTCAGGAAACCTATAATACAATGGCTGAATACTCCATTGAAAACAAATATGACATTATCGGATCCCCTAAGGAAATTTACATTAAAAACAAATATGAAGTTGAAGATGAGAATGATATGGTAACTGAAATCCAATTGCCGGTTATCAAAATGGGATAATCATATCCCACCATTATTTTATTCATCTAAAAGAGGTGGAATTATGGCAAAAGAAGATTCTAAAAATAAAAAAAGATTATCTAAAAGAGAACAAGAGAAAAAACTTAATGAAAAAGTGGATAAGATAATAGAAAAAAACTTTGCAGACTTTTCATCCCAAGATGAACTAGAAAATTTCATTCAAGGTGCCTTTGAATTGAAAACTTCCAAATTCAATAATAATCTAAAGCAAAAAGAAAAGGAAATCAATAAAAAAGTCTCAAAAGCATATAAAACAGACACTAAAAGAATGGATAGAAAAATAAAAGAAATGGATAAAAAAATCAATGCAAGATTTAAAAATATTGTATAAAAAGAGTATAAAAAATTAATGAAAAATCAATTAGTGATTAAAAAAATAATTAATTTTGGTGGGACTAGTTACCCACCACTCTGACATCATGCAAAAGCAATTTAGGAACAATGAAAGATCCTCTTTGCTTTACCTCATCACCTACAGCTACAGAATCACCAAGCAAATCATAGATATTACCAGATATCATAGCTTTTTTAATAGGTTTCTTATCACCCTTTTCAATTAAGAATGAATTGCTTGCCTCAACTGAAAAATCACCAGTGATTGGGTTTGCAGTATGTGCTCCCAAAACATCAGTAACTAAAAATGCATCATTTATTTCAGATTCCAACGCATGTTCCTTGAAATCAAAAATGATATTTGAACCGCTTACTGAAGGAGTTCCTGCATATGAACCTCTGAATCCGTTTGAAGTGCTTTTCACTCCATCCTTATTTGCATTGTAGATGTCATATAAATATCCTTTAAGAACACCATCTTGAACTAAAGTGGTTCTTCTGGAAGCAGTACCCTCATCATCAGTGACGCCAGAGTTCAAACCGCCATCGTAAGTCCCATCATCAAAAATAGAAAGACCTTCAGTGACTATCTTTTCTCCAATTTTGCCAACAAGCCTTGATCTTCCTCTTTGGACATTTTCGGAACTGAATCCACTCATGAATGTTGAAAGCAAGCCTGTCACTGCATGATAATCCAATATTACATCTTTATCCGCGGTTTCAATATGTTGTCCTCCTAAAGAGGATTTTGCCAAATCACAAAGGTCTTCAGCTAATTTGATCCCATCCAAATCATAAAGACATGAAGAAGTTGAATCATAAGCAGTTGCCAAATCACCATCTTTTAGAGCATTTATGGAAACTCCCAATGCAAAGCCAGTGGATTTATCATAAGCTTCAACACCATTGGAATTTACAATCAGCACTTCACCTTCAGCTGCTGAAAATCCTCCAGAAGTGGTTTGGCATCCATTGTCTTCAATGCAGTTCAATATGGATTTTAGGGAATCTGTAAGTTCATCCAAATCAAGGTCTCTGAATTTCTTATCAAAGGTTCCGTTGATCTTTGGCAATTTTTCCACTTCAGCAAAAGAGAAATTTTCATCTGCAGAATTGAGTTTGGAATTCAAGTAAGCATTCTCACAAGTCTTTGCAATCTCACCCATATCTGAAGTGAAAGCAAAACCTACCTTTCCATCCTTAATGACTCTTACACCAATTCCTAAATTGATTTCTTCCTTTGCAAAATTCAAATCTGTCTTTTGAGAATCCAATTGGAGCAATTCACTGCTATCCAAAAAGATCTCATAATCATCAGAATATTTTGAAACTTCTCTTTTTGCTTCTTCCGCTAATTCATATAACATATTATCACACAATAAAGGACATAAAATAATATTTATAAAGCATAAATTCATCAATTGGTTAAACAATAATAATTAAACAATAATAATTCAATTAATCTTGGTTAAAAACAAACTTGTCAATAGCTTCAGCCACTCCATCACCGTACTTGTTCTCACAGACATAATCTGCTATTTCCTTTAGCTCATCACAGGCATTAGCAACTGCAACCTTGAATCCTCCAGCACGGAGGAAATCAATATCGTTTTCACTGTCACCTATGCACATGATATTCTCAATATTGTAATCTAAAAGTTCAGCCAACTCTGCAAGACCAATTCCCTTATCAATTTCAGGATCAGTCAAGTGAAGCGCAAAACCGCTATCATAAACTTTTACATCAAAGTCTTTCAATAATTCTTTTAGAGGGTTTGAGTCCATATTCTTATAGAAACAAATTTCAGAAACCCTTGCATCAGAATCCTCCACAATCTTAAATGGAATGTCCTTGCCGAATTTTTCAAGCAGAAAATCATAAGCCTTTTGGGCTTTGGAGATATCACCTAAAACAATTACCTTATTGTCATTATATCCATCCTGATAAATGACTCCTCCATTTTCACAAACCAAACCTCCAGTAGTTCCAACAAGTGTAGCTACCGCATAAGCAAAGTGAGAAATGTTTCCAGTTGCGATGATTACTGGAATCCCTGCATCTTCAGCTTTACGAAGAGCATCCAATGCACTATGACAAACCCTTCTTCTGCCATCTGTAATTGTTCCGTCAACATCTACAGCTATTGCATCTATTTTTACCATATTAAAACCCCATAGAATCCGTTTTAACACAATTCACTTATCTGCTGTATCTATGAGCAATATTACAGGTTCCTTCCTTACTTACCATACATGCACCGATTGGATGCATTGGGTTACATGCTTTTCTGAATAATTTGCAGTCAGTTGGTTTTGCCATACCTCTTAATATTGGGCCACAAATACAACCTTTTGGAGCTTCAGTAACATCCTTGACTTCAATATCGTACTTTTCTCTTGCATTCCACTCAGCAAATTCATCATTGACTTCAAGAACTGAATCAGGTATCTTAGGGAAACCTCTCCATTCTCTGCTTACTACATGGAATACTTCATCCATCATTTCCTTACCGATGACATTTCCTTCGGTTCTTACAGCACGCTTATATTCATTATCAATTCTTGGAGTGCCATTGTCAATTTGTCTTAGAATCATATAAACGGACATTAAGATATCCAATGGATTGAATCCTGCTACAGCTTGAGGAATGCCATATTCAGTAGAGAACTTTTCAAATGGTTCAGTTCCCAATATTGTACATACATGTCCTGGCTCAATCAATGCATTTAAGTTGGTTTCACCGGAATTGATTAAAAAGTCAATTGCAGGAGGAATCAATCTATGGCATGAAATAATTGAGAAGTTTTCAGGAGGTTTGTTCAATAATTCAGATGCAGTTGCAGGAGCTGTGGTTTCAAAACCTGCAGACATGAATACAACATCATTGTCCACTTTTTCTGCAATCTCAACTGCATTTGGAATACCATAAACAACTCTTACATCAGCACCTTCAGCTTTAGCTTCAGCAAGAGAACCATTGGAACCTGGAACTCTCAACATGTCTCCAAAGGTGGTTATGGTAACTCCCTTATCTATCAATTGCAAACATTCATCAATTTCTCTTGAAGGAACAACACATACTGGGCATCCAGGACCAGCTACGATTTCAACTTCCGGAGGAAGCAAAGATCTGATACCATGTTCCATAATTGTATGTTCGTGGGAACCACAAACATGCATAATCTTAACAGGAGTAGCTAAATCATTTATTCTTTTCAATAAAGTATCAGCCATCTCTTTCATACTAGCCATCATTACACCTTAAATTCTTTAAATAATAAATTGTCAAATTAATTTTTTAATAATAGATTTTCAAATTAATTCTCTTCAAGAAAAAAGTTAATTCTTCTTTTTTCTTCTTTTTTAATAAAAGTTTATTTTTGTTTAATCTTTATATAATTAATAAAATTTAATATTAATTAATAATATACTATTATTAGTTTGTCTTAATTAATAATATTTTTTAAAATTCAAACAAAATTGGAATGAAATTTTAAATTTTTAAAATTGGCAAATAAAAAATCAATAGCTAAAGGTTTTAAAATGTATAATGATAAAAAGATTTTAGTTGTAATCCCTGCTAGAGGAGGTTCCAAAGGCATTCCTCGTAAGAACATAAGATTGCTTGGAGGGAAACCGCTTATAGCACATACAATAGAAATGGGAAAGGCATCAAAATATGTTGATGACGTTGTTGTTACAACTGACGACAACGAAATCAAGTTCATTGCAGAAAAATTTGGTGCAGAGACAATAAAAAGAGATGGAAAACTTGCAGAAGACTCAATTCCTCTTGATCCTGTAATTTATGATGCTACAGTTCAAAAGGAGAAAATTGCAGATGAAAGATATGATGTTGTAATCACTGTACAGCCAACTTCTCCACTTCTAAAAACAAAAACCTTAGATTTAGCTATTGAAACATTATTAAGCAAAAATAATGATGACGAATTCTTTGACACCATAATCAGTGTGGTGGATGACAGACACTTAAGTTGGGGATACGATGAAGAAAACAGGAAGTATTTCCCATTATACAAAGAAAGAGTGAACAGGCAATACTTGCCAAAAGCATACAAAGAGACTGGAAGCATATTTGCAACAAGAAGAGAATTTGTAACTGAAAACAGCCGTCTTGGAGACAATATTGGGCTTATTGAAATTTCCAAACAGGAAAGCATTGACATCGATAACTATGAGGATTGGTGGGTTGCTGAAAGAATCATGAAGAGGAAGAAAATATTGATTAAAGCTGATGCCTCTCATGAAATAGGAACTGGCCACATCTACAGAGCATTGTCAATTGCTTCAAAATTGGTCAATCATGAAGTGATGTTTTTGCTTGATGAGGCACAGCCATTGGGAATAGAGATTGTAAGCAACAACAACTATCCTTACATTACCCACAACAGCGATAAGGGTGAAGGAAAAGAGGCTGACGATGAGGCAAAAGATGAATTGGTTGAGAAAATAGTTGAATATGATCCGGATATTGTAATCAACGACATCCTCAATACAAACTCAAGGTATACAAAAGCCCTTAGGAAGAAAGGATTCTTTATAGTGAACTTTGAAGATGTTGGAGGTGGAGTGAAATATGCACATATGGTCTTTGATGCATTATATGAACATAAGATACCTCTTAAAAACCTTTACTCCGGACATAAGTATTACATTCTAAAAGATGAGTTCTACTACCAATCATTTAAGGAAATTGAAGAGGATGTGAAAAAGGTTCTTCTAACATTTGGAGGAACAGATCCTAATAACCTAACTGAAAAGGTTCTTGAGGCCATCTTGAAGAGCAATTACAAAAACAAGATTGAGATTATCTTAGGACTTGGATATGCAAATAAAAAAGAAATCCAAGAGAAATACAAGGACAATGAAAGAATAGAAATCTATGAAAACGTCAAGAACATGAGCGAACATATGCATGATGCGGACTTGATATTTACATCTGCTGGCAGAACCATGTATGAAATAGCTTCACTTGGAGTTCCTTGCATCTGCCTTTGTCAAAATGAAAGGGAATTGAGCCATATCTTTGGAAATGTGGAACATGGATTCATCAACTTAGGTTTGGGAGAAGAGGTTTCACAAGAAGAAATCAGAGAAACATTTGAAAATACAGTGGAAGACTTCCAATTAAGATGTGAAATGAACAAGAGAATGAGCGAAGTGGACTTGAAACATGGATTCGACAATATAAAGAAATTAATCAAGCAATCCTATAAGGAATGGGAAAAGGAGAATAAATAATTTTTTTAAATTTGAATTATCATGACAATAAAATCTTATTATCTTACTAATTTATTATTTAATAAATTATTATTTACTAAATTATTATCTTACTAAATTATTATCTTACTAAATTATTATCTTACTAATCAAATGAATCAAAGGTGAAAATATGAGCATATTTAATGAAGAACCATTTTTAATAGCTGAAATAGGAGTAAACTATTATGATATTGCAAAAAAGGAAAATATAAGCAATATGGATGCGGCTAAACTGATGGTGAAAGAAGCAAAGGATGCAGGTTGCAATGCAGTAAAATTCCAATCATATAAGGCAAATACAATAGCTTCAAAAAACTCCCCAGCATATTGGGATACAAATGAGGAACCAACCACCTCACAATACGAATTGTTTAAAAAGTTTGATTCCTTTGGAGAAGCTGAGTATAGGGAAATAGCAGATTACTGCAATGAGATTGGAATCATGTTCCTATCCACACCTTTTGATTTTGATTCAATAGATTATTTGGATGAATTTATGGATGTCTATAAGATCTCCTCATCAGACCTTACAAACATTCCATTCATTGAAAAAATAGCTGAAAAGGGAAAAGACATCATCATTTCAACTGGTGCTTCCAATCTTGATGAGATAAAGTTAGCTATTGACACAATAGAAAAGACAAATGATAAATATACAAATGGAGAAGCGGGAATTGGAATCATGCACTGTGTTCTTTCCTATCCGACAGACAACAGTGACGCTAATCTGCTTATGATAAAAAACCTCAAGGACTTATATCCTGATTATGAAATAGGTTACTCAGACCACACAAAACCTGATGAGAATATGCTTATTTTAACAACTGCTTATCTTTATGGTGCAACCATACTTGAAAAGCATTATACCTTAGACAAGACATTGCAGGGAAACGACCATTATCATGGAATGGACCCTGATGATGTAAGAAAGTTCTGTAAAAACATAGAACTTATCAAAACAATAAATGGACAATATGATAAGGTTCCATTGCCTTGTGAAGGAGAATCAAGAAAACAGGCAAGACGTTCCATTGTTGCAAATGCATGCATTAAGGAAGGAACTCTAATCACTGCAGACATGCTTACATGCAAAAGACCTGGAACAGGCATTTCTCCAAGTGAAATGGATAATGTAATCGGCAAAAAGGCAAAGATAGACATTGCAGAAGACGAATTGCTGAAATATGAGTATTTGGAATAAGACCAAAAGATAACATTAATTAAACATTGTAAACTTTTTCAATATAAACTAAAAAGGAATTTTTATGACTTTTACAGTAAAGGAAATTTGTCAAAACATTTGGAATCTTGAAGAAAAATATGAATTAAATCATAAAAAGATTCAGGATTGCTATCCTTGGCAATTAATCAGAATGTATCTATACTATGAAATAACAAGAAAGACAAATGTTTTTGAATCTGCTCAGCAATCCAGTCTTTCATTATTTGATAAGATAAGGTCATTCATGCCCTTTGCTAAAAACAGCCTATTGTCAAATCCTTTAAGCGGAAAGGGAAATATTGATGCATTGATATTTGACCACCCAAGAAAAGTCATATTCCAAGATGAATATCAGGACATTTACAGCTATTTTTTAAAGGATGTCCTTAATGAAATGGGAAAAAGTTTTGAAACAATTGAATCCCCATATCTAAATAATCATTTTAGAAGCAATAGGAACATCAAGGAAAATAATGTCAAATTCAATGACAGAATTCTTTTAGGTTCATTTATTCATAAGACCAGAAATAGGGGAAAAATCCCATTTACTGAAGAAGAAAGAGAATTGATTGATGCAGTGAAAAATGAGCTTGAAACCATCTTCAAAATAGAAATAGACCTATTCCACATTATTGAAGATCATATCCTTAACTTCCAATACGATTATAAAAAGTATATTGAACTTCTTCAAAAGAGAAAGCCAGAAATTGTATTTCTTGTAGTGGCTTATGAAAACAAGGCATTGCTTGCAGCCTGCAAGAAAATGAATATTGAAATCATTGAATTGCAGCATGGAACAATCAGCCCCTACCATTTAGGATATTCATACCCTGAAAATACAATGAAATTCAATGGTGAGATTAAGGAAATCGAATACTTCCCAGACAAAATACTTAGTTTTGGGGATTACTGGAAAACTGCCAGCCACTATCCGATAGACTCTTATAATATAATTTCAATGGGTTTTCCTTACTTTGAAGAAAACTCAAGAACATATATGAAAATAGCTGAAGAAAAGTCCAATCAAGAGTCTGAAAATAAGCAAATCTTATTCATTTCACAAGGAGTGATTGGAAAATATTTGTCCAAACTGGCATATGAAACAGCACACAGTATTTATAATGAAAATAATGAAAATCATTCTTACAAATTTATCTATAAATTGCATCCAGGAGAATATGGAACTTGGAGAGAAAACTACGAATACCTAAACAAGGCCGTAGAGGAATTTGATAACTTTAAGGTAATCGATGAAAGCCAACCTCCATTATATGAATTGTTTGCAAAAAGCAATTACCAAGTAGGTGCATTCTCTACAGCAATCTACGAAGGACTCGCTTTCAATTGCAAAACATTCATCATTGATGTTCCAGGAGTGGAATATCTGGATGATTTGATTGAAAAGGATATTGTAAAAAAAGTTAAAGATAGTGAAGAACTAATAAATTATATAATCAAAGAGGAAACCAATGAAGTAGAGTTTAAGCAATACGATAAGGATTACTTCTTTAAGAACTTTGACAAAACTGTTTTTGAAAAGATTTGATGTGATTAGATGAGCGAATACGTGCGATTTATACAAAGGATAGGATTAGTGGGATTGACAAACATCCTAATCTCTCTCAGTAGCCTGATCTTTATCCCAATCATTACAAAATCATTCACCACAGCAGAATATGGTATGTGGGCACAGGTCAACACAACCATCGCACTTGTTCCAAATATTGCAAATCTTGGTCTTCCATACACAATGGTGAGATTCCTTTCTGCTGAAAAGGATAAGGAAAAGATAAAGGATTCATTTTATCCGATGATCACTTTAACATTCATTTCAACATTGATTATCTGTTCATTGTTCCTGATCTTTGGAAATGCAATTGCAAATGCATTATTCAATGGAAGCATGCAAGTATTATACATTACAACTGCAATTTCATTCTTTGCATGCATGAACCTTATGCTAATATCCTACTTCAGAACATTCCAACAAATGAAAAGATACTCATTGTTCCTTGTATTGCAGAGTTATATTGGCGTATTCGTAAGCATATACCTTACATATGCAGGTTACAATATTGAAACAGTTGTGCTTGGTCTTTTAACAGGTTATGTGGCAGTATTCATCATGATGGCATTTTTAATTGTCAGATATCTTGGAATTGGAATTGGAAAATGGTCCAACCTAAAGGAACAGCTTGCTTTTGCATTGCCTACCATTCCAAGCAATGTATCAAGTTGGGTAGTGGATTCAAGTGACAAATATGTTATAGGAATTCTCATAGGATCCGTTGCAGTAGGATGCTATTCACCAGGATACGCATTAGGAAGCATATTGCTTATGTTCCTTTCCCCATTTGCAGTTCTCCTACCAGCTGTTCTGCCGGAACATTATGAAAAGGGAAACATAGGTGAAGTGGACAAATACCTAAGCTATTCCATGAAGTATTATCTTCTCCTCACTGTACCTGCAGCTGTAGGAATGAGCGTGCTTTCCAAACCGTTGCTATACATAATCACAACACCTGAGATTGCGCTTGGAGGTTATATGGTAACTCCATTTGTCTGCCTTGGAGCAATATTCATGGGAATGTATGGAATCACAAACAATATTCTTATTTTAGAGAAGAATACAATGATTTTAGGTAAATTATGGATTATTGTGGCTATTTCAAATATTGTGTTGAACCTATTGCTTGTTCCTTACCTAAACATTCTTGGAGCAGCTATTGCTACACTTCTCTGCTACATATTGGCATTTGCTGTAACAGCCTTTGCAAGCAATAAAACAATGAGATTGCCATTCAACATAAAAGAACTTTTAAAAATAGTTATAGCTTCAGCTATTATGGGAATCATAGTCTATATAATGAATCCAAATGGAATTATTAATGTCTTGATATCCATCATTGTTGGAGTAATTGTATACTTTGGAATCATCTTCATTTTAAAAGCAGTGACAATGAAAGAAATAGCAATCTTTAAGGATTTGATTCATTAAATTGAAGCTAGAATTAATTAAATTAAATGAAATTTTGTTGTGAAAAATCACTATTATGCAAATGTGAAAAATAGATAAATAGAAAAATTTTTCTAAGTGTAAACATAAAAACTAAAAATTCTTAGAAAAGTGAAAATATAAAAATAGTCAAATCATTTAATGAAACTTTCCTTCTTTTTTTAACTCTTCATAATGATCCTTATCTCTTGAAGAAAAGACATTTGCCGGGTGTCCACCAGCAATTGCACATTTAGGAATATCCTTCACCACAACACTTCCTGCCTGAATGATGGCACCTTCACCAATTCTAACACCTGGAAGTACAATAACACGATTTCCCAACCATACATTGTCTTCAATAACCACATCTTTGGAAATCACTGTATCATCATAAGGAATAGCTTCCCCTTCATAGTTATGGCTGTCAGTGATTATCATACATTCAATTCCAGAGTGGAAATTATCACCAATGACTACATTAGCTGTTCCTTGAATTTTCATCCCATTGAAGTTGACATTATCTCCAAGGCTTGTTTTAGGAGTGACATAAGAATAGTTATTTACAGTTAAATCATTTCCACATGATTTGCAGACTCTTTTTACCCTAAAAGTATAATACTTTCTTTTAATGGACTTGACTGCATTGAAAATTTTAGAAATCATATTACCACACTAAATGAAATTAATTCAAATAAACTGAAATTAAATGAAATAAAATTAATCTAATATCCACAATATAAAATTTATAAAAAATGAAAATAAAAAAAGTAAAAATTAAATTATTATAATACAGAGCAATCTGCAGAATAATAAGATAATAATCTTGCTATTTTAGCAACGGTTAATTCATCAATTCTTTTTTGACCACGAATCATCTTATTGAACAATTCATCAATGAACAAGTCTTCATTGGTAAGGATTACATTCAAAATAGCTAAATCATCATTTACAAATCCAATAAGAGGTTCAATGTAAATTCCACTAAATCCTTTGCTGTCAAGGAAAATGGCTAAATCTTCATTTAATTCCAAAGCTTTACGTTTGATTTGACTATTGTCAACAAAATGAATCTCTTCGTTTCCAAACTCAAATCTTGTTTGATCATCTTTTTGACCTGCTTGAAGTTCCAAGGTATTTTTCTTATCCATATAATTTTGGATTGAAGCGGAATCGCTTACCATTGCATCAGTTTCACTTTCTGATTTGACTTTATTCTTATAATCCTTGGAATCATATCTTTTGGACAAGATTGTGAAAACACCAGTTGGTCCAACAACTACATGGTTAATGATATCCTTGGATTGTGGCGGTTGAACCGCATAGAATACATAGAAATCATTAGGAAGAGCAAGCAATCTTTCACGGATAATTCTTCCACGAGCAATGTAATTATTGAAAGCGTATCTCTTGTAGATTCCGAAACTAAATAAAAGAACACCAAGAGCTACTCCAATCAATGCGTACCATATTTTGCTGACAAAGAAGTAGTAAGCTGCAGATACGACTAATGCAAATGCACCAAGCAATATATAAACATCAGCATAGGTTTTCTTAGGTTCATAAGCCCTGTTTTGAGCTTTCATCAATTCAACAGTTTCTTTAGTGACTAAAGCATCCTCCTCACTTGCAGTCAAGTTTCCACGTATAACGCTTTCTTCACCTCTTTTGATTAAACGTTTTACGGAACTTCCCTTATAGAATTCCTTATCCATTGACCTTATGTAATCATCCTTAAGGGAATCACTTAAAGCCACATAATATTTGTAACGAGCAAGCTTGAATGCCTCATATTCTTCAGGGCTGTCAAAGACCATTTCATTTTGAACTCTTGCAAATAATTTTTGGTCTTCTTCAGATAACTTCTGTCTGCTTAATGAAACTGGGGATTCAGGCATTTCATCTTCAGGAATGTCTGTAACTTCAACAAGTCTTTCTTCCTGAGCTTCCTCTTCAGGAGCATAAGCAAAGCCTGTGGCAATATCCCTTGAAGTTTCCATATACCTTTTTTCAGCATGAATAGGAATAATCTCATCAGGTTCTCCAAGTGTAGAGTCATAGATGGAACCATATGAGATCACTTCATCATCAGTTTCGTAGGTGTCTTCAAGAACATACTCCTCTTCATCATAGGAATAGTCTTCACTAGCACCAAGTTCTGCATGAATAGGAATAATCTCATCTACATCAGAATCAGAATAACTAGCCTCCGCATGAATAGGAATAATCTCATCTACATCAGAATCAGAATAATTTGCTTCAGCATGAATAGGAATAATCTCATCTACATCAGAATCAGAATAATTTGCTTCAGCATGAATAGGAATAATCTCATCGATTTCGGTTTCAGTGCGTGGGTTGTCTATAAAAACAGTAGAAGTGTCTTCAGTTGATGCTGAACCCATATTGGAAACATAATCCAAAGATCCACCACAACTATCACATTCAAATTCGTTTATATCATCATTTTCACTTAATTGATATTTTAATCCGCAATTAACACAATAGACCATTACAGAATCAGAATAATTCTGCGGATTAAAATCAGAGGAAACTTGTTCTTCGCTTGTTGAGAAGCTTGTCAATTCCTCTAGATTTCCAGAACAAACAGAACATTCGAATGCATTGATATCATCAGCATCATCAAGCTGATATTTTGCACCACAGTTCTGACATACAACCACTTTCATCTTATCCCTACTCACGTTTATTTGTAATCCATTTTTATCAAAAAATACTAAAAGATTTATAGATTACTCTAATAAATTAATACTGATATTATATTTATAATTTATTATTTTTAAACATTATGATTAAACTAAATTTTTAGTGAGATTTTTTGGATTTTGATTAAGAAAAATAGGAAAAATATTGGCCAAAATTATAAAAAATGAATAAAATAAAAATAGTTTTTTTAAAGATAAAATCATTTTAGGATAATCCTAATAATTTTTCATAAATATCTAAAATTTGTTTATTGATTATATCCCAATCATATCTCTCTTTGATAAGTCTTTTTCCATTTTCACCATAAGTCTTGGATAAATCCTCATCAAACAACAACTTTTCAATAGCTTCCCTCAATGAGTCCTTATCATCATCACAAGCCAGACCACAATTTCCATCAACCCAATCATGAATATGGTTGTTTTTAGTCAATACCAATGGCTTGGAACATGCCATAGCTTCCAATCCGCTTGTTGTGAATGATTCATACTTTGAAGGCATAACAAATAAATCACAGTCAACCAATGCCTCTTGCTTCTCTTCCTTATACAATGGACCTGTGACAATCACATTATCTTCCAAGGAATACATTCTAATCTTATCTTCCAACTCAGTCAAATATCCATCATCAGGACCTACAATAGCTAATTTTATGTTTTTATTTTCATTCAAACCAATCAGATCATTGAATGAATCAATCAACAAATCAAGCCCCTTGATTTCATGAATTCTGCCTACAAAAAGAATTAGCTTATCATCATCAGAAATATTGAATTTAGAGCGGAATCTGCCATAATCTGGGAGATTTTCATACTCTTCAAGATTGATTCCAAGTGGAACAATCTCAATCTTATCCTCATCAACACCCATCTTCAGATATTGCTCCTTTTCAACTTCAGTTAATGCAAATACACAAGCTGCATTATGAAGAATCTTGAATCCAAAGACCTTGTCAAAAAGGTTTTTCAATCCTTCCTTCTGGAAGAAAGGAAGTACAGAACCATGAGCCTGTACAATGTATGGTATATTGTTTTTCCTTGCAAAATGGCTTGCAATAATAGCCAATGTTTGCCTATGCTCATGAATGTGAACAATTTCATAATCCTTGATTTCCTTTCTTATTCTAAAAGGAGCGGAAAAAGGAGTATCCAACATTGTAGCCATCTTAAACCTATTGGATAAGTTTTTAAAATAATCGACCATAATGCCATCAACATCGACATCATAACGGCCATCGGGGAATTTCAATCTTTCCTTACATGAATCTGTGCTTAAGACTTTAACATCATTGTCTTCTGCCTGTTTGGATGCAATCTGATAGCTTGCGTTAACTACCCCTCCAGCAGACAGACAAGGAATAAAGAAATGTGCCACATGTAAAATCTTCATAAAATTCACCTTTAATTAATCCTCTCAAATAAATACAAACCATTCTCTTGATGGATCATAGTATAATTCTCTAATTTAAAGTTATCATCTGAAATGTAATAAGTGATATTGCTTGATTCAAGATAATCCAATTGGTCATCTGTAATGGCAACTGTATTGGTCTTCAAGAACCAATTCAAAGACCTTTGATGGAATACTGCAACCTCTTTAGAAGCATAATCTGGATCATAATCAATCAAATAATCTGCAATCACCTTGTTCTTGTTGAAATCCTCATTGTAATGAACTGTTGCAGGGAAAGACATGGCTGAAAATATGCAGAATACAATTAGGATTATTGGAACAATGCTTAAAATGTTTTTGCTCTTGAATTCCAGCTTATGTTCCTTAGCCCAGTCCGAAATATGGCTTAAAGCATATATTGCAAAGTAAATGAAGGCAGGAAATACTGTTATTATATATCTGTTTACTTTAATGTTCAGGAATGTGAAGAAGATGAAGTAAACCAAAAACCATGCCAACATAAGGATATTCAATGAATAATCATCTCTGTCAAAACCATTTTTCTTCAATATTGCAAATAGGATTACAAAATCAACCAACAGAATTGTTAGGGTTATCAATGAATTTATCTTAAAGCTTAAGATGGAAGCAATCAACAATAGAACAAATAAAATCCATGCAAATGATTTGAAATGTTTATTTGAATATTTGCTTGATTTATCCCCAACACCATTCTTAATCTTGCTTTTATGATTATGATTAAACAGGTTATAAATAAACAGCATTATTCCTAAAGCAAAGAGCCCTATCAGGAAATAAGATACAATATTAAATCCATTCAAAACTGGAATGACATCATCAAAGCTTACATAATCTGAAAAGAGGAAGTTAGGAAAATCATGAAGATAGAATAATGTGTCAGTTGTATATGCATTGTCAATAACTTCTCCTTTAGAACCAGAGGCAAATGTAGAGCTTTGAGTTAAAAAGGACAAATGAGAACCAAAAGATAGAATCAAAGCGGAAAATATCATAATCAATACAAGTGCCAAAGCAAAGGATTTCAATATATTCCTGAATTCATCCCCTTTCAAATAAGATTTGGCCTTAGCAAATAATCCTCCCATATCATTGAACAATAAGTCAAAATTGGTGAAAAAGTCATGATATGAAAGGTAATACAATAAAATCAAAGGTATTAGGAATAATGCAGTATAACGTGTGAAAATAGCCAAGACCAATAGGGGAATTGCTAAAATATAATATTTCGAATCCTTGTCAATAGCTAAAACTGTAAAAAGGATTGCCCATATTGATAAGCTAACTGCAGGTATGTCCAATGTTCCATTAGCCCACCAAAGCAAGTTTAGAGAGAAAGCTCCAAAAAGAAAAGCACCGCATAAGCTTAATAATGAGCTAAACCTATTCTTTAGAAATACATAAATCCCAATATTGCCTAAGATGCAAAAGATGCCTGTAACGGCATAAAGGGAAGTTTCAGATAAAAATCCCAACCTAAAAAAGATGGATGTTAAAAAACAGATTAGCGGAGACAAATACAAATATACGTTACTTGATTTGAAACCTGCAAAAGTAAGTGAATTGGTCAAATACACGAAAACATCTGAACAGTAGATTCCAAGATTTAGGTTGTGGTCTATAAGAACATATGTGACGATAATGCTGAAAATTGTTAAAATCATCAAATAAGAAAAATCTTTTCTAGAGATATTTAAATCTTCAAAAATATTTTTAAAAACCATTTTAACACTTTTCCCATCACTATTTTGGATTCGCACTTTTTATTGACCAATTATAAAATAAAATTAAAGATATCAAATGACCCTACTACAAAAGCGAGGAAACTGATTAGCATAGCTATCTTAAGATTCTTTGAAACCTTTGCACATGTTTCCTCTGGAGGGTCTAATTTCAAGCTGTATGCACTGTATAAAAATATGATTATCGGCACAATCATGATAATCATATATGAAACATTAAAAATCTTGAAGATATAAAGGATCGGGCACATCAATGTAGTTACAACAATCAAAATGATTGAAACGATTGATGGTATTTTCTTGCCATAAAGAATAGGGAAGGTTCTTGCTCCTTCCAATTTATCCCCTTCAATGTCTTCCATATCCTTCACTATTTCACGAGCCAAAGTCATGAATAGTGCGAATAAACCTAAATAGATTGATATGAATAAGATCTTCAAGGAGTTTGTAGCACAAGCGATTACAGTTCCTGCAATAACAAAACAGAACCCTGTTAGAGTTGCAACGGTAAGGTTTCCAACCAAAGGCATTGCCTTAAGGTTTCTTGCATATAGATACATTATGATTACTGCAGGAATGACTATTACAGAAGGCCAAATTGAATTGACAAGATAACTGCAAACTAAACTTAATGCAACACCTATTGCAAATAAGAGATAGGAATAGTTTCTTGCATTTTCTAAGCTTATTCTTCCAGATGGAATAGGTCGATTAGGCTTGTTGATTTCATCTATCTTTACATCAAAAACATCATTGATGGTATTTCCAGCAGCTGTACATACAAAAACAATCAATGCACAGATGATTATAGGCAAATCATAATAATGACCAACAAACATCATCAGTATTACGGCAATGGCTGCCATAACCGCATTTCCTGGACGAATTATTTCTAAATAAGCATTCATTAAATCCCTCTGTAATCTTATAATAATGAGTATATATTTTAATAAGTATAAATTTATTTATTATCTGACTTTTATTCCAAATCCATTGAAACATTAATTAAAACCATTTAACAAATCTGCGAATTTCCTTGCCATATTTTTCATTGAGTAATCTTCAATATTGACATCAGCATCATATTCAATGGAACCTTTTTCTAAAAATTCATTATAGAATTGCAATACGACTTCCTTAGTTGATTCCAAATCAGAAACATGATATCCTACTTTTGTCTCTTCAATGAGATCCTTTAGGGAACCTTCCTTATGACCTATTGACAAAACAGGTTTTTTAAGTGCAAAGTATTCATAAATCTTACCTGGAATAAACATCTTTTCCTTCTCATTATCCCAAGATATGAGCAATAGCACATCACTTTCCAACTGCTTTTTCAATACATCTTCATGGGATATTTTTCCACCAATCTCAACAATATCCGAAAGACCATATTTTTCAGCTATCTCTTTTAGATTTGTGCTGTCCCCATAGAATTCTATAGAAAGTTTAGATGAATCCAATTTATTTTCATCTTCCAATTGACGAATTGCATTGAATAGATTTGAAGGGTCTCTCTTTCCACCATACAATGAACCGGCATATATGAATTTTAATTTATCATGAGAATCATACAAAGGAGCAGAATCAGATTTGATTAATTCCTCCAAATAGTTTAAATCATCCTCATCATAACCTGACAATATAGGCACTATCCTATTGTTTGGATGCAAGGTGGCTAATGTATCTGCAGCCAAATCTGTAGTGGTTGTTAAAACATCAGTATTTTCAAATGTTTTCAATTCCAGTCTTCTTTCAAAGTATTCCCTTATGAAAGTATGTGAAACATAAGGATTCATATTCCAAAGGTCCCTTAAATCAGCTATCCAAAAGAGATCATACTTATCCTTCAAATCCTTTGCAATAGTGTGACAGGTTATTGGCCATGAAGAACTTATGATGGCTTCAATTTCCTCTTCTTCAATAATCCTTGAAGCTGCTTCAAATGCAGATTCATGCCAATATTTCATGCCATCAGGATAGGCAAAGACTTCACCAGCCAATGAAATGGCTTTTGAAGCGATTGGATTTGAATATGAAGTGGAATCCTTTAATTTATCATCCACAGCCCCATTTAAATCCTCTGATTTGATTTCTTTGGAATTCTTTGACTTGCCCTTGAACTTTTTGGAAAAATGAGAAAACATGTCTTCATATTCTGTGTAAATGATTCTGCAATCCAAATCAGCATTTTCTTTAGGAACAAAACCTAAATCAGGAACTATGACAATAGGCTCCCATCCATATTGGGGCAAATATTTCGCTAATGCCCTTAATCTTTTAGAAGCTATTTCATTAACCTGGTTAAAATAAAATGCTATTAAAATTACTTTCCTCATTGAAGTACCTTACCTATTTTTTCAATATTTTAAAAACATTTAAATAAACTAATTAAAATATATTAAAATAACATAATTTATATTTTATTCAATAAAGTTTAAATAAATTTACGAATATAATAACATAAAGATAAAAAGTTTAAAATTATAATTTTTATATACTGGTGAAAAAAATGAGTAAGATTAAAATCGCAATTGTGGGAATAGGAAACTGTGCAAGTTCACTTATACAAGGAATTCATTATTACAAAGATAAAGATCCTAAAGATGCAATCGGTCTTATGCACTGGAAAATTGGAGACTGGGACCCAACAGACATTGAAGTAGTTGCTGCTTTTGATATAGATGCAAGAAAAGTTGGAAAAACTGTTGACGAAGCTATCTTTGCAAAACCAAACTGTACCACAGTCTTCCAAGAAGAAATACCAAAAAGTGATGTAATCGTTCAAATGGGACCTGTTCTCGATGGTGTCAGTGAACATATGTCCGAGTTCGAAGAAGATTATACTTTTGTAGTGGCTGATGAAGAACCAGTAGATGTTGTTGAAGTCTTGAAAGAAAGTGGAGCTGAAATATTACTCAGTTATTTACCAGTAGGTTCTGAAGAAGCTGCAAGATTCTATGCACAATGTGCTTTAGATGCAGAAATTGCTTATATCAATTGTATGCCAGTATTTATTGTAAGTGACCCAGAGTGGGACGCTAAGTTCAGAGAAAAAGGACTTCCTGCAGTTGGTGACGACATTAAAGCACAAATTGGTGCAACAATTACTCACAGAACTTTAAGTAACTTATTTAAAGAAAGAGGAGTTAAATTAGTCCACACTTACCAAATCAACACTGGTGGAAATACTGACTTCTTGAACATGTTAAACAGAAAACGTTTAGACTCTAAAAAAGAATCTAAAACAGAAGCTGTTCAATCAGTACTTGCAGAAAGAATGGATCCTCATGACATTCACATTGGTCCAAGTGATTACGTACCATGGCAAAAAGACAATAAGATCTGTTTCTTAAGAATGGAAGGTAAAACCTTTGGTGACGTACCAATGGAAATTGAACTCAGATTAAGTGTAGAAGATTCTCCAAACTCTGCAGGTTGTGTAATTGATGCAATCCGTTGCTGTAAATTAGGACTCGAAAGAGGAATTGGTGGACAACTCACTTCCATTTCATCCTATGTAATGAAACACCCTCCAATCCAATTTACAGATGATGAAGCAGCAGCAAATGTTGAAGCATTCATCAACGGAGAATTAGAACGTTAAGAATTTATTTCTTAACCTTTACTTTTTTTATTTTTTACTTATTTTGATTTTAACTTATTTTACTGTTTACTTATTTTATTTCTAACTAATTTTACTCTTTACTTATTTTACTTCTAACTAATTTTACTGTTTAACCTCATTAAAAACAAACTATTTCTTCAAACTTTTTAAATTTCAAATTCTCATCAACCCCCATTTTTAATAATTAATGACACACTAAAAGATTAGTAAAAAATAGATAAGTATTATTAGTAGTTATAACAATAAATAATAATATAATGTAAAATAATCTTATGTGATTTAATAAATGATTCTTAAATCATTTCAATGTTTGAATTAATAAATATTTGAAAATTATAGTGAGGTGTAAAGATGAAAGTGAAAATTACTGAAACCGCATTCAGAGATGCCCACCAATCCCTCTTAGCAACCAGAATGAGAACAAGAGACATGGTTCCTATTATAGAAGAGATGGATAAGGTCGGATATCATGCTATAGAAGCATGGGGTGGAGCTACCTTTGATACCTGTATTAGATACTTAAACGAAGACCCTTGGGAAAGATTAAGAATATTGAAGGAAAACTTTACTGAAACTCCATTGCAAATGCTTCTCAGAGGTCAAAACTTACTCGGATACAAACATTATGCTGATGACATTGTAACTAAATTCGTAGAGAAATCATATGAAAACGGTATCGACATCTTTAGGATTTTCGATGCAATGAACGATATAAGAAATATGGAACAATCCATTAAAGTAGCTAAAGCACAAGGAGCTCATGTTCAAGGAACCATCAGCTATACCATCAGTCCGGTTCACACTGTAGATAAGTTCGTTGAATTTGCAAAAGAGCTTGAAGCATTAGAATGTGACTCAATAGCTATTAAGGATATGGCTGGTTTAATCAGCCCATCAGTCGTATTTGAATTAGTTACAAGATTAAAAGAAGAAACTGACTTACTTGTAAACTTACATTCACACTGTACCAGCGGTATGACTCCTATCAGTTATTATGCTGCATGTCAAGCAGGTGTTGACATTTTAGACACTGCTATTTCTCCTATCGCTTGGGGTACTTCACAACCTCCAACAGAAAGTATTGTAGCATCATTACAAGGTACTGAATTTGACACTGGCCTTGATTTGAAAACCTTAAACCAAATCAAGAAATACTTTGAAACCCTTAGAGAACAATACGATGGATACATCGATCCAATCAGTGAAAGAATCGACACTGACGTATTAATGTACCAAATTCCTGGTGGAATGCTCTCCAACTTGATTTCACAGTTAAAACAACAAAACGCATTGGACAGATATCAAGACGTATTGGAAGAAATGCCTCGTGTAAGAGAAGACATGGGATTCCCACCTCTTGTAACTCCAACCAGCCAAATTGTTGGTATTCAAGCTGTAATGAATGTTATCAATGGAGAAAGATACAAAATCGTATCAAACGAAGTTAAGGATTATATGAAAGGTTTCTATGGACGTTCTCCAGCACCAGTCAACAAGGAAATCGCTAAGAAGATCATTGGTGATGAGGAACCTATCACCTGCAGACCAGCAGACTTGATAGAACCTGAATATGAAAAATTCAAAAAAGAAGGTGAAGAGTTAGGAATAATCAAAAAAGAAGAAGATGTTCTTACTCTCGCAATGTTACCTCCAGTAGCTAAGCAATTCCTTAAAGGAGAGCTCGAAGAGGAAGAATTCCCAACCAAAAAATATGCTGCGGATGATGGGGATCATGACCTTGGAGCTATTCCAACTGAATACTCTGTGGAAGTTGATGGAGATGTCTTTGACGTTAAAATCATGCCTACAGGATATTTAAAAATCGAAGAGGATAAAGCTGGAAACATCGGCCCAATACCTGGTGCACTTACTGCATCCATGCAAGGTATGGTGCTTAAAATCAAAGTTAACACTGGAGACAAAGTCCAAAAAGGTACTGTAGTAGCAGTTCTTGAAGCTATGAAGATGGAAAACGATATCTATGCTGAAGAGGAAGGTATTGTTGAACAGATCTTCGTAGAGGAAGGGGACACTGTCAACGCAGGAGACAACTTAATGTTGATTAAACCTTTAGACGAATAATGGTATTTTTACCATTATTTCTTATTTTTTTAAGAGATTTCTATCTCTTTACACCTTATTTTACATTAAAAAACTCATTTTAAAATCAGATTATCAAACAATAAGAAAATACTGCTATTTTTATAATTATTCGCATATAATAAAACTATTGCTTGAGATATAAAAAAAGAGGCATTAGCCATTGCCAATACCTAAAAAGAAATAATCATAAGTGTTATCCAAAGTTTCCGGAGCCATCCAAGGATAAGTTTTAGCCAAATACTCCTTAATCTCATCACTGCGAGTAATCACATCTGCCTTATTGGCATATTTTTGAGATCTGAAATAATCATTCAAATCATCACTTATTTCACGAGATTCCTCATACAAATGCATCAAATGAGCGGGATGGACATTAGGGATTGTTTCATGAAGGATATCCATAGGTATCAAATCAAAATGATTGGCAATCGCAAAATTAAAGATTACATTCAGCAACAAGTCATTTGAATTGAGAACAACACGTTTTGGAATGTTATTTGCTTGCTCTTCAGTGATTACCCCATCCTTTAAGGCTCTATCAACATCTGTTTCAACAACTATCTGAAAAGACCTATTGTATTTGCCCTGTCTTAATCTGATAGCAAATACCAACATACAAACTACAGCTAAAACAGCCAACACCAATGATACTGTAGTCAGCATATCTGATTTATAAGTGAATTCATTATAAAACCAGATGATAAGTGCTAAAATGATAAGAAATCTTGATAGAAACACTAAATTGAATCTCGGAATTTTCATAATTTCACATAATATTATAATTACTTTGTCCTATTTAAATTTTCAAGTATAAAAAATTAAAATAATTATTATAATTTTTTAAGATTAATAATTCTATTTATTATTTTACTCTCTATTATTTTCTAAAAAATCACGAATCATTGTATTTGCAACATCCCTTATTTCCACTAAAGGAATATCCTGTTCTACAGAGATTCTGCGTAAATCCTCATATTCAGGCCTATGAGAAATAATTTCATCACCAATCAAACCTATTTTAAAGTTTATTGTGTAAACATGATTGCCTACATTGATGTCTAAAGGAACAAATTGTCTTTCTGCCACTCCTCTATGAGTGTTTTCAGATATTCTGATTCCTAAGGTACCAGTTTCCTTAAATAGAATATTGACTAAATGATCAACCAAGTCTGGTTTTGAAATGATCTTTATCATATGGCCAGGCCTATTTTTCTTCATTGTGATTGGGACCATTGATACATCTGATGCGCCTTCAATCAACAAGAGATCGAATAGGAAACCTAATTCCTCACCGGACATATGGTCAATGTTGGTTTCAATTACACAAATCCTATGCTTTTCATTGGTTTCCTTTGATTTGATGACCCTCAATATATTAGGAAAATCAAAGTCTTTGGAACCGCAGCCGTATGCCACCAATTCCGGGGACATCATTGGAGCAAATTCAAGGAATTCATCACAGAATTCCATATATAATGCACATCCTGTAGGGGTTGCAAGTTCGCTGTTTACAGGACCTCCAACACATTTGGCTTCTCCTTTTGAGAAATCACTAAACTCCCCCTCATTGAGTCCTTTGAGAATATCGATACTTGCAGGTGCAGGAACTGGAATTCTGCCATGGGCGGTTTCAACAACGCCTCCGCCAACTGCAATAGGAAGGCCAACAACCTTATCCTTATCCATACCTAAATCGTAGTATGCACAAATTGAGCCTAAAACATCTGCTACAGCATCTGCTGCACCTACTTCATGAAAATGAACATCCTCCAATGTTTTTCCATGAACCCGAGATTCGGAAATGGCGATTCTCTTGAAAACGGATTTTGCCTTTTCAACCATATCGTCAGTTAAATTTTCAATATCTGAAAATTTCAATAGGTCAATCTTTTCCATAAAATCTGAATAATGAATATGATGATTATTTTCGTGATCTTCATTGATTGTCTTTACATTACAGAAGGTTGCATCAATGCCTGCCTTATTGACTTTGCTTAATGAGACTTCCACCTCACCAAAATCAAATGCAACATCTTCCATAAGGTTTTTGACTTTTTCCCCATCAGCTCCTAAATCTACAAGAGCCCCTATAATCATATTCCCAGAAATTCCTGCAGTCTGGGAATCAATAATATAAACCATAAAATTACTTCCTTAAGCTTATCTAAACAATTTATTTTTTTAATAATCTCTAAAATAATATTTATAATTACAATTAAATAATATTTGTTATAAAAATATATTTATTAAAATAATCTTTAAATATTTTTTAAATATTTTTTAAATATTTTTTAAATAATCTTAAATAATTTTTAAATAATTTTTAAATAATTTTTCATAACTTTTAATAACTTTTAAAAATTTTTGAAATAGTTTTACTAATCAAATTAAAATAGTTTCAAATTATAATGGAATAGCAATTTAAAAGAGGAATCTAATTGGCTAAGAAAAATAAAAATATCAAGGAAATTAAAAGCATCAAAAGCAAGTTGGCAAACGGCGAATTGATAAAGAATGAAGATGCTTTATACATTAATAATCCAGATTATTTTTTAACATTCAGTGATTTGGAAGTAAGTGACGGTATTGACATTATAGAAAACATTATGGTATTGTCAGATGACTACATCAGTTTCAATAGGGAAAATGAAGATGACGCATTGACTGATGTTGAACTAATGGAAATCACTGAAGAATACAAGGAAGAAAAAGCTATTGAAGGAGGTTATATCTGCCAAAGCTTTGATAAGATAGACTATATAACCAACACTTATGACGATATAACTGTCATTACAGTCATCTCAAATGACCTTGAAGTTCAGGATTTCTATAATGAGCTAAAAGTGGTCAATAGCTGGAAAGGATTTTCTAATGCAGAACTTAATCTTGGCCAAATCATATTATTGGACCACGCATTCAGTCCAAAATTGCTTATTCAACTTTATAAGATTGCAACAAAACAAAAGGCAAAATTCTTTGAATCATTGCACTTGCCATCACACATCAACAATATTTCAAATAATGAGGATTTCCTTGTCATTGGATCCAATCTTCCAGAAGAGACATTAGACCAAGATTATATTATGGAAATCGGTTTGGACATAACAAATATGGAATATGAAGATGATGAAATCGATTTAGATGAATTCATAGAAAGAATTGAAGATGCCGTCATCATAAGCTGTGAAGATGCATTGGAAAAGATCAATTTGAATACTGGAATACTTGACTATTTGGTTAGTGAAGGAATTCAGATTGGAGAATTGATTGAAGTTGGAATGAGCCTTTTAGAGAATATGGAGCCAACTGATGAATTGAAAGATAAGTTGGAAAAACAGCTCCTTGAATCAATAAGCGATAGAAATATAAATGCTCTCATCATCGGAGCAATCAGAATGGAAGAAGACTTCAAAAAGGGAAGAGTTCGTGAGATAAACCTAAACGAGAAATTAGTTCATTTCTATCCTGATGCACTTATTGGAGCAACAATAGCTAATCAAATTGCTGGCACTAAAGGAGTGTTGAACTTCAGAAGATACAGTGAAAATAAGCCAGGAATCTTATATGGATTAGGACCAATATTATCAAATGCATTTGCAGGTTTAATAGGCGGATGCATGACAAAAATACTTGAATAGAAATTAATCATATTTATTAAAATAATTTAATCAATAAAACAATAATGAACCCAAGATAGAAAAAATAAAAAATAAAAACTAAAGAAGTGTTGAAATGAAAGAAAAAAACAATGACGATTATTTTGAAAAGCAAAAGCCTTCCACTTTACGTTCAATAGGAGGATTAATAACATTTTCAACAATCCTTCCTTTAAATGTTTATACAACTATTGAGGAATTGGCAAGAGTAACTTGGATTTGGCCTATTATAAATGGAATTGTTGGATTGTTGGCAGCTATAATTGCATACATCTTTACAGCATTTTTCCATTTTGATGCACTTCTTACAGCTACAATAGTCTATGGGTTCCTATTGTTGATTAATGGATTCAATCATTTTGATGGACTTATGGACTTCGGTGATGGAGTGATGGTTCATGGTGACCCTCAGAAAAAATTAAGCATCATGAAAGATCCTATGACTGGAGTGGGAGGAATATCCACAGGATTCATTGTAGGTACAATTACAATTGCAGCATTTTGTTCATTGATCAATTATGCCAATGCTGTTAACATCAATTTGATTCTGCTCATTATCGTTGCTGAAATTGCTGCAAAAATAGGATTGACAACATGTTGCATCTGCTCAAGCCCATCAACTGAAGGGATTGGAAAATTCTTCATTGAAAACATGAATTTGACCAATTATCTTACAGGACTCATCATCTGTTGGATTATTGCAGCTGCACTCAGCATAACTACAGCATTCCACATTGGAATCATCGGAATTATTGGAGGGGCATTCGGAGGTGCTTTAACTGCATTGATTGCAAAGAAACATCTTAAGATTGCAAATGGAGACGTTCTTGGAACTTCCAATGAATTAGGCAGACTTTTCTCATTGATTGGAATGTTGATGGTGATTTCAGTAAGTTTTCATGCTTTAATTTAAAAAAATCATTTGAAACAAAAAAATTATCAATGCTTTAAATTTAAGAATAAAAATTATTAGAATTATAAATTTATCATTTAGAAAGAGTGAAAAAATGAATATTAATGTTTTAAGATTAGACCACAGAATTGGAAGAGATACACGTATTACTACCCATGTATGTTTAACTGCAAGAGCATTTGGTGCAAGCAAAGTATGGTTGGCAGGAGAAGAAGACCATAGCATGATGAAAAGCGTTAGGGACATTGCAGATAGATGGGGCGGAGACTTTGAAATAGAATACAACAACTCTTATATGGAAGTCATAATGAACTGGAGAGAAAATGGAGGAAAGATAGTTCATTTGACCATGTATGGTTCACAAGCTCATGAAATCGTGGATGAAGTCCGTGAAACTGGTGATGATATCCTAATCATCGTCGGAGGGGCGAAAGTACCTACAAAAGTTTATAAGAATGCTGATTGGAATGTTTCAGTTACTACACAACCTCATTCTGAAGTTGCAGCACTTGCTATTTTCCAACATTTATTGATGGAAGGAAAAGAGTTTGATTTGGAATTCGAAAATCCTGTATTTGAAGTGATTCCAACAGCTCATGGAAAAACAGTAAATATCCATGATGAAAATAGAAAAACCAATAATGAATAAAAAAAAAAATAATGAATAAAAAATAAGAAGAATATTTATAAAAATAAAAAAATATTTATTCTTCTTTCCACCATCTTTACACCTAAGAAATAAAGTCATCCAAACGTTTTAAAGCTTTCATTTTATCATATTTATCTAATTTTGCCTGATAAAGCGCATCCTTTACAGTAGCTATGGAATGGTCATAAACATCCCTATCAACAGGATAAGGGAACCCATCTTTACCGCCATGACTGAATGAATATTTTACAGGGTCTTTCCAACTTGCAGGCTCACCAAATACCAAGTCTGAAATCAAAGCCAAAGCCCTTATCTTTTTAGGACCTATACCCTGAAGCAAAATCAAATCTTCATATTTCTCAGGCTGGATTTCCCAGGCATTCTTCAAAACCTCAAATTCCTTATCAGACAAATCCATATCCAATACTTGATGATGCTCTGGAAGAGTAAGCGTATTTTTCTCTTCAATGCTGAAATCTGTTAAAAGAAGCTGGTTTGAATCCTTTCTCTTAAAATAGCTCCTTAAATGATCAGGATTATCATTGATTAAATCCACACTAATCTTTTGAGCCTCAACACTATCCTTTGAAGCCATATTAAGGGCAGTGCTTTCTTTCTTATCACATGAAATGCCATTATGTGGATCTTCCAGGAAACTGGTGACATTTTCACCCATCCAATGATAGCGCCTTGCATACTTGGTGTTGGTGTTCATGCCCTGCTGTACAACAGCCCAATCTCCCTTTTCTGTGATGAAGAAATTGTGGACATATAGATTATAGCCATCTTGAAGGCAGGAATTATCCACCTTAGCAGATAATTTGCTTGAATGAATCATTTCTTCAACATTGGAACTCTTTAGATTGAATATTTCTCCAGCTCTTTCGATTCCTTGAGGAGTCTTGCGTGAAGCGGTTCCTTTTCCACCAGAGATGTAAATTCCGTGCTTTTCAGGATCAATTGATGATTTTAATGCACCGAGTGTTGTGGTGGTTGTACCTGAGGAATGCCAATCAAAACCTATGACACATGAAAATGCCTGGAACCAGTAGGGATTTGATATTCTGTTTAAAAATTCATTTGTGCCGTATTCATCTATTACAACTTCAGAGATAGCACCAGATAGTTTTGTCATTCTATCAAATAACCATCTTGGTGTATGACCGCCATGCAGTGGCAGATTAGTGGTTCCTCTTCGTTGCATAAAATCCCTCTAAAAAAAGTGTAATATCTAATTTTAATATCTGATTAATATTATCTAATTAATATTATCTAATTAATATTATCTAATTAATATTATCTAATTAATATTATCTAAAAAATAGTATATAAAATTAAAAAGAGCATTTGGAAACTAATTAAAATTAAAAGAAAAATTATAAAGACTCTCCATGGGCAATAGCTACAATCCCTGGAATGTCTTTTACTTCCAATTCAAAGAAGGCCTCCATTCCCTCTTCCTCATAAGCTACACATTTTTTGGAAATTACATTATTTGTCAAAAGGGCAGCTACAGGCGGAGTGACGATAAAAACAGAATTATATTCATTTAAACTTTTTTTAGTATCATCAGATAAAGATCCCTTTCCAATGTGAAACTTAACTCCAGAAGCAGATAATGTTGGAATTGATGATTCTATTTCTGCCTTATTGCTTGTAGTTGGAGCGATTCCTGCAACACTAAATGCAGTGTGCATAATAGCCATGCCCTTAAAGTCAAATGGATATTTATCAATATCTCCATCTTCTATAGATTTGACTAACTTTGGCAAAACTGCATCTCTGCCACAATACATTTTACCTGAAAGAGATATCTTATCTCCAACTTTTAAGTCATTAATCACTTCATCACTAATTGGAGTTTCTATTTTTTTCATATAATTAAATATTTTTTTAAAATTTATAAAATTTTCCAAAAATAGGAATAATTATTGTGAAAAATAGTAATTGGTAAAAGTGAAAATTAGCTAAAAAATTTGATGCTTTTTAATTAAAAGAACGATTAATTAAATAATAATTACTCTTAAAAAATATTAAAATTATTGCACCTACAATCAACATAATTGAAATATTCTAGAATAAATGGTTAAAAAATATTGATTATGGTAGATAAGATGGTGTAAAAAATAAAAAATAGTAAAAAATTTGAAAAAATAAGTATAAAAATAAAAAAAGAATAAATGAAAAATAAATAAAAAAGAAAATGAATTTAGAATAAAAAGATTATTCTAAACTACCATTAATTACACCAAGCTTTTCTTGGTCTTCATCATAGGATGAACCGATCATTTCACCGGTTGAAGTATCAAATTGACGGAATCCACCATCTCTGTAAGTGACTTCACGATAGTATCCTTCACCATTTTGATAGTTGAACTTAACAATTTCACTTACAATATCACTGCCACTACCTGAGGAACCACTTGATCCATCAGATGATGTAACTTTATCTACTTTATCGGCAACTTTGTGAAAAGTGCCAGAGTCTCCTCCATCAGCAGCATCTGCAATCTTATCCATGAATTTAAATGCAAATGCGCCACCTACAATAAGTATTGCAACAATACCTATTAAAACTAGAACAGAGCTTTTCATTATATCACCTCTTTAATCTTTCATTTATTTTATTTAGCAAACTTATTAAAATAATTTTCTATTTAAAAAAAATAAGCTAAAAATAAAGAATGTGGGAAAAATGAGTGATTAAAAAATAGAATAAGAATATAAAAAATAGAGATTAAATGGATTTGGAAATCTCTTCCAAATCACCTATAAGTTCAATCAAATGTTCTTTTTTAATATGATTCATAAGAATAACCCTAATAGCTTTAGGATAGGAAGAACAGGATATTTTCCAATTTCTCTCTTCAAGCAAGCCTGCTAATTCCTCAGTTTCCAATTTAGGATGATTAAATGCGACAATGTTCAATTTAGGTTCGACAATTAATTCATAGCCTAATCCTTTTAGCTTATCTGCTAAAAAGTGGGTTTTCTCTAATGCGATTTCCGCATATCTTGTGTAACATTCCTTACCTAAGAATTTCATAACTGCATATGTTGCAGCGGAAGCTGCCCCTAAACGGGTACCTACTATAGTGGATTGATTCTTGATTGTCAAATAAGGTGAATCAACTGACATAGCATCCAAATAAGATTGGTCCCTAAACAATATTCCACCGGATGGAATTGGAGACAATCCCATTTTATGAGGGTCAACTGTAATGGATCTGACCCCTTCAATTGAAAAGTCAAATCTTGGCAAATCATATCCCTTTTCAGTTAAGAAAGGAATTGAAAACCCTCCAAATGCAGCATCCACATGCAAGTGAATGTCATTCTTGACAGCTATTTCAGATAAATCTTCTATTGGATCAATCATGCCTAATTCAGTTGTTCCTGCAATACCTACAATAGCTACAGTATTATCGTTAATGTTTTCTTCTACAAGCTTTGGATTTATACGGTAATTTTCATCTAAATCAACACGAATCAATTTTAGATTAAGCATGTCAGCTGCTTTTTTAAAAGAGAAGTGAGCAGATTTAGGAACAATCAGTTCCCCATCTTTTATTCGATTATTATCCCTTGCAATATTCCTAGCAGATCTTATTGCCATAATATTGGCTTCAGTACCTCCAGTTACCATATGCCCTGCAGGATTTTCAATGGATAAAATGGAACCGATCATCTTCAATACTTCATCTTCGATTAATTTGGTTCCCTTAAAAAGACCGGGATCTCCTAAGTTTGAGTCAATGAATTTAAAAAAAGCTTCTTTTGCAATAGGATGTGCTTCTGTACACATAGAGCCTAATATTCTTCCATCAGAATATTTGCAGTCCATTGCCTGAAATTTATCTAATTGATTAAAAATTTCATCATGAGATAATGGTTTTTCATTCATAAAAATTACCTGAATTCAAAATAAAAAATTAAAACTTATTATTTTTTTAATATCATCAAAACAAATCAACTAAAAAATGTAAAAATAACTAAAAAACTAAATCGGCTAAAATAATATTAAAAAAACAATACAATCTTAAAAAAATAAAAAATAAAGATTTAAAAGATTGAACTTTTAAATCAATGCATTTAGAATTACAATTGTTTTCTTGCTGCATCGAGCATGATTTTCTTTTCAGCTCTTGCAACGGTTTTTCTTACTTCTTCTACTGCGTCAGTATTGGAAGATACACTGGTAATTCCAAATTTAACAAGTTTTTCAACAATATGAGGTACACTACCTGCTTGACCACAGATACTGCAGGTTACACCTGCTGCTGCACAATGTTTAATGGTTCTTTCAATTAAAGCCATTACTGCAGGGTGTTCTTCTCTGTAGTGTTTTGCTACAAACTCATTGTTTCTGTCCACTGCAAGAGTGTATTGAGGAATTTCTACCATCATACCAAATTCAACATCAACTTGAGGTTCCATACCTACTTCTCTACATAATTCTTTAGCTCTTCTGAGTTCAGATGGATGTTGTGATAATGGAATCATGATTCCAATGTTTTTGTAACCTTTATCGTGAAGCTTTTTGATTGCTTTGAATTCAGCTTTTAAGATTTCAGGTTCATCCAATTCTCTTCTGATACCTCTCCAACCTAACATTGGGTTGTGTTCTCTAGGTTCATCTTCTCCACCTTCAAGGGTGATGAACTCATCAGTAGGAGCATCAAGAGTTCTGTACCATACAGGTTTTGGATAGAATTCATCTGCTACTTTTAAAACACCTTCAGCAATTGTGTCAACCAATTTATCTTCTTCACCGTCAAGGATGAATTTTCTTGGGTGAACACCAGTGGATAACATCATGTGTTCAGTTCTGAGCAATCCAACACCGTCAGCACCGGTTGCTGCTGCTTTTGGAGCTGCTTCAGCCATACTTACATTAGCTTTAACTTCAGTTACAGTGATTAAAGGAGTTGCAGATACTTGTACTGCAGCTTCAGCGGATTTTTCACTTTCAGCACCTTTAATGATACCTTTGTAAACTAAACCTTTTTTACCGTCAGCAGTAACTTCATCATTTTCCTTTAATGTAGTGGTTGCATCCCCAGTACCTACTACACAAGGAATTCCTAATTCTCTTGAAATGATAGCTGCGTGACAGGTTACTCCACCTTCATCGGTTACAATACCGGTAGCCCTTTTCATAGCAGGAACCATATCAGGAGTGGTCATGGTAGTTACCATTACGTCACCATCTTGAACCTTATCAAGTTCATCAAGCTCTAAAATGACTTTTACAGTACCGGAAGCTAATCCTGGACTTGCACCAAGACCTTTAATCAATACTTCCAAGTCCACTTCTTCATCTTTAGATTCACCTTTGGAATCTCCTAAGGTAGTGATTGGTCTGGATTGTAATAAGAATAAGTTACCATCATGGAAAGCCCATTCGGTATCTTGAGGTTTTCCGTAATGACCTTCTACTCTTTTAGCCATTTCAACAAGTTCAATCAATTCATCATCAGATAAAACTCTTTCTTTTCTTAATTCTTCAGGAACTTCAACTTGGATGGAGGTTCCACCTTCTTCATTAGTGAACATGGTTTTCTTGTCACTAATGGTAACATTCAAGACTTCATTTGTTTCTTTATCTACAGCATAGTTATCAGGAGTTACGGATCCGCTTACTACGGATTCACCAAGACCCCATGATCCTTCAATCAATGCAATGTTTTCACCAGTGGATGGGTTTACAGTAAACATTACACCTGCTTTATCGGAATCAACCATTTGTTGAACTACTACAGCAATATATACTTGAGAGTGTTCAAAGTTGTTTTCTTCTCTGTAGAAGATAGCTCTTGCTTCAAATAAGGAAGCCCAACATTTTCTTACATATTCAATAACATTTTCTAATCCTTGAACGTGCAAGAAAGTATCTTGTTGACCTGCAAAGGAAGCTTCAGGCAAGTCTTCTGCAGTAGCGGAAGAACGGATAGCTACATCTGCTTCGTCTTCTCCAACTCTTTGTGATAATTGATTGTAAGCTTCAATAATATAAGTGGAAATATCTTCAGGTATAGGAGTTTCAATAATAATGCTTTTGATTTCTTCAGCAGCTTCTTGAAGCTCTTTGGTGTTATTAATATCTATTTGGTCTAAAATATCCATAACACTATTAAAAATTCCAGTATCTCTCATGAACTTATCATAAGTTTTAGAGGTTACTACAAATCCTGGAGGTACAGGAATACCTGCTTGGGTTAATTCACCTAAATTAGCACCTTTTCCACCAGCAATA
>CACYJH010000010.1 GCA_902774685.1 uncultured Methanobrevibacter sp.
AAACTTAGTGATTTTAAATGAAAATATTTTATTCACTGTAAGTTGCTCTTTGCAGAATGCTAACTTATCCATACCTATATCTACAAAGGTACCTTTCTTATTCCTTTTAACAGTGTATCCTTGTCTGTAATCACCTAATTCGGCTTGACCAACAGGATGATGAGGCACTCTTAAAGGAGGCAAAATACCGACATGCCTTAATTCAGGCTTTATAGGAATTGCCTTTTTTCTAAGGTATTGTGGAGTATCCATATATTGAAGAACTTCAGCAATGAAATCTCCATCCTCTGTCTGTTCACTGTCTGGAATTGAAAGATCTTTATAAACCACAACTTCATCCACTTCAAACAAAGCTAAAGCCCTGCCAATTAAACCCACTTTTGATGTTTTTAATTTTAAGTCTTTAGTTTCTGCCACGAATGAATTTGGTATAAAGACTGATACTTTATTATTCTGCATATTATCAAATTTTATTTTTTAATCTATAGGAATACATTGACCAATATTAGAATAAAGCATCCAGTCAAAAAGAACTAAATTGCCAAATAATCTAAAATAATCTGTAAAATAAGAAAAATAATAATTCATGATCTGCACGATTTAACATAGTTATAAAACATAGCCCAAGCTAAACCATTAAAAAACCTATAAAATATGATTTCTTACACCAGTATTTAACATTAGACAGATGTTTAATACCAATAAATCATGAAAAGAAATAAAAAATTAAAAATTTCTTATAAATTACATAATGTAGACACATATAGATTAGTAATATTTAAGTAATTTATAGTATATAAAGGTTTTGCTAAAAAAAGTATATTTTTTTCAAAAATCAAATGACTTTCAAATCATTTAATAATTATATTACTATTTAGTGGTTATTATTTAAAAGATTTATTATTTCCAGTAAAAATGAAAAAAAGAATTAGAAAGATTTATAAACTATCAAAATTTTCCACTCTCAAGACTACAACCTTAACATCCCGAGACTCCTCTCTATGAAAATCATAAATCTTTGGTATTGGAAATTTATAGACAAGCTTATGTGTCACTTCAGCACCTAAGTCACGGTAATAATCAATTACAAACTCTTCAGTGTTTTTCATATGAAATGAATAGATCACTTCAGCACTCTCAACTGCAAACTCCATAAATTTTCTATCTGCATGCCTTGACCCCTTCTCCTGAGATCCAAAAGGAGGGTTTTGAATGAGAGTGTCAAATTTATTTAATGAGATTAAATTATTATTAATATTCTTATTATCTGTGTTGTTTAATAAGTCATTTATTGAATTAAATGAATTAATGTCTCCAACTATGAAATTTGTATTAGCTATATCTATATCATGTTCCTCAGATATGCTATTTTGAGTGATTTTTGCTAAAGCTATAGATTCCTCATCAATGTCAACACCTAATGCATGACTTGCACCCATAAGTGAAGATGCAATTGCAAATATTCCAGTGCCACATCCAAGGTCTAAAATATTCATGCCATCGATATCACCTAAACCATATGCATTCCACACTAAATCTGCAGCAATGGTTGCAGGTGTGGAATACTGTTCAAGATCAACTTTAGGATTTGGATGCTTAGGAACATTTTCCAAAATCATTTCAAGATGTTTCTTTTTTGAGATTTTCATAGTATCACATAATAAATAAAAATATATAATATATATTTATTTTATTTATTCTATTATTTTTATATTCTATTTATTTTATTTCTATTAATTTTATAATTTTATTAATTCAATTATTTTATTATTTTATTTATTCATTAAATTTATTATTTTTATCTTTTTCAAATCTTATTTCAAGAATGGTAAAAATTTTAATTGCAAGTCCTGGAATATATAATGAGAATATATAATGATAAAATTTAATATTAATAATAAGTAATATATAATATTATAATGATTTATAATGATTGATGAATAAATACAATTAACTATTAATTAACTTATTCTGAGATTTAAATTATAAAATAAAAAAAGAGGTATAATATGTTTGAAAAAGTGCTTATTGCTAATAGAGGAGAAATCGCAATACGTATTATGCGTGCATGTCGTGAATTGGACATGAAAAGCGTAGCGGTATACTCAGATGCTGATAAAACTTCTCTTTATACTAATTATGCAGATGAAAGCGTTCCTTTAGGAAACCCTTCTCCAAGCCAGTCTTATTTAAACATTGAAAAGATCATTAATGCTGCAATTGACACTGGTGCAGATGCAATTCACCCAGGATATGGATTCTTAGCAGAAAATCCGGAACTTGGAAGACAATGTGAAAAGAATGGAATCAAATTGATTGGTCCTAAAGGAGAGCATATTGAAAAAATGGGAGATAAAATCACTTCCAAACAATTGATGAAAAAAGCGGGAGTCCCTGTTATTGAAGGTACTCCTGATGGAATCACCGATGTTGAAGAGGCAAAGGAAATTGCTGAAGCAATCGGATACCCTGTAATCATCAAGGCATCAGCTGGTGGTGGGGGAATCGGTATGCGTGCTGTTTATGAAGAAGATGAACTTGTACGTGCACTTGAAGCAACCCAATCAGTAGCTTTGAAAAACTTTGGAGATGCAACAGTATTCATTGAAAAATACTTGGAAAAACCAAGACACATCGAATTCCAAGTCTTGGCAGATGAACATGGAAACGCAATCCACGTTGGTGACAGAGAATGTTCCATCCAAAGAAGACACCAAAAACTATTGGAAGAAGCTCCTTCCCCAATTATGACTGATGAATTGAGAGAAAGAATGGGTGAAAGTGCAGTAAAGGCTGCAGAATCCATTGGATATAACAGTGCAGGAACCGTAGAATTCTTGTATGAAAATGGAGAATATTACTTCCTTGAAATGAACACACGTATTCAAGTGGAACACCCAATCACTGAAATTGTAACCAATACCGATTTAATCAAAGAACAAATTAAAATCGCTTACGGTGAAGAGTTGGAATACCAGCAAAAGGACATTACCATAACTGGACATGCTATTGAATGTCGTATCAATGCTGAAAACCCACTTGCTGACTTTGCACCAAACCCAGGTAAAATTACAGGTTACAGATCCCCTGGTGGACCTGGTGTACGTTTAGACAGTGGAGTTTACATGAATTATACAATTCCAACTTTCTATGACTCCATGATTTCCAAATTGATTACAAGCGGACGTACAAGAAATGATGCAGTCAACAGAATGAAAAGAGCATTAAGTGAATATATTATTTTAGGTGTAAAAACAACCATTCCTTTCCATAAGGCAATCCTAAGAAACGAATCATTCCTTGCAGGTGACTTGCACACTCACTTTGTGGATGAACACAAGAAATGGATTGATGCAGAAATGGAAAAAGTTACTGAAGAGGACTTAGAAATGGTAAACCGTATGAAATCCACTTTTATGCCTGGAAAGAAAATAGCTGCTATTTCAGGAGCTGTTGGAACTTATTTCAATGCTGCTCAAGCTCAACAACTTAAAAATAAAAAATGATTTAATTTATAATTTTTATAATTTTTACAATTTATCAATCTGAGTGATTATTATGAAAAAAGAAATGATAAAGCTCTTACTTAGTCATGAGGTAATTTCTGATGAGGATGCTGCAAAGCTTGACTCAATCAATGATGAAACTATTGAACAATCAATCAAGGAATTAGGATTTGGAAAAACTGAACACATTACAAAGGAAAAAATCACCCCTAACTTGGAAACCGAATATATGGGTAAAGAAATCCTTTGTTTCAGAAAGGTATTTTCAACCAATTCAATAGCTAAATTTTTAGCAAACCATAACGCTGATGAAGGTACTGTATTAATTTCTGAAATTCAAACAAAAGCTAGAGGAAGATCCGGTAAAAAATGGGAAGCTCCTGATGGTGGAGTATGGATGTCCATGATCTTAAGACCTAAAGTCCCTACTGCGAGAATAGGTTTGATCACATTGGCAACCGGTGTAGCAATAGCTAAATCCATCAGGTCCTTAGGTCTTGACGCTAAAATCAAGTGGCCTAATGACGTCTTGATTCATGGAGACAAAATGTCTGGAGTTTTAACTGAAGTGAATGCAACTTTCAATGAAATCGACTGGATTGTTGTAGGAATCGGTATCGACAGCAACATCAAATTAGAAGACTTTTCTGAAGATATTAGACCTGGTACAACCACCCTTACTGAAGAATTGCCTACTAAAATTGATGAGAATGAACTTATTGCAATATTCTTGAATGAATTTGAAAAGGTTTATGACTTATACAAAGCTGGCGAAATAGAAACTATCCTTAAAGACTGGAGAGATCTTGCAGATACCATTGGAAAATACGTAAACATTACCCAAACCGGTGGTAAAATCACCCAAGGATACGTTGTTGGTATCAATAACGAGGGTAGTTTAATCATTGAAAGACAAGACGGAACATTAGAAAAGATCATTTCAGGTGAGCTTAGAACCGTCGAATAAAATTAAAATTTATATTTTTTAATTAAAATAAAACAAAAATAGTACTTTAAACTATTAAATAATAAATAAAATGAAATTAAATTTTCATTTTATTACCTCTTTTTTTAAAATAAAGAAATATAATATAAAAATTAATAAAAATTAATAAAAATAGCTTAATAGCTAAAAATCTCTTTTTAACTATCTCTAATAGAATATCAATTCTTTTGATTTTTCCACATCTTGACATATATTCAAGAGTTCTTCAATTGAGGAATCCACCATTTCATACAATTGATTGATGTCCATACCAATTACATCTTGAGCAGACAAATCAAAGCGGATTGATGCAGATGCACCAGGCATCCCCACTGCAGGTATGGTTATAATGCCAAAATCCTTCAATAAAATCATAGCCCACAAGAAACAACAGTCCTTTTGTGAAAGCTCTGTTTCAATATTTAAAATCTCCAATTGATTCTTAAGAGATTCTTCACTGACACGTACACCAGTAGGTGTCTTTTCAAACATTTCATACTTTTCAGCAAGCAAACTGTAAAATTCATCCTTTCTGGAAATGGCCTTAAGCAAATTCTCTTCAGTATAATTCTTGATACCATTCACCATAGCCAAAATCAATGGAGGTTGGGCTTCAAGGCCAAATTGATTTGCTTTAATCTTCACTTCATCAATCAAATCTTCTCTACCAGACATCAATCCACCACGTGGACCCGGCATCAATTTATCTGTGCTGGTGACAACCAAATCAGCTCCAAGTTCGGTAGCTTTCCTTTGATTGAACACTGCAGTTCTGAGCCTTGCACCGGAAGCATCATCAACCAATACCGGAATGTCCATTTCATGAGCCATATCGATTACTTTTTTAAACAAATCCTCATCAATTACCTTATGGTCCATTGTAGAGCCGGTTACAACCACTAAAGAAGTATTTTCAGGAATGTTGAACTTTTCAATGTCAATGAATTCATCATAGCTTGCTCCAACTATCTTACAAGATCTTGGAATAGATGGATGTGCTGGAAATTCAGCTAAGAAATGACTTACATGAGAACCTTCTTCAACCAATGCTAAAATGCTTGCCAAGATGCCGGAACTTGTTCTGTTTACAGCCAAAACTTTTTCTCCACCGAGATGTTCCTTACCTGCAATTTGAAGCTCATCCTCAAAAATAGCTGGGCCAACATAGGTTTCCAAGAGATTCAATTCTTCTTCACTTGCTATAAAACCACCAGAGAGTCCTGTAACATCATATAATGAATCTCTTCCCCCATTATCGATGATCTCCCTAATGATCTTCAAAGCAGATTCCCTTTTCTTAACTTCATCTAATGAATTATTGACAATCATGATAAAACCTTAATAAACTTAAAAAATTAAAAATAAGCAAATCGATTAATAATAAAAAATTTCAAGAATAATAAAAAAATAGAAATTCTAAAAATAGAAAATTATTCTAAAAGTAGAAAAAAATTCTAAGAATAGAAGATAATTCTAAAAATAGAATTATAAAAATGATTAGTCTAAAAGACTTAATTCAAAATCAGAGAATGATTCAATGATTACTTTTAAATCTTTTTCACTGATGTCCATTTGGGTAAACTCTTCACCTTCGGAATATGCATATTCAGCGTGAACGATGTTTCCTTCAGGACTGGTATATAACATTACAAAGTCTTCCTGTTTTTCAGGGTTTTTAGTAGGTAAACTGATAGTAAAGGAAAGACCTAATTGATTGAAGAACTTTTCTTTTTCTTCTGCATCCTTATTGCACTTTTTTAATTTTCTGATTCTTGATTTTAATTTTTTTTCAGCTGCTTCTGCAATGTCTGCCATTGTATCACCAAAATAATCATAATTTTTTTAAATAAACAATTATTATAAAACTATATTTATATAGATTTTTATCATATTTAAAATAATAGGTAAAAGAATTTTTTTAAAAAAAATGAAATTTTCCATTCCTTTTAAACAGCCTATCTCTTAACGACGACCTTAGCTGTTTTTGAAACTGCCTTATATGATTTGTCACCTGCAAATTTTGCAGTGAACTTATAGGTTTTTCTTTTGGACAGGCTTACCTTGACCTTTGCAACTCCTTTGGAATTTGTTTTTGCAGTGTATTTTTTGCCGTTGATTGTGAAAGTTATCTTTTTGTTCTTTATGGCTTTTCCTTTGCTGTTCTTTAAGGTTGCAGTCAAATATTTTTTCTTGTTTCTTAGCCTATAAGTCTTTTTAGGTACAGTTAACTTCAATGTTTGCTTTTTGACATAGACCTTGACTGTTTTGCTTGATGCACTGAATTTTTCATCCCCTGCAAAACTAATTTTAAAGCTGTATGTTCCCGCTGTTGCAATATTGATCTGCAAGCGAGCAACACCTGATTTATTGGTGACTCTGCTAAATTTCAAATCATTGAAGGTGAAAATAACTGTTTTGCCAACTAAAGCTTTCCCATTTGCATCCTTTAAGGTCATTTTAAGATATTTTCCAATCTTTCCGTCAATAGCCTTAACCACTGCAGATGCATTCATATTGCTTGCCACAACATTAGTTGATGTCTTTACGACATTTACATCAAATGTGTAATTTGAAGAGTCATAATAGCCATCACTTTCAAACATGACCATGAACTTATATTTTCCTGCAAGCAGGTTCAAAGCATATCCTACAGAGCCGTTATTTGTATTCAAAGTCAGAGGATTCATAGTATAATTATTGTTTGAACTTAACAGCTTTAATGTTATGTTCTTGTTTGCAAGAATGTTATTGTAACCATCAATTAAGGTAATAGTCACAGATTTGCCTGATTTGACAGTTGTATTGACAGTTGCTATCTTCAAGAATTCAGTATGAGTGGCATATTCAACAACTGAATCTTTGACAAGGCTCTTATGCAAGCTATAGGATAAACTCTTAAGAGAGAATGAATTGACTACAGCTGCTTTCTTCTCATTGAATTTTAATGTCAAGACCAATTTTGCTGATTCTCCTGCATTTAAATTGTCAATGATCCATAGACCATTTGACTCATCAAAAATTCCCCTATCCACAGTATGGGAAAGAAGAGTGACGCTGTCATCTAAAAGTGAACTTATATTGATTTCACCGGAAGGATCCGCTTTATTGGATACTGTTATATTGAATTGGATTGAATCTCCTTCAAGGTAATAAGAGAAATTGGTTTTGATATCCAATGACAAGTCTGCAAATCCAGTGTAAGCCTTAAGACATACATTTGCATCAGTTAATTTCATTCTGCTTATATTTTTATAAAACTTGGATACTGTAAGATTCTGAGCCATATCATACCAATTAATACCGTTAGGACTGATAAATGATTGATTTAGGCCAGCAGTGACTTTCTTACTATAATCTTTACGATAGGATTCAACTGCAACTGGGAATAATGAATCTGGAGTGGTTAATCTTACAGTGATCTTAAAGACATTTCCTTTTACCACGTCTACAAATTTATCCAGGATTACTGTATGATATCCTGCTCCACTTAAATTTCCTTCTTGAACAAGCTTGGAGACTCCATTGACGGTAATGTTAACCAAATAACTTGAAGAACCGAATGTGTATAATCCAAATGCCTTGATTGGATTGTTTGATTCTGCAGTGAATTGGTTTGCAAACCAAGCAGTGTTTGAGTTGTATCCTACAGATTCATAACTGTTTCCAAGCATATCATATTGATAAATATTCTTGTATTCTGTGAGATTCTCTACTGAAGTGATTGCTATAGCTGAAAATTGGTCTGTAACTCCTGGGAAAGAGTAATCATAATAGGATACATAGTAATATCCTCCATCTCCCTTGGTGTCACCCCAACTGTTTTTAATTATCCATGCACCATCTCCTGGAGGGACTGGACTAAAACTTGTTGCTGGGTAATTATCATCCCATCCTACAATAGCTACTGCATGATTGTTAGTGTTTGGAGTGTTAGAATAACCTGTTCCATTGCTTCTCAACATTGTAGAGTAAATCGGAGCGTATAATGCGCCATACTGTAAAATCGCATATTTTATCTGGTCATTATCCAAATAGTTTAGACGTAAAGGAACATATTCAAATCCTGTCACGTATTTCTCATTATCCAAGTCTTCAAGAGGAATATTGGAAGGATAAGGGTCTAAACTTTCATTTACAGGCCCACTGCCTCTCAAGAGGTAAGCAAAGGCCATGATATGATTTCCCCCACTGCTACTTTCTTCAGTACCGTATGTTCCATTTTCATACATTGCATTCTTCATGTTGTTTTCTGAGAAGTCATAATTGATGTCCTCAAATTTCAACAGATATGATTCCAAAGCTGCATACATGGCAAATGCCCAACAATCACCATTGCTTCCTTGATTTTTAACGCTGGTGACTAAACCAAGATCCCTTAAATCATAGCTGGAAGGCAAATCTCCTAATGAATCAATATCGACAATATCTGAAATGATCAATTGGTCTTCAAGACAGGACAGTATAGTTTTTACTGTTTTAATTCCATTATTTGTGAAATTAGTATTTTCAAAGTGATAATTGCCATTCATATTATAGACTGTGCTGTTTGCTGAAGAGTTTCCATTCGCATAATTATTTGAGATAGTTGAATTGATTATTTCAAGCAATACCCCCTTATGCGCAATAGCTGAACCATAGACATAGGAACCTTTGATTGTGTTGCTGGTGATTGTAGAATTGATTATAAAAGTATTACGCCCATCCCAAATGGAAATGGCCCCGCCTAAAGAGTGATACCTTGAGTCAAGGGTAGTGTTTGAGATGCTAGTGTTGAATAATGTTAAAAATCCTTTAGAACTATATATGACTCCGCCAGTACTGTAATTTCCTTGAATGCCATTGTTAGTGAATTTAGAATTGAAAATACTCAATTCACCCAAATTACTGTATATGACTCCACCATATTTGGAATATGTTCCACTGAGATCATTTGAAAAGATATTATTGTTTGAAAAAGTGGAATTGTAAATTTTAATGAAACCTTTCTCATTATAGATAACCCCACCTTCACCATGGCTTGAACCACTATCATAGGCATGATTATCCTTAAAAATAGAATTGATAATATTTAAACTAGAATATCTATTATAAATTGCTCCACCATTCTGATTTAAACCTTTGGTGAAAGTTAAATTAATTATATTGACAATAATGTTACTAGTTGAAATATATAACAATTGAGTCTGGTTCAAACCATTTATAATGGTGCTTTTAGCATCTTCTCCAATAATATTGATTGATTTTGACACATGCAACTTATTGGTAATGCTATATGTGCCCTTTGCAATGAATACGTTGCTTATTCCATAAGTGGATAAATGGTCAAATCCATCTGCAATGCTTTTGAATGGATTTAATTTAGTACCGTACTGCTCTGAACCAGTGTAGGAAGCATTTACATATATTGTATTGCTGTCACTGCAATTAATTTCAATATTAGCAAAATCAGTGTCTAAATCAGGCAAAACATTTCCATCAGGACTGGATGAATCTGACAAAAGATTTTCATCTGATAAGACCTCATACTGACTACTGTCGTCATATTCATCATCAGATGCTTGAATATTCTCATTAAAAACTGCAGATTCCTCATCATAACCATTTGAATCAGAATCCGAAATAATATCTTCATCCAATTCTTGATCAATTACCAAATCATTATCATACAATTGATTTGAATCAATATCTCCATCCAAATCACTTGCAAAACTTATAGGAATTGAAACTAACGCTATAAATAATAAAATGATAATTATTCCATTCCTGAATTTCATTTTACCTATAAAAATTTTGATTAATTTAAATTATTTTTAATAATAAATAAGTGAATTAATCATAAAGACTGTTGCCTTGAGCGTCCATAGCTACAATCAAAGGACCAAAGGACTCTACATCCAAATCCCAAATAGCTTCAGGCATTCCAAGGTCTAGCCAATTTACCCCCTTAATCTCATTGACCTTATCTACATACAATGCGGCACAACCCCCTGTTGCCACCACATAAACTGCATTGTTTCTGATTAAAGCCTCTCTGACAGAATCGTCCATTCCACCTTTGCCGATGATGATCTTAGCACCCATATCCAATACATCTGATTCATATGGATTCATTCTCATGGAAGTTGTAGGGCCTACTGCAACCATTACATATTTGCTTTCCCCATCATCATTTTCATTTTCCTCTTCTTTAATGATAGGTCCTGCATGGAACAGAACTGATCCCTCAATATCACAAGGAGCTCCCTCTTCCAAGATTCTTTTATGTGCCTGATCTCTTGCTGTCAATATTTGACCGGAGATTGCAATTACATCTCCCGCTTTTAATTTATTAATATCCTCATCAGTTATAGGTGTAGTTAATTCTATCATGAAGCCACCAAAATTTCATCATTTTAATTAATTTAAGAATTTTTTTTATAATTTAATTTTTATGTGTTTGAATTTATATATTTGCTTTAAAAAAATCAAATAGTATATGTTTATATAAAAAAATATTATATATATTATAATGTTAATATTATATTTTATAATTTTTAATATATAATAATTTATAATTTATTTTTTGAGGAAAACAAAGGTCTGATTATTAATGTCCAGTATGAGTAGTGTTGCAGGATTATCAAAATATATAAGAACATTGCCTGACGCTCTAACTTCATTGCTATTGATTATTGTAATGAGTTTTATTATAGGGTCAGCATTATTTTTAGTTGAACCTATGGCGATAGACAGCGGTTTGGAAAACTTCTTTTATGGAGGAGCATTTGGATTTGTTGTCTTTGGATTGCCAGCAATCATTACAGGTTCTACAGATCAGTTTTTTGTTGATACCCTTAAGGGAATCAACCTCAAGACAAAGCATTCCATGTTCTTAGGATTTATGTCCATGCTTATTGCGGGACTTGTAAGTCTTATTGGAACTATAGTTGGAGCACTATTCCATTGGAACCTATTTTTCAACTCAATCCTATTCGGATCAGTGCTGGCATTTGCATTCAATGCCCTTGTAATTTGGAGTACAACCAGAATAAAAATTATCAATTCATTCCTTATTGCAATTATCCAGCCATTGCTTATGATTGGAATGCTCATTATCACAAGTTTCTTAAATGATATTGAAGGAATGTTTGAACTTGGACTCTTTACAACAATCTTCAAAGTAGTGATAGCCAGTTTAATCTTTTTGCTTGCTATTTACTCATTGATAAGCGTTGTAAACTCCCCAATGAAAAAGAACTTAGGATTTGGAGCATTGGATATTCTCAGTTACTTCATTTCCCATATGAATGAAGGTTCAAACAGCATAGAAGAATTGTTTGATAATGTTGGAGAGGCAATCGATACCTATGTTGGAGTAACAAGCTTTAGAAAATTGGATGGGGACATCAAGGCACTGTTTATAAGCCCATGTGTACACCCAGGACCTCTTGGAGACATTGGAGGTTCAAATATGCCAACAATATTGGCAAATAGCTTTGATTCATTTACAATGGTTGCTCATGGACCATCTACACACGATTTCAACCCAGTTTCAAGCAAGGAAATCGTTAAGATTGAAGAGGCTGTAAGAAAAGCATTGGATAAAATGGAATATTCCCCATTTGCAAGTGAATTTATCAGATATTCACATAAAAAAGCAAATATCGGAGTCCAATTCTTTAAAAACGGATCAATCCTCCTGTCTACATTCGCACCATCCGGAAGTGATGATATCGAATATGGTGTAGGACTTGCAACATTGTTTGAAAGCCAAAGGGTATTAGGAACCAAAAACAACATTTTGGTTGACTGCCATAATTCATTCAACCCTGAAAAAGGGGAAGTCCTTCCAGGAAATCCTGAATTCTTCCAATTGCTTGATACAATCAAATTGATTCAGACAAAAGACCTTGAATATGAAATCCAAGTAGGTTGCCATTATACAGACCTTGGAGGATTCGACAAGCATCAAGGAATAGGTGAAAGCGGTTTGAAAACCATGGTCATTGAAGTTAACGGCCAAAGAACAGCTTATGCATTATTTGATTCAAACAATATGGAACTTGGATTTAGAGAAACCATATTCAATGCAGTTAAGGACTTGGAAATCGATGAGATAGAAGTGATGACATCAGATACCCATACTGTAAATACATTATCTGCAGGATACAACCCAGTAGGAACTGTGGAAAAGGAAAAAATCCTCGAATATCTTAAATTATCCATTAAGGAAGCTATAAATGATTTGGAACCTGTTGAAGCAGGAGCAAATATAGAAAGAATCTATAATCTTAAAACATTCGGTCCAAAGAATTCAACTGAACTTATTTCCACTATCAGTTCTATCGTAGCTGTAAGTAAGATTATAGCTCCTTTAATCTTTATTGTAGCAGTCCTATTCGTATTGATTTGGATTTTCATATTATAAAATTAAGTTATTTGAAAAATAGGGGTGAAAAAGATGATTACTTGTAATGTATGCGGACATTTGAATCCAGTTGGTGCTTTAGTTTGTGAAAACTGTGGATCTGACCTTTCAGACAGCCCAGATTACGGTGGATTCGACGAAGATGATGAATTTTTCTAAAGTTTTTATTTAAAAACTTTTTTTCTATTTTTAATTATTAATTAACTTTAATTTTTATATTTTAAATTTATTTAAAATCTATTTTAAATCTATTTTAAATCTATTTTAAATCTATTTTAAATCTATTTTAAATCTATTTTTAATTTTAACATATAATTAACTCTTTTTTTAAAAATAACTGAACTTTGCTTAAAAAATAGGCTAGGAAGTTTAAAATTATAAAAAGTATAAAATAACTAAATAGTTAAAAATAGTTAAATAGTAAAAAATTAGTAAAAAATAGGATTAAAAATTAATAAAAAGAAAAAGTTTTAATCAAACTTTTTCAAAAAATTTGTTAGATATAATTAGTTATAATAGTCCATAAAATGAACCAACAGAAACCGAATGGAAGAATTCCATCCCATAACCATGCGGAAAATCCTTCGATTTCACCTTCAAATGCTTTTTGACAGAATTGTCCAACGAAATAAAGAATTACTATACCTAATGCAAAAGCAAATACATGGTTTGTAAATCCTAGCATTCCAGTTGTAAATACTGTGGATATAATAGCTGCAACTATTGCAGCAGCAATATGAATAGATACGATTTTAACAGTAGAATCCATTAACTTTCCTCCAATTATAAAAATAAATATAAATTAATTTTGATTTAAAAAAGTTTTTGATAAGTTTTGAATATAATCATAAAATTTTAGAAATATAAAAAATATATTAAAATAATATTAAAATCATATAAAAACTATAACTATTAATTATATAAGTTAATATAATATATAAAATATTGCATAAATTAATATGAAAAATTAGGTTTTTATCTAAAATTAAAATAAAAAAATTAATAAAAAAATTAAAAGTTAATTAAAAGTTAATTAAAAGTTAATTAATTTATCATAATTATTCAAGTGAGAAATATGAAATCAATGTCCAATGTAGACATATACACAATATGTCAAGAATTAAATGATTTGTTAGCTGGTGCAAGAGTGGATAAGTCATTCCAGCCTACCAAAGATACTGTGGTTATGAGATTCCATAAGGCAGGTACTGGAAGATTGGATCTTGTAATCCAGGCAGGAAAAAGAATCCACATAAGCCAATACCCATTAACAAATCCTCAAAATCCACCAGTTTTTCCAATGCTTCTTAGAAAAAGAGTCAAAGGGGCAAATGTAGTTAGTGTAGAACAGCATAACTTCGATAGAGTTGTTGAAATAAAGATGAAAAAGGAAGAGACCTACACTCTAATCGTTGAACTCTTTGCAAAAGGAAACATAATCCTGTTGAATGAAGCTAATGAAATCATTTTGCCTCTTAAAAGAAAGCATTGGAGCGATAGGGACATAAGCTCCAAAAAGGAATACATCTTCCCTCAAGAGAATGGAATCAATCCAATCACACTTACAATCGATGAATTCAAGGAAATCATTGCTGGAGGAGAGGATGAAGAGATTGTAAGGGTTCTTGCTACTAACGGACTTGGAAGCCTTTATGCAGAAGAGATAATGCTAAATACTGAAATAAGCAAAAAGACAGCCTGCTCTTCATTAAGTGCTGAAGAGATTAACGTTATTTATAATGCTTTGAAAACAGTCTTTGAACCTTTGGAGAAAAATGAATTCACTCCAATGATTGTAAACAACAAAAAGGAAATTGAAGAGCTGCAAAAAGAAAATCCTGATAAAAAGTATAAATCCAAAGAGGATGTCATTTCAATAAACATCAAGCAGTATGAAGGATTTGAAGAGGAGAAATTCGATAGTTTCAATGAAGCCTGCGATGAGTTCTATTCATCTAAAGTAAAGAATGAAATCACAGACATTCAGGAAGCTGCATGGAACAAGAAAGTGTCAAAATTCTCCAAACGTCTTGAAAAGCAGGAAGAGACATTAGCTAACTTTGAAAAGACAATTGAAGATTCCCAAAAGAAAGGAGAACTCATATTCACAAATTATGTTCAAGTTGACAATATATTGAATGTAATCAAAGGTGCAAGGGAAAAGGACTATGGATGGAAGGAAATAGGAAAAACATTGAAGGATGCCAAAAAGTCTGGAATGCCTGAGGCACAGATATTCGAATCCATGGATCCTCTTGGAAACATCACATTGAGAATTGATGATGTAAGCATTGCACTTGACAGCAAAAAGTCCATACCTGATAACGCTGAAGTCTACTATGAAAAGGCTAAAAAGGCTAAGCGAAAAATAAAGGGTGCATTGATAGCTATTGAAAACACCAAAAAGCAACTTGCAGATATGGAAGCCAAAAAGGAAAAGGCTATGGCAAACATTATGGTTCCACAGAAGAGAGTCAAGAAGAATCTCAAATGGTATGAGAAACTAAGATGGTTTGTCTCAAGTGATGGAATTTTGGTTGTCTGCGGAAGGGATGCAGGTACAAATGAAGCTGTTGTGAAGAAATATTTAGAACAAAATGATATTTATTTGCATGCAGATATACATGGTGCTCCTTCAGTTGTAGCGAAAGTACCATCCGATTCATTAAATGACAATTTGCTTAAAGAATTAGGTGAGTTCTCAGCTTCCTTTTCAAGTGCTTGGTCGAAAAACTTCACATCTCAAGACGTCTATTGGGTGGAGCCAGACCAAGTTTCAAAAACCCCAGTTTCAGGTGAGTTCGTACCTAAAGGTGCATTCATCATTCGTGGACATAGAAACTATATTAGGGGATGCAAGCTTGAGATTTCCATAGGTCTTGTTGACTATGATGGTGAGAAAAGAATAATGGCGGGACCTACAGATGCAATGAAAAATTATACAAATAAATTCGTTACAATAAAACCAGGCTTTACCAAAAAGGAAAAAATAGCTAAAGAGATATTGTCCAGAATCAATGAGGATGACTTATTGAGCTTGGATGATGTTGTAAGGGTATTGCCTAGTGGAAAATGTGATTTTGTTTAAATCCATTTTCTTAAATTCTCTTTTTAAAATAATGGAAATATCCAAGAAAAATATTTACTTTTTTTAAATTTCTAAAATAGGAAAAAATAACTTTTTTTTGAAAATATAAAAAAATAGAAATAAAAATAGAAATAAAAAAATTAAAAAAAATAATCCATTTTTGAATTAATTATAGAATTATTCCTCTTTTTCAAAATCCGGTTTGTAATATTCCATTGGATTCATGATTACAACATCCACATTAGGATGAAGCTGATTTACAAAATTGGAAAATATTGCAGGATCTTGTTCTATAACTGGGAAAGTGTTGTAATGCATTGGAATGACAACTTTTGGAGCTATCCACATAGCTGCCAAAGCACCTTCAAACGGACCCATAGTGAATTTGTCACCGATTGGAACCATTGCAATGTCTGGCTTATAGATTTTTCCGATTACATTTTCCATATCTGAAAAGAGTCCAGTGTCTCCTGCATGGAATACTTTGGTTCCATCTGGGAAAGTGAATAGGAAACTTCCAGGGTCCCCACCAGGGCGAACTTCATCAGTAAAATCAATGGAAGAGGAGTGTCTTGCATCCAACATGGTTATCTTGATTCCTTGAATGAAAACGGAACCTCCAGTGTTCATGCTTACACATTCAAAACCTTGCTCTCCTAAAAACAGTGAAATTTCATGATTTGCTACGAGAGTTGCATTGGTGTTGTTAGCTATTTCCATCGCATCTCCAAAGTGGTCTGAATGACCATGGGTAATGCAGATTATGTTTGCATCCAATTCCTCTACAGGAAGAGGGCATGCAGGATTGTTGCTAATAAATGGATCAACTAAAATCTTTACTCCTTCATCACTAATCAATTCAAATGCAGAATGGCCTAAATATCTCATTTCCATAAATTTCACCTTTTTTAGTATAATAATTTTTTAATAAATATGATAAAAAAATTAATTTAAGATAATAATTTTAATTATTTTCAGCTATTGCATTAATATCCAAATCCTTAGCTATATTCCAGGATGATTCGAACAATTCCTTAATGTTTTCTACAGATTCCTTGTCATCATAAACAGCACCATATTCGAAATCTTCCTCATCCAAACTATTGGATATGATCAATGCATGGGAAGTGTCTCCAATCAAGTTAAATGAATCTACAGAAGCCAATGTCTTTATTTCAACTCCTTTTTTAATAAGGGAACTCAATAAGAGAACATAGGATATGTCTTCCAAATCAAATTCCTGAATAATGATTCTGGTTTTGATTTTTGAAATGCTTGACAAGAATCTGTCACCCATATCCTTGATTGTAGGTGCTTCCAATAGGATTTCCTCTTTGGAATGATTTGCAACCTCTTCAAAAGCTTCTTGGGAAGTTAAGATTCCTTTCTCACAGATTACATAACTGTTCAATAATTTTGGAATAGGCAATGATTCTGGGTCATTAGGGTCTATTGTAATGGTCTCTTCAGGAACATTTGTGATTTCTGAAATATCTGGAACTTCCTCTAAATCAGGAGTTTTAGCCTTTGGAACTGGTCTTGGAATATCCTCAACCTTAGCAGCAGGTTTAGGAATTTCTTCAACTTTTGCCTTAGGCTTAGGATGACCAAGAACCTCAGATTTCCTATGAGGCCTAGTTAAATAAGCATCCACATCTTTCTTGGAAGCAATTGGATTTGTGGAAGCAATTGATGTTGGTCTTGGCAAGTCATCTGTTGAAGGATCAACATACTCTAAATCTTCATTAGCTCCAGTTTCAGCCAATGCACCATAATCCACATCATCGTATCCGCCTAAATCATCATCAGTTATGCCATGCTCTTCCTTATATTCCTCATCAGCATAGATAGGAGTGATAACTCCATCATCTTCACCTTCGTCATAGATTACATTATTGTAAAGGGTATTTTGAGATTGGGATAAGTTGTAGATAGGCTCTTCCAATGCCCCATCCAAATCAATCTCATCAATAGGCAAAATGATTTCCTCATCAATTGTTTTAGGAATTAAGCTGTAGCTTTCATCAGACACTTCATTATCATAAATTGTTTCAGCATCTCCAACGCTTGCCAAAGCTTTGGATATTTCATTTGACCTTTTAGGAGCATCAGCCAAATTAATGGTTTGGCCAGTTTTCTTCCTAGGTCTGCGAGTAACCTTCATAGGTTTTTCATAATTAGGTGTAAAGTAAACGGTATCAGGGTTGGATTCTTCTTGGTTTTCTTCCAAATAACCATAACTTCTTCTTTTTGGCTTGTCAGATTTTCTAATGGATGGGAGTTTGAATTTAGGTTTTTCCTCTTTTACTGGTTTGGTCTTGAGGACCTGTTTGCTTTCATCGATTGGAGCATCAAATTTTATTTTAGGTTCTTTAGGAGCTGTGCTTTTTAAGAAATCATCAAGAGTTCTAGTGGATCCGTCTAATCCAGATGAACTGTCACTATGAGATTTCAAAACGGATTTGGAACTTTTGCCATTGTTTCCATCTAATTTGGCATTGACTAAATCTTCAACCTCTTTAGCACCTTCCATTACACGGGAAAGGGGATCACTTGATTTTTGATTTAATCTGGACCTTGAATTCCTTCTATAATTCTTTGAATTCAAAAGTCTTATAACAAATACTGAAAGCAATTTATATAATCCGAATATGGTGATTAAAACACCAATGATTAAAATCAAATCTATCAACCGATAGATGATGCTTCCATAAACAAGAACTAAACCAATGACGGTTAATAAAATACCAGTAAATATATCTAACGAATCTGCCACGAATACCCACCTAAAATATATATTTTAATGATTATGATAATTTTCATTTTCTAAAAATACTTTAAAAGTTCTTAATATTTTAAATTATTAAAAAATTCTTTTTTAAATTCTCAAATTTCATTTAATTTTTAATAAAAATTTAAAATATAGTTAATTAAAGGATATTATTAAAAAATTAACCATAATTAATATTTATTTTTATTATTAATCATTTATATAATTTTGTTTTTATATAATAGAAAAAAGCCTAAAAATTAGTTAAAAAACTAAAATAAAATTAACAATCTATTAAACTAAAAAATATATCATAAATTTTTAGTGACAAATGAATAAAAACAAGAAAAATAAAATTTCAAAAAAATAAAGGGATTTAAAGAAAAATTTTAAGAAAAAATAGAATTGAAATAAACTTATCTCAATTTAAGAATGATTTAGAAATCTAATCCATAGTGATGGATTAAGATTCTATCATTCTTCAATACCTATATTGCAAGTTAAATCATACAATACATCAAATTAGATATTGAGTTAAATACAAACATTTAAAATTTGGAATAAAAACCCCTAAGGAATTTTAATTCTAATAAATGATATGAATAAAATTATATTTAAATTTTTTTAAATTGTGGAAATTTTCTAATTTAAAAATGAATAAAATTTTTTAAAGAGACTTAAAAATATCAAATAATTATTAAATTTATATTAAACAAGTAAATTACACTTTATTTAACATATTAACCTCAAATAATTATTTAAATAAGAAAAAAAGACAATATTTAAATAATAAGTCATTGAAACTAATAACAAATACGATTTGAGGTGAAACTATGATTTTTGAAAGATTTAAAAATGAAATGAATATTTCAAATAGAAAAGAAAATGTGAAAGTAAATATCAAGAGAAATCTTAAAGCTATTTCAAAGGATAATTCAGCTCAAGGAGCTGCAGAATATATCCTGCTATTTGGAGGAGTGATTGTAATAGCTTTGGCAGGTTTATTGATTTATAGATCCTACTTCAGCAATAATGCAAGCGGATTGAATGCAACTGAAGACATCAGTTCAATCAGAAAGAATGTGACTAGCATCTATTAATAAGGCCATATTATGAGATGTTAAAATTATGATTATGATTATGATTATGAAAATGCTTGAAGATCTGAAAAGAGATAATATTGGACAGACAAGTGTTGAAGTGATTCTATTGATCGGTTCGATTTTGGTCATTGCAATCATATGCGGAACTTACATCTATAGAATCAATTCGCAAATAAATGATTCATTTAATCAAACACTTGATAAGGGAAGATTATACCTGCTAAATAAACTAAATTGAATCGAATAAAGAATTTAAACCCTGGTAAAAATCCTAAAAACATTTTAAAGCTGAAAAATACCAAATAATAAAAAAAGAATAGAATAAAAAAGAAAAAATAATAAATCTATCTAACTAATAGAAAACCCCCGTAAACTATAGGTTATTGGAGATTTATTATTTTATAAATATGATTAAATAAATGATTGAAAATTAAAATACTAAAAAAATAAAAAATTAAAAAATTGATTAAATTTTAAATTTAATCAAGTAATCTTTCTAAGCTTGCTTTCCAAGAAGCTGAAGAAACGTTAGTTAGTTTCATTGCAGTTCTTTTGACAACAATTCTTTCTTGTGGACATACTTTTTCACATGCACCACATAATACGCAGTATTCCTCATTGAATTTTGCTGCATTGTCTTCAAGAACGATTGCATTACATGCACAAAGGTCTACACAAGAACCGCACCCTACACACTCTTCTTCAGTAGTAGCAATTTCTCCTTCAAATGGTTTGGTGACTTCTGCCGCATCTACAGGACAGACTTCCTTACACCATCCACAGTTAATGCAGTCAGATCCAATGAAGATGTCACCTGTGATTTTAGGTTTTTCAATCTCATCACTGTGCATACAGGTAACACATACAGTTCTGATTGCCTCTTGTGGACATACTCTTTTACATACTCCACAGTATACACATTTATCTTCATCCACTTCAATGGAACAAGCATCTGGAGTATTTACAACAGTGATTGCATCAGCAGGACACAATTCTGCACATGCGCTACAATAGATACATTCTTCATCATTGATGGAAATTTCACCTTTCAACAAGTCATTTCTGTCAGGCAGTTCCCTTTTGAATAAAATTGCATCTTGAGGACATGCCACAGTACATCTTCCACAGAATTCACATGCTTCATCATCAATTGCTGATTCATGAGTCCAAGTTGGATAATTAGCCAAGTCTTTGGAACTTTCACCATCAATTTCAAAGTCTAATGCACCAAATGGACAAGCAGATGCGCATAATCCACAGATTACACAAGTATCTTGATCAATTGCAAGTTTGTTTCCTTCTGCTTGACCTCTTGCAATACCCAATACATCACCTAAAGCTAAGGAGCTGGTTGGACAAGAGTCAGCACATATTCCACATGCTAAACACACATTATTATCATAAGATAATTTTCTTGATTCGCTTCCATCTCTTTGAATAAAAATCATAACAATCCCACACTAATAGATATTTTAGTTATAGAATATAAATTATACTAAATAATTTTAATATATTTAATATTAGTTTTATCGACATGAATATATAAACATAACGATTTAATCTTAAGGAATACCTAAAAATTTATTAAAATTTTCATGATTTTATGAAAATTTCAATCCAAAATTTTTAAAATTTAAATAAAATAAGAATTCATGGCTTAAATTTAAAAAAACTGCATTTGAAACTTGCGAAAAATTAAAATATTTTATAAATATGAAAAAAGTTATAAATTGAAGAAAATATTATTAAAATGATATTTAATGAATAAAATATAATAGAAATAATAATTTTATGAATGAAATAATGCAAAAATAAAATAAATTTAAAAAAGATTTAAAAAAATAAGAAAATTAAATTAATTCCCCTTTCTGATTGATTTTTCCTTGGCGTATACGGGTAGAGGAAATCGGTATACCATCATCTGCCAAAACAAAGCTAACTACAACAATATCTAATGGTTTCATACCTTTGCTAACTCTAATCTCATTTATCTTAACCGCATTAGGTTCTGTTTCTTCACTAACTACAATAGCATCATAATTTTCATCATGAATGGTCGGTCCATAAGGATCATCCAAACGGGAAATATGGAAATTATCATGTTTATCAGCTAAAAACTCATTTAAATTGCTCATACGAACATTACAAGAGTCAATATCTCCATCCTTTTGACCTGCGAAAACATTGGAAGTGACTCCTATCTCAACACTTTCCCCAATTTCAAATGCCTTTTCGATTAGGCTTCTATGACCGTAATGAAATTTATCAAAAGTTCCCCCAACTGCTACACGTTTATATTTTGCCATAATAATCAATTGAAATTTTAATTAAAACAATGTAAAAACAACTTACAGTTTAAATATTGATTTAGAAAATATATAAACTTAATGAATAAAAGTTTATAAAATAAATAAAAAATAGCTATAAATAGATTTGAACTGAATTAAATAATAAAAATAGAATTTAAAATAAATAAAAAATAGAATTTTAAAAATTGAATTTATTAAAATGAATAAAAAATAGAATTTTAAAAATTGAATTTATTAAAATAAATAAAAAATTTATAGAATAAAACTAAAAAGTTTATTCTATTTATTAATACTTCTTTTTTAATCAAATAAATTACAACTTATCCCTATCAATAACTAGAATGGTATAAGCGCATAATTTTTTGGAGTATTATATGACTTTGTATTCCAATTATTAATAGTTCCTAGTTTGTTTCTGCGGCTTGTTGCATCGGCTGTGTACCAAGTTTGGGATATAGGATCGTAAACTTGAGCCCATACATGTCCTGTATTTAATCCACTAGCGAACTTACAGTTTTTAGCATGAGAATATCTTGCGTAAATACCTACGGATCTACACATAGCTACAATCAAATTAGCCTTGTCACAACAATTACCTGACCTTGAACTGAAGGTTTTAGCTGCTCCCTTTTTGGAATTTGTATAGAAACTGTATCTAATGTCATCCCTTACAAATTCAAAGATAGCATTTGCTTTAGCTCTAGGACTTGATAAACCAGCAGTCAATTCTTTTGCTTTCTTCTTGAGTGCATCACTAAGAGCGGATTTTCCTCCGGTCTTCAAGTATTTTGCAAAGGTTTCAGAATCAAATATTTGTCTGTAATTTAAGATTTTTCCACTTTGACTAATGGATATTGAATATCCTCCTTTAACAAGGTTAGTTTTAACGGTAACTGAAGAAGGTAACTTCTTATTGTTACTGTAGGAATTCAATACAGCGGTTAAACCATAAATATAAAGATTTGCTTCCATTTTACCTAAGCTGGTAACTTGGCTTGAAGGTAAACAATCCTTAGAATTGACATATTTAGTAATGTTTGTCGCTAATTTAAGATAATCGCTTTTAGATAATTTACCATTAATTTTCGCCCCAGAAGAACTATAATTATTTGATAAGAATTTTATCTTAACATCTGCTTTTGAACCTTTATTAAGATTGGTTATAGCTCCTGCCATAAGATATGCGAATTCATCCATTGTGTATTTTTTACTATCAATAGTGACACTGTAAGATTTATTTAATATATTTATGTATTCTACACGGACTTTCAAGTCTTTAGCTGCAGTAATAATTTTAGATATACTAATTGCAGGGTCAACTACCTTAAGAGTTTTGCTAACGCTAGATGAATTGTAATTTTTACTTCCAGCATATTTGATTTTGATAGGATAAGATCCTTTCTTAAGACCTACCGCTAAACTAACCTGTCCTTTTGAATTGGTAGTTTTAGTGTAGTCCTTGTTGTTTATATGGATTACAACTGTCTTATCTGATAAAACCTTACCTGCGGAATTTTTTAAAGTAACTATGTACTTAAATCCTTGACCAACACTTGCTGGTGCAACGATTTTGGTACCGCCCTTTACAGCAGTCACATTAGTGTTTGCAGAAGATTTGACAAAAATATCATCACCAGCAAAACTAATCTTGAATTTCAATTTTCCAAGCCAACTTATAGGAATGCTGACTTGACCTTTTGAATTAGTCTTTTTGGTATAGGATTTGTCTTTATTGGTTATCTTTACAATGACTTTTCTGTTTTTAACAGCTGCGTCATTAACTTTCTTCTTTAAAGTGATTACATAATCACTGCCATATTGAACAAGAGTTTCATATGATAGTTTTGTTCCGCATTTTTGAGGGTATACAGTTGTTTTCTTGGAAGATTGATTAAAATTATCATTTCCTGCATAGCTAATTAAAACTGAAAACTTATTATCAGCATTTATAGTAAGTTTTGCTTGACCTTCATCATTGGTCTTCTTCTTATAAACTTTATTTTTCCATTTGGAAATTTTAAAGAGAATTGTTTTATTAGCTAAAAGAGCACCGCTATCATTGTTTTTTAAAGTAACAATTAAAGAGGTTGTTCTAGGAATCTTATTGGTTTTGACAGTTAATCCAGTGCTGCTTTTTAAAACCTTTAAAGTAGAGTTCATTTTGGAACTACCATAAGATTTATCGCCTGCAAAACTGATTAACAATTTATATGTTCCTACAGGATTGTAAGTAAACTGTGCCCGACCGTTTTTATCAGTGGTTCTGGTATAAACCTTATTCTTGCTGGTTACATTGAATAAGATCTTTTTACCGCTTAACGCTTTACCATTCTTATCTTTTAATGTAACATATATAGGATTTCCAGAGTGTACAGTGGTGTTGGATACTTTCATAGTTGTGTTAGTCTTAGCAGTTGAACTGCCTGAACTACTATTGCCTTTTAAGTCATCAAAAGTCATTTCATGACTGTTATCCTCACTTTCTAAACTTGAACTGGAAACTTTTTCATTAGATAATTGGTTAGTGTCAGTACTACCAACTGACTCGTCAGACATTGAATCAATTGAACCGCCAACAAAATCATTGTTACCTGGATCGTTTGACATATCCAAGACATCACTAGCAGATACGCCGCTTATCGCTATAAACAATAAGCAGAATATTGCCAAAAGCAATGTTCTCTTCTCTAACGAAATTTTTTCACCTCAATACACTAAAAAAATACAAATTTAAAAGTTTTAAAAAATACTCTTATAGTTAAATATCTTCAAGTATTATTGAAATTAAAATTTTTTTAAAGAGCTAATGCAATAAAAAAAAGATAATTCAACAAGTTTTAGATAATATTTTTTTAATGTTATGTATAATTAACTGTTTAATAGCATATAAATCTTTCCCATAAAAATTCTAAAAAATAAGGTCAAAATAGTGCTAAAATTGAATATATCTACCAAATATTAATTAATTTAATGAAATTAAAATATAAAATTAGTTTGATAAATTTTATAGAATAATTAGTTATTTAAACAAGAAAAAAAGCAATTAAAATAAATAATAATTAAAAACGATTAATAATTCGAATTAAGTCAAATAACCAGTTATAATTAATTATTTTATTAAAATTTAATAGAATAATAATCAAATAATTAAAATATAAACAAATATTAGTTATTTAACTTATAAAAGAACAATGATTAATCTTTATAAAATTGATAGTCTAAATATTATAAAGTTATATATAAAATTAATATATAATAGTTTAATAATAAAAAAAACTAATAAAATAAATCCTTTATATCATCTTTACCCTATTTATTGAAGTTTATTTAAAAAATAAAGAGCATTTAAAGCTTTTAATAAAAATTTTAGAAAAACTTAAAAAAATTTAAAAAATAAGCTGAAAATTATACAAAATTTTTTAGAAAAATTTGCAAAAAATTAAACATAGAATTAATAAAAAAAATAATTGGTTTAATGATTGGTTTTCATCAAAATTCTTAAAAAAAAATTGGAAAAATCAAGGAAATATGTTTTTAGTCCCCATCCAAAATATTCTTTCCATCAATTTCTTGAGTATGATCATATTCCAAACCAAAAGGACATGCATGAACGGTTGCTCCCCTGATAACCTCTACATCATCCACAATCTTATTTTGGACCATATGAACAATCTTATGGGACTCATCCAAACTCATTTCAGGAGGAAGTTCAATATGCAATGATACAGTAGCATATGGGCCTAAAAAATTAACTCTGACATTGTGTGTTCCAAGAACAGGGTCTATTGAATTTGAAGCATCTGTAATCTCATTGATCAAATCATCAGATGGGACCTTTCCCATAATTGAATCAAGATTCTCTTTTGCAATTTCATAGGCAGTTTTTGCAATCAATAGAGCAATGGCAAATGCAATTATTGGATCCAACATTGGATAGCCGTATTGAGCTACAAAAATACCAATTAAAATAGCAATTGAAGATAGGATGTCAACCCTTTGATGCATACCATCTGCAACAATAGCTGGACTATTTGCATTCTTACCTAAATTGATAATGCTTTGACTCATTGCAAAGTTAACGAAAATACCAATCAAAGCCATTACAACTGCTATAGGATCTGGAACTGAATATGTTCCATAGTATAAACGCTCAATGGCTCCAGTAAGTATCTGATAGGCAACAATTGCCAAAAACACCACAATAACCAAACCTGCAACAGCTTCAGCCCTTCCATGACCATATGGATGCTCATGGTCTGCAGGCTTATTTGCTACTTTAAATCCAAAATAAGCGATTATGGAAGTTATCAAATCTGAAATTGTATGTGCCCCTTCAGATATGAGCGCATAACTTCCTGATATAAACCCTACTGCTATATTGAAAATAGTCAGGAATGAATTTCCTATAACTGCAATATAAAAAGCCTTCTTTCCTAACCTCTCACGTTCTTCAATTTTCATAGTATCCCCAAAATCATAAAAATAATACTTTTTAGGATGAAATAAGCTAAAAAATATTACTAATATCAAAATAATTATTACTTAATTTATTTATGTAATTATTAATATATATTTTTTATCCAAGCCATATAAACATACCTATATTGATATGTATATGAAAAATTGCTGTTTTTTTAAAAAAAATATAAATTAAAGGATTAATAATCCAAATCCCTTAAAATATCCATTGCCCTTTCAATGTTTTCATATGAATTTGCATATGACATCCTTACATGGCCTTCCCCAATGCTTCCAAATGGAGCACCTGGAACTGAAATAACTCCTGCCTCTGCAGCAGCCTTAACAAAGTCCATAGGTCTTTCCACTTTAGGGAAAACATAGAATGCACCTTGACAGTCAACGGTTTCATAGCCCATGTCATTTAAGCTTGAAACAATAAGGTCTCTTCTTCTTGAAAACTCTCCAACCATTTTCTTGACTGAATCCTGTGGACCAGTAAGTGCTTCAATAGCTCCAGCCTGTGAAACGGAAGGAGCATTTGCAGTACAATATTGGTGAACCTTAAGCAAGTTTTCAGTCACATCATCATTAGCAACCATATATCCGACCCTAAGACCGGTCATTGCATAGGTTTTTGAAAATCCATTTATTGTCACTACATTGTCTGAATATTCTGCTGGAGAGTGGTTTTTGGTTCCATAGATAATCTTTTCATAGATTTCATCTGAAATGATATAGAAGTCATGGTCTGTAGCCAAATCTGCAATTCCCTTAATGTCCTCCTTATCCATAACTGCACCGGTTGGATTAGAAGGTGAGTTGATGATCAATCCTTTTGTATTCTTATCAATCTTTTCCTGAACATCCTCCACTTTCATCTTAAATTCATTTTCCATTGGAGTGGTGACTTCAACAACATTCGCTTCAGCCAATTGGACACATGTATAATAGGACAGGAATCCTGGATTTGGAACCAATACATTATCTCCCTTTTGGAATAATGCTTGTGCACAGTCGTATAATGCTTCGCTTGCACCAGCAGTAACTATAACATTTTCAGCATCTGTTTTGATATTGTTTTCCTTAGCCAATTTATCTACGATTGCTTCTCTAAGCTCAATCAATCCTTTATTTGAAGTGTATTTGGTAATTCCTTCATCAATAGCATCTTTCATTGCAGTCTTGATATTTTCAGGAACATCAAAGTCAGGTTCACCTATTCCTAAATTGACTGCATCAGGATTAGTAACTTCAAACATCTTTCTGATTAAAGATAATTCAATGGTTTCAACTCTTTTAGCTGGATTTAACATAATAACACCTTTAAATAATTAGTAAATAGTTATAAATTAATCTTATATTTTCATAAAATTTGCATAAACTTTGTAAGAATTTTGTAAAAACCTTACAAAATCTGTATAAAATCTGTATAAATTTTTTCTATTATAATATTAGATTTAATGTTTAATATATTTTTAATCGCAAGCCCCGCAATTATAGCAAGGGCCATCTTCACACCATGGAGTCTGCTCACTGGTTCCTATTTTTTCATATTCGGAAATCAAGAAATCTTTGCTTACACTTACATCAATGGAATCCCAAGGTAAATCATCTCCGAATTCATAATTTGGAGCATTTTGAGCCCATTCCTTAATGCTGATTTTTTCATTCAAAGACCTTTCTATCAAGTCACCGATCTCCTTATCTCCACAGGATAGAACATATTGTATAAGGCCCATCTTAGCACTGTCAAACTTAATGTCCAAACCTTTCAGATTCTTTTTAAGGTATCTTATCTTTGATTTGATTCCTTTCATGTCATAGCTTTCCCACTGTAGAGGGGTATGTGGTTTTGGAATAACAGGATTGACACTGAAACTGATTGAAACTTTTGACTTTTTCTTGGAAGACTTGGACTTTTTCCTGGAAAAAGCACCATCATTTTTCGATGATGAATTAGACATCGATTTAATTGAAATGTCGTTTAATTTAATTGAAGATTCTGAATTTGAATCAATATTATACTTCATGGAATCAATCTGCTTCATCAGACTTGCAAGTTCATCAATATCATCTTGAGTCTCATAGGGCAAACCGATTAAAAAATACAATTTAATATTAAAACCTAATTCAACAGCATCATTAATCACTCTGAAAACATCTTCATCCTTAATGTCCTTATTGATTCTTTTCCTTAGAGAATAGATTGATTCAGGAGCGATTGTCAAAGTCTTCAATCCACTTGACTTGAGAGCAACCAAAGTTTCCCTTGTGATGGATTCGATTCTCATTGAAGGTGTGGAGACTTGGAATCCCTTTTCCCTTAATGTTTCTGTCAATTCATTTATTTTGGAATAGTCTGAAACCGCTGCTCCAATCAGGGATATCTTATTCAATCCTGTATTGGATCTTGCATCTTCTGCAATTGATAGAAGATTTTCCAAATCCGTTTCCCTCAAAGGCCTGTACATATAGCTTGACATGCAGAACCTGCAGCCTCTTGAACATGCCCTCGATACATTCAAAAGAATGGAATTGGAAAATGCAGGAATGAAGTCCTTATCATCAGTTTCTGTAACTATCGGATAAGTCAAATGATATGCATCATTCATATCATCTAAAAGTATGATCTTTGCATTGTTGTCAAATTCCGAAACATATAGTCCTTGAATATTTAAAAAAGGAGACAAATCTCTTTTATTTTTGATATCTGACTCTAAATATAAGTCTAAAAAGTCATATAAAACCGCCTCAGCTTCACCTATAACAAAAATATCTATAAAATCAGATAAGGGCAAAGGATTGGAACTTGCACAAGGCCCTCCTGCAATAATCAAAGGGTCGTCTGAGGTTCTGTCTTCCCTTCTTAATGGAATGCCTGCATCCCTTAAGATTTCCAAGACATTGAAATAGTCCTGCTCGTATTGCAGGGAAAAAGAGATTATGTCAAAATCAGCCAATGGGCTATTTGTTTCAAGACTTCTGACTGAAGGATAGATTATTCTCTCACAGTAACTATCCTCCCTTTCATTGACGTAATTATAAAGTATTTGATAACCTAAGGAACTCATTGCAGTTTTGTAGACATTTGGATAAACCAATCCAAAACGGATATCTGCTTTCAATGGATTTTTGATGATTACGTTCTTTTCTCTAAACATACTTTAGTTCCTTATAATTGATCAAATGTTTAATTGCTGTCTAAATTTTCTCAAATCTTGAAAATTGTTCTTAAATCAATATAAAGTTTGTTTATACAAATATAATAAATTTTACTATGATTAAATCATTGAATTTTTTAAAATCAAATCAATTTAATAGCTAGGATATAAGTTATTATTTCATTATAATATTTATTTTAAAATATGAGAAATATATAAACTTTTTTTCTTAAGCAAATGAGTGAATTTGCACAAAAACACAATTAAGAAATGTATTTAAATTAAAAAAGTAAAATATGAATTTACCACTCTTTAAAATAAAAAATAAACAGTTTAATTAATATTTTTCAATTTTAAATCAATTTTTCAATAGGAAAATGATTTTCAATTTGAATAAAATGTTCTATTAAAGCTGAAATTTTTAAAGAGTTTATGAAAATGAATGGAGGAGAAAAAAATAGAATGAGGTGTTACTATTAGAAATAAAATAATTATATTGACCTTATTGGTAATACTGTTTTTCACTCTAGGTAGTATAGGTGCTCAAAGCGTGAGTGCAGCTGATTTAAATAATAGCAAAAGTCTTAAATCCGGCTCTATCCCAAGCAACAGCACTAAAGCAACTGCTTCAAGTATTACAAATAAAGTTAAAGCAAATGTGACAAAGAAAACTACAAATGCGACAAAAGCAAGTTCCAATAAAACCAAAGAAGCTAAAACTACAATAAATAAGAAGACTTTGGCAAAAACATCAACAAACTTTGTGAATTATGTGGAAAAGAATGGCAAATTTCCTAAAGTCAAAATCAGCAATAAGAACTATTCAAGCACAGAATATTTATACTTGTTGACAAAAGCCGTTGAAAACGACTCCAATTCAAAGATTGAAATCAAGAAGAATTTGGTAAAAAAATACAATAACACAAATATCAGATCTGTTAAAGGCACCTTGAATAAGACAGAGTACGTTAAGATGGCATGTAAAACAAGGAAATTCATTGAAAAAAATAAGAGAGCACCAAATTGGGTCTCTTCATCAAAAGGCAATGTCCCATATAATCAATTAATTCTTTCATACAGCAAATGTTTGGATTTCTTTAATAAAAACAATAGATTGCCTAATACCGTAAAGCTTGATGATTTAGATTTGGATAAAATAAAGTCTAAGATAAATAAGAACAAGACTAAAATCAGTTCAAATTCCAGTGTTAAAACAACAAATACAACTAAAAAAACAACAACTGCTACTAAAACAACAAAAACAAATACTACTAAGAAAACTACAACAAGCACTAAAACAACAAAAACAAATACTACTAAGAAAACTACAACAAGCACTAAAACAACAAAAACAACTTCAAAAGAAACAAAAAATTCATCAGCAAATACCAGTCCAAATAAAAATGGAAATGCTGATGGAAATGCGGGATTGGTTGAAACTACACTGAACCATATCCATAGTCTATTGAATAACATTTTAGATAAATTAGATCCAAGCAAATACAAGATAGATTTGACTAAAGCTGATGAAGCAAATGTCAAATTGAATACAAGCAAGATAAATGTTGATGTGAAAGGAAAATCTAGCATAAATGTAAAGGTTTCCGCCAATAATGCAAAAGCAAATACAACTAAAAAAACAACAACAAGCACTAAAGCAACAAAGACAAATGCAACTAAATCAACTAGTGGAAAAACATCTAATGCTGTTTCTAAAACCGTTTCCAAGACAAGTTCCAAGTCACTCAAACTGAATGACACCTACATCAAGGAAAGCCTGAAAAAATATTTGTCCAGCAGCAGAAACTGCCAAATAGGCAACAAGGAAATCAAGGCATTGGCCAAAAAATTAACTTCAACCCTCAAAAGCGATTTTGATAAGGGTAAAAAGTTGTTTAATTGGGTCCGTGACAATATTCAATACAAAAAGTATAGAAATACCAGAAGAGGAGCTGTCAAAACACTTCAAAGCAAAAAAGGAAATTGTGTTGACCAAAGCCATTTATTGGTTGCATTATCCAGAGCAGCTGGAATTCCTGCAAGATATGTTAAAGGAGACAAATGCAGATTCACTACAGGTTATGTTTCAGGACATATCTGGACACAGATTCTAGTTGGGAACAAATGGGTTGTTGCAGACCCTACAAGCTCCAGAAACAGTTTTGGAAAAATAAAAAATTGGAATACCAAGAACTATGTATTATGCGGAAAGTATAGTTCAATAAGTTTCTGAATTGAATATAAATTTCAAAAATTATTTTTTAGTTTTAATTAATTCATCTCTTTAATTGAGCATTGAAGAATAATTAATTAAAACTCTTATTTTTTTAAAATAATATCTAAAATTCACTCTTTAAAAATTAGATTTTTAAAAATAGTATAAAAAAATAGTAAAAAATTGTATAAAAATAGTATAAAAATAGTAAAATAGTATAAAAATAGTATAAATATAAGCGCCGGGACGGGGATTTGAACCCCGGCGATCTAATGATCATCGGATTAGCAGTCCGACGCCGTACCAGGCTGGGCCATCCCGACTACAAATGAAAAAAGTAATATATTCGTTGCTTAAATACAACATTATTATTTTATATTTACTTATTATATAAACTTTTTCTTTTTTAAACTAAAGCAATTACTTTATCATTAAATAAACCTTAAAAAAAGCTTTTAATCCACTTTTTAAAATAATAAAAATAATCCTTAAAGTGGCACATAGAGAAGTGGACAAAATTCATCAACCACGGTTATCTGAAAAACTAACTCCACCCCGCGGTTCTACAAGCATCAGCTGTCAGCGGTAGAGCTGCTCCTTTCCAGGCCTGACACGTTCCCACAATAAAGCCAATTAGATATTACCCTCCAGTAATATCTTTGACACCATTGATCCTGCAGGACGAGGCTTCGACATCAGCCTTACAGGCCATGATTAAATCCAAATGCCGCCTCCTCTATTTCGACCGCACCGAAGGAGATTTGTGCTTACAGAGGACTCCTAACCCTCCAGTCTAGCCAATAATAATATATCTTATTAATATTATATAAAGTTTGTTGTAAGAAATTTTAACTAAAAACTCTTTTTTAAAAAATAAAAACGATAAAAAGCAGATTATGGAAAATAAGGAAAAAATAAGGAAAATATAATAAAAAAAGCAATTGAAAAATAAGTAAAATATAAAAATATTAAAAAAAGTATGAAAAAGGGTTATTAATATAAAACAAGAAGTTTAATGAAATTTAAAAAGATTAAAAATAAGATAAAAAGAATTTTTTAAACTTATTCAATAAGTTTGCTGATCAAATTCTTCTTAAAGTATTTAATGATATCTCCATCAGATATAATGCCTACAAGTTTACCGTCATCAACGACAGGCAATTGGTTAATTATGCTGTCTCCAGGAGCTTCATCAAACATTACAGTTATTGCATCCTTAATGCTTGCTTCTGAGGATATGGTAGCTACATCCTTAACCATAACTGATTTTACTTTAGTGCCGTATTGATACTTGTCTAAAATCAAGTTATGACCTAAATCAGTAGCAGTTACGATACCAATCATTTTTCCGTCTTCATCGACGACAGGCATTGCACTGATTTTATGTTTCATTAATGTTTCAAAAGCGAAAACAGTTGCCTCTTCACAGTCAACTGTATAAACGTCTTTTGTCATTAAATCTTTAACTTTAATTTTTTCTAACATGCTATTTACCTCCAAAGTTTCGAGAATTGGATTAATTATAAAATATATAGTAATTATTCAATCAATATTTAATAATAAAGATTGTTTTAACTATTTTATTTGATTTATTAATAGAATAAGCCCAAAATCTATTTTAAAGCTAAAATAAAGCAATGAAAAATAGCTAAAATTTTAGAAATTATATATATGTTACTAACTATTAATAATATTTACCACTAACATTTTATAAATTTTTATATTTGATTTTCTTAAAAAAAATCAATCAAGAAAAATAGTGAAAAAGATTATTTCATGAAATTACATGAACTTAAAAAAAGATTAAAGATTAAGTAAAAACTGAAAAATAAGAAAAATGATTTAAAAAATAAAAAAATAAGAAAATTGGAGTAGATTTACTCCAAATCAACGATTTCTACAGTGTAATTTGCTTCTTCGTCAATGTCAATCAAGACTGCATGACCCATTTCAAGCATACCTGGGTTTGCGATAGTGGTTTTACCCACCTTATCAATGGAACATGCCTCATGAATATGACCGCAAATGTTGATATCAGGTTGGAATTCATGAATAGGTTTTTTAACACCTTGACTTCCTACGTGAGTTCCATCTGGAAGCTCATCTGCTTTAGTGTCAAATGGAGGTGCGTGAGTAAGTAAAATAACCACTCTATTAGCATCAGTATTTCCAATATAGTCATATTCAGCTAAAAGTTCATAAACACGTAGATAAATATGATCATCATCTGCTTCACCAGGAGTGTTGAATGGAGTTGGATTGGATCCTCCATAACCAAGAATAACTACATTTTCATAAGCTATCAATTGATTGTGTAAGCAAAATGCAGGTTTTTCATCAGGACCACTTTCCTTGATTGCATTGCAGATTCCTGCAGGGTCACAGTTTCCTGGAATTGCAAAAACATCAACATCACATTCTTCAACGATTTCATCGATGAATGGCTTTACAAAACTTAATGGTTCAAATTCAGTGATGTGGAAATCTGTAATGTCTCCTGCAATCAATAATGCCTTAATATCATCATCTTTTTTTATGTAATCAATTAATTTTGGATTTTTCTTACCGTGTATATCACTAATTGCTAAAATTTTCATTATAAAACAACCTTATAATTTTAAAGAATCCTCATGATATTATGAAAAAAATAAAAATAATATATTATATCAATATATTAAAAAAATATAAAAAGAATTCATTCTTATAAAAATAAATGTTTATTCAGCGAAGAATGGAGCCATTTCCTTTAAAGCTGATTGGATCTTTGGCTTATCGCCATATAATGCAATTGTTGAATCTGTGTCAAATTCCATTATAAGACCGTAATATTCAGCAATCTCTTGAACTCTATCTTCTGCAATTGGATTTTTTAAAGTAATTTTTGCATAGGATAATCCTGGGGGAACATTTTGAATGAATCTGGATTGGGTGTCTGAAATCTTAAAAATCTCTTCTCCCCTATTTGCTCTTTGAAGCTTATCTAACCATTCTTCATAAAAGTCCTTATCGTAAGCTTCTGCAAGGGACAATAGGATTCCTTGGATTTCATTTAAAGACATATCCGCTTTAGCCATCTCATTGATCATATCAGGATGACTAGGGTCTTTTTTATAAAATCCTATTTGAGATTTGACCAAACCCAAATCCTTATTGATTTCCTTTGGAATTGGAATGCCTTTCTTATGCAATTCTGCAGAAAGGTTTGCCATAACCAGCCAAGATTGTTCAATAGGCAAAGTGCTCATAAATGTCCTTCCAATATTTTTAAGGTAGTAATATTGACTTTTGCATCTGCTTCTCTTAACTCTTTTTTGATTTCATTAAGATTGTTGTATCTGTCTAAAAAGAGAACATGGTGACTGCCGGTTCCTGTAATGTCTAAAATAGCGATTTCATCCATGTCTTTAATTTCATCTCTACCTTCAATAGCTGCTTTGAATTGAACATAAGGACCATACTCTTCTGGAAGGTCTTTAAATCTAAATATTCCACCTAATATTGCAATAAACATATTATTTCTCCTAATTATAATTTATAATACTAATTTCTAGTTAAACCAGCAAAATAATACCAGCGAAACCAGTTAATTTTTATTCAAACTATATAATTTGTATTATATAACTAATATGAATATATTTTTAGTTATTGTAATTAATATAGTTTATTATTATACTAATAATTTTTATATATTGTAATTATTTAATTTTATTAAACCTGTTTATAAATATACTAATAAAATTTAAATCTGTCATCAGCAGATCATCATTTTGAAAATAAGAAATTTTTTTCTATGCATTATTAAAAATAGCAGTGATTGTTAGTGGATAAACGAACTAAAAAAATTGTTTAAAAAAAAGAAAATGATAAGTAGTAATTAAACTACTTATTCTAATTTTTCGAGAACTGGAGTTGCGTCGATTAATTGTGCATCGAAAGTTAATTCGTCTGCGCTTAATCCCATAGCTAATCCGTATAATTGAGCTAAGTGCATTACAGGGAATGCGAAGTCAGTTCCGTATTTTGCGTTAACTTCAGTTTGACCTACATCGAATTGTAAGTGACAGAATGGACAAACTTCTACAATAGCGTCTACACCAGCTTCAGCCATAGCGTCGAGTTTTTCTTTGGTGTAACTTAAGGTTACATCAATATCTCTAGCTCTTAAACCTCCACCTGCACCACAGCACATCATTTTGTTTTTGTAAGGTACAGATTTAGCACCAGTGATTTCTACTAATTCATCTAAGATGGTTGGGTTTTCTGCAGATTCTTCAATACCTACTTCTGCGGTAGGTTTTAAGAAGTGGCATCCGTAGTGTACAGCTACATTAATACCTAAGTCTTTGGTGAACATTTCAGATAATTTGTCAAGACCTACATCGTTGTATAAAATTTCTGCCATGTGTCTTACTTTAGTTTCACCTTTGTATTGTTTGTCAGTAGTTTCAGCTAAAATAGCGTTAATTTCTTCTTTTTTAGCTGGGTTTTCTTTTAATAAGTGGTCACATTCACGTAAGGAACCGAAACAACCGTTACATTCGGTCATAATTTCTGCACCCATTTCTTCTGCAATAGCGAGGTTACGTGCTGCAATAGCTGCCCAAGTGGTTTGGTCAAAGGATCCGAATACACCAGGTGCAGGACAACAGGAAGCTCCTTCCATGTCTTTTAATTCAATGTCTAATTTATCGAATAAGATTCTAGTTGCTTTTTCGATACCAGGATAACGGTTGTTCATAATACAACCTAAGAAATATGCAATCTCCATAATAATAACTCCTTCAATATGTTTATTCTAATTCTCCAGTTTCCATGTTGAAACCGATTAATTTATCGAATTCACATGCTGCACAGATTTTTTGTACTTCTTCTAATGCTTCAGGGAAAGCATGTACAGTTGGAGGTAATTCATCAAGTCCAATAGCTTTTCTTAAATCTTTGGTTTTGTCGTTGATTGGTACACCGTGACCGAATTTAATTACATAGGAACCAGTTGCTTTGTGAGCATCTGCCATGTATCCAGCTTTAGCTGCTTCGTTACGTGCCATTTTGATGATGTCTACGATTTTTACACTTCTAGGACATCTTTCTTGGCAGGTGTAACAGGTGGTACACATCCATAATGCAGGATCAGATACTACTTCTTCTCTGAGTCCTAATAAACATTTTCTTACAATTTGTCTTACTCTGTAAGGAGTTCTTCTACCAGAAGGACATCCTCCACCACAGGTACCACATTGGAAACAGTGGTCTACAGTTTCAATTCCAGCATCAACGAATTTTTGAGTAAATTCTTTATCAATATCATCCATTGAATATATATCATTTTCTTTTAATAAAGTCATATTATCGCTCTCTTCATTTTCTTCTGAAGCTTCTTCTTCAACAGCTTCTTCAGCTGCTTCTAAAGATTCTTCCTCTTCTGAAAGTTTATCATCAATTGATTCTTCCTCTTCATCTAAAGAAACTTCCTCTTCAGGAACCTCTTCAACTGCTTCTTCAACAGCTTCTTCTTCAACAGGAGCCTCTTCAGCTTCAACTTCTTCTGGAGCTTCCTCTTCAGCAGCTTCTTCTTCCTCTGCAGGAGCTTCAGCTTCTAAAGGTTCTTCCTCAGAAATAGTTTCAGAATCAGATTTTACTTCAATTTCCTCTTCTGAAGATGTCTGTATAGAATCAGCAGCTTCTTCAACAGATTCTGCTTCTTTAGTTAAATTTTTATCTATATCTTTTTTTGCCCCTCCGATGAGGGATTTAAGAGTATCTAACACAGACATTGAAAAACACACCTAGGACAATCATAGGTTAACCTCACGTCCTTAATAATAATTATATTAGTATAGTATATAAAGGTTTTGAAAAATTTTGAAAGTGTAACCTAAAAGGTGACACTCCTTGAAATCTTTAGGTTTACCTTAAAAAAAGCACGAAAATCCAATTAAGATCCTGTTTAAAAATCTTAAAAAATCTTAAAAATTGTAAAAATAAATAATAAAAAAATAGTAAAAATAGTAAAAATCAAAAGACTGGAATTATTAAAAAAAAAGGTAAGCCAGACTTTAATGTTAAAATCTGGAGTTACATCAATTCAAGAGAATTCTCAGATAGTTTGCTTAAAGTATGGGAAAATGCTTTCAATTCATCCATAGGAATATCGCCTATAACTTCATCATTCCAATTTCTGAATATTTTAAGCAATTTTTCACAAGCATCTTGTCCTTTATCGGTTAGGAACAATAATTTTTTAGTATTGTTGTCAGCATCAATTTTTTTAATGATTAAATCTTTAACTAATAAGTTTTTAGTGGTTTTACTGATATTAGCTTCAGTTACATGAAACTTTTTAACGAGATCAATTTGATTTAAGCCTTCATTATTATAAATTTCCAATAAAATAAGAATCTCGCCAATGTTTATATCAAGGGATTCCATATTCTTTTTGAAATAGGATTCATAACTTTTGGTTAAATTTAATACATAATTCAAATGTTTTGGTATTTTACTATTTGATATCATAAAACTCCCCGTAATATAAGAAATCATAATCTATGTTTTGAACAAATCAATAATTTTAGTTAGAATATGTTAACAGTCTTTTGTATAGATAGTTATATTTATTAAAATATAAAAACTTTAGTATGTTACTTAAATTAATTAAGTTTTTAATTAAAATAGTTATAATGGACATAAATAGATATAAAGAAAAAATACACATTATTTCATTAAAATAAAAGAAATAATTCGTTTTTAAAAATATTTTTTCAACACATATTAATTAAATTCTAATGATTTAATAAAATTTACTAACTGAATAAAATAATAGGAATATAAAATTTTTTTAAACAGTTGAAATTTCAGCAAAGGATAAACTACAAAAATCTTAATTAATAAAAAGAATAGATAATTAATTGAATCATAAAAAACAAGGAATTTAAGATAAAATGAAACAATTTGAAATCAAAAGCCATGATGGCCCTGGAAGATATGGAAAGCTTGGAGATATGGAAACTCCAACATTAATCAACAAAGATGATTTTAATATAGCTAAAGACGAATCTTCAGCTTATGATGTTGAAAGGGAAATAGCTGAGTGGAGCGTTAATCAAACCATTGAAAAAGCTAAGGAAGTTGAAGATAAGGAAATAGCAGTTATCCAAGGAAGCAAATACCTCGATTTACGTATAAAATGCTTGAAGGAACTTGAAGAGCTTGGATACAATGGATTCATAATAGCAAATGCAGACGAATTGCTCCTTCATCCAAGAGACTTGGTTGACCTGATTGTTGCCCTAAGGCAGAATATGAAATCATCAAGCTATTTGATCTTCCCATTTGCTGAAGCCCAATTCATTCCACTTCTTGCATACATGGGAGTAGATGCATTCTTTGATGATATCGGAGGATACTACAGCTATCTCAATGTTCTTATGAGCCCAACCAAAAACTATGACTTGAATACCTACGAACTCTATGAAATGACTAGAGAAGAGCTTGAAGCATATAATAAGAATACAATCGACTTCGTGCTAAGGGAAGTTAGGGAACATATGAAAAACAGCAGTTTGAGAAACCTTGTAGAGGAAAGATCTGCTACAAGCCCACAGTATGCTTCTGCACTAAGAATACTTGATAAGAATTACTCTGAGTATTTGTTGGAGTATACTCAAGTCTATTAAAAAAAAGTTAAAATAAATTAAAAAAAGAAGATTGAATAATCTTCTTTACTAATTTTTACGATAATTATTCTGTATCAAAATCAACAACATCATCGTTGTCCTTTACTATTTTTGCAATCGCTTTTTCTGCATTTTTTAACTTATCATCGCAAGCTTTCACTAAAATCATAGCCCTATTGAATTCATTAATTGCATCATCCAATGGAACATCACCTGATTCCAACCTATTAACGATATTTTCCAATTCTTCTAAACTTTCTTCAAAACTGATTTCTTTATCTTCTTTTGCTTCTTCAAATGAAATTACATCTTTTTCTTCATAATTTTCCATATTTCACACCCCAGTGTCAAAACTTAATCTTTCAAATCTACAACTTTAGTGTTTACAGAACCGTCATCGAATTTAACTTCCAATTCATCACCTATTTCCAAATCTTTTTTGCTCTTTATCACTTTATCTTCATGTTTCGTTATTGTATAACCTCTTTTTAATGTATTTAAAGGATTTAAAACTGATAATTTTTCCATATATCCCCCAACAGTATTTTTCTCATAAATTAAAAGTTTATCAGGATTTTTAATAATGTAATTATTTTTAATTTCCTTTAAGCCATCTTCTTTAGACTTCAGCAATTTATTGGAAGAATACTTAAGGTCTCTCAATACATCATCATAATCCCTTGATTTTTCTCTAATAATCAATTCAGGATTATTCAAGACATAAGAATCCCTCAATCTTTCAAGCTTTCTTCCTTTAGTCTCTACAAAATTCCTTGAATTTATGCTTAATTTATCAACCAATTGATTATAATCAGATAATTTGGCCTCAAACAATTTATCAGGATTCTTAAAGATGAAGGAACTTTTTAGAATATTGAAATAGCTGCGATTGCTGTGAATCAAATCCTTTGAGCTTTCCCTAAGCCTCATCCTCAAAACATCCACATCCTGACTTTTATCTTCATGAATCCTATAAGGATTTGTAAATGTTGACCTTTTTAGAACATTATTGAATCTTCCTTTGTTTAATTCCAATTGACTTTTCACTTTAGAACTGATTCTACGATTCATGTTGTTGATTTTAGTTTTAATTTCATTGATGTCAGGCACTACCTTTTCACCGGCATCTGTAGGAGTGAATGCCTTTAAATCAGCAACATCATCGGCAATGCTATGGTCTGGCTTATGACCTATTGCAGTGATTATAGGAATTGGACAGGCAAATATTGCCCTTGCAAGATTTTCATCATTAAAGCACCATAGATCTTCAGGGCTTCCTCCACCTCTACCTACTATCAAGACATCCAAATCAAAATTTTCACTACGTTTTATTTGTCTTATCAAATCACTTGGAGCATTTTCCCCTTGAACTAATGAAGGAAACAGCAAAACCTCACATAAAGACCATCTTGCATTGATCTTACTTAGAATATCTCTTACTGCATCCCCTTTTTCAGCAGTCACAACACCGATTCTTTTTGGGAATTTAGGTATTGCCTTCTTTTTGGAATCATCAAATAAGCCTTCCTTTTCCAGCTTTTCATATAACTTCCTATATTCAACATATAAGTTTCCGATTCCATCTCTTTCAAGCTTATTTATCTTAAATTGATAGCTGCTGTTCCTATTTTTTGCATAGACATCAACAGTACCTTTAACTAGGACATGCATACCAGTTTTTATCTTAAAACCAAGTCCTCTATGAACACGAGGAAATATTACGCAGTTCACTACACTATTTTCATCTTTCAAATCAACATATACATTTCCATTAGAATGATAAACTACTTTGGAAACCTCCCCTTTTGCATAAACATTCCTCAAAATAGGAGACAAGTTAATGACTTTTTTAATCCTCTGCGTAAGTTGAAAAATAGTTAAAATTTCCTCTTCCATTACATAACCCCATAATTTAATACAAAGTTTATACGATTGCTTGTTTATAAATATTTGCTATTTTATAGTTATTTTTTTAATGATATAATAAGTTTATTAAAATGAGATTATGATATTTAAAAAATGTTAAAATTACTTAAAAAAAGTTAAAAATAGTAAACTATTTAAAAATTGTTAAATGAATTCTAAATAGAATTCAAATAACTGTTTCAGCCATAAAATCCAATAGAGATTTTATTAATAGAGAAATAAATTCTCACTATTATAATATTGCTTTTTTTAATATATAAAGCTTTTTAATTAAAATTATTTTCTGAGTTTTAGTGGATAAAAAGCCACCTAATGCTAAAATTATAAAGCTTAAATTTTTTTAAAAAATTCAACTACATGATGCATTTATGCTAAGAAAAGTAAAATGATCTTTATGACTTCTATGAAGAAATCAAAAACCAATTTATAATCCAGTTCCATTGCACCACCCCCATTAAATTTTACGACTGAAACTAATTTTATGAGGTGGCAAAAACCAAAAATAGATTTATAACAAGTTATTTATAAATATAACTAATTTTAAATAATTATTTTTCAAAATAAAGTAAATATAATAATTATATTGCAAAAATAAGTAATTTAATAAAATTATAATCAAATTGGAGATTAAAATAAAAAAAGTCATTTGACAAAAATATTTAAGAATCCTATATTCTCCTCATCAATATGGTTTTCAATACTTTCCAAGATATTGTCAACAGTTCCATCAAAAATAGCATAGGAAAGTGGCATATGCTCATAATCCCAATAATCTGATCTTTGAATAAAGCAGAGCAAACTTAAGGCTTCAAGCAAATCCAAATCCTTTTTGGACAATATCCTTTCCCAATCAGCCTTAAGCTCCACATCATACTTTTCCTTAAGCAGATTCACATACTCATTATAATCTTCAATAGCTAATTTGTACTTGAATAGAATATTTACAAGAAGATAATTCAATCCATCAAGATTATAGTCTTTGCTTAAAACTTCCTTCTTAAAGTCATACTCCAAAATGTACTTCTCTTCCAAGTCAGCCTCATTTTCTATTTTTTCTAAAAAAGAGAGATAATCCTCATTATATGAATCATAATATTCCTTAAGATAAGACCTGAATTTGACTAATTCATTTAATCTGTCTTCCCATGACAGGTCTTCCTCAGGAAGCTTTGCAATTTCATTTGCTATCTTGTAAAAATCATTCATTTTATGGCCTTGGAATTTGATATGAAATAATTGAAATAATGATTAATTAAATAATATTATTAAATTAAATTATTATGTTTAATTAAGTAAATCTTTAATTTAATTAATATTAATATTTTTTCTTGATTGAATCAAATAGGTAATCTATATCAACACTTCAAAAAACTCCTTATTCAAGTAATTTATATGTGTGATCAACTGCCTTCTTTTCATTTGAAGCACCTTATGATTGTACATCAAATCATCATATCTTTCCTTATCGTACTCCTTTCCCATATCCTTTTTGCATTGAAGTTTCCAGATTTCCCTGAACTGCTTGCTCATCTGTTCCTTAATGTTTTGCAGTTGCAGTGTAGCTTCATTGATTTCTGCAGTTAATTCATCTATTCTTCTCATATTAAGCCTCCTAAATAAATTAACCCATTCTTAAAAAAGTGTTGACCATATGTAAATTAATGTTGGATTTGGTTGTTTATAAATGAAAAAGTAGAGCATGTGAAAAGTAATATTTCAATCAAACTTTTTCTAAAAGTTTGAATTATGAATATTAAAAGTTTAAAAAAAGAAAAAAAGATTCTAGAATTTGAGTAAGATACCCAAATACTAGATTAAATAATTTATTTTATGGTTAATTTACCAGTTTTGCTCATTGCTGCGTACATGTTGTTTCCAGCAAACTTGGCAGTGAACTTGTAGGTTCCTTTTTTATTTAAGGACACTTTGACAGTTGCAACTCCTTTTGCATTGGTGGTTGCAGAATATGTTTTACCGTTTACGGTAAATGTGATCTTCTTGCCTTTTACTGGATGTTTCTTAGCATTTTTAAATGTAGCAGTCAATGTTTTTGTTTTTGCACTTGCCTTATAGGATTTAGCTGGAACTGTTAAGCTTCCTTTTTGTTTCTTTACAACAATCTTAGCTACAATGAATGAACCGTTGTAGTCGTCATCACCTAAGTAAGCAACTGCAAATGTGTAGGTTCCTGCATTCTTAAGGTTGATTTGGAGTTTTGCTTTACCATCCTTATCAGTGACTCTGTCATATACTTGACCGTTGAATCCGATTTGCACAGGCTTATTTTTCAATAAATTACCGTTTTTGTCCTTTAAGGTAATGTAGAAGTATTCACCTATTCTTCCATCGGTATCAACATCTACAGCAGTTGTGGTCATGTTCTCATAAACAATCTGTGTTTCTGTTCTTTCTTTGCTTATTGGAGCAGAACTTACTACTTCAAGATTGACATCCTGACTAAAATCATTGCGAATGTTCTTCAAAGTAACATGTGCAGTGTAGTTTCCAACATTCAAATCACTTAAAACAAAGTTTGCAATTCCGTTTTTATCTGTTACAGCCAAATATTCTTTTCCATTAACATCAAGAGCAAT
>CACYJH010000011.1 GCA_902774685.1 uncultured Methanobrevibacter sp.
TATTATTGTAGCAATTCCATCAGCCATAATTCATCTCTCCTAATTAAATAAAGTTTTTGCAACTTCTGAACGTAATGATTTCTTAAATCTTAACATTCTGGATTCAATAGTGTTATTAACTTGAATTTCACCATTTCTAGTTCTTAATATAGCTCCACCAATAGTATCGATAGGTTCACCGATTTCTAAAGTAGTTTCAACATCAGTTTCCTTGGAAACTTCTGTAGCGATTGAATTAAGATCAGAAGGTTTGTCACGTTTGATTAAAGATTTAATTAAACCTACAATGGTCTCTAATTTATCTTGAACCTTAGGAATATCTTCTGCTTTTAATAAAACGATTAAATCTCCGCCACCGATTTCTACAGCTGCTTCTTTAATCATTTCAACTAAAGCATCAACATATTCAGGGTCATTGGTATTTGCCATATTTGTCAAATCTTCAGTAGCTTTGTTGAAAGCTTCTTCGATTACATCTTCTTTTGCCCCTAATTCTGCCCTACGAGCATTCATTTTAGCTTCAGAAATAATTTGTTGATATCTCATGTCTGCTTGTTTTGCTGCATCATCTGAGATTTTAACTTTAGTAGCTTCAGCTCTCTTTTCACCGTCAGCTAAAATAGCATCGACTTTCGCTTGAGCTTCGCTAATATTTGCATCCACTTTTGCTTGAGCTTCAGACATTATGTTAGAGACAATTTTGTCTGCTCCAGAGCTCATACAACTGACCTCCTTAACCTAATATTCAGAGAAAATAATACCTCTTGCAAACATGTCGTTATCTTCTACGATAGCGCCAACAGAGGAAGCTGCTGCCATACCTTGTCCCATACCGGAACCTAAACCTGCAAATCCAATAGATGCACCTACACCTATAGCTACAATACCTGCAGTATCAGATAATCCTGATCCTCCACCTAATAATCCTGAGAATACAAGTAATAAAATAGCAATCAAGAATCCATAAATAGCCTGAGTTTCTGGTAATGCAGAGAAAATAATACCTCTTGCAAACATGTCGTTATCTTCTGCTACAGCTCCAACAGATCCAGCTGCTGCCATACCTTGTCCTAAACCGGAACCTAAACCAGCAAAACCAATTGCTACACCAGCACCTATAGCTGCTAAAGCAGTACCTAAAGCAATATCTACCATATAATATATCTCCTTAAATTAATTTGTTATAATAAATCTTCAAATATATTTACTATATTTTGAAATAGAACGTAAAGTTCTTGTTAAAAGAACATCATATTATAAAAATTGTCTTATTTGACAAGTTATAAGCATAAAGTTCTTAATTTTTTAAATTATGAATTTTTCATAATTTTTCCTTAAATATAAAATCACATTTCCAATAATTTCAATTTAAGTATCGAATTATAAAACTATAAATTTAAATTTTGATTATTTTTTGATTTTTGTAAATTGTCTTTTCGCTTTAAAAGCTTCGAATGAATGTTTTCCACCCATATAGAATTGAGAGAAGAACTCTACATAGTTAAGACGCAAAGCGTTAACACCAGCACCTAACACTTGGAAAAGGAAGTTTGCAATATGTCCACCAATAAAAATGATGACAGCTAAAACAATACCTACAACTGGAATCATATCGTTTACCATGTTAGTTAAGATGTTTACAGTCATAGCAATACCACCTGTAGCTAAACAAAGAGCTAAAAGACGAGCGTATGATAATACATCTCCCATGAAACCGAATACATCCATAAGTCCGTAAGCACCATTAGCCCATATGAGCATACCAAGAGCAGCAACGATAAGCACTGCACCTAATCCCATTCCAATCATTCCGATTGCTGGGAACAAGAATCCTAATACGAGTAAAATAATACCGAGTTCAAATACGAACCAAACAATTTGAGAACCGATTGCTTCTTTCTTCTCACCATATCTTAAGTTGTCGATTGCACCTAAGATGAAACCTATGTTGGTATAGATTACACCGATTACAATAGCAATAACCAAGATAGTAGCTGGATATTTGAATGCATTGATTGAATCAATAACTGTAGGAAGAGCAGGTCCCCAACCTAATATTCTAGTCCATAAGTCCCCGAGTAAACCATTGGTTACAAGACCTAAAATAATAGCCCATAAACCACTTGCCATAATGATTAATCCACCATCATGCATGGTTCTGTTGATTTTACCCATTCCTCTGTAGAGGATGAATCCTATGATTGCAACTAAAAGACCATATCCTGCATCGGTTAAACAGAATCCGAAGAAGAAAGGATATGTAATAGCTACAAATAATGTAGGGTCAATTTCATTGTATTTCAATGGGGAATACATTTCAACTAATAATTCATAAGGTTTAGCATATGCACAGTTTTGCTGTAAAACCGGAACGTCTTCTGCGTTATCTGGAACTTCTTCAACTTCCATGATTGCATGACCTTCAGTTGCAGTCTCAATAATAGCTTGAGCTTTTTCTACATCTTTTTCAGGTACCCATGCTTCGAAGACATATGTTTTATCTGTTTCTGCAAAACCAGCGAAAACCTCATTTTTATCTTTTTCGTTTTCTAATTGTTCTTTTAAAGCAAGAACTTCATCATCCCATTTTTCCGCTACAACTTTCAATTCAGCTTTAGCTTGGGATCTTTCACTTTCGATAGCTTGGAGTCTGGATTCAGAAGAGGAAATAAGACTATCTGGTCTTCCTTCTAAACCGTCAGTTTCAAACTTCTCGAATTCATTTTTCCTCAGTAAGGTATAGATATCATCCTTAAACTCATTAGCAACGACGACCACCATGATATAATATTCTTTTTCTTCGTCTGGAACTAATTCGTAGAAGAGATCATCTGTAATCTTACTGTATTCATCTTTGAATTTCTGAGCTGACTCAGCACTGATCCTACCAACAATGGTAGAAGTGTACTTAGAATCACTTAACAGACCTAAATCCATATCTAAAGATTTTAGCTTATTTGCCAAAACTTTATTTGATTCAAGTTTACTCTCTTCACTGTCTAGTGCGGCTAACTTATTTTCAATACCTTTTGTTTCACCTTCCACCTGGCTTAATGTTGATTCTGCATAAGCTATCAAGCTTTCAGTATCAACATCTTCGACTTCTTTAGGAACTGGAATGTCCGGACTGATGAATGACATTAGCATGTCTTTCATACCCTGTCCTTCAGACAATGCATCTCCCAGTAAATCGGAAATTGCACTTGTCTTCATAAGAAGTGAAGAGATCTTACCGGTGTGCGGTGTAACTTTTGAAGGTTTCAAAAGTTCTGCTAGCTTAGGATCTTGCTGAATACGTTCAGAAATATCATTTATTTGGACAACACCCTCGTCGTGAAGTGCACTGACTGTAGGACCAGCGTATTTGTCCAAAGTTATAACATTAAGCTTACGCATTCTCGCAGTTCTAAACATTATCTCACACTATAAAATATTTTTAACAATAATTGAAGCAGCTTCATCTATATTGCCTTTAGCAGCGTTTTTGATGTTAGCAACATCTTTTTCTGCTTGGGAAGCAATAGATTCAGCTTCTTTCTTTGCATTTTCTTCTGCATTAAAAACAGTAGATTGAGCTTCTTCGCTAGCTTCATTCTTAGCAAGTTCAATCATTTCATTAGCTTTAACAGTAGCCTCATCAATCATTGCTTTCGCATCGACTGTTGATTGTTCTACTAAGGAATCAGCATCACTTTCAGCTTTTTTTATTTGGGTAATAGCTTCTGATATCCCTGCCATAATAAATCACCATGGTATATTAATATCTATTTTTGTTAATATATATATTTTATTAAAATAATGTAATATTATAATATATAAAAGAAATTATAACGACATTATAAATTTGAGTTTTTTTAGGAAATTTGAATTAGTTTCAATGCATAAATTAGAGAAAATTGAAAAAAATCTTAAAAAAAATTAAACTGATTAAAATTGATAAAAATCCAAATAAGGCAATTATAATAAAGATATGAAAAATAAAAAAATAGCTTTCATGAAAAAAACTTGAAATTTCATGAAAAGAAAAATAATAGTGAAAAATATAAAAAAATAAAAAATCACATATTTTAAAAAGTAATAAAAAATTTTAAAAAAATAATTAAGAAAAATTTGAAAAATAATTAAAAAATATCTAGAAAAATAGTAAAAAAAATAATTAGAAAAATAGTTAAAAAAAATTAAAAAAATAATTAAAAAATAATAAAAAAATTTTAATTATTTATGGAATAATCTTAAGAAAGATTTAGGTAATTTTCCCATATATGCTGCAATTGCAATTACAAGCAAAATAATACCAAATAAAATGAAAATGAGATTATATGGCATTAATAGGAAGGTAATACCTACCAAAACAAAGATTAACCCATCAATGAAAATAGCTGCCTTAGTCCAGCTAGGTTCAAAAACAGACATTGCAAGTGTCCATCCAACTACAATAAGCACAACACTTGAAGCTATGACCTCGTAAGTTACTGGGTTTGCATCAACATAATTCCATAATCCTAAAACCATTAGGATAACTGAAAAAACTAGTAGAATAATTGACTTTTTTGTAATTCTCATAGTATCAACTTAAGTTTTTTATAAACAATTCTCGTATCCATTCTCATATCAATTCTCATATCAATTTCTAATAATAATTATTTGTAAATGACCAACTCTTCAATAGGTTTTCTAGGAGTGTCTCTTGGATCTGCATTTCCATAACCTAATGGAGTGAACAATACAGGTTCCCATTCATCATCCAAAGCCAAGAATTCCCTTGCCTTATCAGGTTTGAATGCTGCAATGAAGCATGTGTTCAAGCCAAGATCTTCAGCTGCAAGAATCATATGGGTCATTACAATGGTTGCATCAATGTCTGCAATGTTCTTGTCATCATACTTTCTAGTCCAAGCCTTTTCCTTAGAAGCGACTACACAAAGGACAATTGGTGCTTGTGTAAACCAATCAGGACTGTAAATTCCTTTCAATTCTTCCTTATACTTTTTAGTGTCAATTACAATTACCTTAAAAGGCTGGAAGTTAACTCCAGTTGGAGCAAGTTGAGCAGCTTTTAATATCATGTCTAATTTTTCTTGCTCGACTTCCTTGTCTTCAAATCCTCTCATACTGTATCTTTGTTCAATTACATCAAAAAATTCCATGTTTATTTCTCCATAAAATAATAGGATAATTATGATAATTATGATAATTATTATTCATTAATGTCTCTATTCTTAAAACCTTCATAAACGATATCTTCCAAATCACAGAAGCGTCTGAATTTCTCTTCCTCTTCCATCTCTTCATAGGCATGAGCTACAAGTCCAGGGAGCCTTCCAATCATGAAAATGCCTAAACCTAAAGAGCTGTCAAAGCCTAAATCAGAAAGCAATCCTGCATTGACCCCATCCACATTTAAGCAAATTCCTTTCCTTTCAGATAATATGCTCTCGATTACAAGAGCCAATTTTGTATGTGGACCAATGGAAGATTCCAAAACAGCCAAATCCAATAACCTCACTGCACGAGGGTCCTTATCATGATACCTATGGCCATAGCCAGGTATTCTTTTGGATTCGGACTGGTACGTATCTACAATTTCAATAGCTTTTCCAGCGATTTTCCTATTTATATCCTCATCAGCAGTTTCTTCAAGATCTAATGAGCTGATTGATTCCTGGAATAATTCCATTGCCTTTTCAATAGCTCCTGCATGGTTTTTACCAAAGGACAACAATCCCCCTGCAACAGCATTATTGATATTTGCACCTGATGATGCTATCAATCTTGCAGACTGTGTGCTTGGAGGAGTCACACCATGATCGCAAAATGAAACAAGGATATGGTTAAAAATCTTGGATTCCCTCTCATCTGGCAATCTTTCCCTAAGGAGAAGAAATACCATCTCTGCAAAGCTAAGATTAGAAATTAAATCTTCCTGATTATAACCTCTAGTAACCAATTCATTAGGCTTTACATCAGTTATCTTAGTTTTAATGCTGTGTTCAGGGAATTTAAAACCATTTTTACCAGGTTTTGGATTTTCGTTCATAATAGTCTCCTAATAATCATAAATAATCTGTATAATCTAATAATTAATATCTAATAATTAATATCAATAATCTTAATTAAACTTGATATAATATAATTTTTTCTAATATTTAATTCTATTTCATTAATTGAATAACTAAAACTCAAAGCTTGAAACTCTTGGCTCTACAAAACATGCAGGCCTTGTTGCCACTATTCTCACTCCACTTGCCCTTTGAGAGCCAATATTTACAAAAGAGCCGAGCACAGTTGTCTTACCGCCAAGTCCTAAAGGGCCAATGTTTGTCTTGTTTAACTCCTCTGTTATGTACCTCTCTATTTCAGACTGATTGTTCAAATTACCATGAGCCATTGCCCTAAGCATCAACGCATTTGCCTCAAAGTGAGTCCTTCCAACTCCAATAGCTGGAATTGAAGGTGTGCAGCCCAACATAGCCAATGATTCCTTTAGCCAATCCAAAGCTTCACCGAAAACTATGTTTGAATCTCTTTTATGAAAAACCCTATAGGTCTTTGCCCTTATTTCAGGACCTCCACCTTCCAATAGAATTGTGATTCTTATCTTATCATCATCCACCCCAATCATTCTTCCATAAGTGGATTCATCTTTTTGCTCCATTAAAAATGAAGCGGGCTTCATCATATTGGATTCATTGTAAAGACCTTGTGATTGCTCAATACGTTCCATATCATTTCCTTTAACTGCCATTGGCCTTCCTGGAAGCTCATCAAGTCCTTGAGCAATTCCAATATTGATTTCATTGAAAAATCCTTTAGGAATTTCCCTATTCTCACCAATTTCAATCAGGACATGTGGAATTCCAGTATCATCACATAATGGAAGCTTATTCTCTTTAGCTACCTTGAAGTTTTCAATCATCTGTTCCAAAGCCCAAACTGCATTTTCATTATCAAGTTCCCTTTCCAATTTTAGGGCATTTTCGTAGGCAATCAATCTATCTTCACTATATGAACTGCCTGCGTTTACAACTGCATTTTGAACCTTTTCAATCAAATCCATAATATCAACAATATTTTAATTTGAAAAACGATTAAATCAATTATTTTTATTTGTTTTCATTAATTTTTATTATAATTTACTCATTATAGCTTCAGGATAATGCCTTTCAATCAAATCTCTAATCAAAGCAACCTGTTTTGCTCTTTGGCGAGCCTCTTTTTCAGTTGTGTCCCAACTGTGATGCTTTGCAACAGATCCGCCAGTCTTCAAATAGACTGGACTTGCAACCTTAATCATTTCAGGAACTTCATAATGACGTATGAATCCACCTGTTGACTTTGGATTTTCAGTATGGATATCTATAGGAATGTCTATTGCATCACGTAGAGAAGCCAACATCGGAATCTGAAGATCTCTTACTGGATTAAGTGAGTTTAATCCTATTGATTCAAACAATTTAGCGGAAGCGGGATTTGAACAGCCTGCATGAGCAGATAACTTGAATTTTAAATCTTTTGGCAATTCTCCAGCATCTCTCATTTTAGCCAGTACATAAAGCAATCCTTCATCGTATAGCAATATGCCTCGAACTCCCAATTCAACAGCTCTTTTAACATCTTCAATAGCATAAACAAGATTATTGTATCCTCTTAATCTGTATCCTATGCGCTTTCCCTCTTCAGTTTGAACGGTAGCGCTTGTATCATAAGGAGCCCTTGGACCAACTGCCAAGAACAATTGAATATTTGCACTCTTTGCCAAATCAACCATTTCACTTATTTCATCATCCAATAAAAACATGATTCCCTTGGTTTGAGTGGCTCTGTGAATAGTTAAATCATAATCATTGCATGCTTTTAAAAGGGATTCCAATGCAGAAGGGCCTTGTATTCCTGGAACTTCAAATCTATATTGTCCCCCATCTTCAAATCGCTTATCTGATATGTAATCATCATGCAATTCATTTATTCCCAATTCAGCTAATGATTTTTTAGTTTCATCCATCATAAAAATCACTTTCTATAAAAAATCAATAATCAAAATATCAATATTAAAAATCATGATTAAAATATCAATAATTAAAATATCAAATTAAATAATTTAAATTTCATAAACCTAATTCTTCAAAGATTTCACTGATTGAATAATCTTCCATATGTTTTATTATTTGTAACTTATTCATATTAAACTTAGGATTTAGAAGAGAGAATTTTTCTAAAATATCCTCTTCCATCAAAGGATTTTCAGCTTCTCCCAATGGATAAAATGTGGTGTCCTCCTTGGAAGAACCGTCATTAAATTTAATCATTACTTTTGAAGGTCTTTTTTCTGGAGTCAACTTATCTAATTCATCATTGCATGAAATCTTAATTTTATTTGCAAAGGATTTGATTCTTAAGATTTCTTCATCCTTCGAATCTTCTTCAAAAAGACCTTTATCAATCAATTCATCAATTGTATCCAAACTCAAGTCATCACAAAGAAATGCAATGGCTACAGCATAAGGCAAGGATTGCTTTAAATCCTGCAGATTCTTAGGATTATAGTTATCATGTTCACTTGCCACATTATATGTTTCTATATCCATTGAAACAATATCGTCAAGATTCAAATCCAAATCAGCAATTTCCTCTTTCAAGTGTAATGTTGAATCAATAGCTGAATGAATATGCCTGCAAAATGGATATTTCTTTAGATAGACATTGCTTATATTGAATCTATTTAAATTTATGTCGATGAACTGGGACAATTCTGCATCATCACGATGCTTTTCATATAAGTCACAAGCCATGGCTTTTATGAATCCTTCTTTTCCATCAATCAATGATTCACCACCAGTGAATCCGTTTTTAGCCAAGAATGCTGATAGAATACCATTGTAAACTGCATCTCCAACATGCAAGGATTTCCCCATTGTACCTGCATGATCTGCTTCAAGAAGACCAGAAGATTGTGTAGCAGCCAAACCTAAACAATGTTCTGTCTTTTCCTGACTTAATTTCAAAAGCTTTGAAGCGACTGCAGCACTTGCAATTGAACCGACTGTACCAGTGCTATGAAATCCCTGATTTCTGTGATTTGGATTGACGAGCATTCCAAGTGCAATAGCTGTTTCGTAACCTGCAACAACGCTTTCAAAAAACTCTTCTGTAGTGATATCCAAATCCAAATTAGCATCTGCCACCATAGCTAAAATTGTTGAAAACACTACTGATCCAGGATGCAATTGTGCAAATCTATGACCATCATCCAAATCCAAGCTATGAGATGCAATTCCATTGATAAAACCTTTGTTTAATGAATTGAAATCATTGCCATATAATTCATAGATTGTTTTGATGGCTATTTTAGCATTTTCACTTTCTAATCCTCTTAGATAAACTGCCAAATAATCCATAAAACAGAATTTAGCCTTTTCAATAGCTTCTGTTGGAATATCTTCATATTTTAAATTGATTAAAAATTCAGACAATTGATTGATAATCATAATCTTATTTTTATATTTACTATATAATAAGTTTGTATAATTATCAATGAGAGAAATTGAATAAAATAATATAAATAATAAATGGAACATATGAAAATATAACGTTAAGAAAACTATTTAATAACGTGAAATTGATAATATTTGGAGGTGAAATGATAAGATATGGGAGATTGAAATTAATTTTCATCCTTAGTATATTATCGATATTACTTTTAAATACAGTCTCTGCAACAGATATGACATTGAATGAAAATGACGGTTCGATATTGAATAGTGAAGATTTCATCATATTGGAAGGTGAAGCCCAACCTTTAGCTGAAGAAGAAAGCAATTCTATCGATAACCTAATGGCAGATAGTGATGATGACTTTGAATCCATACAAAAACTAATTGACAATTCCAAAGATGGAGATTCAATTTATTTGGAAAATAAGACATACCAAGGAAATGGAACTCCAATAAACGTCAATAAGAATTTGACAATCTATGGATATCAATATAAGAATAAGATCAACACTATACTTGATGCAAAATCCAAATCAAACATATTCAATGTAAATGAGAATATTCACTTGGATATCTACGGATTAAGCTTTATCAATGGAAATGGCTCTAATGGAGGAGCCATTTACAATAAGGGTACCTTAAATGTATATGATTCCTCATTTGAAAACATAACAGGAAATGATGGGGGAGCAATATACAATGAAGGCATTCTGAAGATTGGCAAAAGCAATTTCAAATCAAACAATGGCCGATATGGCGGTGCCATTTACAACTCCAAAGATTTGGAGATATCAAATTCATCATTCAATAGGAATTCTGCATTTGAGGGAGGGGCCATCTACAACATAGCAACTGCAAAAATAGTCAATTCCAATTTTACAAGCCAAAAAGTAAGCCATAAAGCTGGAGCAATATTCAGTAGCGGAACATTAAGCATCGATAACTCCACTTTCTACTTGACAACCGGCTCAGATGAAGGAGGGGCTATCTTTACAAGTGGGGGAATTGCAAATATCAATTCATCCAAATTCCTTTCAAATAAGGCAATAAGCTATGGTGGAGGAATTGACAATAATGGAATAATGACAATTGAAAACTCCCTATTTGACAGAAATTCAGCATATGGTGCAGGAGCCATTGACAATGGTGGAGACTTGACTATAATCAATTCCAATTTTACAGGCAATAAGGCAACTATGAATGGAGGAGCAATAGACAATAATCAGAACCTGAAGATTATTGGATCCATATTTGAAAACAATACTTCAGGAAAAGAAGGTGGAGCGGTTCTTGCAAGAAGCGACACCTACATAAGCCATTGTTCTATCATAAATAATGCTGATTCAAAAGGATACTCAATTTTCAGCAATGAAATCCCTATTTCATTGGACAATAATTGGTGGGGTTCAAATAATCCTGAATTCGAAAAATTGATTAGCTTAGACATTTCTGATGATTTCAGATGGATTATAATGAACTTTACGAACATCACTCCATTGAAGCAAAATTCAATATCCGGCCTAATGATTAGCTTCAATCAAACCACAGATAAGAACAATAATCTTTATGCATTGGAAGATCCTTCCAAATTGGCTGATTTGAAGGGAAATATAATCATTTATGGAGATAATGGAACCAATAGCTTTAAGGTGAATATTGATAAGGGAAATCTTTTGAAATCAATTTCCTTCCGATTGGAAAATAATGTTAATGCAACTGTTGATGACCAAACCATCAGCTTAAGCATAATGGAAAATACTGATGAAGACAGTGAAGATGAGAATTCAAGTGACAATGATGACTCCGAACCATTGCCATCCGATTCAAATGACACTGACTCCAATCCCAAATCATCAGATTCTGAAAATAGCCGCAAATCAGAGGATTTTAGTAAACAGACAAATTTTAATTTAAAAGAATTTAAAATTAAAGATTTAACTAAATCAGTCCAATCACAAGTTATCAATCCAAAATTAGATGATGATTCAAATGAAGAGATTGATGCTGGTGAAGATGAAAATGAGATCAAATCTGAGGATTCCATTAGCATGAATTATTTGATTCCTATTGCAATAGCTGCATTGATTTTGTTGATTCTGATTGCATTTAAAAATAGAAATGATGAAGATGAAAATTAATTAAAAATAATGCAATAAAATTTATTTTAGATAGATTTTTTCTATCTTTTTACTTTTTTTACAAATATTTTCAAAGGAAAATTAGAACTGTTAAAATTATAAAAAAATACTATTTTTTAAAAAAAAAGAATTAATGAATCTTATTCAAAATAGAATAAAAAAATACTATTTTAAAAAAAAAAGAATTGATAAATCTTATTCAAAAAGAATAAAAAATATCATAATTATACCATTCCTGTAGCTACTAAAGTTAGGTGTGCAATTCCTGCAGAACAAAGGTAAGTACCGGAAATTACGATTAAAGTAATTACAATTCCTTTCCAACCGATCTTCTTAAACTCTTCCCAATCGTTACCGATTGCAATACCTACATATGCCAAGAATGCTGTACAGATTGTAGTCAAATCAACTTGGGAAACATAACGAACTAGGAAGTCAGCAGTTGGAACACCTGGAATAGCTACTAAGATACCTATTATACTTATATAAATAATCGCTTGAACGTTCCATGGAAGAATCCTTTCAAGAGACATGCCTATGATTGTAATGAGTGAAATCAAAAGCATTCCAATGAATGCATCAATGATTGAAGTATGGAATCCAATGAAATTTCCTACAGCAACAATAAATGAAAACAATACAAGGAATGTAGCCCATCTTTTAAGCTTACCTACAGTCAATTCTTCTGTAGTTGCATATTGGTCATGCTTTACCTCTTCAATAGCATACTCATCATCAATACTTATTTTCTCCTCATGACTGAAGATATGAGGTGCTAACCAACCATACATTCTTTCTGCAAGAGGCAATGAAACAAATATGCACATATAAATACCGAAACAGAATGAAAGAAGGTTACTGCATCCTGCAAAAGCCTCCAATTGAGTAGCCATAGATGGGAACATGTGCATCAATGGAGCAAGAGCTGCAGCATTCATACTTGCACTTCCTACACCTGATGCCATTGCATAAGCATATGGATGCATAGGAATGATTGAAGCGCTGATACTTGATAGGAAACTGATGAACGGAGTACCGAGAATGGATCCGATAACAAACACAGCCAATACACCACGGGTTTCTGGAGATTTGAAACCATACTTGTCGATAATGACACCTAAGTTAGGTTCACGACAAATGGAACTTGTCATACCGATAACTTCCCTTCTGAAACCGAAAAGCAGTGCAATAGGCAATGCCAATAGAGTTCCTAGATTACCTATTTGCTGTAAGATCAAAGCGGGACCTACCTGAAAAATACTGGATATTGCTTGCCCACTGGAAATAGCTAATTTAGTGATTAAAACACCAATGAATAGAACCATAGCCCCTTCAGCTACCTTAGATTGCTTAGGACCAACAAACTTAATAGGTTTTGCAAGGTAAAGAACCAATCCTAAAACAAGAGCATATATCAAAGGCAATAAGAGAATGCTGATGGTATCGGTTATCTTTATTTCCTTCACACCAATGAACATGGAAATGACAACCAAAACAAAAACAACTACATGTAAGTTATACTCTTTCCATGGTGGTCTCTTCTTAATAGCCCTATCCGTTTTTTCCCTAAATGGGTGCTGTTGACCGTCAGTAATAAAATCACGCCTTGATTAATTTAAAAAAAATTTTGTAAAACTAAAAAATGTTTATTAATTAAAGATTTCAAGTTTATTATTTATAAACTAATACTATTTAATCCTAAAAAATTATAAATAATGACAATTTATTGTATGCATTGAAAAATTATAAAAACAATAAACAATATTTGATAAATGACAAAAAAATCACAAAATTAAAAGAATAAAAAAAGAAAAGAATGAATGTTGTTGAAAATAGATTAGTTAGATTATACCTGTAGCAAGTAAAGTCAGTTGTCCGATGCATGCAGAACCAAGGTAAGTTCCAGTGATTACTATAAATGTAACGATGATTCCTTTCCAACCGATCTTCATAAACTCTTCCCAATCGTTACCGATTGCAATACCTACATATCCTAAGAATGCAGTGACGATTGAAATCAATTCAATATTGGAAACATAATGAATCATGAAATCAGATGTAGGAACACCAGGGATAGCTAGTATAATTCCAATTAGACTTATGAAAACAAGTGATTGGACATTTCCTGGAACAATTCTTTCAAGAGACATTCCTATAATGGTAATCAGTGAAAGTAACAGCATTCCAATAAATACTTCTAAGAGAGGAGTTTTATAACCTACAAAATTACCAACAGTAACGATAAATGAAAATATTACAAGAAATGTGGCCCATCTCTTAATTTTACCCATAGTCAAATCATCTGAGGCAACATACTTATCGTCCTTTACCCCTTCAATCGCATACTCATCATCAATGGTTTCTTCATCATCTTTTCCTAAAATAGGAGATAGCCACTTATACAATCTTTCTGCAATAGGCAATGACATATAGATACACATATATATTCCTAAACAGAATGAAAGAATATTACTGCATCCTGCAAAAGCCTCCAATTGAGTAGCCATAGCTGGATACATATGCATCAATGGAGCAAGAGCTGCAGCATTCATACTTGCACTTCCTATACCTGAAGCCATCGCAAAGGCGTATGGATGGATAGGCAATCCTGAAATACATATGCTCGCTAAGAAACTGATAAACGGAGTACCGAGAATGGATCCGATAACAAACACAGCTAATACACCACGTGTCTCCGGAGAATGGAATCCATACTTGTCAATGATAATCCCTAAGTTAGGTTCACGACAAATTGAACTTGCCATACCGATAACTTCCCTTCTAAAACCTAAAAGCAAAGCAACAGGCAATGCTATAAGGGTACCTAAATCACCTAAAAGCTGGAAAAGCAAAGCAGGACCTACTTGAAAGATACTGTTTATAGCTTGACCACTTGAAACTGCCAATTTAGCGATAATAACTCCAATGAATAAAACCATAGCCCCTTCAGCTACCTTAGATTGCTTAGGGCCTACAAACTTAATAGGCTTAGCCAAATAGAGAATTAAACCCAAAATTAAGGAATAAATCAAAGGCATTAAGAGAATGCTGATATCATCAGTTATTTTAAACTCCTTAACACCAATGGCCATGGCAATAATAACCAAAACAAAAACAACTATATGGAGATTATACTCCTTCCATGGAGGTCTCTTCTTAATAGCCCTGTCCGTTTTTTTCCTAAATGGATGCGACGATTGATCAGTAATAATAACACTCCCAGCAGATTTACAAAAAATTTTTCTAAACTAAAAAATAAGTCTCTTAATTCTAGTTTTTAGTTTATTACTTATAAACTAATCTATTTTTTCCTCAAAAATGATAAATAATGATTAATAGTGATAAATAATGATAAATAAGACATAACTAGGTTAAATAAACGTGGAAAATTAATATTTTTTTATGAGTATTTTTAATTTTTGTGGATGAAAATTAATTAAAATATTGAAAAAAATAAGAAAAAAATAGAAAATGAAAAAACAATGATTATTCTAAATTCATACGAATCAAAGGTTTTGCCAAATGACGTCTTGCTGAAACTGGAGTTTCATAGAATTTGCCATTGATTAAGGTTCTTTCTACCTTTTCAGCCATTTTCTCATCTGACTCTATCCTCTTGCCACAGCTTTTGCACTTGAATCCTTTTCCTTTTCCAGCAGAAGTCATTCTTTTTCCGCATTCGCAAACAGGATTCCTATAAACATACTCATTCAACTTTATGACTTGGAACTTTTCTATATTGAATGTGTTCTGTTCACCGATTCCACCATAGAGTACAATCTCGTCCCCTTCCCTTAATTTAGCAACAATTTTTCTAAAGTTCTTGGTTGGTTCATATGCTGCAGCCTCGATTTCACCGGTTTCATCATATAGTGTGAAGAACATATGCCCTCCTTCAATTATATGAGGCTTGTCCTTGACAAATCCTTTTATCTTATAGCAGGAATACTGTTTTAGCTCAGATATGTTGTTTGCATTTTGAATGTGCATGTCAGTATGCTGATTTGTCTTGAAAATGCATGAATCTACAATCTCTTCATTAGGAATGACAATATCCTTTGCAATATCTAAAACTTCAGGACTGTTTGATCTTATACCATACAAAACAGGGCATGGAGTCTTAGGTTCAATTGCCAAATACTTGCCGTCAATGTTTTCAAAGGTTTCAGGAGTAGTTTCCCTATCCATTTTGACAACAGAATCATAATCAATTTCTCTAACTGTCCCATATCTTGATGGATGCCTATATGCCAACAGTTCATAAGTATAATCTTCAAGAGGGCATGAAATGGCTGCGATTGAACCGATTATTCCCCTTCCTTTCTTGAACTTATGAATCTCAGCACCTATATGATTTGCAAATTCCTCTGCCTCTTCAATTGTGATTATGGAATAGATTGCCTTAAATGCATAATCAATCATCTCTTCAGTGATTTCTCCTTGATAGAATACAACTCCAGGGTTGGTATTGTCACAGTCAAACATTGAAAGCTCTGATACATAGTTGAGCACAATCTCCTTTGCCAAATCAATGTTTTGATTTAGATCCAATTTGAATGACACTCCTCCATTTCCCCTTGTCTTGAATCTTGCAAATGGATTTAAACGAATCAATCTAGGAAAATCAATTATTTCTATATCATTTTCCCGGAATTCGTTTAAGATGGATGATGCAAGAAATGTTGTGCACATTCCATCTGGAGAGTCTGTATCATCTATTCCTATATAAAAGTAATCCATATAAATCACTAAAAAATCTGCTATGACCATTAACGAATTGTTAATCAGTAAAAGATTAACTATTAATAATCAAAAATCTAAAAAATTAAATAGTCAATTTTATATTAATCCTAAAAGATAATAATATTATTAAAATTTATTAAAACTAATTAATAAAAATTATCTTAAAATTATCTTAAAAATTAAAAATAACTATGAAAAACGAGGCAATCCTATGGCAATAACTAATAGGAATCAATTAATACGAGAAGTTTATCAACTGCTAAACAAAGAGGGCTTTGAAACATCCAACATTTATGAACAAAGCTGCTTTGATATAGTGGCTCGTAAGAAATTGCTAATTCTACTTTTAAAAGTCCTCGTCAACATAGATAGTATCAATGAATCCCATGTTGAAGAGATAAGGCAAATCTCCCATGTTTTCTTGGCTAGCCCAATCATCGTAGGGGTTAAATCCAAAAACCACATATTGGAGGAGGATGTTGTATACGAAAGGCATGGACTTCCTGCAATTGGGCTTGAAACCCTTAAGAACATGATCGTTTACGACGAATATCCTGAAATTCTTGCAGACCGTGGAGGATATTATGTTCAAATCAATGGAAATGTCCTAAAGGAATACAGAGAAGAATATAACTTATCCTTAAAGGACCTTGCTGATTTGGCTCATGTTTCAAGAGCAACCATGTACAAGTATGAAAATGGAATGGTAAGGGCAAATACTGAAACTGCAATGCTTCTTGAAGAGATCTTGAATACAAAGATTACCCTTGACATCGACCTTTTTGAACCTTATCAGGAGGACATTAAGTTGAAGGCAGATACAAGCAGCATGAACCAGACCCAAGGAACCAATGCTCAGAATTTGGCAAAATTAGGTTTTGGAGTGGTTTCAACCAATAAGAGCCCATTTGATGCACTTGCAAAAGCTGAAATAGCTACTCGAAAGAAAGAGCAGACTCCTTTGATTGCTAACTTGAATGTTCAGGATGACCAAAATACAAAAACATTGAAAAAAATGGCAATCAGCTTAAAGGACCTTTCTCTTGTAACCTCTTCAGATTCATTCTTTGTGCTTAACGATGACAGAATCAAAGACTCAATTGATGGAATTCCAGTTATAAAATCATGGGAAATGAAAGAGTTTGAGAATTCCAAAGAGTTCCTGAAATTGATCAAAGAAAGAAGAAACAATTAATTAAAACGGTGAAAATATGGACCTTCAAAAAAATAGAGGAATGATTATTCTTATTGTTGCATTGATATTGGCTGTTATCCTAACCTTTTACGTTGGAGTCGTAAATCCAATCATATTGGGATTAGGAATTCTTGCAATAATTGTAATCATATTAAACATTTACCTTGAAAAGGTGAAAAAATAATCAAAATTTAAAACAAAATTTAAAAAATCATTTTAAGAAATTTTAAGAAAAAAGGAAGATTTAGGATTCATCTTCAATGTCACATGGCTTAATCCACTCTTCCTCACCATTTACCAGAGTTTGAATTGCATCTATTATGCAATGAGAATTCCACCCAACCACTGCATCAGCTTTCTCCACTATTTCCTCTACAACATATTCCACACCAAAGGAACGAACAAAAAGCAAAGGAATATCAAATTCCTGTGATTTGTCTATCAACTCATCACAAATTTCCTTATTTTGATGATATAGACCATACAACAATACAATTACATCTATTTTTTCAAACAGCTCATCATTCAACTCATTATCCTGATTATTGTATTCATTCCATAAGAAGTCAGTTTGGCTGTTTATCCTTTCCTTATAGAATTCATATTCATTATAGGAATCAATTCCCTTGCTTATAAGAAGATTATAAACCTTATTTTGATTTTCACTTGACATAAAATCACTTTTCAATTGATTAATGATAAATCATAACAATAGTTATATCATTGATTAAAAAAATATAAAAAGAATCATTTGTCCAAATTGATTCTTTCTGTTGCAGTATAAAGATTAAATCTGTCGCCACGTACAAAGCCTACCATGGTGATGTTTCCCTTTTCCGCAATGTCATAACCAGATCCTGCAGGAGCTGCATTTGAAACCAAAATAGGGATACCTACCCTAACGACTTTAATAAGCATATCTGCAGGCATTCTGCCACTATAGCATACATAGCATTTGGATAAGTCAAAACCTGCCTTAGCTGCTGCACCGATTACCTTATCAACAGCCACATGACGGCTTACATCCTCACGGGTAATGAACTGGTCACCATAAACCAATTGTGCAACATGAACACTTCCGGTTTCCTGCCATATTTCCGCCTTAGCTGTAAGCCTTTTCATGTTTTCTATAATTTCTGTTGCATCTACAACCAAGTCAGATTCTATCGGTTCAATTGACTTTAGTTCAGTTCTCCATCCTCCTGCACTATCAGACATCACACCTTGATATTCCAAGAGTCTGCAGGCGCAGGCATGTTTGGCTCCGCCTTCCTTTTCCTGAACCAAATCATCACTTTCAAGGTCTATTTCTGGAGTGTGAAGATGGACAGTTTTGATGATGACCTTCTTGTCATCAACTTCAATGCTTTCAATCTCATCAACAGATTTGACTAATCCATCACCTAAGCAATATCCAACGGCGAAATCATCCAAATCTGCAGGATATGTGGAAAATTTCCGTGGCTGGAGGAAGTCAATATAGAAATAGATGTTTTCATCCTCAACGGTCTCTTCCTCAACATGCTCATATTTCCCATTTTCCCATCTGATTGCGGGAATTTTCTTAATGAACTCCATTTTCCTCACCTTAAAACTAATAAAAATATATAATAATTTTCTTAATTTTCAAATTATTTTTAATCTACAATATAATTTATAACAATAGTTATATTTATAAATTTATATTAAATTTATTAAATCTCTTTTAAAATGTTGAATGTTTCCTCTGCCTCTCTTTCACTTGCAATTCCAACAGAAACCATATCAGCAAAATCCAATGTATTCAGGAAATTGAAAGCTTCCTCTGGCTTTTGAATACCAACTGCTAAAATCTTATTGATGATGACTTTCTTATCAATCTTTTCAAGCATTGAATTAAGCTCTTCTTGCTTATCTGACCTAAAATCAGGAATATCCATCATGTATCCAAGCTTGTTAACTGGAATCATGTAAAAGTCAAACAAGCTCTTATCTTCGAGAATAGGAGAATCAATTAATTTCTCACTTGTTTTGAATGGGAAAGAAGTGATTATTCCTGCAGGAACTCCTGCACTATTGATCTCATCCAATATCTCGGTTATGAAATCCCAATCATATGTGTCTATAAGGAATTCATCAACAAGCATCACAGAGTTGTCGAATTGGGCAAGGTTTTCAATGTCTTCCTTCCATGTAGCTTCCATCTTTGCCTGTTCATAATTTGGGAAAACATAATCCATTTCTGTCTTTCCTATTGTGGAAACGGATTGCATTTCCACTCCATTGTCACAAGCCATTTTGAATGCCTTAAGGAGATTTTCCTTGTTTGCCAAATTAATAGATCTTACACCACACTCATAAGATTTTTCAATGATCTTGCTTACATTGTTCGGGTTTCTAAGCAAGTCCAAATTGTATAAACGAGTCCTATGGCCAAAATAAGCATCTGCAAGAAATGGGGCATTTCCTAAAACTACACGAGGGATTGATTTTCCTTTGAATTCTAAATCTTCGTTAAAAATAATAAACACGACCTAAATTGATTGATAAAAAGTTTTTAAAATAATTTTTAATAATTTATAAATCTAAATAAAAATTTAATTAAAATAATTATTATATTTATCGAAAAATAGCTAAAAAATAATAGATTAAAAAAAATTAAAAAAAGAAAAGATATTAAAAAATTAAAAAATCATTCATTTAATATCCTTTCCACTTCATCCTTGTGTTCAAACAATACACACCCACCTTCATGATCATCCAAAAGAATGCCTCCATCACGAAGGGACCTGAATAATTTTGAATCCAATGCTTCAAGAAGAGAGGAATCTTTCACATTTATATCACTGTAAGGTGAAGCAGGGCAAGGTTCAGCGCCACCATGAGAATTGATATGGAAAAATCCTCTTCCTGCTGCAAGGCATCCTCCAGAAGTCTTTTCATCTCCAGGGAATGATAAAAACAGCATGTCATCATACTCGTTTCTAAGAATCTCAAGTTCGTTCAATAGCAATTCTCTTTCATCATCTCCCGGAGCCAGTTCTATGGTTTCCTCATTTACTGGAACATATTCAATGAAAAATATCACTTTGCATCCAAAATCCCTTAACTGGTTGATGTAATCCCTTGAAAGTAGATTGGACAAGTTTCCTTTTGTAAATGTAAGTGAAGCACCAAAGATGATGTTGTTCCTTTTCATCAACTCCATTGAATTCAATAGCTGATTATAGACACCTTCTCCTCTCCTAAGATCAGTTACCTCTTCATCTCCTTCAATGGAAAATATAGGAACCAAGTTTCTGTTTTCATCAAAGAGCTTTAAATAATCATTATTCAGCAAGGTACCATTTGTAAAGATTGGGAACAGTATTTCCTTGAATTGGCTTGCCTTAATTATAACATCTTCCCTAATCATAGGCTCTCCGCCGGCTAGAACGATAAAACTTATTCCAAGGCCCTTTGCTTGTTCAAAGATATCCTCCCATTCATCTGCGCTTAATTGATTTAGAGGTTCATCGTCATTGCATGCATCATTTGCCCTTGAATAGCACCCAGTGCAATGCAAATTGCAGCTGCTTGTAATGCTTGCTATCAAAAAAATAGGAATGTTTTGACCTTTTTTCTCATAATCCTGCCTAATTTTACTTGCTTTATTTGTATGTTTTGCAAATTTAGCCAAAAACAGACTCTCTTTAGGATTCTTAAGAGATGCCTTAATCGCATCCTTAACAATGATTTCTGCACCATCAGCAAGATATTCTTGTAGATTAAAATCATTTTCCATTATTCATCTCTCACAATAAGCGGCAAATTTCTTTAAAATAAAAAAAATAAAAAAAGAAAAAAGAAAAGATTATTCTTTTTCAATTACAACAGCAGTACCATATGCTAAAACTTCTTGCATGTTTTGGGATATGCTGTCTGAATCCATTCTCATTGTGATGATTGCATTTGCACCTAATTCCTTAGCGTGTTCAATGCAACGATTGATGGATTCATCTCTGGATTCTTCCATCATTGAAACGTATTGCTTGATTTCTCCACCGAGCAATCCTTTTAATCCTGCGCCGATATCTCCACCAAGACCACGTGCACGGACGGTCAATCCATATACGAATCCTTTTTCCTCTACAATTTTGTATCCTGGAATATGATCTGCACTTGCAATAGGAAATTCTTCTATACTTACCATAATAATACCTCACATCATTTTTTTAAGAATTGATTTCAAATTAACAGAAGTTAATCAGTATAATATAGGGCTATTAAGTATATAAACTTTATTAAATTAATTTTAAGGAATTTAAGCTAAAATAAATATTAAAATCAATTAAAAATCAATTGAAAATCATAAATAAAATTCAGATAAAAAGGAAAAAATAATAGATGGAATAAACAATTCCGTACAATTATTTAAATATAATGTTAACAATAGATAATAACATTATAAACTATCTAATCTAAATTAGATAATACTGTTAAATAATACTGTTAATCTAAATTCATTAGATAATTTATCATTAATTTTAAAAAATTTTTTAAATTGAATTATTTGATTTAAAAAAATAATTATTATTAAAATTACTTAAAAATTTATTTCAAAAAAGAAACGGTGAAATAATGAAAGCATTAGTCGCAGATGCAATTAACGAAAAAGGTATTGAAAACTTACAAGAAGTTTGTGAAGTCGTGGTGAATACAAGCATCACCCCTGAAGAATTACTCGAAACCATTGGTGAATATGATGCAATTCTCATAAGAAGCAGAACCAAATTGCCTGCTGAAGTAATTGAAAAGGCAGACAATCTTAAAATCATTGCTAGAGCAGGTGTAGGTGTAGATAACGTTGATGTAGCAGCAGCTACCAAAAAAGGTATCATGGTAGTGAATGCACCTGAATCCACCTCAATCACTGTAGCAGAACACACAATGGGACTCATATTAAGCACCATCCGTAAAATAGCTATTGCGGATAAATCCACAAAAGCAGGAAAATGGGAGAAAAAGGCATTCATGGGTATGGAACTTAGGAACAAGACCCTTGGTGTAATCGGTATGGGAAGAATCGGATCCCAAGTTGTAAACAGATGTAAGGCATTTGAAATGGATGCAATTGCATACGACCCATATTTACCTCCTGAAGTAGCTAAAAACATGGGTGTTGCGTTATACGAAAACATTGAAGACGTCTTAACCCGTGCAGATATAATTACAATTCACGTTCCACTCACTCCAGAAACTGAACACTCAATTTCAACTGAACAATTCAAATTAATGAAAAACACTGCACTTATCTTTAACTGTGCACGTGGTGGAATCATTGATGAAGACGCTTTATACGAAGCATTGAAAAATGGAGAAATCCTTGGAGCAGGTCTTGACGTATACGAAGAGGAACCTGCAAAAGAAAACAAATTATTCGAATTGGACAATATCGTATGTACTCCTCACATTGCAGCTTCCACCAAAGAAGCTCAAAGGGATGCAGCTATCATTGTAGCAAATGAAGTAATCACATTATTCCAAGGAGACATGCCTAAAAACGTCATCAACATGCCTCGTATGAACAATGCTGAATTTGAAGAAACCAACAATTACTTAGAGCTTTGTGAAAAATTAGGAAGTTTCATTTCACAATCCTCAAGCAGCCCAATTAAAAAATTGGAAATTACCTACAAAGGAGAAATTGCAGAACTTCCAAATAGGGAATTGTTCACAAGAACCATCTTGCAAGGTATCTTAAACCCTATTACTGAAACTGCAGTAAACGCTGTAAACGCAACCACCGTTGCAAAAGCAAGAGGAATCAGCATTACTGAAGCTGTAAGTGATGACAGCGAAGGTTACGACAGCTTAATCAAAGTTTCCGCTAAAACCAAAACTGGAGAAATGTCTGCTGACGGTACTTACTTACACGAACCTAAAATCATTAAGGTCAACGGCTATTGGGTAGATGTAAAACCTGAAGGAAACATGTTTATTGCAAGATACAAAGACATTCCTGGAAGTATCGGTGCAATCGGTACCAAATTCGGTGAACAAAACATTAACATCGGTATCATGCAAGTAGGAAGAGACTCCTCTGGTGGAGAAGCAGTCATGATCCTTACTTTAGATGAACCAGCTACTAAAGAAGCAGTAGAACAGATCAAAAAATTAGAAAATGTCTACGCTGCAACCAGTTTAACTCTTTAAGTAGAATGTTGATTAAAAAAAATATCATTAGAATTCATTTGAATTCTAATTCTTTTTCTTTTTTTAAAATAAAAATAAATTAAAAAATAAACTTTATAAAAATAGCTTTTTTTAAAATTAAAAAATTAATTAAAAAAAATAAAATAATTAATTGCAAAAATAACTTTTTTTTAAAAAAATAGAATAATTATTTATTCAATATTATCATCAGAATCTTCTTTTTTATTAGTAACACCTTTTATAACAGGTTTACCATCTCTGAATTCAATGATTAATCCTAAATCAGGGCTTTGACCATTAATGCGTTCTCCACCAATCCTAACCACTCTTGGATTTAAATCAATGGATCCTAAATCCTCATCAGATACATTGTATGGATTAAAGGAAGTGTTTGAACTGGAATCCAATGACCCGCTCAAATCCTCGAATTCATGAGAATACTTGTTGGTCTTTTCATTATCATCATCAAAATATGACAAGTCCTTATCCAAATCAAAGAAAGATGGACTGAGCTTTTCTCCATCCATATCCTCAATCTCTTTTTTAATCTCTTCCAAATCCTCAAACATCAAATCCTGATTTGAATCTGAGTAATGTCCTACCTCAAAAGTGGTTGGCATACCATAGGAGTCATAAGCTTTCATTGTTTCCAATGAGTATGGCTCACAAACAATTATATGGAACGGACCATGCTTGGAAAATGTAATCAAGTCTGCATGAGATGGACTTGCATTATGTCCTGGGTGAGAGTGTACTGAACCCCACTTTTTCTGAGTAGGGGGAATCATCCAATCGTTAAAGGTAGCGCTTGTATGAGACCTTTCACCAGGTAAAAAGAGCAATCCGGTAATGTAGAGAACATTATTCTTAACATGACCATCAAACATTGCTAAAAATTCATTGGGATATGACTTTTTAGAATAAAATACTACAGAATCAATTACTCCTTGGTCAACACAAACCTTTTCAAACTGATTCTTTTCATTCATTTTTGAGACCAAATCTTCAAATCCCACATTACCACCTCATTAACTTTAGAATAAATAGTCAATAAATCATATTAAAAAAATGAAATATTAAAGAAATAATAGTATAATAATTTCTCCACAGCATTTATAATTTTTCAAAAAAGTCCTTATTGAAAATATCCAATTCATAATCAACAAAAACTTCACTGCGAGTAGATATTGTTTTCTCTTGCTTTTTAGGATTGAATCCTTCTATTTCCCATGACCTTTTATAAATTCCGATTCCTCTCTTTTTCCAATTTTCAACATCATTAAGATTGATTCCTCTCTCAAAGAGCATATCATGGATGTCACTTGATTTCAATCCTTTGATTTTTTCATTTGCTTGCTTATCATCGTATTCTTTTTTCAGTGCCCATATGCCATATCCATTGATGCAATTTCTCCAACATTCATCTTGTCTCCATTTGAAGTAGCTACATATAGATGCATCATCAATTGGAATTATTCTTGAATCAAAGGATATAGGAAATACATTATTCCTATCATTATCTGATAACTTATCCAGATTAAATTCATTAGAATAATCGTTTAATAAATAATATGTAAAGGAACTTGAGGCCAGTGAGGAGAATACAGAATTGATCTTTTCGATTCTGCCTGAAAATGGAATTTCATCCAAAAGAATACTAATTTCATCGGAGAATGCGTAAATGAACTTAGGTGAAAACTGATTGAAGATATCCAAGCATACATTTGTGATAATATTATAGAAATTCTCATCATAAGGCTTTTCAAGATCCAATCCCTTTGCCAAACTATGAAACTTACGCCCATCCAAACGTAGAATTATATTTGAGTTCTTTGGAACTTTCATTGTTGAGTAAATTTCATAATCCTTCATCAAATCACCTAAATTAAAAATTTTATGATTATATAAATTTTATTAACTTATTTCTTTAAAAAAACATTAATTTCAAATTATGTTCCTACTGAGAAACATTCGTTAAAGCTTTTCAATAACTTAATAGCTGAAAATGCTGCTAACATGCTTGTTTTTGGATTTGCAGCAAACGGATAGTTTTCAGAGCTTGTTCTGAATTCACCGAAGTCACCTTTCACTACCACTTCATGAACATTTCTATCAACTTTAGGGTCTACGATGATCTTTACATCAATATCCATATTGCAGGCAATACTCAAAGAAGCAGCCACATTAATGTTTACCGGGAACTTCTCTACAGCTTCGGAAGCCTTTCCTTCAAATAGGATCTCTTCCTCTTCAACTTCTCTGCCTAATGATTTAGGTGCCTTTCTTGTAGTGAGTGAAGCCTGATTTATCTTACCGATTGATGCTGCCTTGATACCATCCAAACCTACTATAGCACCAGATGGAGCATAAACCTTTGCCTTATGTTCTTGAGCAGTCTTGTGGACATTTTCTCTAAATTCCTTATCCATCAATGCACCTACACTCATGACCATCAAATCCACACCTTCTTCCAAAACAGGTATGGCAATGCCTTTTAAAGCCATTGGAGAAGCTGCTTCTACTATCAAATCAACTTTTTTTATCATATCCTCAAGCTTTATAACAGCTATACCATTTGCAATCTGTGCAAGGTTTTCAGCTCTTTCTATATCACGGTCATAGAAATACTTGATATCTATTCCATCTTCAGATATTTCATTAACTATTGTATTTGCAATAGCTCCACACCCTACTATACCTACAATCATTAGTTCATCTCCGATATAATTTTGAATATTTATATATTTATCCTTAATATTAATAAATTTTTATTAAATAAAAAACTATCTGATTATTTAAGTCTTAAATTAAAATCTAAAAAAATAATCAATCAGATAAGCAATCCAATATTCATAATGAAAAATGAAAATTTGTAAACCATTTATTATAAATTGTTAATAACATTGATAATAACAGAAAAAATAGAAAAGATCACTTCATGAAAATAAAATTAAAAAAGAGAAAATAAATTAAATATGTTAATTAATCTGAAACTACATTTAGAAAAACAGGCTAATAATCAAAGGATATGGTAAAAAATCTCAAAGATTAATAACATATTTGCTTAATAAAGACTTATACTTTTGGTACAGGAGCTTCTACAGGAGCTTCTCTTGGAGCTTCTCTAATAGGCTCAGGTCTTGGGCGTACAGAGATTTCTTCGCCAGCTACAGGAGGTTTTGGTCTTTTTAAGTCTTGAGGATCAATTAACATAATGTCTCCAATAGCAGTTACTCTGTCAAACTCAATATTAAGTAAGCCTTCTTGGAAGGTTCTGCCTACTTCTTCTTCAGGTACGAATTGGAATCCGCCTCTAAAGATATCTCTGAATCCTGCGCTTTTTCTTTCAGGTTCTAAAGCTTTTACTTGGAGTCTAGAGATAGTTCCGTATCTTATATTGAGAACTACGTCATGAACTTGTCCTACATACTGACCAGCTAATGTGTATATATCTAAATCGTAAAGAGTTGAAACTTCTACCATTTTTTTCACCATCTAACTCAATAAATCAAATAAAAATGTTTGTGATCAATGTTAAAAAACATTGAAATTATCCTTTAATTTTTAAAAATTTTAGCCTATAAAGAATGAATTAATAATTAAAGTATGAATTTTCAATTTTTGATAATTATAAAGAAATTCATAAGAAATTTAACAATTAAACACTAAATAAGCTTATTATATAATATATGTATATTTGCTTATATAAATACTTTATGTTTTTTAACTGAAAATTAACTAATAAAATCAAAAATTACTACGAAAATTTAAAGAAAAATTAAAAATAATAATTAAAATTTTCTAAAAATAAAAAAATAAGAAAAATTTAATATCAAACCCAAAAAATAAGAAAAATTTCATCAAAAAAATTCAAAATTTTCGAAAAAATGATAATAACATGATATTATCATCAAAAATTACATGAAATCTGAAAAAAATGTTAATATCATTGTAATATCAAAAAGGAAAAATCTAAAAGTAATAATGAAAATGAAAAAATTATTAATTAAATTGCAGATGACAAAATAAATTGAAAAATTAAAATTCTAAAAAATTAGATAAAAAATGAAAAAATAGTTTCAAAAAATAAAATAAAAATAAAAATAAAAAAATGGAAAAATAGAAAAATAGAAAAAAAGAAGAAGTTTTGATTAAACTTCTTTAAAAAGTTAGGAAAGTTTGGGTTAGTTATCTAAAAAGTTTGTAATCATGTTTTTGGTTTCATTTAATGATTCCATAGGTATTCCATTAGGCATTTGACCTAATTCACCTTGAACATCCTTTAAAATGCTACCATTCATTCCTAAAAACATTCCTTCAGAAACAATTTCCATAAATGTAGCAGGAGGAAGCAAGGAAACACCTACCCTGTTGCCTTCCTTAACTGTCAAGTCATTGGTAACTACCTTTAAGGCTCTTTTACCAAGGTTTACATTACAGATCATCAATGAATCAGCATTAGGATGTTTGCTGACACTCATGATTTCTCCAACCTTTACGTCAATTCCAACGATTGGATCATCAATAGGTCCAAATTTGAATCTTGCCCTAAGTCCTAAAATGGTGTCCAGGAAGAATCTTACCTTAGCGATATTCTCTTCTGTCTTTTCCCTTTCATCCTTTGGAGCGCCACTCATAAACTTATGTGCCCAATCTTCACCACCAAGGAAATCGACAATTCTAGTAGCCTTATCTTCAAGCTTTTCAACATCTTCACAATTGGCTAATGTATCTCCTTCAAGATAACAGTAAAGCAAGGACTTTAAGTCTGGTTCCATCTTTTTAGCTTCTTCGATTGCACCTTTCTTATTCCAATTACCTCTAAAACTTCCAGTTTGTACGGTTCTTAAGAATAATTCACGAGCATGCATAGCTATCAATATTCTATAATCTTTTGCAGTGTCCCACATAATATCACGATTGATAAAAATAAATTTGAAATAAATATTCAGTTTTTTAATTAATAATTATTTTATTCTTCTTTAAATTAATACTTTTTTAAAAATATGATCAATTGAAAATGTCAAATAATCATCAAAATCATTTGCAATTGAATGCAATCAATTTGCTTTTGCACATGTCTTCAACTGCATACTTGATTCCTTCCTTGCCTATTCCACTTGACTTGAACCCACCGAATGGCATGGCATCTGTTCTGAATGTAGATTCCTTATTGATTAAAACGGAACCTGCATCGATTTCATTGGCGCATCTAAGTGCATTTCGAATGCTTTCAGTGAAGACTCCTGCCTGAAGACCATATTGGGTATCATTCGCCGCCTTTATTGCCTCATCAATTCCGTCAACTCTGATGATTGGTGCAATCGGACCGAATGTCTCATTTGCAACAAGACCCATTTTCATATTGACATTATCCAAAATGGTAGGCTCATAGAAACAATCCTTACGGTTTCCACCTAAAAGAAGTTCTGCACCATCTTCAATAGCACTGTTTACTGATGTTTCAATATTGATTGCAGCACTTTCATTGATTACAGGACCAATATCAGTTGATTCGTCCATTGGATTTCCCATCTTGAGCTTGCTTGCTTCCTTTACAAAGAAATCGATGAATTCATCAGCAATCTTATTGTCAAGGATGATTCTTTTAACTCCTATGCAAACCTGACCTGAGAATAGAAATGCACCAGATGTTGCTGCACTTACTGCCTTTTCAATATCTGCATCCTCAAGAATGACCAATGGGTCATTTCCTCCAAGCTCCATAGTAAGCTTTTTCATACCTGCTCTTGATGATATGAATAATCCTGTAGCTACACTGCCTGTAAATGATATCTTGTTTATACCAGTTGACACCACCATAGCATCTCCAACTTCACTGCCATAACCGGTTACTGAGTTTATTACCCCATCAGGAAAATGATTGTTGATAATTTCAGCTAATCTTAAGGCAGCTAAAGGCGCTTCCATTGATGGTTTCATGACAACTGTGTTTTTAGCTGCAATCGCAGGAGCTATCTTATGCAAAGCCAAATTGACAGGATAATTGAATGGAGTTATTGCTCCCACAACACCAAGAGGAACCTTCTTAGTAAATGCTAAAAACCTTGCATCAACTGGGCCAGTGGCATCTATAGGTACAGATTCCCCATAGATTCTTTTTGCTTCCTCTGCTGCAAACTGCAATGTTTCTACAGATCTTTGGAGTTCACCAATAGCTTGCTTGTATGGTTTTCCAGCTTCACTGACAATCAGTTTCGCTATGCTTTCGCTTTCCTTTTCAAGCTCCTCGCAAGCATCCAAAAGATTGTTTGAAACTTCTCTTGCAGACAAGTCATTTAAGGCTTTCTTTGCATTGTTTGCCGCTTCAATAGCATTATCTGCATCACTTCTATATCCAATCGGAACTGTATCCACTATTTCGCCATTGTATGGATTGATAACATCATAATGGTCTGATTTATCTATAGATTCACCATTGATTAAGAATTTCATGATTTTGACTCCTGAATTTGATTTAATTAAATAATTTACTTTTTAATTCAATTAATTTTTAAATAATTATTAAACTATTTGTTTTATTGAATAATAAATTTTAGTAAAAGCAAATAAATAAAAATAAAACTTAAAATAAAAGTTAAATCATTCAAATCTTGAAGCAATATCACTGAATGAACTGTTTAATGATTTCATTTCATTAGAACCTATTTCAGTTCCTAAATCAGACAAATATGATTTATACATTGAAACCACCACTAAAATAATCACGATTATTCCTCCAACAATCAGAATCAATTCAGCAGAACCTTGTCCTTTCTCATCATTAATTAAACCATTTAAAAGATTGATTTGACCATATTTCATAATTGACCTCCAAACTAGACCAATCCAAAGAAACCTGCTCCGAAGTTATTGATCAGATAGAATATCAAAAAAGCGGAACATGTAATTGGAATTGAATATCTGAGCCCTTTCCTTAAGTCCCCATACATTATCAATGCTATCAAAAACCCAGCCAGAACAGAATGGATTATCAAGTAGATTTCTGCTGCAAGAGGTGCAACTTCACAAATGGCTCCTCCTTTGCCTAATTCAATCATGAATGTTGAATAGACTCCAACCATCCCCAGTGCAAAGGGAGCTGCAAATGTGGAAGCTATTAGCAGAAACATGATTGACATCATCACACCTGCCTTTCTTTCTCTCTTCAATATCAGCATAGCCCTTAAATCATCACTTACATCAAGAATGATATCAGACAAGGATCCTCCACTTTTATGAGCATTCAAAATGATTTTAAAACTGCGTTCAAGATCCTTTGAATTGAGTCGGAATGCCATGTTATTAAAGGATTCATCTAAACTTTTTCCCATCCTTATCTCTACAACAACTCTCCTTAATTCATCATACAATGGCCCTTTTCCATGATTTGACATGTCAACCAAGGCATTTTCCAAACTCAAGCCCACCTTCAGCATTGAAGACAATTGCCTTAGGAAATCTGGAATTGAACTTTCTATTTCAGTTGTCCTTCTTTCTATTTTTATGAATAGGATTAGAACAAAAGTTATTGTTGGAATGAAAATGGCTAAAATTATGGAAAATAGCATGTTAAATGAAAATACTATCGAAAGCAGTGAAAATAGAATAATAAATGCCAAATAGACAATTATAATTATTGACAGCAATTGAGAAGCCAGTGTAAATATCCCTGCTTTTAGCAAGTACTCCTGAAAGCTAATTAAAATAGATTGATTAAGCCTATTTTCTATTAAATCTGATAATTTAATTATTAAATCTTCAATAAACATTGATAATAGATTTGTATAAGTTATTAATAAATTTAACTTAATTTTAGACTTAAAAAAACAATTTAAATAGAACATTATAAAAAATAAGAAAAATTAGAATTAATCTATAAAATTAAAGTGATTTAAGGAAATTAAAATAAATAAAAAATTAAATTAATAATAAAAAAATTAAATCAATGAAAAAATAATAAAAAATTATAAAATTTGAGGCAAATTACCAATCAATTTACCCTTTTTATCAACTAAAACCATATCCTCTATCCTTACTCCAAACTCACCTTCAAGGTAGATTCCAGGTTCTATAGTAACAATCATATTATTCTCCAAAACAGTTTGATCCCTAAGGGATACAGAAGGATTTTCATGAATGTCCAAACCTAGGCTATGGCCTGTGCTGTGAATGAAATTATCACCATATCCATACTCAGCAATGATGTCCCTTGCCACCTTATCAACTTCACAAGCCTTCACTCCTGCTTTCACTGCATCAACGGCTTTATCATGAGCTTCGAGAACAATATTTGAGATTTCTTCCTGCCTTTCTGTGTAGATGAATGTTCTGGTTGTGTCACTGCAATATCCTTCAAACTTGCATCCGTAATCCACTAAAACAGGAGTGTCAAGTACATGATGCCTTGGAGTTGAATGAGGCAAGCTTGATACTGGACCTGATGCGAATATTGTGTCAAATGATTCGACACTTGCACCATTCTTTCTCATCAAATAACCTAATTCATAGGCACATTCCCATTCCTGAGCTCCTTTTTCCTGTTTATCACGCACATCCAATTCAATCAACGACTTATGTGCAATATCTGTTGCCTTAAGAATCTTTTCAATCTCATCATCAGACTTTATCATTCTTTCAGTGGATATTACATCAGAGATTGTGAGATTGAAGTCATTGAACTTTTGATAGACATTTGCAGTCAAGTCTGATTCGATAGCCAAGTTCTTGATTTGCTCTTCCTTCAAACACTCAATCATCTTATCATATGATTCGTACTTTACAATATCAATGGAAGAGGTGTTTTTTGCATTTTCCATATCCATTCCAGAGACGAATATGATTGGATTTTCCTTGATAATCAGGAATGCAAAGCTGGTTGACAGGTAGCCTGAGAGGTAATAGATATTATTGAAATTAGCCACCAACATGGCATCCAGATCTTTTTCTTCCAATTTTTTTAAGATATTTTTTATGTGAAAGTTATGAACATTATTTTCCTTAATTTGCATTTAAAGGCCTCTGACAAATTATTTATTTTCTTCTATAAATTGTTATATCCTTTATTATTTAAAAATTAAACGAATAATTTAAAAGTGGCTATAACAATTATTATAAATAATCAATTACATAATATAAATATTACAAATCTTAAAAAAATCTAAATAAATTAAAAATGGCTAAGGATAAAAAACATGTTTGAAGACATTCCAATAAAATTCTTTAAGGGAACTCATAGAGTGAGAGACCCAAAGGAAACAATTGAAATAAACGAAGACAAGCTAAGAACTGCAGGGATAACCAGATTAACTGACATTACAGACCTTGACAGAATCAAGATCCCAGTGTTTTCTGCAATTCGCCCTACTGCACAGTCAGGAAGTGTAAGCGTCTATGCTGGAAAGGGAGCCACAAAAGAACAGGCTAAGGCATCAGCAATGATGGAAGGGTTTGAAAGATACTCTGCAGAAAGGCAAGACATTGATGGTGAAAGAACCTTTGTAGACACCTACAACAACATCAAGGATACCAAAAATGTTCTTGACCCTAAAGACCTTCTCTTGCCAAAGAATTACGGCAATGAAAATGTGGAAAATTCAAGGCTTGAATGGATAGAAGCAGAGGACATCATAAGTGAAGAAACAATATATGTCCCATCAAATGCAGTTTTCCACCCATATATTCCTACAAGGGAAGTAAGTCCTAGCCCAATAGCTATTTTTAAAGGAAACACAAATGGTCTTGCATCTGGAAACATCATAGAGGAATCCGTTTTGCACGGCATCTTTGAAGTTGTAGAAAGGGATGCATGGAGCATTTTTGAACTTACCAAAAGAAACAAGAAGGAAATCAGCCAAGAAAATATCGATAATGAAATAATCAATGATCTTTTAGACAAATTCCATAGCCAAGGAATTGATATTAAGCTAATGGACATCACAGCAGACCTTAAGATTACAACCGTAGCTGCAAGTGCTGATGATACCGTCCTTAAGGATCCTGCACTTTTGACCTTAGGTGTTGGAACTCATTTGAACCCAGAAGTTGCTGTTATCAGAGCATTGACTGAAGTTGCACAAAGCAGGGCAACCCAAATTCATGGAACCCGTGAAGATACAATAAGAGCGGATTTCATGAGAAAATCAGGCTATGAACATATGAAAAGGATGAACAGACATTACTTCCAAAGGGAAGAAGAAACAATTGATCTTTCAGACATTGAGGATAAAAGTTCACATTCCATCAAAAAGGATATTGAAACAAGCATTGAAGAGGCACAAAAGGTTGGATTCAATCAAATACTATACACTGACCTTACAAGAGATGAAATCGGAATCAATGTTGCAAGAGTAATCATTCCAAAGGCAGAACTGTATTCATTGGATGAAGAAAGATTAGGTAACAGGGCTTTGGAATATGATAGAAAAGCACGTAGAGGATTGGTTTAAGCCGATGAATTTAATTCATTAGGCTAATCCCATTATTAATTAATCTAATTTAATTTTATAGAGATTTTAAAATGAGCAAGAAGATCATAGTTTATTTAGGGTTATCCATTTTAGAGGATGAAGCAAAAACCATATTGGATGCTGACTATAGACCTCCAGTGAAAAGGGGAGACATCCTAAAGGCAATCAGCGAAAAGCCAGATGTTATAGGAATTATCGATGGTGCATTCCACCACACCCCTGCAGTTGCACATAAGGAAATCATGAAAGCATTGGACAAGGGAATAACTGTAGTTGGTGGAAGCAGTATGGGAGCTTTAAGAGCATCAGAGCTTGATGACCTTGGAATGGTTGGAATCGGTTATGTCTACAAAGCATACAGATCTGGACAAATAACATCAGATGATGATGTGGCCCTTAGCTTTGACCCTGTAAGAAATGTGCCAATATCTGAAGCTCTTGTAAATGTCGACTACAAATTGGATTTGGCAGTTAAGGAAGGAATAATCACAGAAGATGAAAAGGATTACATCCATGACATTGCCAAAGAGATCTATTATCCTAAACGGTCTTACCAAAACATATTCTCCAAAGTGGAAATGGAAGATGCTAAGAAAACCAAGCTTATTGATTTTGTATTGAAGGAAAAGGACATCAAATATCGGGATGCAATTGAAGTCTTGGAATACATAAAAAACTTAAAATAGCCTTATTTTAAAATATAACGTTGATATAGAAAATTTTAAAAGCAATAAATAATATAACAATAGTTAATTTATTATTTTTTATATGATATGATAATTTAATTCGGGCGATTAATCAATAATTAATAATAAATTGTTAATTATTTTGTAAAAGAGGCCAATTATGAATATAAATGTCAAAATCAACAGAGTTAAAGAAATATTAAAGGATAAAAAGATAGCTTTAGCTTTTTCTGCTGGGGCAGATAGCACATTGCTTGCATACCTTGCAAAGGAAGCTGGCGCAGATGTGCTTGCAATCACCTATGACAATCAGATTTTTCCAAGTGGATTCTTGGAATTTGCAAAAAAAAGAGCAGATGAAATTGGAATAAGACATGAAATTATTGAAAATAATTTTCTTGATGTAGATGACATAGTTGATAATACCCCTCAAAGATGTTTAGTGTGCAGAAGATTAATGTATGGTGCAATTAAACAAAAGGCTAATGAAGAAGGTTATGAAATAATCATAGACGGAAACAATATAACAGACCTTACTCATGATAGGCCTGGGATACTCATGAAATATGAGTATGAAATTGAAAGCCCATTCATTGATGCCGAACTTGAAACATATGAAATTCATCAATTCCTTGAAGAAAACAATATTCCTTACTCCAAGTCAACAACCTGTCTTGCAACAAGAGTCAAGACAAATGAAACCGTCACAATCGATAAGGTCAATAGAATCGATTATTGTGAAGCTTTCATAAAAGAGAAAACAAATTCTGAAGTTGTGAAACTTAGGGAAGAGAATAATGTAGCCACCATTGAAATGGAGAATATTGAAAAGATTTTAGATAATGAAACTATCAATACCATTTTCAATGAACTTAAATCAGCACAATATGATAAGGTCCTATTGAATCTTAAATCTATTGAGGATAATGATAATCTCATTGAAGACAATGAGCTTGAAAAAGGAGCAAACAATCTTATCTTAAGGAAAAGATTGCCGTTTGGCATAAACATTTCAGAAACTGCTGAAATAATTCAAGAGAATAAGAATGAGCATCTAAGCAATATAGAACCAAATGAGGAAATAGGCTACATTAAATTGAATGTTGATGAAAAAGAGTCTAAAATATTCCGTGATGGAAAAATAAGCATTGAAAACAATAAAAACAAGGAAGATGCAAAAGAATCTTTGGTAAAGATATTGCCACTCATTAGAAGAACTGTTTAAAGTTCTTCTTTACTATTTTTTTAAATTAATTAGTATTTTTCTAATTATTAATTTTTTAATAATATTTTTTAATACTATTTTCTAATTACTATTTTTCTCTCTTTGCTGTCTTGCAAATTCCTTAAATGACATCTTCTTTTCAGTTGGTATGTTCTTTTCAACTAATTTTTCTACTTTTGAATCGCTTTCTCTCCAGTCTTCAACTTCAGATTCATTGCTGTTTAGAATATTTATCTTATCCAAAATGCCTTTTGAGTATTCCTCTTTTGATGAAAGCCCTTTTAAAGCAAGTATTTTACCATCTAAACGTAGGTTTTGGTCATCTGCCTTGACTTCCTGAAGATGAATCTCAAATCTGCTTGCCTGACTGATTTCATCATCGGTAATAAGATTGTATTTTAAAAAGAGATTTTCATGTGGAATGACCTCATTCACAGTTCTTTTGACTGAAGACTCAAAAAGATCCACCAAGTTTTCAATGACTGGAAGACCATTGTCCCAATAATAAGCAAGAATGACGCTTAATTGGATTTCATGTTCAGAGAATTCCTCTCCAACTCTTGCTCTTATACCAATTGTTGAATCATTATCCTTTATAACTAAAATAGGTTCTTCAGACATTTTATCACATGAAAAATAAAATATTTTAAAAAATTAAATTATAAGATTAAATTATAAAATTGAATACTAAAACATTTATTGAAACTAGTATAAATATTTTAAAATTAAAAAATAGAAAAAATAACTAATAAAATAGTACAAAAATGTTAAGTGAATTCTAAAAAGAATTCAAATAACACCAAACAAGTCAATTTTAGGACTAATAATAATCCATGAATATAATATAAATTTTTTTGTATATAAATTTACTGAAAATTTAGAAAAAATGACATAATATTAAAAAGGAAAAGTCCACCTAGGAAAATTTCAACCTAACTTTTTTTACCATGGGATTTTATTATTAGGATATGATTATTCAATGAAAATTAAAATAAAACTAATTATTGCACTAAGCAATAACAGAAAAAATTTTAATGACCATTCCATAATCATCACCTCCTAAAAATTAGACTTGTTTGTAAATTTTTTAGGTGGCGAAACCTAAAGACATATTTGATTTTTAAAATTAATAAAACTTTCTAAAAATGCTCTAATTATAAAATTAAAGCAATTTTATAATTTAAAATTAATTTATAAGATAATTACTATCCTATATTAAAATTAAAGCAAAATTATGTAATAAAAATAATATTCCAATTAAATTACAAGATTATAAAAAATAGTAAAGATTAATATAAAAATTAAAAAATAGATACTAAAATAAAAAAAAGAATGGTTAAAAAACCATAGAAAAAGTTTTGGTCAAGGTTTTGCCTAAGGCAAAAGCTTGAACTTAAAGTAAAGTTTTAATTAAATCACTAGCTCTGACGAGTCCAACGAGTTCTCCTTCAATTCCTAAAACAGGTAATTGCTCAACATCGAGAGATCTCATTTTTTCAGCACATACAGAGACTTTGGTTTTGGTGTTTGCAGTGACTACGTCTTTAACTGCAACATCCTTAAATACCTTATCAGTAAATTTGAGATGGTTTTTCTCAATGTACAATACGGAAGTACTGTCCCATGACCATTTGTCTCCTTCAGTACCTACTGAAGAGCTGTGTTCGGTTCTTTCAGAGATGATTTCACTTTCAGCAATGAAATCGGTTTCAGTCAAAATACCGGTCATCTTGTTGTTGGAGTTTAATCCTACAATAGATTTTAATCCGAAGAATTTCATTACTTCAAATGCTACATTCAATGGAGTTTCATCCCAAGTTGCAGGAATGGTTTTGATCATATAATCTTCTACAGGCTCTTTGATTCCCATATCTGCAATAGCTAAAGCTACAATATCAAAAGAAGTTACGATTCCTACTAATTCATCATCATCGTTTATTACAGGAATTCTTCTAATGTTGTTTTCAACCATCTTTTCTGCAACGGTTTTTAATTCATCATCCATTTTTGCAGTAATTAAATCTCTAGTCATTAACATTGCAATTTGTTCTTCATCAGGATTGGTGATCATATCAGAACGAGTTAATATCCCGACTAATTTGTTAGTATCATTTTTAATAACAGGCACTACAGATACATCCTCTTTTTTCATGATTCTTAAAGCATCTTCTCTGCTTCCTGGAACAGTTACATGAATAACATCTGTAGACGCTACATCTTTTACTTTCATAAGTAACACCATAATTGATTTTTAAATAAGATTGAAATTAAATAGTATTATGATAATTCATGTGTTTAAAAATTAGAAAGTCCATCTTGTTTTTCTCTTTCCCAATTATCACATACTTAAAATATTTTTGTTAAATTTTAACAAAAAGTAAACTTCTTATTAAACATTTGTTAATATATTTTTTATCCTTTAAATAATTTTAGTATAAATCATGAAAAATTAGTAAAAAAAATAGGAAATTAATGGATTATCGAAAAATTTTATATTAAAAATAGAAAAAATTATAAAAAATTTTATAAAAAATGTGCAAAAAAATAAGAAAAAAATAATTAAAAAAAGAAAAGATTTAGTGCACAACCAGTACACTGCATTTAGCTGATCTTACAACCTTATCAGCTACACTTCCCATAAGCAATATGTCAATTCCAGACTTTCCAGAACTTCCAATGACGATAAGGTCAACATCTTCAGCTTCAGCAACTTCCAAAATGGTTTTTGCAGGAGACCCTTGAGCTATTTTTGTAGTGATCTTTACATCCAATCCTTCATCATCTCTAAGCTTTTCCACCTTTTTGAGATTTTCCATTGTCTCCTCCTCAAGCAATTCATTGATTTCAGCTACAGTCTCTCTTCCGGAAAGATTCATAGGCAATGAATTTTCAACAACACTTAATGCAATTATTTCAGCACCGCTTGCTGCTGCAATAGCTAAAGCATGTTTTTCAGACTTGTCCGCATATCTGGAACCGTCAGTAGGTAATAATATTTTTTTATATAATTGTTCAGCCATTTCAATCACTTAGATAAATTAATAACAAAACTTTAAATTGTTAACTATATTAAGATTTATAAAACAATAATAATATATTTTTTGGAAAAAAAATTGTTTAAAAAATATCAATGATGTCATCAACTTCTGTCCTATTGATCAAGCTCAAATACGGATTGTTTGATTTCTGATTTACAATCATGAATTCTGCATTTTGACCTTCTTCAATGTAGGATTTGTTGATTTTTTCACTTAATGAATCTGTTATACATACATTGGTTGTTGCCATTTTCAATATTTCAATAGGAGCTATGTAATTCTTGGATATTCCCTTCATTATCTTTAAAGTAAACTCCATTTCTCTAAATAGATTAGGTCTATTTATCATTATATTGTCACTGCCTATCAAAGGCTTGACTCCTGTTTTCAATACATCAAAAAGTGGAATCATTCCAACACTTAATGCACCATTTGATCTTGGGCAGATTGTGAGTGAACTATTTGATTTTGAAAGCTGATTTATGTCATCTTCCTTTGGATTGGTCATATGGACTACCTGATTGAATCCTGCATCAAATGCCCTTTGAGGTTCGGTCTTATTGGTTTTCTCAAGAGATGTGAATTGATTGTTCTCATTTTCAGCCACATGAATTGAAGAGATCTTTCCTGCTGCTTCACATTTTTCACAAATTATTTCTGCAACAGTTGTATCAATTTCACCAAAACCGCTTAAACCGATTCCATCAGCATGCTTCAAAAGCTTTCTGATAGCAACCTTGACTTGATGATAATTAGGGTCTTCGCCATAGAAAGAGCTGTCTCTCCCAAGTATGATTGGAGTTATTGGAATATCCTTGGACGCATCTTTGAGAAGCTTGACTCCCTCAAGGCCTCCTTCACGATAGTCAATGAAATGACTGATTCCAAGATTGTACATGTCCCACATGGATTCTCTCATAGCTTCAATGAGCTCATCATCGCTTGCAGATTCCAAAGCCTTGTGCTTTATTCCATTAGGGGGCTTTACAACCTCATCCAAACTTAATCCATCACCTTCATCCTTGATTATTGAGTCACCGATATGGGTATGTGCATTGATGAACCTTGGGCATACTATCTTGCCTGATGCATCTATGACTTCTCCTTCCTTTGCATCCTTGGAGATTTCAATGATCTTGTTTTCATCATCAATGACAATGTTTTCCTTTACTGGATTCAAATCAATTCCTTTTAGGATCAATCCATTTGCTATAGTCTTCATCAATAATAATTTTAAAATAAGTTTTATATATTTTTATTTAAAAATCATTAATCAAGAAGACTTAATTTTATCAAGGATGTGAAATCATGGAAACAGTTAGTGAATTTAAAGGATTGAACGGAAACATTGTAGCGTTTAAGGAAGCAGTTGGAGATGTTGAAAAGGTCACTTTCTTAGGAACTCCTGGTGTCTGCACTCCTTTTGCAGCATTATTCTCATATGCAATAAGAAATAAGGAATCACATTTCATTAGTGGAACTGACATAGACGCTTGCCACCAATTTGAATTCAAGCCATATGGAATGCAACTTAATGAAGAGGTATCTGACCCTCATGACTCTGATGCAGTTGTCCTATTAGGCGGACTTACCATGCCTAAAGCCAATACTGATGTTGATGAATTGAATGAAACCATTGCAGAAATCCTAAAAGAAGATGGGAAAATCATTGGTGTTGGATACATGGATATGTTTACCAAAGCAGGATGGTTGGATAAGGTTGACTTTGACTGCATTGTAGATGGAACATTGACTGGAGTCACTAAAAAATAAGAATAAAAAAGATAAAAATTAATTAAAAAATAAAATATTTAAAAAAAATAGAATAAAAAGGTAAAAAGTAATTAAAAAAAGAAAAGAAAAATGAATTATCCATATTTAATCGTTGGATAATTCCAATTTTTTATTTATATCCCTTGCTTGAAGAGTGTAATATACATAAAATCCTGCCCAGAATATTGCAGCGAAGATGCAAGCTATTACAACCCAAGTAATTATTGGACCGATTCCTAAGTTGATTGGCATCCATTGCAAGTAAACTGCCACAGCAAACAATACGCCCATACCAATTACCATTTGGAATATTACTTGAAGTGGAAACGGAACTTCTTCCTTTTCATAAATGAGTCCGCTTAAGCTGAATGCCCATCCAACAACTATTGATCCAAAGAATGCACCGATTATTTCAGTCCCACTAAATGAAACATTTCCAGGACCTGCAATATAAGTTCCCAACACCATTACAAGCATTACAACGAAGCATCCTACAAATGCTCCCATTGATAATCTTTCTATTAAATCCAATTTCATATAACCACCTTTACAAAATAGCATAATCAATAAATATCATAAGTCAAGAGCTTCCTTAAAATCGGATAGGTATTTTCTTGAAATGTTATCCTTCAATCCGTTCTTAAGCTCAATAAACATCATTCCCCTTAAGGAAGGAGCTACCCTTTTTATCTTTCTCAAATTGACAATAGTTGCCTTTGAAACCCTTACGAAATTAGAGTCAAGATTCTCTTCAATCTGATAGAGAGGTTTTTTTACCAAATAATCCTTATTTTCAGTATAGACTTTGGTCTGCTTTTCCTCAACTCTGATCATAAAGATGTCTTCAAAGTCCAATAGAACAATATCCTGTCCCTTCTTTACAGCCAATATTGAATTGTCACCAATTCCTTCCTCTTCGTATTCATCTTCATTTTCCAAAAGAACCATTGCCTTTTGAATATTGTCAGTCAATGCATCTGTATAGATTTCTGCATAAGGCTCTTCCAGGTCTTTTGAAACAAACAAATTCACTTTCATAAAATTACCAAACAATTTTTTATAAATAATAATCAATTTAAAATATTGTTTTTTAATAAAATAAACATTTTTAAAATAATGCTTATTTTCTCATCTTTTCCATTTCCTTTTCAATCATTTGATCTCTGTATTTTTCATCAAATTTCTCAAAGAAAACAAAGGTCTTAAGATAATGGGATACTAAACCGATTCCCCAGAAAAGAGTTACCCAATAAAACCACCATTCGCCACGTGAAAACAAGACATTTATAACAATGAGGACTATGTTTACAGCAACGAAACTGTATAAATGGCGATAAAAGTCCATCTTTTCATCTACTCTTTTTTCTGCTCTACCATATAATTCACTTTCAGACATAAAATCACACTTAATTATAATTTGTTTTTTTTAATTTTCTAAATGATTAATGAAATTCCATTTGACTTTAGATAATATTAGTTAGATTATTCATATATAAATGAATACTTATCCAAATTAATAAGATGCAAAAATTGCATGCTGAAATGCAAATAATGAGGATGAGATGAAAATGGAAAAATGCAAAATGCAAAAACTTGACACTAAAATGCAAATAATGATGATGAAATAAAATAGATATTCTTAAATATATTCTTTTAGAGAATTTTATAAGTAATGATGAAAAAGAATCATTAGGAAAAATCAAAAGCATTTTAAAGTTCTATAAACCAAAGTTTACAATGATCAGAAGAGTAATAAAATGTCAAACAATGCAAATGATAAGGAAATAATAAAAGAATTAAGAACCATTACAAAGGATAAGGAAAGCTGGAAAGAAAACATAGATTATGTTGCTCTTAAATTGAATGATGATTATTCTAATGCTATAAAAGCAAAGGCATTATGGATTATTGGAGAAATGGGTTTGAAATATCCTGAAGAAATAGAACCATATGTCAATGATATTGCAGCTTACCTTGAAGATGATGATTCCAAATTAAGGGAAAGGTCAACTAATGCAATTGGAAGAATAGGAAGAGCGGACAAAGATTTGATAATCGATCAACTGGGCACATTGATGAAAATGAAAGATGACGAATCCGAAAATGTCAGACATGCATTTATTTGGGCTTGTGAAAACATAGCTGTAAACGCTCCAGAACTATTTTGTGAAAAGCTTGACATCTTTTATGAAATGATTTCAGATTCTGAGGATAAGGTTAGAATAGAAGCTCCCGAAATGTTTAGGGTTGTTGGAAAAAGAAAACCTAATTGCGTAAAGCCTTACTTGGAAAGATTAGAATACGTTGCAGAAAATGATGAAAACCAAACTGTCCGCATTCACAGTGCAGGTGCAATCAGAATTACCAAAAAGGCATTGAAAGAACTTTAAATATTTCATTAAAAATAACTATTTTAACAGTTATTAAAATTGATTTAAAAAATTTAATATATTATTAAAACATACTAATATTACTATAAAATTTAATTATTTTTTCTTATTTTTTTTAAAAATTTTATAAGCTAATAATTGAGCAATCACATCTAATCGACTTTAATGGAGGTGTTAGGATAGAAACTAATAATATAAGATATTTTTACAGAAATATTGTAAAGTCCGGTAAGAAATATCGTATAAAATATAATAACAAGGATTATGGCGAATTCAGTAAACTATCCGATGCACTCTATGAAAGGGATTGCTTATTTTACTGCAAGTTTGATTACGATTTGCTTGTGGAATGTGATTTGCCTAACAGATATGAGGATATGGAACTTCCCCCATTTCCAGAAAGCCGTCCAAGGGGACGTATTGAAGGAAATCTGAAATTCAAAAAAGATCTGGAAGGGGAAATCGTATTCAACCATAAGGAACGTAAGTTCTGTGTAATCAGAGGGGAAGAAAATTACGGCCAATATGACAGTATGGTTGAAGCTTATTTTGTAAAAAAGACACTTATGGAACATGATTGGGATAGAGCTTGTCTAATTCAAAACAGGAAAATCAGAGAAGACATTTTCCTTAATCAGAAAGTCAAGCCAACTAAGCCACAACTTCCAAAATACTGTCCTCAATGCGGGAATAGGATTAAGGAAGAAGATACAATATGCAAAATCTGCGGTATAAAATTACATGGAAAATAAGAATTATTTATAAAATAATTTTAAAAGTATAAAACTACATGGAAAATAAGAATTATTTATAAAATAATTTTAAAAAAAAGTTTAAAATAAAAATAAAAAAAGAAATAGTTGGAAACTCCCAACTAGTAAAAAGATTTTGGTCAAGGTTTTATAGCCGAAGGCTATAAAAGCATTATAACCATTTTCAATAGCTTTTAAATTCATTTCATGGAATTTAGGAGCTAAATTGTTTTTCATTGCAGTTTCAACGGTTTCCTTTGAAAGTGGGAAATCCTCATTTGCAACACATGCACCTAAAAGCACCATATTCAAGGATAAGATACTTCCAGCATCCACTGCAAGCCCATTTCCTTCAATTGGGAAAACTGAATCAAAATTGTCCTTAAGATTCCTTACAATGTCATCAATTTCAGGATAGGTCTCTCCAGTTTGAGTCAATGTTGAAGGCACAATAGGGAAAGTATTGAAGATTAAGGTTGTGTCCTTGTTTGCCTTGTTCAATCCTCTTAAGACTTCAATAGGTTCAAAAGCAAGAATCAAGTCTGCCTTAGATTCCTCTACAATTGAGGATTTGAAATTTCCTATCTTAAGTTCAGTTGACACGGATCCTCCCCTTTGACTCATACCGTGAATCTCACTCATTACAACATCATAACCTTCAAGCATTGCAGCTTCACCAATGATTACAGATGTTTTGATAATTCCTTGACCACCTACACCGGAAATGTAAATACTGTAATTGTTTTTATCATTACTCGCCATCTTAATCACCTTTCTTTACTCCAATAGCTTTGTTCGGACAGACTTGTATACAAACGGTACATGATTTACATAATGCTTCATCAACAACTACCTCATCATTCAGATAAGAGATAGCAGGACATGCAAGAGTCTTTACGCAAGTAAGGCATTTTACACAATTGTCCTTAATGACCATAGGTGCCTTTTTCTTTTGTCCTTTAATCAATGTACATGGGTATCTTGCAATTACAACAGCAACACCATCGTATTCAAGCGCTTCCTTGTAAATGTCAACAGTCTTTTTGATGTTGTGAGGATTTACAATCTTCAAGAATTTTACTCCAATGGCTTCCACAATATCTTCAATGGAAACAGCAGGAGCTTCATCTCCCATTCCATCAACTGGAATACCTGGGTTTGGCTGACCACCAGTCATTGCAGTGATTCTGTTATCTAAAATTGTAAGCACAAACTTGTTCTTGTTGTGAACTGCATTTACAAGTGGAGATAATCCGCTGTGGAAAAATGTAGAATCTCCAATGAAACTCATTACATGCTGATTGGTTGCTATTGAGAATCCGCAACCGTCACCTACAGATGAACCCATTGCAAGCAAATAGTCTGCAGTTTCATAAGGAGGAGAAATTCCTAAGGTATAACATCCAATGTCAGATGCAAAAATCATATCCTCTTTTGCATATCCAAGCTCTTCGTAAGCCTTTACAGCCGCATAATAAGCGGATCTGTGGGAACAGCCTGCACATAATGTTGGAGCTCTTGTTGGAATGCTTTCTATAAGTTGGTTCAATCCATCTGTAAATTCCATCTTTTCAACGATTTCTATTAAATCTCCATCAAGGTCTTTGCCGTTTTCTGATTTGTACTCTTCTAAAAATTCTTTATCTTCAACCAAATCAGAAACAACCTTGTTGATGGATTCCTTTACAATGTCTGGATTGTATTCATGAACCATTGGGAAAGTTCCATCAAACTTACCATAGACAGGACAATCCAAATTATTCTCACCAAGAACAGCAAGAACATCCCTTTCAAGTACTGGATCAACTTCCTCTACAATGAATACTCCTTCCAAGTTCTTACAGAAGTCATAAATCAAGTCCTTTGGAGTTGGGAAAGAAAATGCCATTTTAAGGATATCCATTCCTAAGTTCTCTTGTGAAACAACATCATAAGCATAATTAAAAGCCCCTCCAGAGGAAATTATACCAAACTTACCTTGAAGTGAGCCGTTTTCAAATGAATATACTTCATTGACAGGACTTTCATTTGCCACTTCTTCCATTTTCTCCATTTTCTCTGCAAGTCTTGAATGCATTGACAATGAATTTGCAGGTACGGGTACGAATTCGCTTGGATTCTTAACGAAATATCCTTTTAACCAATGGTTATCTGTTTCAGTTGCCTTTGTAGTGGATTTAGGTTTTTCTATTCCACCGCATTCCACAATTCCTCTCATATGAGATACACGAGTGCTTGTTCTGAGAATTACTGGAATTCCAAACTGTTCGGATAAGTCAAATCCATAAACCATCATGTCCTTTACTTCCTGAGGATTTGAAGGTTCTAAAATTGGAATGGAAGAAAGTCTTGAATAGTTTCTTGTATCCTGTTCATTCTGTGAAGAGAAGAGTGAAGGGTCATCCGCTACAAGAATGATCATTCCTCCCTTAACTCCTGAGTAGGCAGTTGTCATGAATGAGTCAGCAGCTACGTTCAATCCTACATGCTTCATGAAAGTAAATGATCTGAGACCACTTGCAGCTGCAGTAGCTGCAACCTCCATAGCCACCTTTTCATTTGCAGAAAATTCAAAGTACATTTCTGCATTTTTAGCAACAACTGATAATATGTTACCTATTTCAGAAGAAGGAGTTCCTGGGTAAGTTGCTGCAACTGATACGCCAGCTTCAATAGCTCCTCTAACAGCAGCTTCATTACCTAAAAGGAAAAGCTTATCTCCTTTTTCACTAGTTACTAATTGATCATAAGCCATATAAATTCACCACACCTGAGATTAATCTTTTAATCTCTAAAATTTTCATAATAATTGTAAATATAAGATAATAATTAAAAATTCACTAAAATTTAAAAAATTTTAAAAAATTCCATAAATTATCATAAATAAATATTAGTCTCTTAACATATTTAATATGTGGCATTTTTAAGGAAATTTTAAAGGGATTGCTAAGGATTAAATGAAAGAATTGTGAAGATTGAAAAAATACTAAACTATATAATAAAATAAATAAAAATATATAAAGTGATTTATTATTAAATTATATAAAGTAAAAAACAAATGAAATTTAAAGAAAAATATTAAAATCAGTACAAAATTAATTATAAAAATATTTGATAGTTTTAAATAGGGATTGTTATGATAACCGTTTATGTAAAAAGATTCAATAAAGAAACTGATGAGGAACCTCATGTTGAATCTTATGAAATTGAAGAATATCCTGGAATGAAAGTGCTTGATGCATTGGAAGAAATCAACAGAAAATATGATGCTGACATCAGCTTCAGAAGCTCATGCCTTGCAGGACAATGCGGTTCCTGCGGAGTGAAAATCAATGGAAACGGTGCACTTGCATGTAAGGCCGAAATTAAGGATAACAGATTAATCGAACCATTGGATTTCCCAGTCATTAAGGATTTGATTGTGGATAGAAGTTCAGCTGATGAAAAGATCAAGCAATTGCAGTTAAGCCTTGATTGCGACAGCGAAACTTCCCATGAAAAGCTTAAGCCAGAAGACATCAAGGACACCAAAAAGGTCAGAAGCTGCATCGAATGTTACACCTGTCTTTCCACTTGTCCTGTTGTAAAGCACTTTAAGGAAGACTTCCTCGGACCTTATTACTTAAGATACATCTCCAAGTTTGACTTCGATCCAAGAGATGAATATGACAGACTTATAGAAGCTCTTGACAGCGGAATGTATGCTTGTACAAGCTGCGGCAAATGCGGTTCAATCTGTCCAAAAAACATCAACAGTTTTGGAGATGCAATCGAAAAGCTTAGAGCAATGGCTTATGCAAGAGACCTTGGACCACTTGATGCTCATAAAGTATTTAAAGACAATGTAGTTGCTAGTGGACGTTCTGTAAGCAAACCTGAAGAGCCATTCATTGAAACCGTTCATAAGAAATGGGATGAAGAAGGCAAATACTACATCGATGAAGATGAAAACAAGGAAAAGGTTGCATTATTCACCGGATGTATGGTGGATTACAGAGCACAAGATGTTGGATATGCACTTCTTGATGTATTGAAGGCAAACAACATTGAAATTGACATTCCAGAAGGACAAGTATGCTGCGGTTCCCCACTCTTAAGAACCGGTCAAGTTGATGTGGTACAAGACCTTGTAGACAAGAACAAGGAAGTCTTTAAGGATTATGACAAGGTTATCACTATCTGTGCAGGTTGTGGAGCAACATTAAAAAATGACCATCCGAAATATGGATCCAACCTTAATGTACAGGACATCAGCGAATTCCTTGTAGATAAGTTAGATGCAAGCAAAATGAAGGAAGTCAATACTAAAGTGACTTGGCATGACCCATGCCACTTGTCAAGAGGCCAAGGAATCAAAGACCAACCAAGAAAAATCATTGAAATGATTCCAGGAGTTGAATTTGAAGAGCTCGAGCTTCCTTGCCAATGCTGTGGTGCAGGTGGAGGAATCAAATCCGGTAAGCCTGAAATTGCATTGGAACTTGCAAAGGACAAGGCTGAAATGGTGAGAGTTACCGGTGCAGACTATGTTACTACAATCTGTCCATTCTGTCAAATAAACATTCAAGACGGTTTGAATGAAATTGGTCTTGAAAATGTTAAAACTTTAAATCTTATTCAATTACTTAAAATGGCTTATGATGAATAGGCAATGAAAAATGAAAATTAAGTGGCTATGAAAAATAGCTAAAAGCAATAAAGAAGATTAGCATGAAAAACAAAAACAAATCAAGCGATAGAGGCAAGGTTAAGGAGATAGTTGAAGATGAAGAGACTATCAGACTTAAGGAAAACATCTACGTTGTTTTTGTAGAATGTGAATCTCCTGGAAATGTTGGATTTTTAGCAAGAACCATGGGTAACTTCGGACTCCATAAATTGGTTCTGATTAACCCATGCACCCTTAAGGATGAAGCCTATTATCAGGCTATGCATGCAAGGGAAACCGTTGAAAATGCATTGATTTATGATACAGTTGAAGAATTTGTAAAGGACAATAACATCGATTTCATTGTCGGTTCAACTGGAGCTCCTGGAGGAAGCTATAACATTTCAAGAATTCCAATAAAACCTGAAGAGCTTGGAAAGTCAATGAACTACAACGATAAGATAGCCATCCTTTTTGGTAGGGAAGGAAACGGATTGACAAATGCAGAAATCGAAATGTGCGACATAACAGTTAGTATTCCAACCGACCCTAGCTATCCTATTATGAACATTTCACATGCTGCTGCAGTTATTCTTTATGAAGTCTTTAAAAACAGAAACAATTATCCTGTTGAAGGATTGGAAGAAAGCACTGCACTTGAAAAGGAATATTTGATAAGTGATATGGAAAAGCTAATCGATTCATTATCCATTCCGGATCATAAAAAGAAAAACGGATTGAAGGTATTTAAAAATATCATCAATCGTGCTTTCATTACAGGGAGAGAGGCACATACATTCAAAGGCATTTTAAGACGTTTGAATATTAAGATAGAAGAAAAAGACAATAATGAATGATTATAAAATAATTTAAGATAAAACTATTAGTTAAAAAGTTTATCAAAAACTATTTAAGTATAAATAAATTATATCTATATTAGACTTAATAAAAAATTCAAGGGACTAAACTATGGACGATAAAGATAGACGAAAAGGATATTATGAAGACGTAACCACTACATTCGTTAAATACGCCTTTCACACAAGATTTTTCCTTTCTAGACTGACAAGAAAATCAAGGATATTTAAAAAAATCATTGATAAAATCCTTTTCGAAGATGATGAAGTTTATGTCCTTCCAAATAAGAATGCTGTCACTAAGACCATCACTACAAACATTGAAATCGATCAAAGCTTTGAGAAATCCGAGTCAGAATTTGTGCCAAGCCAAATCATCAAGGAAGTGATTAAAGAGGCTAATGATATTGTTATCATGCACAAATGTCTATGCAGAAGTTCTGCAAATTGCGAGGATTATCCACAAGACTTCGGTTGCATATTCATTGGCCCTGCATCACGTAGAATAGCTTCAAAATACGGTAGAAGCGCTACTGTTGAAGAGGCTTTAGCCCATGTTGACAAGGCAGATGAATTAGGATTAAGCCACGTTATCGGAAGAAATAAAATCGATAGCGTTTGGATGAATGTAAGGCCAAAGGAAAAACTCTTGACCATTTGCCATTGCTGCCCTTGCTGCTGCCTATGGAAAGTTCTTCCAGACTTGGATGATGAAATCAGCAATAAGGTGATGAGGCTTGAAGACGTTGAAGTGCATACAGTTAATGACAATTGTAAAATGTGCAAGAAATGTTTAGGAGATAATGTCTGCTTTGGTGGAGCAATCAGTCTTGAAGACGGTAAAATAAAGATTGATCAAGATAAATGCGTTGGCTGCGGACACTGTGTTCAAACATGCAAATTTGATGCTATTGAATTGAATTACAGTCAAAAATCAGTAGATTCAGTGCTGAACAGAATTGGAGAATTGGTTGATTATAAAAACTAATCATCCAATAGCTTATTTTAAAAAATATTGCTCTTTTTAAAAAAATAAAAATTGTATAAAAAAATAAAAAAACTAATAAAAACTCTTTTTAAAAAAATAAAAATTATTAAAAAAAATAGAAAAAAGAACTATTAAAAGTTCTTTAAAAAAATAAAATAATTAGCTAATTAATTTAGGACCGCCCATTTTACCTTCCTTTAATAAAGTGCAGGCAGAACTAACAGTTCCTGTTTGAATATAGCTAATATTATGTTTAGACATGTATTTAGCAGGATTGCTTAATGGGAATCCATAATTAGCATCCCATGCCCTTCCAATCCTATGATGAATGCTTGAAGATGCTCCATATGGTTTTTTAAACCATAATCCTAAAACATGTGCTCCATTATAGTTTTCTACAAAATTACGGTTGCTATTCTTTAAGTCACCAGTCCACTCTTCAATGCATCCAACATCAACACCACCGAAAACAGCAAGCAGAACAGAATTTTTACCTGTGCAGCCATATCTATAGGCAACGTTATGGATATCCGGACCGATACCTACAATGACAGCATTGTATCCTTTAGACATAAGGGCTTTTCTTAAACTTTTAAGCATCTTTAATTCAGATCTTTTACCTCTTATATTGTCGGAAGTTAAATAAAAAGTATATTTGCCGTTATCCTTTACCTTAGCAAATTCAGAATTTGTGAAAAGAACATATTTCGGCAATCTTTTATGTTCCTTATAGAAACTTAAAGCTCTTGAAAATTCAGCTGTGTATACTTTATATGGAATTTTATAGATGTAATAGCTGATATTTGAATAGACTTTATGCTTAACTGAAGATCCCACTGCCTTTTTCACTATTTTAAGGTAACTGTCCTTATAAACAGTGTCGTAAATCTCACCGGAAGAATTTGCAGGTTCATATGCTGCAATCAAGACAATATCCTTATAATTTTTCTTATTTGCATGATTAATGGCAACTGCCATCAAATAGGAAAGTTGGGCAGTTGTATAAGTTTTGTTTTTATAAGTAAGATTAGAAGGCAAAGCCTTGTTTTTAGAAATATAATTCTTTAAAGAATTTGCCGCTCCAACAATATCATTGAATTTCACTTTAACCGCTTTAATGATAAATTGGGATTTGACTGATTTTGCTGAGTAATATGCATTTCCTTTATATTTAACAGTAATGTTATAAGATTTTGGACCATTAAATTTGAATTTGACCATTCCTTTTTCATTTGTTTTTACTTTGTAAACCTTCTTAATGGAAGGAATGGATATGGAAATTGTTCTATTTGCCAAACCCTTTCCGTTTTTATTAGTCAAATTGATTCTCAAATAACCGTTTACAGTTGAGGAAAATGAAATTTTAGGAGCCTTAATAATGGTCGGCATTTTTGTTATCACTACTTTAGAACTATTTGAAGCCCCATAATAAGAACCAGTAGCCTTAAAGCTAATGGTGCAATTATAAGTTCCGACTTTCCTTTGAAGTTTTAATTTGGCCATACCATTTGCATCAGTAGATAAATTATAAGTCTTTTTAGGTATTTTTACAATAACAGTCTTATTAGAAAGACCTCTGCCATAAACATCCTTCAAATAAATTTTAAGATATGTGTTCTGAGTCATATAAGACCTTACAGAAGGACTGATAATGCTTACTTTCATTTTAGTGATTTTCACATTTGAGCTTGCAGATGAATTATAATAATTCGCATCTCCCTCAAACTTAACCAAAACATCATAATTGCCTATTTTAGTTGGCATTTTAATTTTTGCCACACCTTTACCATCAGTAGTTCCATTATAAACTGTTCCATTTACATTGAAACTAAGTTTTTTATTTGCAATAGGATTGCCTTCGGAATCCACCAAAGTGGCAAATATATATGTGGCATTAGTTAAGTAAGACCTTACAGAAGGCACTTTAAGTTTAGTGGATGATTTTAAAATAGTTATTTCAGTTATTGCACTGGAAGGAGCATAAATCTCATCACCTTCAAATGAAATATTAACTTCATAAGTGCCTGCAGCATTTGAAAACTTGAAAATAGCTATTCCTTCATTATTTGTAGTAAGATTCTGTTCAAATTCATTTATTTGAACTAAAATAGTTTTTTCTGGTAATCCTATTCCATTTGCATCACTTAGATTTATCTTCAATTCTCCTTCAGATGCATAATCAAAACTGATTGGATCAGAACTGATTACGGTTTCATTTCTTGTTTGACCATCAGAATCCCCTTCATCAGAATCATCAGGATTCCCATCATCAAGCCCGTCATCATTATTAGAACCATCATCACCATTTGAAGAATCATCACTATTAGAAGAATCATCATTTTCATCAGAAATTAAAGAATCATCCCCAATAGAACTATCTTGATTAGATGAATCATAAACAGATAAGGACTCATCAAAATCAAGATTATCCGAATAAACATCATTTAAATTTGTATCACTTGCACTAACGGATTGCACTGCCAATAAAAAAATTAGAACAAAAAGTGATACATAAAGAATTTTCTTAAACATAATATCACAAAATTACAAATTTTTCCTAGTATCATAACCATTTATGATTTTTATCAATAATAATTCTTTTGAAAAAATTTTATAAACCAATAAAATTTTAAATATTCTAAATAATTCTAAATAATCCTAAATAATTTTTTTATTTAGATATGAAAAAAATTTTTATTTGAATATGAAAACTTAAAATATAAGTTAAAATTATAAAAACTTATAATAATAATTAAAAAGAAAAGTTATAATGTTATAATCACAAAAATAACTATTGGTTAAAATACGTAAAGATTTATTTAAAGTCATACTTATGGAGAAATATTAATGAATCATGAAAAAATGTTTAATATTGCACGTAAAAGAGGTTTTTTATGGCCTTCTTTTGAGATCTATTCAGGAGTGTCCGGATTTACCGATTATGGACCTCTCGGAGCAAGCCTAAAAAACAACATTATGCAAAAGTGGAGAAAGCAATACATTGCAGGAGAAGGTTTCCACGAAATAGAAGGGCCAACTGTAATGCCTAAAGAAGTATTGAAAGCATCAGGACATGTTGATAACTTCACTGACCCAATGACAAAATGTCTCTCTTGTGGAGAGGTGTTCAGAGCAGACCACATCATTGAAGAGGCAATCGGCGAAGATGTGGAAAGTTTGGAAAACAGCGAAATGGATGAAATCGTAAAGGAAAACAACATCAAATGTCCAAGCTGTGGTGGAGACTTGGCAAACATTTGGAACTACAATTTGATGTTTAAGACTGAAATTGGAGCAAAAGGGGACAAAGTAGGATACATGAGACCTGAAACTGCTCAAGGAATATTCATTCTATTCAAACGTTTATCAAGATTCTTTAAAAACAAGCTCCCATTCGGTGCTGTACAGCTCGGAAAAGCATACAGAAATGAAATCTCACCAAGACAAGGAGTTATCCGTCTTAGAGAATTCACCCAAGCTGAAGCTGAAATATTCTTGGACCCTAAAGACAAGACTCATCCTAAATTCAGCCAAATAGCTGATGAAATTTTATACTTATCATCTCAAGATGTTCAAATGAACGATAAGGAAACCTTGGAGATTACAGCTCAAGAAGCTCTCGACCAAGGTGTCGTATCTTCTGAAACATTGATCTATCAATTATACCTTGCAAGAAAATTCTTAAAGGAATTAGGCATTCCTGATGAAGTCTTAAGGTTCAGACAACACTTGCCAGGTGAAATGGCTCACTATGCTCTTGACTGCTGGGACGTTGAATGCTTGACTGACCAATACGGTTGGGTTGAAATCATCGGTATTGCAGATAGAGGAGATTATGACTTAACTGCACATTCACAGTTCAGCAATGAGGAATTAAGCATTTACATGGAATATGATGAACCTAAACTCGTTTCAAAAACCATTGTAAAACCTAATTTAAAGCTATTTGGACCTGCATTTAAGGGAGATTCCCCAAAAATAAAGACTTACATTGAAAACTTATCAGATGATGAAGTCTTAGCACTTAAGCAGCAGATTGAAAGTGAAGGAAAATTCACCCTTGAACTTGACAACACATTCGAGATTCTTGAAGAGCATTTGATCTTTGAGGATGTTGAAGAGGAAGTCAAAGGGGAAAGAATCATTCCTCATGTAATTGAACCTTCATTCGGTATCGACCGTATCCTTTACTGCACATTATTGCATTCCTTTAAGACTGAAGAAGATGGATGCGATAAGGAATACTTCAAATTCTCAAAGGAAATCGCACCTATTCAAGTAAGTGTCTTCCCATTGATGAACAAGGAAGGTCTTGGAGAAATAGCTATAGACATTACCCACAAGTTACGTGAAGCAGGTTTCACTGTAGACAACGACACTTCAGGAACCATTGGAAAAAGATACGCACGTGCAGATGAAGTAGGTGTTCCAATAGCTATTACAGTAGACTTTGATACAAAAGAGGACAATACTGTAACAATAAGAGATAGGGACACTGAAGAACAAGAAAGAGTAAAAATAGAAGATTTAAAAGAAGTTATTGAAGCAAAACTTCAATAAACTTTTTTAAATTTCTAATTATTTTAATTTTTAATTATTTTATTTTTTAATTTTTAATTTTATTAATTTTTAATTTTTTTTAACTAGCCATACACACATCAAAAGATTCCATAAACACTATAAGCTATTTTTAAAAATAAATATCTCAAAGCATCTTTATGGAATTTTCCAAATATTTGTCCAATAGGATATTAGCCCATTCGATTCCTTCCTTCTGCTCATTGAGAATAAAGCAGGAATTGTCATAAAGCCCATCCTTATAAAAGAGGCTTAAGGACATGAAATCATCACAAACAGTCAGGAATACCTTCAAATCATGATCTGCCTTTCTGATGCTTACTTGGCCTTTTTTTGAAAAATCAACCAACTCTTCATAATATTTAGAGTTCTTTAAAGATGAGAATACGTCCTCATTTGTAATGAGCAACAGATTATCTCCGTTTTCCAGATTTTCCAAAATTATTTCAAGATGCTCCTCAAGAAAGATAGGGAGAATTATCTTCATATCTCCACATGCACCAATCAAGTCAAGATACTTATTGAATGCTTTTGAGAGATTATGCTCATCAGATTCTACAAAAACAGAGTCCTTCAACAGATAGGATTTTCTAAAGGAATCAAGTGGAATTGAGTCTATGGAATGATTCTGCCAAAAATCCCTATTGATTTGGAAAATATATAAATCTTGAAAAAGCTTTTCAAGACTTGCTGAACATAAAATTCCTTTAGTTGACAAGGAATAATTCTTAAAATCCTTTTTAATTAAATTAATGCGTTCCAATTCTTTCAAACCATGTAAAATTGAAGCTGAAGGCTTTTCCAATTCCTCCCTAAAGTCATTTAGATTACAGTCTGAATCGGATAACATCAACAGCAATGAAGGCCTCATTTTTGAAGCCAATAGAAAGCGAACAGTTATGAAATCCTCATATTTTTTAGTGAAATCTTCTTCAAATATCATTAAATCACCTAAAAGTCACCTAATAAAAAAATCAGTCTAAAATCAAAGTTAAAGCATGCTCATCATAAGACCTGAAAAGATTCAATCCCCAATTAATCGCCTTTTCCTTATCAGAGAGCAATAACCTATTTTGGTCATAAGTTCCATCCAACTTAAATAATCCAACAGAAACGAACTCATTTGAAATTGCAAGGGCAATCTTAATGTTCTCATTGAGATACTTGATGGAAAAATTCCCATCAGCAATGCCTTTCTTAACAACATCATTTCCAATATCCTTTATGAAACCATCCAAAATATCTTTTGAAACAATTAGTTGAACCTTGATTCCCTTCAATATCAGTCTTCGAATCAATTTGGGATACTCAGGGTGCAGATAAGGAAAGACAACCTTCAAATGTTTTGAATTTTTAAACAATCTCTTAAATTCCTTATGGGTTCTGTAAATATCCATAGAACTGCATCTAATCAGTTCTGAACCCTCCAAAGAGGATAGCTTATTCAAATCATCAACAGACAATGAACTTATGTCATGGTCAAGCCAGAAATCTGAAAAGTCACTTATCGCTGAAATCATATCATGAAAGTCCAAGAGCACAGTAATGTAAATCAATCCAAGATTTGTCAATTGAAAACTATTATGGATCTTTTCAACATATCCCTCATCACATAGCTTATGTATATTGCTTGAAATAGAACTGTAGCTTAGCAAGGATCTTCTATCAATATCCCTAATCTTTAAGGGACCATTTAACAAATCTACTAAAACTTTTAATCTAATCTCCGAATTATTTAAGAATTTTAACTCATCTCCAACAATAGAGAAATAATACATTTTACCACCATATTCCATTTAGATTATCAAATCAAAAATTGATAAACTAAAAATTCATAAAAACAATATCAAAAAAAGAAAAATGAATATGCTCTCTTAAAAAATGCCATAAGAAAGCAATTGCAAATTTCTAAAAAACCAAAGCAAAAAACTACAATTTCAACAACCTTAAACTCAAAAAATCACCCCAAATCGATAATTTGAAACTTAAAATCAAGAAATTAAAAATTTCAATTGAAAAATTTTGTTAACATATAGTTAACTCTACTAATAATTTTCTTAAACATATATATAAACATATAAGAAAATTTTGAATGAAAATTTCAAAATGACATCAATATTGATGTCAACTTGTAAAAAATTTTAATAAAACTGAATAAAATTACTTTTAGAAAAATAAAAATATATGGAAAAAAGAAATAATATTAGATAACTATATTCTTACATTTACTGAAATTGCAAAAGACCAAGTTTCTAATATTGTCAATAAAACAAAGAAAAAAGAATGTGAAAAAATGATTGATACACATATGCATGCCGATTCAAGAAGTAGCGAAGACTTTGAGAAAATGTTTATTGGTGGAATTGACACAGCAATTACCTGCTCATACTACCCATATAAGATCAATGACAACCCTGAAATTCTCTTAAACCATCTTAATAGAATATTGAATTTTGAACCTAAAAGAGCAAATGAATATGGTCTTGACTTAAAGGTTGCATTGGGAATTCATCCAGCCAATGCCTTAGAAAACAATGAAATCATCTTTGAGCAATTGGTAGAATGGATAGAAAACAAGGACATAATTGCTATCGGAGAAATAGGTTTGGATGAAAATACAGAACTTGAAAAGGAAGTGTTTAGGAAACAGCTGGAATTGGCTGAGGATACAAAATCAAAAGTTATTATCCACACACCAAGAAAAAACAAGCTTGAAGTCTTAAAGGACATAAAAGAGATTGTTCTTGAAAGCATCAATCCAAAACTTGTTGTTATCGATCATATAAACCTTAACACAATCGAGGAAATCTATGATGAAGACTTTACAATTGGATTGACTGTACAGCCTCAAAAGATGGAAGTTGAAGAAGCCATCGAAATATTGGACAAATACGGTTTTGACAAATTCCTGTTAAATAGCGATATCAGCAATAAGCCATCAGATCCATTGTCAGTTCCAAAAACAGTCAGAACATTGAAAAGATTAGGATACGATGAAAAAGAGATAAATAAGGTAGCATTTGAGAATGCCAAAAAGTTCTTCAATATAGAATAAGAAAAAATAGCTAAAAAACTAAAAAAAACTAAAAAAATAAGTAAGAAAATAATAAAGGAATTAGTAAGAAAATAAGTAAAAAAAATTACAGAATAAGAAAATCTTATTCCTTAATCAATTCCTCTACAATCAATGTAGCGGATTCAACCATTTTAGGACAGAATTCAGTGAAAAGATTGTTTTCAACTGCATATTCCACTCCTTCTTTAGTTCTTACATCGCAGTTTAAGAGCTCATTACAGATATAGGAACCGTTTCTGTCTGCAAATTCTTCCAAGAATTTGACACATATACCATCTGATTTAATTTTGCTTTCTGAATCGCCAATCTCAGATTGACCATATTTTAATCCTAAAACCATCAATGCTCCAGTGCATGCTCCACAAACTTCACCCTTACGCATACCGCTTCCAAAGCATCCTCCAATCTTGAGAGCCTGCTTTTCATCAAGCCCTAATTCTTCTGAAAAGCTTGCAAAAACAGCTTGAGCACAATTGAATTTCAATCCAAATAAGTTTAATGCATTATCAACATGTGACATGATTTATCCCCTAAAAATTAAAAAATACCTCAAAAATCAAAAAATTGACTAAAAAAAGAAATAGCCATATAAAAAATTAAAAATATTAATAATTAAAATAATTAAAATAATTAAAAAAAATAGAAAAAGAAAAGAGAATAGGAACAATATGAGTATTAACCTAATTATTCTTTTCTAACTAATTTAACTCTGGACGGAGTTACAATAATTAAATTTTTATCTTCAGCTTGAGAAAGTAAGATTGCTTCAGCACCATATTGGCTTCTTAAGAGCTTTAAGATTTCTCCAGCTTGTCTGAATTCTCTTTCACCTTGTTTTTCAAGGAATTTTAAATCAAGAATTACAGGATTATTTTCCTCAACGATTTGATCGAAAACATAATCCATATCATCAACAGACTTTGGTCTGATTAAAATGATTTCATAAAAAGTTTGTTCTGGAGAGATGGAAGTGAATTCATCTTCATCATCAATAAAACCAATATCGTCTCCATAATCGCCTACGCCATATGCACTGCCAAAGTCATCTTCTTCAAAACCAAGGCTTTTCTTTAAATTATCAGTAAAACTCATTTTGATCTTCCCTTATTTTTATAAGAAAAATTGTTTAAATAAAATTTATATTAATTGCTAAAATATTAAAAAAATTTAACTAATTTTATTATTTTATTAATAATTATTTAAAAGTTTAATAAATCAAACTTTTGTTATGTTAAAATATATATTTTTTAATAGTTATAAAACTTATTATTTTTTAATTAAAAATTGAAATTTGAAAAATAGTATAAAAAAATAAAAATAGTCAATAAAAATTAAAAAAATTAGAAAAAAATTAAAAAAAATTAGAAATAATTAATGAAATAAAAAAGAAAAAAAGAAATAATTAAATAAAAAACTTAATTTTTATCTAAATATTCTAAAATAGCATCCAATAATTTACCTGCTCCACCAGCGTACATATCTGCTGCAGGTAAACCATATTTCTCTTCAAAGCTTTCTAAAGTCATGTCGTCATCTGCATTTCTCATATTGATAGATAAACCGACAACTTTAGTGGTAGGCACAACTGCTTCAATAGCCTTTACCTCATAATCGATACCTCTTGGTTCACGATATGGGTGGTTTGGTCTGTGACCTACAATGACTGCATCAGGATCTGCACCGATTAAGATACATGCAGACAATCCTCTTGGGTGAGGATTTCCATCTTCAGTCAAGCTTGATTGACCTTCAATAAAGATTATGTCTGGACTGTCATGCTCTTCCACATATTTCATGGAACTGAGTATGGCAGAAGGAACATCCATTGAGGATAAGCTGCCTGCTCTAAAGTTAAATGCAGTAGGCTTTTCCAAACCCATTTCATCAGTAGAAATAATGGAAGCTTTCAATCCTCTTTTTTCTGCTTCAATACCAAGGGATTTGGTTGTAGTCCTTTTACCACATTCTTGGGAAGTTCCACCAACAAAGACCACTTTAGCCTTAGGTTCATAAGAGATCTTAGGCAATACTTCACAACATTTTTCAGGCGCTACACCGCAAATCTTGCGGACAACATCCAATCTTGGACTAATCTCTTTTATACAAACGTCATTTTGTTCTGCTAATTTCAATAATGATTCATTTTCAGACAATGATAATGATCTAAATGAAACAACTGCATTCTTACCGTTTGCCAATGCTTGAACTGCATATTTGAGTGCGGTTCCTTCAGCACCAATAGGCAACATGATTGCTACAGTGTTTGCTTCAGTAGATTCAAATAAATCTGATAAGTTTGAAGCGACTTCAAGACCACAGAAAGGTTTTCCTTGTTTTGCAGGGTTGTCATCAAGGAATCCTACTGTTTCAATTCCTTCAAGGTTAGAGAATTTTTCTCCTCCGCCCCCACATCCAATAATAATATAAGGATTCAATTCTTGAAGATCTTCAACAGAAGTTATAGAATACAAGTAATCACTCCTCTTTAAAAATTGTGTAATTTTGATTAATATAAATTTGATAAATTTTTTAAATATTGAACTGTTTCAAAAATATATATTAAGTACTAATGCAATAAATATTAGAATATCCAACATTATAGAATTTATCTTATTGTATGTATATATCTATTATTATTAATAAATATTGGCATGAGAATTATTAAAAATTTATTTGAAATTAATTCTATACTAATTTTATATTAATTTGATATTAATTAAAAATTGATTTGAAATATGAAAAATCTATTAATGGGAAAATATTAAAATTATAAATTATAAAAAATAGAAAATTAATATAGAAAAATAATTAGAAAACTAAAAATTCTAAATTTAAAAATTGGAAAAATGATTAATTGTTAAAATATAGTTAGCCACCTATATATCCTAACAATCGAAAATATGCATTTGAAAATAACTATTAAGAATATTGCATAGAGACATCATAATTTCAATAGCTATTATCTTGATATGAAAAATAAATAAGGAGAAAAATCATATGAACGTGGATGATGTAATTACTGGAAAAAGTGCTGAAATGAAAATAGATTGTCCAGTATGTGGAGGAAAAAATACAGCAACTTACACTACTCAAACTCATGAGCTTGCCTACTTTGGAGAAATTGTTGAATCAACCATCCAATGTGAAAAATGTGGATTCAGACACAATGACATTTTGGCAACTGAACAGAAGGACCCTGCCAAACATAGCTTGATCATCAGCAAAAAGAATCTTGACTCAAGAGTGGTCAGATCCCAATCAGCTACAGTTTCACTTCCTGAGATTGGAATCAAAGTTGAACCTGGCCCAAAATCAGAAGGGTACATTTCAAATGTTGAAGGTGTTATTGTGAGATTCATTGAAGCAACCGAAAGGGCATTGAATATGTTTAAGGATGACTTATCTCAAGAAAACGGTAAAAAAGTGCTTGAAAACTTAAACAAAGTTTTAAATGGTGAAATGGAAACCCTTTTGCTTATAGAAGACCCATTCGGACAAAGTAAAATCATGGATGTCCGTGCAAAGACAGAACCTTTAACAGATGAAGAATTGAAAAATCTAAAAACAGGTTTCACTGTCATTGAAGAATAAGAGAAAAATTATAGAATTAGTAAGTTAAAAAAAATAAAAAAAAGAAAAGAAAAGATCTTAAAAAAATGAAAAAATAAAAAAAGATTAGGAAAAATTATCTTTTTGAAGCAATGACCATTTTTCCGAATCCATGTAATGGCAATTCTATTCTTAAATCCAAAACCTTGATGAGGGCTTCAACACCGGCCCTACCATGAGGGACAAATTGATAAGTGGATTCTGGAATGAGAATTATGCCTCCAACCTTAACCCTATCAATTATTCTTAAGAATAGATAAGCTATCTCATCATTCCTTAAATCAACAATGCTCTTATTCAGATTGACAACAACAGAATTGAAGTCACCTTTAACATCATCAATTTCATCAGGAGCAACTTGCAAGAAGTCCGCACCATCCAACTTTTGATCAGTTACAAAAAGTTGAGACCCATAGCCTTTAACTCTCTCTAAAAGGGATCTAATCTCATCTAAAGACACATCAACATCTATAAACTCTTTTTTATCTGAATCATCACTTAAAACAAGATCAAAAGCCTGTTTTTCAACGCTGCGTAAAAAATCAAGATCCTGCTGAAGCACATATCCATCCTCATGAACCAAATAAACGGTACCTCCTGTGGTTTCAAGGTCTTGAGTCTTAACAAATAACTGAGCATCCTCCATGATTCCTTGAGAAGTCTTATAGTGACTTTTCAACCTATTGCTGATATGAGTCATAGGATAAGACTCTGCTATAATGTCCCTTGGAACAATGAAATGCTTTATACAACCGTGAGCATATAACCTATAACCTTTGTTCCTCTCGAAATAAAATTTATCAGGATTTAAATATGAATCAAGAATACTGTCAGTTTCATGCTGGCCAGAAATCATATCTACATACACAGCATCCAAATTAGAACCCATTGGGCGGCAATTTACTTCTATTAAGACCGGACCTTTATCATCAATCAGGTATTCCCCATGAACAGGACCATATCTAATTCCCAGTGCGTCTGCAACATCATAAGCATACTCAACAAGTTCCGCTTCACCAAGACCTAATTCATAAACGAAACTAGTTGTATCATAAACATTTCCACCTTCTTCAGTTTTAGCCTTGATATGCTCCCAAATAGTGGTTACACGATGGTCACCATTACAGGAAACAGTGTTTACAACATATTCCTCACCGTTAATACGTTCCTGAACAAGCATTTCAGTAAGTTTATCACCATATATGTTTGCACTATCAAATAGTTCATTAAGGGAATCAACCATCTCATTCTTATTGGAGCATAACCTCACACCAACAGAACCAGCACTATAGATAGGCTTAACAACAACCTCATCAAAGCCTTCTTCATCATAATAGGCAATTGCCTCTTCAACAGAACGAACAACACGACCACGGATATGCCTAAGACCTGCTTCTGCAAGCCTTTCCTGCATCTTATCCTTTAAAGTCATTGCATCAATATTTTCAATATTGTTGCATTTGAGACCTAAATCATTAGATAATTTAGTTGCTAAAACAACCCCTCTTTCACATCCAGGGACAATTAACAATGGATCGTAGTTCCTAACCATTTCAAGAGTCTCTTCATAACTGTCTTTTTCCTGAAGAACCTCCGCATCGAAATCAATCTTTTCATTTGCAATGCGAATCATTTCTATATAAGCTTGATTCTCTTCAGTCTCTTCAATTCTTGTATTTAATATTAGGGGATTGTAATTTCTATTGACAATATCCCTAATAAAATTAGCACCAGTAGATATAGCTTCCACTACAATAATATTTCTCATAAGCATCTTTCCCTTTAGTTAAAAAAAGTTCAATAGATTCATTATTATATAAAAATTTGAAAACAGACATATATAAAGATTTTTGAATGTAAGCACTTACTTACACGCTTAAATTATTAAAAAAAGGAATAATAACTATTATTTTAATAAATAACGAATATATAAATCCATAATCCTAAAAAAGAAAAATAAAAAAGATAAAAAACTTAATAAAAAATAAAATAAAAAGAGAAGAAGATTAAAAAAAAAATAAAAAAGAAAATAAAAAGAAAAGAAGATTAAAAAAAATAAAATAAAAGATAAAAAACAATCATCATTTTGAAGCAATGACCATTTTTCCGAATCCATGTAAAGGCAATTCTATATTTAAACCCAATACTTGAATAAGCGCTTCAGCACCTAATCTTCCATGTGGAATATATTGGTAAGTGGATTCTGGAATAAAAATCAACCCGCCGATTTTTACCTTATCGATTATCCTTAAAAAGAGGAAAGCAATTTCATCATCCTTCAAATCAACAAGGGTCTTATTCAAATTGATAACAACACAATTGAATTCACCTTGAACATCCTCAATTTTATCTGGAGATACTTTCCTTATGTACAAATCGTCAAATTTTTGATCGCTTACAAAAAGACAAGAGCCAATAGCTTTAACTTTTTCTAAAAGTGATCTGATTTCATCCAAATCCAAATCCTCTTCGGAAAATACATTTTTTTCTCGAACTTCACTTAAAACCAATTCAAATGCACGCTTTTCAACACTGCGCAAAAATTCAAGGTCATTTTGAAGCACAAATCCATCCTCATGAACCAGATAAACAACTCCTCCACCTGTTTCAAAGTCTTGGGTTTTCTTAAAGAATCTGGACCCATCAATCAACGCATTGGAAATTTTATGATAGCTTTCCAATTGTTTGCTGATATGATTCATAGGAGAAGATTCGACAAGCATATCCTTAGGAACAATAAATGACTTCAGACAACCATAAGCATATAACTTATATCCTCTGCCGCGTTGGTAATGAAAGTTATCCGGATTCAAATATGAATCAAGTATACTGTCTGTTTCATGCTGACCGGAAATCCTATCCAAATACTCAGCATCCATACTTCCTCCTGCCGGACGGCAGTTTACTTCAATGAGAACAGGACCCTTCTCATCAACCATATACTCTCCATGAACAGGACCATATTTAATTCCTAATGCATCCGCCACATCATAGGCGTATTCAACTATTTCAGCTTCACCGAGTCCCAAATTATGAACAAAATGAACGGAATCATAAACATTCCCACCTTCATTTGTTTGTATCTTATGATACTTCCAAATAGTGGTTACACGATGATCGCCATTACATGAAACGGTATTGACAACATATTCCTCACCTTTAATATATTCCTGAACAACCATTTCTGTAATCTTATCACCGTATAAATTTGGCTCATTAAATACTTCATTAAGAGAATTAATCATTCCATCTTTGTCATGACAGATTCTTACACCAACAGAACCTGCACTGAGAACAGGCTTCACTACAACTTCTTCAAGCCCTTCTTTTTCGTAATACTCAACAGCCTCTTCAACAGAACTTACAACTTGACCTCTAATATGCCTAAGACCTGCCTCAGCAATTTTTTCCTGCATTTTATGCTTTAAGGTCATTGCATCAATATTTTCTATGGGATTTCCTTTAAGACCTAAATCACTTGCCAATCTAGTAGCCAAACCAACTCCCGCTTCACTACCTGGTAAAACCAACAAGGGATCATATTTCCTAACCATTTCAAGAGTTTCAGCATAAGTGTCCTTTTCATGAATCAATTCATAATCCACATCAATACGTTCATAGTCACTGCAAACCATTTTTTTATATTCATCATTATCTTCAGTGCCAACAAATTTAACATCCAATATTATAGGATACAAATCCCTATTGGCAATATCCCTTAAAAAATTAAAACCGGTTGAACCAACTTCAACAACAATAACATTTCTCAAATTCATCATCCCTTTTTATACACAATTTTAAAATAATATTCATTATTGATAATTGCATAAGATTTTAAAATAGTTTAACTTTGAAATGAATAAACAAATGAAAAAAAACAAAAAAATAAAATCATTCCCTAAGATTATAAAAAAGTAAATATGGAAAAGATTTGCTATTCATCCCTTTATTAAACATAATATGTTTCAATAAAAATTTTATAAAAAAGAATATATAAAGATTAGCGAATGTAAGCGCTTGCTTTACTGTTTAAATCATGAAAAAAAAGGATTTAAGCTTATAAAAAAATAGAAACCTATAAAATAGTTAGAAAAATAAAATATCAAAAATCGATTATTAAAAAATAAAAAAAGAATAGAAGAATTATTCTTCTACTTCTTCATCTTCTTCTTGTTTTGTCATAGATAATGGAGTGAATTCATCTTCATCTACGACATCTTTTAATTTGAGAGTTTTTTGTACATCCATAGCTAATGCATCACAATCTGCTTTGATAGCGTTTAAGTGTAATAAGATTCTTTCTTTTTCTTGGTTGATTCTTTTGATGTTAGTGTATGGATAGGTTGACTCTTTAAGCATTTCATACTCAATAGTGGTATATGGGTACTCGTTAAGTTGTTGACAAACTTGTTTAAGAATATCTCCTAAGAATTTGTTCATTTCAACTTTTACTCTTTCCCTAATCATTTTGTCACTATCAAGGTTTTGTTTCATTAAACGAACAACTTCTGCTTTAGCGAAAGGTAATTTTATTAATAGTTTACAACTGAATTATCAACTGGCTAATGCAATAATTAGTTCATAAAAATTTATTATTTTAAATGATTGATTATAATATGAAAATAATAAAAATTCTAATATTAATAAAATTTTTCTAAATTTCAAATAAATCATGAAAAGCAATTGAAATATAAATTTAGATAAAAAATTCAAATTATTTTTCAATAAAAAATGATTTAAAATCTAAAAAATTCATTTGCTTATCTAGATGTAATCATATATTTATTTAAAGAAATATATAAAGGTATCGCATTATTTTAATTTTATGATTATTTTTTCATATAGTTTATTCTATAACTATATGAATAATTATAGCAAAAGTCAATAATTTTGATAGCTTATAAAAATTGAAAAATCCCTTTTTTAAAATTATGAATTCTATAAAAAATATAAAAATTATTAATTGAAGAATCAATGAAAATAGTTGTAAAAAATAGAAATAATATACTATATTTGAAACAATTAATGAAAAAGCAGTGAAAAATTTTTTGAAAATAAAAATAATAATAAAATGATAAAATAATAATAAAATAATAAAATGAAAATAATGAATGAAATAATAAATAAAAAATAAAATTAAAGTTAAAATTAAAATCTTATTTTAAAACCAATATTTAGTCAGCACAAGGATCAAGATTGAAAGCATATCTGTATTCTTGGTTTACGATATTGGAACCTTCGTATCTTCCATCGATTATGCTTGAAATCTTTTCAATGGAATCAAGTGAAAGCTCTTTTCCTTCTGCTATTGGGAAGAAGAAAGTGATTACATCATCAGTTATAAGATAATTCAATTCAAAGTCTTCCTTTTCTAAATCTGCTTTAAATACTTCAGTGAGTTTTTCTTCAATATTCTTTTCAAGATTTGTCATGATTTCACCTCATATTAAAAGTTATATTTACATTAAGCAATAAGGCATATAAACTTATCCATAAGTCCACAAGCCGAAAATGTTTTTATTCAATAAAACAAAAATTTAAAAAAATGCTATCAAAAACCAGGATCTCAGAATTAATCCATGTCCAAACTGAAGTTCAAGCTGCTTGCCTGATGGGTTATTGAACCTAAGGAAATAATGTCAACATCCAATGGAGCATAATCCAAGATGTTGTCTTCAGTGATTCCACCGGAAATCTCAATCAACACATCTTTTCTCAAATCATTTTCCTCTAAAGCATTTAAAGTATCTTGGGCTTCATCTGGAGACATATTGTCAAACATTACAATGTCTGCACCATTTTCACATGCAATGATTGCATCTTCAGTTGATTCAACTTCAATTTCAATCTTTTTGGAAAAGCTATTGTTCTCTTTAGCTAATCTGAGGGCTTCCTTAACAGAACCTACAACAGCAATATGATTGTCCTTAATCAAGATCATATCATCCAATGCAGACCTATGAGGGTCTCCGCCACCAATGGCAATAGCTAACTTATCATACTTTTGAAGTGCAGGAGCAGTCTTACGAGTTCCAGCAACCCTTATTTTAGGATTCACTTCATGTACCTTATTGACTATTCTGTTGGTAATGGTAGCTACACCAGACATTCTCATAAGCAAATTAAGTGCAGTACGCTCTAAAAGGAGGATTTTACGAGCATTTCCTTCAAGTTCCAAAAGGACATCCCCTTTGGCAATTTCATCCCCTTCCTTTTTAGAGGAAATGATTTCAATGCCATATTCTAAAAACATTTCCTTTATGATTTCAATACCTGCAAGGATTCCATCATCTTTAGAGATCAATTTAGCATAAAATATTTTATTTTCTGGAATTAAAGCATTTGAAGTGATGTCTCCAAACCCTTCGTCTTCCCTAAGCATATATCTTATAATTTCATCCATTTTTACACCAAAGCATTCTTTCTAATTAAAATAATATTTGTTTTAAGCAATGATTCTTTCTAATTAAAATAATATTTGTTTTACAGCATTAATATATTTTATATATTTAAATTAACAAAATATTATTATAAATATAAGGATTATGAAAATAAATTAGAAAATTAGTTAAACAAACTAATTCATTAACTATTCAAGATATTAAGTGATTTTATGGAAATAACATTTTTAGGAACCTCATCTGCTGTACCTTCAAAATATAGGAATCATGCGGGAATTATTTTAAAATACTTTAAAGATACAATTCTCTTTGATTGTGGAGAAGGAACACAAAGGCAATTGACTTATGCCAAAATAAGCCCTATGAAAATAGATAAGATCTTCATCACCCATTTTCATGGAGACCATATTTTAGGTTTGGCAGGGCTTATCCAATCCATGGGTTTCAGAGGAAGAGAGGAAGATTTAGACATCTACGGACCTAAAGGATTAGGAAAGATAATCTATACCATTTCCAACTATGGATATTTCCAAATAAACTTCAATATCAACATTCATGAAATTGATGAAGGAACAGTTGTTGAAACTGATGAGTACATCATCAAATCAATCATTGCAGAGCATAATATTGAAAATCTTGCCTACTCCATCTACGAAAAGAAAAAGCCACGTTTCCTAAGGGAAAAGGCTATTGAACTTGGAGTTCCTGTAGGTCCCGCCTTTGGTAAGCTCCACAACGGTCAGGAAGTGGAAGTTGATGGAAAGATAATCAAGCCGGAACAGGTATTAGGCCCTCCAAGAGAAGGTAAAAAGGTCACCTATTCAGGCGATACAAGACCTTGTGATAAATTGATTGAACTTGCTAAAGACAGCGATGTTTTGATTCATGAAGCAACCTATGAAGATGCAGACAAGGACAAGGCAATTGAAAACTGCCATTCCACATCAAAGGAAGCTGCAGAAATAGCTAAAGAAGCAAATGCAAAGCTATTGGTACTGACTCACATAAGCACAAGATACACTACTGACATAAACATCAAGGATGAAGCAAAAGAGATATTTGAAAATACTGTAGTGGCTAATGACTTTACAGAAATAAATATTGGGAAGGACAAAACAACAATTAATTTTAGGAATATCCTAACTGTAAACAATGAATAATGCTTGAAATAAACAATGAATAATACTAGAAAATTACAATAAATAAATGCTAAAATAAACAATGAAAGGTGGAAAAATGAGTTATGTTTCTCATATAGTAGGAATAATAGAGCATCATATAGCCCTTAATAATATTCTTTACATTCTGCTCATAATTATTGGTGGAATGATTATCATAAGACTAAGTGATCGATTCCTAAGCAAAATAGAAGAGATATTTGAGTTTGATGTCACTGCCCATTATTTATTGAAGGACATCATTAAATACGTAGTTATCATTGTAGCCATCGCATGGATATTGAATGTATTGGGAATCAATCTGGAAAGTATTGTAATCAGTTTAGGAGTTGTGGGTATTGTAATAGGTATTGCATCCCAAGACATTGTTTCAAACTTTATTTCAGGAATTTTTGTCATTGGAGACAATAAAGTTAAGATTGGGGAGGTCATTGAAGTTGATGGATTTAAGGGAACCGTCAAAAAGGTGGGTTTGAGAAACACAACCATAATCAATCAGGACAATTATGAAATAACCATTCCAAACTCTGTCTTATCCAAAACCACTTATCAGCTATTCAAACCAGGTGAAGACCACAGATTAAGAATAATAGCAGTATTGCCTCATGGAATGAATTTGGACGAGTTCAAAAAGGACCTTGACGATATAATGTACTCCTATGATTGGGTAATCAACGATAAGACCACATTCTTTTCAAAAGGATACAGTGAATGGGGCCCAAAGGTTGAAGTGAGCTATTGGATTACAAAATACAAATACATAGACTGTGGAAAAATAAGAATCTTGGAAAATATAAACAGATTGGCGGATGAATATAGAAAAAACAATCCAAGGGATTATAATAACAATAGTTAATTTTTTATGTAAAGAAACTAAAAGATAATATAACTATAAGACATAACTATAACAATTATACTTAATTATATACTGAAGAAGGGGAATTAGATGACAAGTGAATTACAGAAAGAAATTATTCAATTGAAAGAAGAAAAGAATGCAATTATCCTCGCACATAATTACCAACCTAAGGAAATTCAGGAAATAGCTGATTTCCTTGGAGACTCATTGGAATTATGTATTAAAGCCAAAGAAGTAGAAGATAAGGACATTATTGTTTTCTGTGGAGTAGACTTTATGGCAGAAACTGCATATATGCTAAACCCTGATAAAAAAGTTCTAATCCCAGACATTGATGCAGAATGTCCGATGGCACATATGCTTACTGGAGAACAGGTCAGAGAAGCAAAAGAAAAATATCCTGATGCAGCAGTCTGCTTATATGTAAACAGTCTTGGTGAAGCAAAAGCTCAGTCAGACATTCTTTGTACCTCAGGAAATGTAAAAAAGGTTGTTGCAAGCATAGAACAAGATACAATTCTCTTTGGACCAGACAACAACCTAGGGGAATTTGTACAACCATTCACAGACAAAAAGATCATTCCTATTCCAGGAGATGGACACTGTTATGTTCACAAATTATTCCACAAAGAGGACATTGAAGATGCAAGAAAAAAATATCCTAATGCAGACATCATAATTCACCCAGAATCCAATAAGGATGTTCAGGAACTTGCGGACTATGTCTTAAGTACTGGTGGAATGCTTTCACATGTAAGGGACAGCCCTAAGGATGAATTTGTCCTTGGAACTGAAGTTGATATGATTACAAGACTTAAATCAGAGTTCCCAGATAAGACTTACTATCCTTTACTCGAAGGAGCAATCTGTAAAACAATGAAATTGCACACCCTTGAAAAGGTAAGGGACTGTCTTAAAAATGAGGAACCAAAAATTGTTGTTCCTGAAGAAATTGCTGAAAAATCAATTAATGCAATTGAAAGAATGCTTGAAGCATCCAAATAAAAATAGTAAAATAATCAATTAGATAAAAAGAAAATTTCTTTTTATCATTTCTTTTTTTATAAAATTTAAAATAATTTAAAAACTGTTTTAACTGCTTTTTTTAAAATAAAATAAATTAATGTATTAATACTTTTCAAAATGAATTTTACTTTTATCAAAGTCTTCTTCTTTATAGCCTTGTTTGAATTCGGCTTTGCCTCCAATAGCTACAAGGTTCAAAACTGCATAATCATCAGGAATATCCAAGAGTTCCCGAATTTCCTCATCTGAAGATTTTTTCTTACCCATTCTATTGCGTATATGAACCCAACAGGCACCAAGACCATACTGTTCCACTGCAAGAAGTATATATGAAGAAGCAATTGCACCATCTTCTATCCAAAACTCTCCACGATTGAGATTAACCATTACGACAACGACGGCACTTGCACCAATGATCTGACTTCCACCTAAACTTTTACAAGTAGCTAATTCTTTTATGATATCCTGGTCCTTAACTACAACAAATTCTACAGGACGATGCCCAAATGAACAGGGTGCTGTAAGAGCAACCTTCATAATCTCATCAAGAATCTCTTGATCTATAGGTTCACCATCATATTTGCGGATAGATCTTCTGGATGCTGTCAATTCAAATAAATCATTTTTCATCATATCTCCCCTATAACCCAATGCAAAAACAGTCCAGACATATAAAAAAAGTTATTTCATATCTTCCAAGAAACTAGCGATGAAATATGTCATTTCAATCTCTTCCCTTTTTATGAAGTCTTCAAGTTTAAAGTGTGCATCATCTGAAGCAAATGGGAAGAACTTTCTGGAATAGAATATGTTTAGGAGCAAATCACCATCTTCCAAGATAGTTTCTCCTTCCAAATTATTTAATAAAAAATCCAATTCATCATCAGTTAAACCGGAAGCCCTATAGGTTACATAGTGCATTTCATCATCGGTTTCTCCGTAATCTTCAACTTTAACACTTAACATATTTATCCCTTTTTAAATTCCTAATTAAACTATGTTTTTTAAAATAATAATATTTTTCTAAATGACTTTAAGAAAAATTAAAAATTATGTCCACAAATCTGTTATAAACATTGGGCTTGCATCATCTGCCTTTTCAAAACCACAATGTTCATAGAACTCAATCTCATCATTATAGGAAACAACAACTATACGTAAATAGTCCTTATACTTATCAGTTACCCTTTTCATCATTTCCTTTCCAATACCTTTTCCTTGATAATCAGGCCTAATAAGAACATAATGGACATAAGCAGTCATTATTCCATCATCCATTGCACAAACCATACCAACTAACTTTTCTCCATCCCATGCAGAACATACTGTTTCAAAGTTTTTCATGGCTATTACAAGCTTATCTGGAAAATGACCAGAAGACCAATCCACTGACAAAAATAAATCCTTCAAATCTTCTTCCTCAAATTCATGAGTATCTTTATAAGTTATTTCCATAATAACACCAAAAATCTTTAAGAGTCTCTAAATTCCCTAATGAACTCTTCTAAAACATATTTAATTTTCTCTAAATTCCCTAACAAACTCTTCTAAAACATATTTAATTATCTCTAAATTCCCTAACAAACTCTTCTAAATCATCTTTGACCTTAAATAATTCATTAGAACCTACATGCCCCATACAAGAGTCAAAAATTAGCAATTTGTTGTCCTTAATCATTTTGCTCATTGGAATTGCATCAAGATTTGGTGGGAAGTATTGGTCTTGATTAATAGCTATAATCAATACTTTAGCAGTGATATTCTCCAACTGATCTGTCAAATCATAATCAAGAGAAGAGTTATTCATATAAATCAAATCATTAGGATCTTCCTCTAAGCTTTCCTCTGCAAATTCAGCCATAGCCATTTCAATCTCTTCATTTGTCATGTTATTTCTATATTCCTCTCTTGACAATCCATAGCAATACATTGCATCTGATGAAAGCTTTAAGCTTCTCTTTAATGAGTCTGAAAGTGGCAAATCATATGCCCCATCATTATAATCAGGGTCTGAAATCAAAATATTGTTCATGATTTTGCTTAAGGCATAATTATGTCCTCCTACCTTAAAGCTGCTTACAAGAGAAATGATAAAGTCAACTGAATCCGGATATACACATCCCCAAGTCAATGCTTCAAATCCTCCCATAGAGTTTCCAATGAGACCTTTAAGATGGGTGATTCCAAATTTCTCTTCAATAAACTGCTTTTGGAAATTTACCATATCCTCCACATCATACTCTGGAAACTTATTCATAAGGCCAGTTGTTGAGGGGCTTAGAGAACCTGGACAACCTAAAGCACTTAATGAAATAAAGAAGAACTTGTCTGTATCAAATATTTCCCCGCTTCCCATATCCTCGGAAATACGCCTTGCAGAGTAACAGCTTCCACTGGACCCATGGAAGTAAATAACAGCATTTGAAATGATTCCATTATCATCATATTGTGGGGTTCCAAAGGTGATGTATTCAACCTTTACATCATTTAAAACTTCCCCGTTTTTAAATTTAAACTCATCTAAAGTAAAATACTCGGCTTCAATAGCTTCTACATCAAACATGATATCCACCTTAAAATAAGAAAATAAAATTAGAAATAAAAGCAATTTCTATAAAAAATAATCATGTTATTATCATTATTATTGTTTTTATTATTACCATTATTCTTTTAAACCTAAAAGTTTAGCGGCATTTTCATAAAGAATTAAATTTCTTTCTTCTTCTGTCAAATCAATCTTATTGAACATTGTCATCTCACTTACAGATTCCCACATTGGAAAATCAGTAGCCCATAGAACCTTATCTGCACCGTATGCATGAATCAAGTCCTTTGCAGTTTCAGGAGACAATGCATATAAGCTTGAACTGCAGTCTACAAATAAATTAGGAGTTCCTGCCAATTCTTCAGTTGCCTTTTCCCACATGCTCCATCCAGCAAAATGAGCACCAATTACAGTGAGATCTGGGAACTCTTCAAGGAATGGCTTGAGATGTTCGGGATTGGAATAGTTGTACCTGAAATCACCGCAGTGAATCATGATAGGCAATCCTCTTTCATTGATTGCTTCTCCCATTTTAAATGCCCTTTCCTCATTTAATGCAAATTGCTGGAAATCAGGATGGACCTTTACGCCTTTTAGACCAAGTTCAAGAATGTAATCCAAGTCAGCTTCAATATCTTCACTATCTGGGTGAAGTGTTCCAAAACCAGTGAGAGTCTCTGGACGTGCCTTAACTTCCTGTGAAATAAACTCATTAATTGATTCGACCTGTTTTGGAGTTGTTGCCACTGAATGAACCAGATAATGTACAACCCCTACCTTATTTCCATCTTCAATCAAATCATCTACAGTTCCATTCAAAGACATGTGCAAGTCATAAAAATCACGTATTCCTTCAACAGCCCTTGCTGCAATCTTATTCGGATAAATGTGACAATGAGAATTAATTACTTTTTGCATATTAAATTAACCGCCTAATAAACTTAAATTTTTTCTATTAATTAATTTGTACTAAATCATTTAAAAAAGTTTATATTACCAGATTAAGTATTTAAAATAAAATTAAATAAAATAAATAAAAATAAATTAAAAATTTTAAAGAAGAAATCTTTAGAAAATGAAATAAATGAAAAAATAGAATCAGGAAAGTTGAAAACTAAATCTCGCTTCCCTTAACTTTCCCCTTGATCAATCTGTCAACGTAAAGTTCAATATATCCATATGCTATTACAGAACCTAAGAATCCACCTATAAGCATTCCATAATAGATTCCACGCTCTCCCATATTGAAGACAAATCCTAAGATGTATGCAAATATCAATACAAGTACAAATTCCCTGAAGGTAGTTAAAATAAAGGAAGTTGTTCCTTTTCCAAGCCCTTGGAATACATTACCTGCACTTGCACCGAATGGAACATACAATATGAATAGGCACATCAATTGTATGAATGAAGCAATCAATGGTTCAAGATGTGCACTTGCCTCTGAATATGAGAATATGTATGCCACTTGATTTGCAAATACAAAGAGCAATATGCAAACAATAATTGAAGATATCAAACCTAATTTAACAGAATATCTGCATGCAGTTCTAATGTTTTCATACTTTTTAGCACCATATGCAACACCTGCAACGGTGATTGCTGCAGTTCCAACACCAATAGCTGGAAGCAATCCTAAGGATATGATTCTCCAACCTGCAGTATAAACAGCTACAGCAGTTGAACCTGAAACCAAAGTAAGCATATAGTTAACGGTAACTGCAAGAGCTGCCATAATCAATTGCTCCAAACTTGCTGGAATACCTACAACTAAAATGTCCTTATACATTTTAAAATTATTATGGAAATCTTTTCTGTTATATGATAAGTATGTGTCCTTTTTAACGAAAATCCAATATAACATCATAAAAAGACCAGCGAAAGGTGCCAATCCTGTTGCAAGAGCTGCACCTGAAATTCCCCATCCGAATGTGTAAATAAATATTGGATCTAAAACCATATTGACAATAGCAACGATTGCAATAGGGAGAGTTGCTCTTTTAACATCTCCTTCTGCCCTAAATGCTCCTCCAAAAATAGGTGGGATTAAAATAGGGGCAGTGAAAGCAAATATGATCATACCATAATCCATTGCATATCCCATCACCTCACTTGCACCCATTACCTTTAATAAGGATTCCAATGCAAGAAGGAAGAAAACTGTAAGAACCAAAGAAATGGCTACACTTAAAATAGCTGAGTGAATTGCAGCATTATTTGCATCATCCTTTTTCTCAGCACCGATATAACGGGAGATAAGTGAAGTTGCACCTGCACCAATTCCATTTCCAAATCCTACAAGCACCATAAACAATGGGGTGACATAACCAATTGCAGCAAGAGGTCCTGGACCAAGTCCTGCAACCCAAATACTATCTATAATATTATTTAAGAAGATCAATAACATACTAGCTATCAAAGGCCAAGCAAGCTTATTAATAGCTTTTTTAGGGTCTCCTGTAATCATTTCAACATTTTCATTCATTTCCATAATAATCATTTCCTAACTATTAATTATATATAAATAGTTATATATAAAATGTTAAGAATTTAAAATTGATAAGAATTCAAGATTGATAGGAATTTAAATTAATAATTAATTAAATTTATAAAAAATGAAAACAAATATTGATTAGTAGAAATAAAACATATTTACAGAAAATTTACTATTTATAAAAATTATTATTGATAAAATGAAATACAAGATCCTAGAAAACCCAAATTATGAAGAGACTTATGAGCTTATTGAAGAGGGCCTTAGAAAAAAGGCAACCATATTGCTTTTTGCATGCTGTAGAGTTAGCTATGAAGGCCGTGCATTAAGTGAACTTGATTATGGTGAAAGAATAATCATGATGAAACCGGATGGATGCTTCTTGATTCACCAAGACAATAAGGTGGATCCGGTAAACTGGCAACCACCTAAATCAAGACCAAGAGCTTATATAAAAGATGAAATACTATTTTTAGAAAGCCATAGGCGCAGTCCTCCTGAAAGATTGGAAGTTGAAGTTAGAAAGGTTCATTACGCCAACTATAACTTGATTGAAGATTATGAAGAGCTTGAAAGAGCAGGCTATGAAAAGGATATGGGAGATATGATTTGGGAAAAGCCTCACATAATTGAGGAAGGATTCAAACCAAATGTAAGGGAATATGCTACAGAACATGGATTTATCGATATTCTTGGAAAGGACAGCGAAGGAAACCTAATGATTTTAGAATTGAAAGCACGTAAAGCAGGAATAGCTGCAGTGAAACAAATCAGAAGATACCTATCAGATTTTGAAAATAGGGAAAACAAGGAAATCAAAGGCAATAATGGGGAGAAACAAAAGATCAGAGGATTGCTTGTAGCTCCTTCAATCGGTGACGATGCGCTTGAACTTTTGGAAGAGGAAGGAATCGAATTTGTTGCTGTAGAACCTCCGAGAGAACTTAAAAAAGATAAAAAAGTTACTTTAGATGCATTTGGATAGATAAAAAATATTAATATAAATACAACTATACTCAAACTAAATATTAACTGATTATTATGGATTTTATTTCAACATTATTGATTGCAATTGCACTTGCAATGGACGCATTTAGCGTTTCACTCACAAAAGGATTCACATTAAAGAAAATCATCAAAAGCCAAGCTTTATGGTTTGCAATTTTCTTTGGAGGATTCCAGTCACTTATGCCAATCCTTGGATGGTTAGGCGGAATCCAATTAGAGTGGCTTATCACTACTTTTGCTCCTTGGATAGCTTTTATCCTGCTTCTTCTGATTGGATCAAATATGATAAGGGAAAGTTTCTCAAATGATGAAGAAGAAGATGATGGAGACAAATTTTCATTTAAGGAACTGACCTTGCTAGCAATAGCTACAAGCATTGATGCATTTGCAGTTGGAATAACCTATGCTGTATTGAAAACAGACATTTTAATCCCAATAATCATGATTGGAGTTACAGCATTCATATTTACATTAATAGGCCTTTATCTAGGTAAAAAAATAGGAAATTACTTTGGAGACAAGTTTGAAATCCTTGGAGGAGTAATCCTAATTTTGCTTGGATTCAAAATACTCCTTGAAGGGCTTGGAATCTTGGTTTTATAAAAAAAGAATAAGAAGAATAATTGAAAAATAAAATAATTAAAATAAAAATAATAAAAATTGTAATGAGCTTTAATTAATTAAGCTCTAAAAATTTAGATATCTAAAACGAATCTTTCACCGCTTAATTCTTTTAAACGTTTAATCTCTTCCATTTGATGTCTTTTAGCATAATCATTGTATGGCTTTGGAGATAAAGTGTGTCCATCATATTCCAACTTATATATTACAAACTCATCAGTATCCAAAAATATGACATCTTTCGCTTCTTTTAATTCGAGACTGTTTAATTCATTCATAATATTTTCATGCTCTTTTTCTTCCAGTTCGATAAGCTCATCAATATCCCTTGAAGCAAAGCTTGGATTGAATTGCATAGCAAGTCCAATCATACCATTAACTTCTTTTCCACCAATATTAAATACAGATGCCCTTATATGATCCATCTGTTTGACCATATGCTCCAAAGTAGGTTTGGTAACTGGTATTTCACTTGCAGTCCCTAAAATGTTTATCTCATAATCATTTTCCCAATTTCCAATTCTATAGACTGCATAATTAATATTATCACAATTGATTTTTTCAACTTTAACCATTTTATCACTTAACTTTAAAAATTATTCAATGCAATATTTTTCTAAATCTGATAAATATTATTATCTTATAAGTTAATAAAATAGTTTACCTTAATTATTTTTAAAAATTATCTTAAATTTTAAATATAAGGTTAAATAAAAAGAATAATATTAGTAAATAACTTTTTAAGTAATTTTAAAATATTCTAAAAAAATTATTAAATTTTAAAAAGATTATTGAAAATTATTGAAAAACATTTCGATTATTAATTTTATTAAATAATGGGAGGTTAAAAATTGGTAAAATATTGTCAAGAGTGTGGAAATGCAAGTTACGACAGTGCACCAGTTTGTGGTAACTGTGGTGCTAAACTGCCTCCAAAATCTGAAGCAAACTCTAGACCCCCTAAAAAAGATGGAATATCTAAACAAATGGCAGTAGGGAGGAAAACTGAAGAATCCATATTTTCTGGAAAATCCGTCAGTTTTGGTGAAGGATTATCCAAAAAATTATCTGGCTTCGATTTAAGCAAATACAGCAATACTGCTAAAGCGAAAAAAGCAAAAGAAAGTGCTGAACAAGTTAAAAGTTCCAAACCTTCTTTCAGCAAAACTGCAACTGAAGGTTTCAAGCAAAAAGATAAGGGAATAAAAAACCCTGCTAAAAAGTTCGGCACCACAAAAGCTGAAGAAACTACAAAGGAAATCAAAAAGGAAACTCCTAAAAAAGAGAAAAAGGCTGAACCAAAAATTATTCAAAAAACCAAGGAACAAGGTTCCAGCATTAATTTCAGAAAAGTAGCAATTGCAGCAATTCTCATGTTAATTATTCTTCTTATCGCAGGAATTGGAATCAACGGAATCCAAAACCAAACTACAGATGAAGTTAAAACCTATACTGATGGTGTAATAAACTACAATTACTCTGGAAATTGGTCCATGTACAACAATACTGATGGAAACGGCAATTCCAGCGATATTGCATTTAAAACTAAAGATAACACATTGATTGGATTTACTACAATTCAAAGTGACGACATTACATATGATAAGATCATAAGTGATGTCAATGCAACTGCACAGTCCTTAAACGGAGAAGTTCTAGAAGCTAAAACCGTTTATGTTGGAGAAGTCCCATCCTTAGAAATGACAATAAGCACTGCTGATCAAGGATATTCAAGATACATATGTACCTTACGTGATGGAATATACTACAGCTTTGTCATAAACAATGGAAAATCCAACAATCAAGACATCAGTGCTTTGAATACCACTGAAATCCAAAACATGATTAATAGTATTAGTTTTGTATCACCTGACTACAGCACTACAGATGGTGCTGAAATAGCTTAAGAAATAGCTTAAACTAATATTATTAATTTTTATTTTTCTTTTATTTTTAAGTTCTTTTAGAATAATTCTTTTATTTTCTATTTTTCTTTATTTTTTCTTTTTAATTATTTTCTTATTTCGAATTTTTCCTTTAATTTTATACGATTTTTAAATTTTACGACTTTAATATCTTAAACAAGCAACTGAGGTAAAAAAATGAATTTGATTAAAATAGCCCTTTGTCAAATGAATGTTGTTGACAATAAGGAAGAAAACATCAAAAAAGCCATTCAAATGATTAGGGACTCTAAAAAACAGGGAGCTGATTTAGCTGTTCTTCCTGAAATGTTTAACTGCCCATATGAAAATGAAAAATTCATAGAATATGGTGAAGAATTCGAAGACAGCCCAACTTTAAATAGAATCGCTGAAACTGCAAAGGAAGAAAATATCCATGTATTGGCAGGATCAATACCTGAGATAGAAATGTCCCTTGGTGAAGATGGAAAAGATGAAAAGTCAATATACAATACCTCAGTCCTCTTTGACAATCATGGAAAAATCCTTGGAAAACATAGGAAAATGCATCTTTTTGATATCGATGTCAAAGGAAAGATCTATTTTAAGGAATCTGACACATTAAGTGCAGGCTCAAACTTTACTGTAATCGAAACAGAACTGGCAACAATTGGAATAGGCATCTGCTATGACATAAGATTTGTGGAACTTTCAAGAATCATGACACTTAACGGAGCAGAAATCTTGATTTTCCCAGGAGCATTCAATTTGACAACTGGCCCTGCACATTGGGAAATTCTCTTTAAATCAAGAGCATTGGACAATCAAGTCTATACTATAGGGGTAGCACCTGCCTTAGATGAGACCGCAAATTATAACTCATTCGGACATTCAATAGCTGTAAATCCATGGGGAGAAGTAATTGAAGAATTGGATTTTGAAGAAGATTTGAAGATTGTAGAAATAGATTTAAATGAAATCAAAAGAATAAGAGAGGAAATACCTATTTTAAAAAATAGACGATGCGATTTATACGAAATTAAGGAAAAATAGAAAAATAAAAATAGGATTCATGAAATAGACATGTAATTTCATGAAAGAAAAAAAACTCAAAAAATAAAAATAAAAAAATTAATAAAACTATAAAAAAAATAAATTAAATAAAAAAAGAGCAAAAGAAATAAACTAAATTAAAAATCTATTTTAATTTAGCTAATCTTTTCTCAAAGTATGCTAATTTTTTCTCATTGTCAGCAAAGACTTCACAAGCAGTCTCCAAGACTCTGACTTCATTGTCATAATCATTCATTTTTCTATAGAGAACACATAATCTCTTATATGGAGCGTCCTTTGCTTGTTTTGATTCGACATATCTTTCATATTCCTTGATTGCCTTTTGCAAATTAGCATTTTCCATTTCCTTAATTGTGCTCATTGGAATGACTTTTACAATAGCTTTTCCTGATGCCTTAGCCTTTTTCCTTTTTTCAGCCTTTTTGATTGCCTTGTTACAGGATTTCTTAAAGTCCTTGTCATCTTCACTTTTTCTTGCCTTCTTGATGAGTGCAATAGCGTCATCAGTACCTAAATCACCTAAAGCTTGAATTGCAGCTAACTTTACACCCCAATCCTCATCATCAAGACATTTTGCAATGGTGTCCAATTCATCTTCAGCTTGAAGTTCACCTAAAGCACGAACAGCAACTTTTCTGACACCGAAATCCTCATCATCAGTGGATTCGACAAAATAAGGAATGACCTTTGGATCTTCAGTTTCCTTAAGTGCAAAAGCCAAAAATCTTTTATCTTTTCCTTCCGCTTTGGCAAATTCTTCAATCAATTTGTCTACAGCAAGGTCTCCCATATTTCCAAGGATCTCTGCAGCCTTAAAACGAACTTGAGCGTTTTCATCTTTAGTAGCTTCAATTAAAGGTTCGATTATTGAATCATCAGTAACTCCAGCTAAACTTTCTACAGCCACTTTCCTAGTAGCTACATCCTCATCTTTCAATGCTTCAACAGCTTCTTCAATTGATAATTTTCCAACCATAATAAATCCTCTATCAATAAGATCAATCGAATAAAAATCATTAATAATCCGAATGGTTAATTTAAAAATCTTTAAAATTTGATTATTAAAAATATTTTTAATTTAATAATATTTAAGTTAAACTAATATTTAAATTAATTTGAATAAAATAAACTTAACTATAAAATAAATAAATTACATAATAAGAAAGTAAGCAGATTAAAAAATCTAACTGAAAACACCAAAAATTAAATAGATATAATAAAATTTATTGATAATATGATTACAAAACAAACCAAAAGCTATTCAAAAAAACAGATATATAAAAATCTCCATCCTTATGTTAAGGAATGGTTTGAGAATAGCTTTGAGGACTTTACACCTGCACAAAAACAAGCAATTCCTGAAATACATAAAGGGAATAATATTCTTGTTTCATCACCGACAGGATCAGGTAAAACATTGACTGCATTCCTATCAGTCATAAATGAATTGACAGCACTTGCAGATAAGGGAGAGCTCGAAGACAAGGTTTATTGCATCTACATATCTCCCCTTAAGGCTTTGGACAATGACATTGAAAGAAATCTTGACGAACCGCTTAGGGAAATAGAAAAAATAGCTGGAAAGCCATTGAATATTCGTAAAGCAGTAAGGACTGGAGATACAAGCCAATATCAAAGAACAAAGATGCTGAAATCCCCACCTCATATCCTGATTACAACCCCTGAAACATTGTCAATCCTGCTTGTTGCACCTAAATTCAGGGAAAAGCTGTCACATGTGAAATATGTGATTGTCGACGAAATCCACTCACTTGCTGAAAATAAGAGAGGTGTTCATTTGAGCCTGTCCTTGGAACGTCTTCAGGCATTGATTGGAGGATTTACAAGAATCGGATTATCCGCTACAGTCAGCCCACTTGAAGAGGTTGCAAGATTCCTTGTAGGATACGAATACGGAACGGAAAGGGATTGCATCCTTGTTGATATAAACTATCTGAAGGAATTGGATATAGAAGTAATCTCACCAGTTGATGACATTGTAATAGCTGACGATGAAGATACAAGAATGGCAACATATGCATTGATTGATGATTTGGTAATGGAACATAAGACAAGCCTGATATTTACAAACACCCGTAGTGCAACCGAAAGATATGTCTACAATCTGAAAAAGCTCTATGGGGAGCATTTCAACAACAGCAACATTATGGCTCACCATTCCTCACTGTCAAAGGAATCAAGGTTAAGGACTGAGGAAAAGCTCAAAAAAGGAGAGCTTAAGGTTGTCGTTTCCTCCACTTCACTTGAACTCGGTATAGACATAGGTTACATTGACCTTGTAATCTTAATCAATTCACCAAAATCAGTGTCTAGAGCATTGCAGAGAATAGGCAGAAGCGGTCACAGACTTCATGAAAAGTCAAAGGGAAGGATCATAGTCACAGATAGGGATGAACTGGTGGAATGTTCAGTTCTTCTTAAAAATGCTAAAGAGGGAAAAATCGACAATATCAAAATCCCTAAAGACTGCTTGGATGTGCTTTCACAGCATATTTATGGAATGAGCATTGAAAATCCTTGGGATATCGACTATGCCTATGACATAATCAGAAAAAGCTACTGCTATAAGGACTTGGATAAGGATGATTATGAGGATGTCCTAAGCTATTTGGCAGGAGAATATGTTGAACTTGAAGACAGGTATGTCTATGCGAAAATTTGGATAGACTATAAGGAAAACACCTTTGGAAAAAGGGGAAAGCTTGCAAGAATGCTCTATTCAACAAATATCGGAACAATACCGGACACTTCTTCAGTTGCGGTGAAATGTGATGGGGAAGTGATCGGCAGGGTTGAAGAGGACTTTATGGAAAAGCTCAAAAAAGGTGACAGTTTCGTTCTCGGAGGAAGAACCTACAGATTCAATTATGGAAAGGGAATGACAATCAATGTCTCACCGGCATCAGGACCTCCTACAATCCCATCATGGTATTCAGAACAGCTCCCTCTTGCATTTGACCTTGCAGTTGACATTCAAAGGTTCAGATATGTCTTGGAAAGCAAGTTCCAATATGGAAGATCAAAAGAGGAGATTATGGAATTCCTCCATGAATACCTTTATGTGGATGAGTTTGCAGCAAATTCAATCTATGAATACTTCAATGAACAGTTCCTATATGCACAGATACCTCATAAGCAGAAGCTTCTTGTTGAATACTATACTGGATTTGGAGGGCGAAAATTCGTTGTTTTCCATAGCTTATTTGGAAGAAAGACAAATGATGCAATAGCAAGGGCTGTAGCTTACGTAGCCAGTGACAGGAACAAGAGGAACATTACAATTTCAATCACAGACAATGGATTTTACTTAAGTTCAGACGGTAAAATGGGTGCATTGGAAGCATTGAAAAAATTGACTCCAACAAACTTTGAAAACATACTCATCAGATCACTTGATAAGACAGAAACCTTGGCAAGCAGATTCAGACATTGCGCAGGAAGGTCACTCATGACTTTAAGAAGATATAAGGGTCATGAAAAGTCTGTAGGAAGACAGCAGGTCAGAGGAAAAATATTGTTGAAGTACATTCAAGAAATGGACAATAATTTCCCCATACTCAAGGAATCCAGAAGGGAAGCCACTGAAGATTATATGGACATCAAAAATGCAAAAAGAGTCATTTCTTGGATACATAGCGGCGAAATGGAAATAAAAACCATAAATACAATCATTCCAAGCCCATTTGCATTCAATCTTGTATCTCAAGGATATCTTGAAGTTCTAAAGCAGAACGACAAATCAGAGTTTACCAAAAGAATGCACAGGGCAGTTATAGAAAAGATAAAAGAACAGATGGAAAATGATTATTATTGATTTGAAACATGCAAAAAAGAATTATTTAGACCAATGCAGAATATTAAGCTATTAAACTGATTTAAATCCATTTATAGTTTAATATAGTAAATTTAGAACAAAATAAAAATGTTTAAATACTATAAAAATATATTGTATTTAGTTAATATTGATGATTGGAGGGTGACAAATGTACTTGGAATTTTGGATAGTGCTTGCAATCATATTTTTAATTGGGGAATTGATGACTGGGGGCTTCTACCTATTATCCATAGGAATAGGAGCAATAGCTGCAGCCATACTGAATTATCTCCAATATAGCATTACAACCCAAATAATCGCATTCATTTTGATTACACTGATTTTCATATTGATTTCAAGACCATTATATAGGAAATTGAATCAGAATACTGTTGATAAGAAATCAAACACTGAAAGGCTGATTGGGTTGAAGGCAAAAGCTACAGATGATATCGATTCACATAAGATCGGAACAATCAATGTGAATGGAGAAATCTGGAAGGCGATTTCTGATGAAATGATATCCAAAGGAGAAGAAGTGGAAATCATTGATATAGAAGGAGTCAAGTTAAAAGTTAAGAAATTAGATAATTAAATAGAAATTTATGAAATCTTTTAGAAGGTGAAAGAATGAGCATCATATTATTAATTTTAATCATAATAATCCTTGTAGTATTCGCATCAAAAACTTTGCAAATCTTGAGACCTTATGAGAAGGGTGTTGTAGAAAGATTAGGAAAATATAACAGAACTGTTGAAAGCGGTTTGAACATTATCGTCCCATTTGTTGAAACAATAAGAAAAGTTGATTTGAGGGAACAGGTAGTGGACGTTCCTCCTCAAGAGGTAATCACTAAAGATAACGCAGTTGTAGTTGTTGATTGTGTAATCTTTTATGAAGTCATTGACGCATTCAATGCGGTTTATAATGTTGCAAACTTCTATCAAGCAATTACCAAACTCGCTCAAACTAACTTAAGGAACATCATTGGGGATTTGGAATTGGACCAAACCTTGACTTCAAGGGAAATGATCAATACAGAATTGCGTGAAGTTCTTGATGTAGCAACTGACAAATGGGGAACAAAAGTAGTTAGAGTGGAAATTCAAAGAATTGAACCTCCAAAGGACATTGTTGAAGCAATGAGTAAACAGATGAAAGCTGAAAGGTTCAAAAGAGCAACCATCTTGGAATCTGAAGGTTATAAGGAATCTGAAATCCAAAAGGCTGAAGGGGACAAGCAAGCAAAGATTCTTGCAGCTCAAGCAGAAGCGGAAGCCATCAAACAAGTTGCAGATGCTAACAAATACCGTGAAATAGCTGTTGCAGAAGGTAAGGCAAAAGCTACTGAAATAACCTATAATGCAATTCACACAGGAAATCCAACTAATGACCTTATTGCAATCAAATATTTGGAAGCTCTTGAAAAAGTTGCTGATGGAAATGCCACTAAAATCTTCTTGCCAACTGAAGTTTCAGGGATTTTAGGATCTGTTGGAGGAATTGCTGAATTGTTTAAGGAAGATTCAGACAAATCCAAAGATTCTAAACTTATAGAAGATATTGTGGAATATGATGAAGAATAGAAATCTGACTATTGAAACCAAATAGAGGTGATATCATGGCAAAGATGAGTTCTGTATTATTGGGATTTATCCTGACATTAATCGTTTATTTATTCTTTGGACACTATGAGTTCTGGGGCCTTTTGATTGTAGGATTCATAGTAGGATATGTTGCTCACGAAGGAATAGTTGGTGGAATGTGGAATGCAGCACTTGCAGGTGCATTCGGTACAATTGTAGCGGCATTCCTATTCGTATTGCTCGTAACCGTTGGAGGAACAGCATTGATGGGTCCTCTTGGAGGGCTTACCGGATTTACCATATCTGGAATTTCAAGCCTATTTGCAGTTATCTTCGAAATAATCAAATATATGATTGTTATGGGAATAACAGGTGCTGCAGGTGGAGCATTAAGCAAAGAGAAAAATTAAACTAAATAAAATTTTAATTTTTCTTTTTTATTCTTTTTTTCTTTTTTTCTTTTTTACTTTCTAAATACCTAAGGAATTTTATTTATTCTATTTTTTTAAAAATAATTTTTTATAATTTCTCTTTTTATGAAAAAAATATTAAACTTTAAATTATATGAAAAATAAAGATTTAATAAGATATTTTAAAAAAACAATAATCTTTGAGGAATATAATAAATTAGTTTTAGGTGATTTGATGGTAGATGCAGAAAAGGCAAAAAAACCTAAAGGAAACAGAAATAAAAATTCGAATTTGCCGGATATAGATTTGAAATCATTAATATTCGGTGCAGCGGCATACGCATTTTTCCCACTTATATCATACCAATATGGTCAAGATATACTTATGGCATTTGCAGCTATTGGACCACTTTATATAGGTTATAAAGCAAAAACCAATTTAAAAGCTGTTCTTTTAGGAATTGTCGGTGCAACACCATTGCTCTATTTTGCCTATGGAGGATTTATAGGACCTTACACACCAAGCGAAATAGGAGATCTCGTTACAGCTTTAGTCATCCTTGGTCTTGGTGGAATTATGGCATTCTTCGGTGCTTACCTCTACAGAAGCAGAGCTAAAGACATTGCTGATTACGAAGAAGCATCCAGCTACAAAGGAACCAAAAATGTCCCAATAAAAATGAAAAAAATGGAAGACACCGGAAGTGTAGCAACAAATATCCGCAACCTCTTCTTGCCACAAAGAAAAAAGAAAGATGATGATGAATAAAACAAAAAAACAATTAGAATTGAATCAATTCTAATTATTTCTCTTTTTTTATAAATTTTTAAAAGCAATTTTAAAATCAGATAAGAATAAGCTATTTTTCAAGAATTAGTTTTATAACTATCGAACTAATTATTGTGAAATAAAAAAAGAAAAAATAATGAAAAGAAAATTATGTTTATGTAATGATCTTTTCAAATCCACCGTTTTCGAGTGCCATTTTAATTTCACGTGCAACTCTTCTTCCCATACTCATACCTTCACCATATTTGAGG
>CACYJH010000012.1 GCA_902774685.1 uncultured Methanobrevibacter sp.
GGGTCAGCCATCATCATACCACCTTTAATAGCGTTACGGATAGCAGGTAAAATTTGAGCAGGTCCTCTGTGAACTGCGTCTTCGTGAAGTTTTGCATCTACAAGAGTGAATTTCATACCCATTGCAATTTCGTTTGCAACTGGACCTTCTTCAAGTGCAGATTCGAAACCTTCAATAACAAGCTCTTTGATTTCGTCTAAGTATTGAATACCACGAGTCATGTTGATGAATAAGGATTTGTTGTAAACATCCCATACTCTTCTAGCTTCTTCTTTTTCAAGACCATGTTCAATGAATTTTTGAGCTTCTTCCTTATCTTTGATTTTACCTTCTTTGATGTCACCATTTTGCAATGCTTGGAAGATTGAATCTTCTAAAGGTGCAACTTCAAGGTATAATCTGTTATGCTTGTTAGGAGATTTACCTTCTACAGGGTTAGCAGTTTTTCCTGCAACAGTTTCTCTGTATACAACAATAGGTTCAGAAGTGTTGATGTCTACACCTTTGTTGTTGATTCTTACACCGATAACTTCCAAGTGAAGTTCTCCCATACCGGAAACTAAGTGTTCACCAGTTTCTTCGTTAATGTTAACGTGAATGGTTGGGTCTTCTTTTGCAGTTTGTCTTAATACTTCAATGAGTTTTGGTAAGTCTTTAGTGTTTTTAGCTTCTACAGCTACAGTAACTACAGGTTCGGAGATGTGTTCGATTCCTTCAAACTCTACAATCTTGTTTTCAGGAGAACAGATGGTTTCCCCTGCAGTAGCTCCTTTTGCACCAGTGATGTAAACAATGTTACCAGCAGGAACCTTTTCAGTAGGAACTCTTTCAGGACCGAAGAACACACCTACTTGTTGTACTCTGGATCTAGCTTGGCCCCCTACCAAGAATACTTCAGTACCTTGTTCTACAGTACCACCGTATACTCTACCGGTTGCTACTTCACCAGCGTGCTTATCTACAGATACATTAGTAACCATTACAGCTAAAGGTCCGTCAGGGCTAGTGTGAACCATGGTTTGACCAGCTTCACTTTCAATGTCTCCATCCCAGATGTTAGGACATCTGTATTGTTGGGAAACTTCAGGAGATGGTAAGTGTTCTACTACCATACCTAATAATACTTCAGCTAAAGGTACTTTTTGAGCTAATTCTTTTTGGTTTTCATCATTACAGTAATCGATAATGTCTTTAAAGTTGATACCGGTTTCTTGCATCATAGGAATGTTGATAGCCCAGTTGTGGTATGCTGAACCGAATGCTACACTACCGTCATCCACTTTTACAAGCCATTCATCTTTTTTGTCTTTAGGAGCCATTTTACTGATTAATTTGTTAGCTTCATTGATGATTCCAATGAATTTGTTAGCTAATTCTTCAGGTCCTAATTTTACTTCGTTGATTAATCTGTCAACTTTGTTAATGAATAATACTGGTTTAACTTTTTCTCTTAAAGCTTGTCTAAGTACAGTTTCAGTTTGAGGCATGATACCTTCTACTGCACATACAACTACTACTGCACCGTCTACAGCTCTCATTGCACGAGTTACGTCTCCACCAAAGTCAACGTGACCAGGAGTATCAATTAAGTTAATAAGGTATTCATCACCATGGTATTCGTGTACCATAGATACGTTTGCAGCATCAATAGTAATACCACGAGCTTGTTCTTGTTCGTCGAAATCTAAGAATCTTTGATCTCCAGCAAGTTCTTCAGAAATCATTCCTGCACCTGCTAAGAGGTTATCGGATAAAGTAGTTTTACCGTGGTCGATGTGTGCACAAATACCGATATTCCTAATGGATTCCGGTTGGTACATCAATTCTTTGATTTTTGCAATCATTTTGTCTCGTCTACTCAAAATCATCACCTATAAACATCATGTTTATTTTTTAAGTCAATATATCTAATCATTTATGTCTTTTGAATTAAAATATTAAAAAATATTAAAAATATAAAAATTATAGAGAATCACCAATTAAAAAAGGGCAATTCTTAATAATTCTATAATTATTAAAGACACTAAAATAGTGTAAAACACTAAAATTAGTGTGCTGCTTTTGCAACTCTTTCTTTTTCTTCTTTTTTCTGTATAGCGAAACTTCTTGTATCTTCTTCAGAAGCAAAGATTAATTCACTAGCTAAACATTCAGCTACAGATCTTTTGTTTTTGAATGCAGCTTGTAAAGTTCCTCTAGTTAAGAATCCTAAAGAAAGGTCTACTCTTCTTTGTGGAGAAATGTCTACAGCTACTTGGTATCCGATACCACCGTATTTAATACGGGTAGTTTCTTCACGTGGAGAAGTGTTTTCAATAGCAGTAACTAAAACTTGAACAGGGTTCTTTTTAGTTCTTTTGTTAATAATTTCTAAAGCTTCTTTTACGATATTGTAAGCTTTGTTCTTTTTACCAGAGTTTCTTTCAGTTCTCATGATTTTGTTCATTAATCTTTCTACGATAGAAACTTTGGATTTTGCAAATTGTCTTTTTACATGTCTACCTAAAGTATGAGGAACGATAGTTTCATCTAAGCAGATGTATCTTTTTAAACCTAAGTCTTCCACTTCTACTTCATCAAGGTCCCATTTATCAAATAATTTAGCCATAAAAATTACCTCAATTATCTTACTGGTTTATCAATTTTTCCACTTACCATTTCGGATAAAGCAACATTGTTAACTTTACTTACTTTCCAACGAACTCCAGGAATGTCACCCATGGATCTTCCGGATGGTCCACCGATACCTTCAATCATAACTTCATCGTGCTCATCGATAAAACCGATTGCTCCGTCACCTGGTGCAAATGCAGTTAATTGTTTACCGTTTTTGATTAATTGAACACGAACACATTTACGAATAGCAGAGTTAGGTTGCTTTGCTTCAATTCCTACTTTTTCAATAACGATTCCTCTAGCTTGAGGTGCCCCTTCGAGAGGGTCTGCTTTTACATCTAAACGTAATGCTCTTCTTTTGTAGTCTACGTCTTTCCATTTAAAATTTTGTCTATTCTTTTTAAGCTTTTTAGCAGCAAAAAGTCCTGGCATATTTATTCTTCCTCTAAATTTTTACGACAAATGTCTTTTTGAATAAATAATAAGATTAAAATAATTAATTCCATAAGATAGAAGTCCACCGCTGCGATTTACTATTATACTCCAATCTCTACTCAACATCTAAACTAAGGTGATTAAGCTTAATTTAGATTCAAATACTAAAATTATACGATAAAATAACCATATAATAGCAATCAAAACTTCTATACAAAATAGAATATAAGTATAGAATCTAATTAAAATACATTAATCAAATACCATCTTTGATTGATTCGATCAATGCTATAATCATTGAAACTCATTTTGAAAATCAATGATGTGAAAATAATATAGGTTAACTATAATATAATAGAAAACTATAGCAAAATGCACACAAGCTATTAGTTTTAAGAAATAACAGATTATAGCCATATTCACCATACCAATCAACATAAAAAATTAAATAAAACTTTTTTTAGAAAAATGTTGATAAGGTATAATGTTACCTATTATAATAATATATTATAATAACTTTATTAATAAATGTTTGGTTTTTTGATAGTATTAAAATTGTAAAAATAAAAAAATTCAAAGATTTGAATTGAAAAATTAATAATTAAAAAATTAATAATTAGAAAATTAAAAAAAAATTTAAATTAAAAAATAAAAAAAGTTTAACACAATCTATTTTGAAAATAGGTCATGTGATTAATCATAAACAATAATGCAAAACAAAATTATTTTTAAAATGAAATAAAATCATTATTTTAAAATAATGTTATTTATTTCATGTTGTCTTTTTGCTAATAATTTTGCTCTTTCGATGTTGATACCATTTTTACCAATAGCGATTCTCTTATTGGAAGAATCCGTATTGACAATAGCTATTTTTTCGTCGTTGTTCTTTTCAACGATTTTAATGGATTTCAATTCAGCAGGAGATAAAACATTTTTAATGAATTGAGCAGGGTCTTCATTGTATTCAATGATTTCTACTCCTCTTCCTACTGCCTTTTTGACTTTGGTTACAGTGCTTCCGCCTTTACCAATAGCTAAACCCATATCACCATTTTTAACGACAAAAGTGACTTTGGCATTATCATCATCAAGAATGCAATCTTTAACCATTGCACCAGTCATGCTCTCAAAGAGAGCTATAAAACGGATTTCATTTGCATTAAATTTAATAGACACAAAATCTACCCCATTTTTTCTAAGATAGTAGAATCTCCTGGATCGTTTATGATTAAAGTAGCAACAGTAAATGGTTTACCACAAACAGAACCTAAGTCTACACTTGTACCTTCATATACAATGAAAGGAATTTCAGAGAGATTTGCGTAATATTCAACATCTTCTAAAATTTCTTTAGGACTGTTAGCTGCAACAACTGCAAGTCTACCTTTACCTAATTTTAAAGATTGAATAGATTTTTCTGAGCCGAGAGTGACATCTCCTGTGTCTACTGCAACTCTTATTCCTCTTTCTATATCCATCATCTGCCTCCTAAATTTTAATTTAAAAAATCATCTATCTCAAGATAAGAGAAATTTAAATAATCATATCTTACTCAAGATAAATTTTTCATAGAGTAATAAAATATGTGCTATTAAACAAAATAAAAGTAAATAACAAATATGAAATTAAACTATTACATTTAATTATAATACATCTATTATTTATAATTTATTGATATTTTAATAGACTATTTTACAATAAAATCATTCTTAAAGTTAATTTTTTAATTGAATGTTTAAGAATAACTATGAATATAAATTTAATAATTAATAAAAATTTAAAAATTAAAATATTAAGAAAAATTAAAAAGATCTTAATATCCTAATTTTAATATTTTGATATTTGATTTTTAATATACATCTGGTTTCATTGTAACACTTACTGAACCAGTACCTAAAGGAATTGGTTGACCAATAATGATATTTTCAATAATACCAGTTAAGTCGTCCATTTCTCCTCTAATACTTGCGTGAAGTAAATGCTTACCAGTTTCTTCGAACGCTGCACGAGCGAGAACACTTGATTTTTCACCACTGATACCGTGTCTTCCAATGGATTTTACAACACCTTCAGAAGTCATCATATCAGCAACTAACATAATGTGTCTGATATCTACAGTCAAACCTTGGTCAGATAAGGTACGGTTTAACTCGTAGACGATAGCATTACGAGCAGCTTCAATACCTAATACAGTTTCAATTTCGTGAATGTCGTTAGTGGTTGATCTTGCCTTATCGATACCTTCTTCATTGAAGATAGCCTTAAGGTTAGAACCCTCAGTATGGATAATCCATTCATCATCACCTTTACGGATAATGACCTTACCGATACCTTTAGTACCACTGATCTGCAAATCACGAACCTTATCAGCTAAAAGTCTGATTTCTCTGATTGTAGGATTTCTTGGTCTGAAAGTCAACTTGTATTCATCTTCGATTTCAACTTTCTTGAATATCTTTTCAACTTGTGCAATGATGCTGTCATAGTCTAATCTTTTATCTTCGATTTTTCTCTCATCAAGAGTGACAATAACTTGCATGTTACCATAATCCAAGTTGAAATCGGATAAGATATCATTGATTGTGCTTTTACCAATCTTGTTTGCTAACTTTCTTACGAATTCTTCATCATTTTTGTATTCATCTTCAAAGTAAATATCCATGGTAGGTGTGGAAATCTTTTTCCTTGCATCTACAATTTCAATTAACCTTGGAAGCCCTAGAGTTACGTTTAACTCAGCTACCCCTGCGTAGTGGAAAGTACGCATGGTCATCTGAGTACCAGGTTCTCCTACAGATTGAGCTGCAACAGTACCTACTGCTTCACCAGCTTCAATGTATGCTCTTTCGTAAGCTTCATCAACTTTAAGAACTAACTCGTTTAATTCATCATCTGTCAAGTCTCTTTTAATGTCTGCTCTTACCAAGTCTTTAATGTAACTTGGAGGGAAGCGAATTTCATTTTTGTTGATTACATCTAAAACTTTAGCGATAGTTTCAGGTACATATACATACTCTTCATCACTAAGCTCTTCTTCAAGAGATTTGATTAAGTAGATGACATTGTCTTTAGGATATTCAATACCTAATTCTTCAAGCTCTTTATCAAGTAAAATAAAAGTGCTTAATTCGTAATCATCCAATTTATCTTCAACATATGTCTTTGCAGATTCAACAATTGAAGTCTCTTGAGCTTCAATTTCATTATTCTCATAGACATCTTCTACAATAGGGATTACGGAAACCACTTTATTCAAATCATCATCTTCCAAATCACCATTGCTGTAAAGTTGAGATAAGCTAATCACATATATTTCAGATGAGTTAACCTTATTCTTCTTAAATGCTTTTTCAACAGTTTTGACTGAGTCAATCAAATCTTCTAACTCTTCAATACTTAAGTCTCCATCATCATAAGACTTTTGGAAATTCTTAATGTAATCATCAGACAAACCAATTTTACTCTTTTTAAACAATTCTTCAACAGTTACTGCTTGAGTTGCTTCTTTTTTATCCGCCATAAAATTGCCTCCTAATAATTAAGCTTTCTCCATTCCTTTTTCCGCATTTTTAGCAGATCCAGATGCGTTTTTAATACGCATTTCGTCAATAAGTTTGTCTAAGTTAGCTACATGACCGAAGTCACTTTTAGCAGGATCTATTCCTTCTTCACCAAATACGCTTTGGATAACTTGACCTTTGTTGTCAGTTACTAAACCGTCAGACCTTACATTTAAGTCTTCAAGCGCATTTACAAGTCTTCTTTGCATGTAACCGGATTGTGCTGTACGAATCGCTGTATCTACAAGACCTTCTCTTCCACCCATAGCGTGGAAGAAGAATTCAACAGGGTCAAGTCCTTCTTTATAGCTTGAGTGTACAAATCCTTTTGCTCTTGCCCCTAACTCTTTCTTTCTGAAGTGAGGTAAAGGTCTGTCTTGGTATCCTCTGGTAATACGTCCACCACGAACAGATTGCTGTCCTACACAAGCGGTAATCTGAGCAAGGTTCAACATGGATGCCCTTGCACCGGTACGTGCCATTACTACAGAGTGGTTTTCAACAGCCATTACGTAATCATAGGAGTCTTCCGGAGATTGTTTACCCATTGTGAGGTAACCTTCAGCAATTTCACCAGCAGTGTCCCTTGCTTCCCCGAGAACTTGCACAATACGCATTTCCAAAGTCTCTTCAGCACTTCTACCAGGTAATGGTTGGAGTAATCCTTCTTCATAGGTAGCAATCAATTTGTCTACTTCCTGTTCAGCCTTGTCCAAGTGAGCGTCAATAACCTCAATAGCTTCTTCCGGAATTTCCTCATCGTTGGTACCGGTGGTAATACCGGTTTTCATGATTCCGCAGATAGCAAGGTCAGTTGAACGATCTAAGAATTCTTTAGCACGGGAAGGACCATATTCCTTAACGATAGTATCTAAGATTTTACCGGAGAAGGAACCGTATGCAGCTTCGTCAATAGCACCATGAGTTAATTGACCATCTTTGATTACTACAAATGCATCATATTGACAGTCTTCCTTAAGACAGGTTTCACATTTTCTGCAGATTTCTGCCTTATAGTTCATGTTGAGGTCATCTGGAAGCAATAAGCTGAATAACTCTTTTCCAGTCCAATTTCTGTTTTTACGTTTTAAATGTTTTTTATCCACATGAGGGTTGTTTAAGAGATGTGATTTACGAATAGCTTGGAAAGCTTGCTCTTCAGTAAATTCAGAACCATCACGGGTTAAAAGGTATGCTCCACTAATGTGGTCGTGAATAGCACCAATAATTGGTCCACCAAACCTTGGAGACAATATGTGTTCCTGTACTCTCATTAAGGATTTTGCTTCTGCACGGGATTCATCAGTTTGGAAAACGTGCATGTTCATTTCGTCTCCGTCAAAGTCTGCATTGTATGGAGGACATACACAAAGGTTAAGTCTGAAAGTCTTGTAAGGCAATACTCTTACTTCGTGAGCCATCATACTCATCCTGTGAAGGGAAGGTTGACGGTTGAACAATACTATATCTCCGTCTTTGAGATGTCTCATTACAATATCACCATATTGGAGATTTTCAACAACTACTTCTCTGTTGTCATTGCTTTCATCATCCAAAACTCTAACTTTCATCTCTTTGCCGTTGATGTGCTTTTTAACATAGTTTGCACCAGGATGAATGTTAGGGCCGTTGAGGATAGCTTCTTTCAATTCTTCAATGTTCCATTCGTTTACATAGGTAGGTACGGTTACCTCTTTTGCAATCATTTCAGGAACACCGACCTCATTGATACTGATGTTAGGGTCCGGGCTGATTACAGTACGTGCAGAGAAGTTTACACGTTTACCTGATAAGTTGCTTCTGAATCTTCCTTCCTTACCTTTTAACCTTTGAGCTAAGGTCTTAAGAGGTCTTCCACTTCTGTGTCTTGCAGGAGGAACACCAGATGCTTCATTGTCAAAGTAAGTTGTTACGTGATATTGGAGTAATTTCCAAAGGTCCTCTACAATAAGTTGAGGAGCACCAGCATCCATGTTTTCAATCAATCTTTGGTTGATTCTTAAGATGTCCACGAGTTTGTGGGTTAAGTCGTCTTCTGATCTTTCACCAGTATCGAGGGTGATTGAAGGTCTTACGGTTACAGGAGGTACAGGGAGTACTGTGAGTACCATCCATTCTGGACGTGCCACTTCTGGGTTTACTCCTAATACGTATGCGTCTTCATCTGGGATGCGTTGGAGTTTTTCACGTACTTCAGATGCTGTTAAGTCATAGTCTTCAGTTCTTGGAACACCATTGTCATCGGTTATGACGTTTCCTTCTTCATCGTATTGTTTGCGGACTTCAATGATGTCGATTGGTTTTACGATTTTGATGTCCTCTTGTTCTGCACCACAGTGTGGGCAGACTTCTTTGGTCTTTTTGTCTTTACATATTTTGTAGACTTCTTTTACGAGGTCTTCTACGCTTTCCCCTGCTTCGTGGAGATCTTGCATCTTTTCGGTGAACTCTTCGATTTCATCATCATCCAAGAGTACACGTCCACATTCGCTACAGGTTGAACGTAAGATTTTGTGAATGTCATCACCGAAACCTACGTGGATTACAGGTCTTGCAAGCTCAATCATACCGAAGTGACCTTGACATTCCCCACCTTTTTCACCACAGGTACGGCATTTTAAACTAGGATCAATAACACCTAAGCGAGAATCCATCAAACCGGATTCGATTGGATAACCATCCTCATCGTAAGTGTCTGGTCTTTCAATTTTAACAACAGACATTTCCCTAATCTGTTCTGGTGACATTAATCCAAAATTAATTTGATCAATTTTCTTAATAATTCCTTTCAAAATATCGGCTCCTTAAAAAATTTCTTTTTATTTCAACACCTTATTTCTTAAGCTTTGTCCCCAAGAATTAATTTAGGGAAAATACATAAACTTTTGAGTTCGTCTAATAATAATTTGAATGCATATGAAATTTCAACAGGATAAGTTTCACTGTCTCCACAAATTGGACAGTACATTTTACGTTTGTTCTTATCATATACAGCTAACATACCACATTCGTTACATACAACTGCTTCATACTTATCGGACTCATCCAATAATCTTTCTTTCAATGCTAAAGCAGCACCGTGTGCAATAAGACAGTCTCTTTCCATTTCTCCGAATCTTAAACCACCTTCACGTGCTCTACCTTCAGTTGGTTGTCTTGTAAGCACTTGAACTGGACCAGTTGAACGAGCATAAACCTTATCAGTTGTCATGTGGTGTAATTTTTGGTAATATGCAACACCTACAAAGATTTCAGCTTCAATACGTTCACATTTCCAATACCTGACCGACAGACATCCTTGAAGGGATAGCGTGTGGGTTTACAATAATATCCGGTACAACACCATCTTCTGTAAATGGAATATCATCTTGAGATAAGATAAGACCTACAACCCCTTTCTGACCGTGTCTTGATGCGAATTTATCACCAAATTCAGGTTGTCTGGTATCTCTAACTCTTATTTTTGTTAATTTGCTTCCTTCAACAGTTTCAGTTAAAAGCACAGCATCGACAATACCTTTTTCACCATGTCTTACAGTAACAGAAGTTTCTCTTCTTTTTTCAGTGACAGTACCGAATTCGTCAATTTCTCCTAAGAATCTTGGAGGAGAAGTTTTACCGATCAATACATCACCGGATTTTACAGGAGATTCAGGGTTTACAATACCATCTTCATCCAAGTTTCTATAGAAGTCATCTCCACGGTATCCTTTGATTGCCTTATCAGGTACTTCAAATCTGTCCACTTCACCACCAGGGTATCTTCTTTCAGAAGCTTCGTAGGATCTGAAGAAACTGGATCTTCCCATACCTCTTTCAAGAGAGGATTTGTTAAGAATCATTGCGTCTTCCATGTTATATCCTTCATAGGACATGAGTGCTACAACCAAATTTTGACCAGATGGTCTGGAATCGTAATTGATAGCATCAATGATTCTTGTTTTTACTATAGGAGTTTGAGGGTGGTGCAATAAGTGTGCACGAGTATCAGTACGTAAAGCGTAGTTAGATACATATAATCCTAATGCTTGTTTTGTCATCCCTGCTTCCATGGTGTTCCTTGGAGATGAGTTGTGATCTGAAAATGGAATAATTCCTGCACAGATACCTAACATAGTGGAAGGGTCAATTTCCAAGTGAGTGTGGTCTTCATTCAATTGACTTAAGTTCATTGCAATGTATGAGTTTTCCTCTTCTTCAGCATCCAAGTATTCCAATATACCTAAATCGAAAAGGTTATCCCATTTCAATTCACCATTTGCAATAGCTTCCATATGCTCATCTTTAAGTGCTGGTTCACCATCGTAAACAAGAATTAAAGGTCTTCTTGCTCTACCAGGGTCGGTGAAAATGTAAATTTCATGGTTATCATCATAATAGGTGATGTTCATTTCATTGTTGATTTCACCAGCTCTTCTTTTAGCACGCATTTCTTCTGTAAATTCTTCAGGGTTATCGCAATAACCAGTAAGTTTTCCATTAATATAAATTTTAGCTCTTACCATAAAACTCCCCCGATTAATCTATCATCTCTACATCCATATCTCTAATGATGTTTACAAGGTTTTGGTCTTCTTCATCTCCAAATCCTTCGGAGATCTTACACATTAGAGCTAAATTCTTTACTAATCCACAGTTTGGTCCTTCCGGAGTTTCGTTTGGACATATTTTACCAAATTGAGTTGGGTGCAAGTCCCTTGCTTCAAAGTGAGGTTGACTTCTTGTAAGTGGGGAAACAACCCTTCTCAAGTGGGAAAGTGTAGCCATGTAACTGACTCTGTCTAAAAGCTGACTTACACCAGCCCTTCCACCTACCCAATTACCGGTAGCAATTGCATGCTTAATGTTTTCAGTCAAAACATCGGAACGAACAGCTTGTTTGATTGAAAGTTCTTTTCCTCTTGATAAGCTTCTTTCAAGTTGGTAGCTCATATCTCTTGTTAAGGAAGAGAAAGCTACTCTGAATAAGTCTTCCATTAAGTCACCGGAAACTCTTAATCTCTTATTGGTGTAATGGTCCTTATCGTGAGGTTCTCTTTGACCTTCAATTACTTGAAGTAACATTTCAGTCATTTCTGCTAAGTAAATAGCTTTATCATAACGTTTATCAGATTCAATTCCCATATGAGGCAATAAGTATCTGTCGATGACATCTTCAGCACGTTTGATTCTGTACTCTTCAGTCATTCCTTTAGCTACTCTATTACCAATGTATTTGATAGCAGCCATTCTTTGATATTCTTCTCTTTCTTCATTGGTCATTTCTGCCATTAATTCAGAATCTAATTTCAAGTCTTTTTCAGAAACTTGAATATCGTCTGCAATATACATTTGGAAGTTGAAATCATCTGAAATTTTTGTAATAATATCTTGATCAGTTGATAATCCTAATGCTCTAAGCAAGATAACTAATGGAATTTCACCAGGAACATATGGGAAAGAGATTCTTAAGAACACTCCGCTTTTACGTGGTTTTTTGTATTCTAAGGTAATTCTTGCTCTGAAACCACTTTTGATTGAAGTTACAATAGCTTTTGCATGTCTGTCTTCAGGTTCATCAATTCTTTCAAGGATAATTTTGTTAGGAGCAATCTCTTCCATAGTAACAACAGCTCTTTCAGAACCGTTTACAATGAAGTATCCACCTGGGTCTTTAGGGTCTTCCCCTTTTTCAATCAATTCTTTATCAGTAAGCCCATGCAAATGACAAATGCTGGATTTGAGCATGAGAGGCAATTCACCAATATAAACTTCTTCCAATTCTTCCTCTTCATCACTATTATTATCGTGCAATGCCATTTCCAAGTACATATGAGCAGAATAGTTTAAATTTCTAAGTCTTGCTTCAGTAGGGTAAATCATACTTTTAGAACCGTCAGCCTCTTTGGTGAAAGGTTTTTCAATTTTGATCTTACCGGTTCTGAGGGTATAATTTCCTTTTTCGTTTTCTATAGTAATTGGTTCAGTGATATCAATAATTTTTTGTATACGATTTTCAACAAAATCATTATATGATTTGATATGATGGTCTACAATATCATATTTATCAAAAAATGAATCTACTAAACCCCATGTCTTATTTTTCATTTAATATCTCCAAAATAATACAATCAGTTTAAATACATAAAATATTTCATTAAAAATATTTCAAAAAATATTTCATTAATAGTTTTATTTTAAATAATTTCATTTTAATAATCAAAATAATTCATTTTAAAAATAATCTTTCAAAGATTTATTTTTGAGTATTTTCTCCACTTACAAGCCTATATGTTACAAATATACCTGCAGTTTGACTTTGACGGGTTATTTTTAAAACTTGACCTTCTTCAGCACCAATTGCTTTAGAAACAGGATCATTTACTTTAATTTTTGGGAGTTGACTTACATCATAATCAACATCTGCAAAAATTTCTTTAATTTCATCATCAGACAAAATTTCGTGCTTAGGAACAGCACTATGGTTTAATATATTAAATGCCAAAATATTCCTCCGATAAAACTTTTAAATATTTAACAAATGAATAACTTAAAACTAAATCAAATTGTAAACTTTTTTTATATATTCATATTTAATAGAATTTTATAATCCCTTATTTCTTCATCATCATAGAATGGATTTGATAATCTTATCAATTGATCATGCAAAAAGTAATCCATAAAAAAATAATTCACTACAGAAAAATAAAAAATAGACAAATAAATCATTAAAAATTTATGAATACAACATTAACCCCTTTATAATATTAAAAATCATCAATTCTAGTAGAATAAATTCTAAATTCAAACACATCAAAAATTTAAATATGATTTAAACAAGACATTGAAAGCTAAAATCTAATAAAAAATGTTCAATAAAAAATCTTATTTTAAAAATTTAAATTTAGTAAAGTTAGTAATAAAAAAAATCAGAGCGGGCCCGACGGGAATTGAACCCGCGGCCGCTTGGTTAAAAGCCAAGCGCTCTGCCAGACTGAGCTACGGGCCCTGATTAACAAATGAATTAAATTGTGGCTATCAAACTTAACTTATAGTTAAGCGCCCTGGCCGGGATTTGAACCCGAGTCGCGGGCTCGACAGGCCCACATGATAGCCCCTACACCACCAGGGCAAACTATGCGAGTAAGTTATACTCATTAAATTACTATATTTATTATTATATATAAATGTTTCTACAAATCCTATCTTTAAATAATTGAAAATTCAGATGAAAATTCAAAAATTCAAAATAGTGTAGAAAATAATAATAAAAATCCCGTCTGCCGGACTTGAACCAGCAACATTTGGATCTACAGTCCAACGCTCTGCCAATTGAGCTAAGACGGGATAGATATAGAGTGGGACCACCCGGATTTGAACCGGAGTCTCAGGCTCCCAAAGCCCAAAGGATCGACCAAGCTACCCTATGGTCCCACATAATTATTGTGCAACATAATTATTTTATATTACCATAATATATAAATGTTTTGGTAATTAACATAATCTCAATATTCTATGATAAAATTTTTAAAGATTTAAAAACTTAAAATAATAAATTTTAAATAAAAATTAGCATAGAAAAAGCCCCGGACGGGAATTGAACCCGCGACCACGAGATTACAAGTCTCGCGCTCTACCAGACTGAGCCACCGAGGCATTAAAGCAATAAGATAAAAATTTAAAAATATGGAAGAATATCATAAAAATATTCAACAATAGTAATTTAGTAAATATCCTTTAAATAGTTTACTATCAAAACGATTTTACTAACGAAATAATATTAAGAAGGCAATATGATAAAAATAATAAAAAAATAATAAGAAAAAAAATTAAGAGAAATAAATCTCTTTTAATTTTAGAGAAGTTTCCTTAGGGTCTTCAGCACTCATGATTGCACTTACTACTGAAAATCCTGCAATGCCACTATCCTTTAAGAGAGAAGCATTTTCTAAAGTAATTCCTCCAATAGCTACTGTAGGAATGTCAATTGAATCAACGATTTCCTTCAATAAATCCAATGGCACTGAATCTGCATCATCCTTAGTGCTTGTAGGAAATACCGCACCAGATCCAATATAATCTGCACCATCAAGCTCAGCCTTTTTAGCCTCCTCAACAGTTGAAGCGGAAACACCCAATATCTTATCCTCACCAATAATACTGCGAGCAATGTCTGCAGGCATGTCATCTTGGCCAATATGAACTCCTTCACTGTCAACAGCAAGTGCAATGTCAATTCTGTCATTAATCAATAATGGAACATCATATCTGCGAGTGATTTCCTTAACCTTCAATGCCAAATCATAGAATTCTTTAGTTGAAGCATCCTTTTCACGAAGCTGAACAACAGTGGTTCCTCCTTTAATGGCTTCTTCAATAATATTCAAGAATTCCTCATCAGTCTTATTCCTACGGTCTGTAACCAAATAAACAGAGTAGTCAATATTCTTCTTAGTCATTTAACCAAATACCTTAAAATAGTTTAAATAGCCTAAATAGCTTAAATACATTAAAATTAAATATTTATTTCAAATAAGTTAGCCCTTTCAACTAAATCTTCAGCAGTCAATTTGTATAGATTGTCAATCAATAATGTTCTAAAGCTTCCTGTACCTAAATCATTATTTCTTACATATTCTGCTGCATTTTCACCTGCAACTGTCATCAATGCACATGCAGTTATTCCACCAATCAATGGGTCGTTAGCTCCTACATATGAACCGATAATGGTAGTTAACATGCAACCGCTACCAGTAATGAGAGGCATCATCTCATCACCATTTTCAAGACCAAAGGACACTTCACCATCTGAAATAATATCAATAGGGCCGCTTGCAATAACAACTGTATTCAATTCCTTAGCCAATGCTTTTACAATTGCCCCATTAATAGCCAAATTATCCTTAGAAATAACATCACTTGCTGCTACATCCACTCCTTTAGCTACAGAATCATTTTCTGTATCAAGATCAATCAATTTGGTAATAGCCTTGATTTCAGACATGTTTCCTCTAATCAATGCAAGAGGATAATTTTCAACAATTTCCTTTGTCATGTCATTTCTTAATGCACTTACACCTGCACCTACCGGGTCAAATATGATAGGCTTGTTGATTTCCTTAGCCTGATTTGCACTGTTTCTCATCAATTCATTCTGTGCTTTGCTTAATGTTCCAATATTGATTACGAGAGCGCTTGCAATATTTACGATGTCTCCACCTTCTTCAGCACCATTTGACATGATCGGTGATGCTCCAATAGCTAATGCCGCATTTGCACAATCAGTAACTGTTACAAAATTGGTTATGCAAAAGGTCAAAGGAGAAATTTCCTTTACATTTTTTAAAGCGTCTTGAAAACCATTTAATGCGTTTTTTACATTATCACTGTCAGCAATTATAATTTTATCTGTCATTTTATAACCTTTAAAATCTTAAATTTTTTTTCAACATTCTTATCTTTTATCTTTATTTTTATATAAAGTTTTGTATAATTTATCATGATTATTCATTATAAATTATCATGAAATTTTTAAAAAGTATTTAAAATTACTCGAAAATATGGTAAAAATCATTAGAAATTTTTTAAAAAAACAGTACATTGAATAAAAAATAAGAATAAAATTAAAAAAAGAATAAAAAAAGAAAAAATAAAAAGAATTATTTACCATCAAATAATTCTTTAGACTCTTCAAGGGCCACTACTGCAGGTAATGGATTACCAGCCAACATATCAATGGAAGCTCCTCCACCACTACTGATATGGTCCATCTTATCTCCATAACCTAAATTAACGGTAGCTGCTGCAATATGACCTCCACCAATAACTGAAAATCCATCAGATGAAGCGATTGCATTGATAATGTCCTCTGTACCGATTGCAAATTTAGGATCTTCGAATACACCAGCAGGACCATTTGCAAAAATGGTTTTTGCTTCCCTTAACATCTTGGAATATTTAATCAATGACTCTCTTCCAATATCAAAAATGGAAGCATCAGGAATATTGTCTATAGGCACGTCAGCCCTATCTCCTTGAACACTGACTGCAACATCAGTAGGATAGACTATTCTTTCCCCAAACCTTTCAATGAGACCCTTACATTTTTCCACCATATCAAGGTAGCCTCTTGCTTCAATGAAGTTCTTATTGGTAGACTTTATATCATAACCTGCTGCCCAAATGAATATGTTTGCAACAAGTCCTGAAACAAGAACATAATCTGCTGTGCCATTTTCCAAAACGTTTTCAGTAACTGTAATGGAATCGTCTGCCTTCATACCACCTAAAGCGAAAACGCATGGATGCTGAACATTTTCCAAAGCATTTCCTATAACAGTAAGCTCCTTTTCCATAACTCTTCCTGCGGCTGAAGGAACAGTCCTTGTAAAACCAACCAATGAAGTTTGGGATCTGTGAGCTGCAGCAAATGCATCATTTACAAAATAATCAACTAAAGGAGTTAATGTTTTTACAAGTACAGATGTAGCCTCTTCTTCAGCAGAACGTTTCAATTGTTCTTCTGAATAGAATCTGACATTTTCCAATAGTATAATTTGACCAGGCTCCATAGAGATTATGGATTCCCTTGCTTTAGATGAGAATATTGAATCAACATATCTTACTTCCAATCCAACTGCTCTAGATAAAACATTAGCATGTTGCTCTAAAGTAGTAAAATCGTTTTTGCCTGGACGGCTTTGGTGAGCTAAAATAACAGTTTTTGCACCTTTTAAAGATAATTCCTTAATGGTTTCGGCATGCAGTTTCATACGGGTATCATCCAAAATGATTCCAGAATTAGGATCTACAGGGGAGTTGATGTCAATCCTGACCAAAACTGTTTTGCCGTTTATATCAAAATCATCAATAGTATTAAAATTTGCCATAATTTCACTCAATAATAATCATTAAAAATAAATTTATTAATAAACATTAAAATGACACTATTAAATCTTGCTTACTAAATCCAATAATGCATCTTTAGGACTTTCTGCCTTAATGATTCCAGAAGCCAATAGAACTCCTTCAGCACCTAATTCAATAGCTGCAGCCATATCCTCACCTGTGGAAATACCTGCACCGCATAAGACTTGAACATCCTTATTGATGGCTTTCACTTTAGATACACTGCCTTTTACAACTTCGGGATCTGCCTTTGAAACAGGAATTCCAGTACCGATAAGTTCAGGAGGTTCCACTGCAACATAAGTTGGAGCAAGGGTTGCAGCTGCCATACTTGTTTCAATATTATTGGTACATACACAGGAAATGAGTTCTGCTTCTTGTGTCTTTTTAACTATCTCTGCTATATCAGCAAGAGTCATTCTGCATTCAGAGTGATTTAATAAGGTTCCGTCAATCCCGCTTGCTACAAAATTTTCAAATAAGTTGCTTCCAGTGTGTCCACCAGGAGAAACTGCATCAATATGTTGAGATAAAACAGGAATGCTTGTTTCCTCTTTGATTCTATAAATATCAATAGCTTGTGGTACAGCAACCATGGTAACTCCAGATTCTTCACCAGCACTTTCCAAAGCGTTAGCCAAGTCCAATGCCTTTTGACCACTTGATTCCAAATAAGTTTTAAAATTTAATATAACAACAGGTGTTTTAAGACTCAAATTAAATCCTCCTTAAAAACTATAACACATAATAAAAATGTTTTTTAAATTTGCATTTTAAAATTGTTTTTTCTATGGTAAATAATAAATAGAATAATTAAAAGAAATTATTACTATATTAATAAAATATATATTCTTAATTATATTTAAATTATTTTAAATTATCAAATATTGCAAAAGGATTATCATGACATTTACTAAAGAAGAACAGGCAAAATTGGAATACAGCGGTTACAGATTTGTTGGAGAACATGGTCACGCTGCCGTCAAGACATGTCACTGGACTAGAAAAAGTATGGTGAATGAAGGAGTGTGCTATAAGGAACAGTTTTATGGTGTCAAATCACATAGATGCCTCCAGATGTCACCTGCTGTACCATTCTGCAATCAAAAATGTTCCTTCTGTTGGAGGGACCTTAGTCAAACAAGAACAGAATGGGAAGGAGAATATGATGATCCTAAAACAATCATTGAAGGAGCCATAAAGGCACAGAACAATCTCTTGTGCGGATTTGGTGGAAACAAAAAGGTAGACAGGAAAAAGCTTGAGGAATCCAAAAAGCCAACAAATGCTGCGATTTCACTTGCTGGAGAACCAACATTATACCCTGAAATCGATGAGCTTATAGCTGAATTCCACAGACAGGATTTCACAACATTCCTGGTGAGCAATGGAATGTATTGGGAAAAACTTGGAAACCTTGACAACGAACCAACTCAACTGTATGTTTCCTTGGATGCACCTAACGAGAAAGTGTATAAAGAGTTATGCAACCCTCAAATAAATGATGGTTGGAGCAATTTAAACAAGACACTTGAACTAATGAACAGTTTTGATAGCAGAACAGCTATACGAATTACTTCAGTTAAGGGAAAAAACATGATTAACACCGACGAGTATGCAGAACTCATCAATAAGGCAAATCCAAAATTCGTTGAAGTTAAGGCATACATGTTTGTAGGTTCTTCCAGAAAACGTTTAAGTCTTGACAATATGCCATCACATCAGGAAGTGCGTGACTTTGCTCAAGAAATAGCTGATAAAACAGGCAGGGAACTTACAAAAGAAGCTGAAGTCAGCAGAGTTGTTTTATTGGAATAAGCTATTTTAAAAAATTGTCATTGAAAAAATAGAAAAAATATTAAGACATTATATGTGAAAAATTGAAAAATATTAAAAAAAGTAAAAAAAGATAAAGAGAAGAGTTATTTAGCTTCTTGAGCTTTAATCTCTTCACATAATTCAACAGCTTTTTTAGCAGCTTCCTCTAAGGAAATTTCATAAGGGATGCCTGCTTCTTCGAGCAATCTTTGACCTTCCTCTTCATTGGTACCGGTAAGTCTTGTTACGATATTTACATCCCATTTGTTATCTTCCAATGCTGCAATTACACCTCTTGCAACATCATCAGCTCTAGTAATACCACCTAAAACATTAAGGAATACCACTTTCACTGGAGGATAGTTTAAAACTAAATTCAAAGCTTTTTTAATGGATTCATCAGATGCTCCTCCACCGATATCCAAGAAGGTAGCTGGTTTTCCGCCGAATAAGGTAACCATATCCATACCTGTTAAGGTCAATCCTGCACCATTTCCGATAACTGCAATGTCACCATCAAGCTTTACAAATGCAAAGTCTTTTTTCTTGAATCTGTTTTGTCTTACTTGATCTTGATGACGGAATAAAGCATCATTTTCAATTTCCAATTTTGCATCTGCTGCAATCAATCCGTCATCAGTTAAGATGAGAGGGTTGATTTCTGCAATTTCTGCATCATATTTGTCATAAACATTATAAAGTTTCCAAATGATAGCTCCAATCTGTGACATCAATTCAGAGCCGACACCCATTTTACGAGCTATTTCACGAGCTTCATAAGGCAAGAACTCTTTTAATGGGTTTACATTGTATCTGATAATCTTTTCTGGTGATGTTTTAGCCAATTCTTCAATTTCCACTCCACCTTCAGCACTTGCCATGATGATAGGAGTCTTATTTGCTCTGTCATTAGAAACACTTAAGAAGAATTCCTTCTTGATATCCGCTTTTTCTTCAATAAGCAAGTGTTTTACTTTTTCGCCCTTGATTTCTAGTTTTAATAACTCATTAGCTATTTGGAATGCTTCACCAGGGTTATCTGCAAACTTAATACCTCCTGCTTTACCTCTTCCACCAACGAGAACTTGAGATTTGAGTACAACAGGTCTGCCAAATTCAGTAGCGACTTCCATTGCCTCTTCAGGAGAGTATACAACATGTCCTTCTAAAATTTTAATTCCTTCACTTTCAAAAACTTTTTTTGCACTATGTTCAAAAAACTTCATGTTTCTCACTCTTAATAATAAGCATGAAAATTATAATGAGAATTTAATTTTAAAAACAAACGTATAATTTTAAAAATACTTATGAATAAATGAATTGTAAAAATAAATAAAATAAATCATCCTATTAACAAATTTTATTTTAATAGAAATAACTTATTAATTTTAATCATTAATATTATATGTATTTCCTTATTATTAAAATTATTTATATAATGTTAAGCAATGATAGGAGAATAATTAAAATATTCTTAAAAAAAATGACTTAAATCCCATCAAAATCATCTAGTACATTATTCATTTAATTTGTCCAATATGTCCTTTTCTAAATTCTTTACTAATTCATCATTAGGATTGATTTCAAATGCTTCGTTTATATACTCAAAAGCCATATCATAATCTTCTTTATCTGAATAGATTTTTATTTTCATACATAAAACATCAAAGTAATCTACACCTTTATCTAAAGCATAATCACATAACTCAAGAGCCTCATCAAACCTGCCAAGTGTAGATAGAATAATTGATTTGTTATTAAATGCATCTTTAATATCACTTGAATTCATTAATATGTCATCTAAAATTCCAAATGAACCCTCAATGTCATCTAAACGATACAATAGAACTGCCTTATATACTAGATTTGAAGAACTTGGTTCTAAATCAGCAAAAATATTTGTACACTCCAAAGCACCTTCATAATCTTCCAATTCATATAATGAATAAGATTTGCTTTTTAAAGCATATAAATTGTTCCCCTCTAAATTCAACATCTGATTTGCATATTCAATAGATTTATTATAATCGCCCTTATCAAAATAAACTTTTGATTTCAAAGCAAACGCATCTAAAAATTTAGAATCCTTTTCTAAAGCAAAATCACATAACTCAAGAGCCTCATCAAACCTGCCAAGTTCACATAAGAATGTGAATTTAGTATTGAAAACATCTTTAATATCATCAAAATTGGTCAAAACATTATCCAAAATTTCAAATGACCCTTCAATATCTCCTAAGAAATACAATATTACAGCTTGATTTGAATAATTAAAGGAAGTTGGTTCCAAATCTACAATAACATTAGCACACTCCAATGCCCCTTCAAAATCTCCTAATTGACGTAAAGCATCTGATTTGCATTTCAAAGCAAATAAATTGTTCTCATCCAATTCAAGTATTTCATTAGCACATTCAATGGTTTTATTATAATCCTTTTTCACCAATATCAGATTTTTCATCTTCGAAGACAATCTTTTAATCTTAAAAGAACTAAACATCAACAACATCCCCATCATCAATAATCAGAGATAAAAGATAATTAAAATTCACATCATGTAAAAGCGCAAGATCGCCGCTGCTGTCCCTATCAAAAAACAAAGAATGAAGAAAAAAATTGCAAATCTACGAGTAATGAACACCGCCTCCCATTATCATTGTCTTTTTTGCAAACCCTCTTTAATCTCTAAAGCATCCTCATTATCCGGATCCAACTTTAAAACCTTATCTAAACATTCTTCAGCTTCCGGATAATCCTCCTTATCCAAAAGAACAAAACTCTTAACCATCAAAGCCTCAACACTATTAGGACAAATGGCCAATAACAAGTCTAATGTTTCTATAGATTCATCCAACAAGCCCATATTAAATAATATTTTTGATTTAACCAACAATGCATCAGGATTATCATCCTCAACTTCAAGAGAATCATTTGCAAATTCCAATGCCAAATCCCACTTCTTTTTGTTAAAATAAAAACAAGTTTTATTATACAGGATATGGAAGTTTCTTGAATCCAAATTTAAAATCTTATCGCAACACTCTAAAAACAAGTCATCTTCCTTCATCTTGAATAGGACATCGGATTTAGAAACTAATCCTGTCAGATTTTCAGGAAAAATATTCAAAGCCAAGTCATAATACTTCAATGCCTCATCATAGATGCCTTTATAAGATAATGCCTGAGCTTTGAAAAAATAAACATTGAAATTTTCATCTCCTGATTCCAAATAATCATCACAATATGATATGACCGAATCCAAATCACATAAAGATGTATAACAAGAGAGAATATGCTCTATGCATTCATCTTTATTAGAACCTCCCTCATAAACTTTCTTATAAAAATATAATGACTGTTTATAAAAACTTAAGAGGAAAAACAATTCCCCCAAAAACAATAAAAATTCTTTAAAAATAAAAAACATCTCTTAAATCCTCACTTATAATATATAATAATATCTGTTTCATTAGTAGTCTCATTAAATTCTATTTTAATATAATCGATTGTTGGTTCTGTTGTTAATTGATCAATAATGATAGGGCCAATATAAAAACTACCAAGAGCATATGCGACACCAGCTATAACTAAAATAGTTTTAAAATGTGAATTATCCCCATCATCTCCAGAAGGTACTGGAGTAAGTGTACTAAATAAACCCAATTCTCTAGCAGTATTATAATTTCTCTCATAATTATCCTCATATTGAAATTTTCTATGATTTTTTATTTGAACTGCTTCATCAGTTATAGAAGGTTCCCCTACATTAGAAGAATTATGAGTTCTATAAAACTCTTTAAGCACCTCATCTTCATTAGGAATACCAACCGGCTCAATAGCGATAAAAAGAATAGGTAAAGTGATAATAATAGGTATAGCCAAACTACCTATAGTCAACCCCCCAGCAAAACTGCCTAAAGCAACCAAACAAGCATCCGCCTCAGCACCTTCAACTACAAATAAAGCACCCATAGCTAAAAAGAAGTTACAATGCTTTACCATATTTTCAGTAGGAATCGTTAAATTAGGACAATCCCCACAACCTAATAAATAATACCAAATAGAACCTGAGGAGTTCAATAACTCCCAACCAAGATTCAGAACCCAATCGGTCTGCTGATTAGAATAACAGAAAGCACCATTCAAATCATAATAAGCATCATGCAACAAACCTGTCTCAGAATCAAAAATCAAAACACGCTCATTGCTACCCTCCTCACGAATAAGAACACAACCATCTTGAATGAAAACCTCCAAAGTACCATTATGCTCCAAAATATAATTTAAACCAGTGGTGACTGAACCAAGATCACTACCTCCTGGGAAAAGATTCTCACCAACATAACGCTCAATCAATGAAAAACTAGCGGAACAAGCAAAATAAAATGCCTTCACATTATCCAGATTTCCATAAGCCTCACGACCAAAACGAAAATCACTTTCCCCGCTCATATAAGTTTCCAAAACATTATCATGAACACTCATTACCATAGGGCTAATCCGATTCCAAGTCACATTATAACGCTCAGCTGCAGCATCAGCAACCAAATCATCAACATAAATAACCAACAAACCTTCAAGAAAACTACCATAAGCCGCCTTCATAGGACCAACATCAAATACCAAACTACCATTGGAATCAGTGCGATTGCTCTGATTCAGCCAATAACCCAAAACACCATTATCAACCTTATCATTAGCAAAAGTGAAAGTCATCAAACCATCATACCATGCATTAGCATAATAACCATAAGAATAACCACTCACCCAATCAACAGTACCATTTTGATTATGAATATTCGTCCAAATTTCTTCATAGTCCGTTGCATTATTTCCAACCATATGAGCATAAGCACCATTAACACAAGAAATTTCAGCATAACGAGCAGATGAACTACCTATAAATGAATAAATTTCTGTAGAATTGCCTAAATCAAAATTAAAAACTTCCCGTTCACTGCCAAGATAATCAAAACCAACCCAAATGCCATCTCTAACATTTAAATGATTATCAAAAACAAAATTTATCTCATCACCAGTTAAATTATACTTATCTTTAATCAAACTTAATAAAGTTTCGTTGAACAAAGACCCATTCAAAGTCAAGTTACTCTGCAATTCAGAAGTATAATTCCTCCAAGTCATTTCAAAGTATTTATTCTCAACACTATCAAAAGTGCTTAAGCCATAATCTAAAGCAATGCAAACATAGACCCAAGCACGAGAATTGGACAGATCATTATATAATAAATCATTATATGACTCCATAGCCTGCCAAACCTCACTAGTATAATAATTCCTATTTTCATGATAAAAAGAACTTTCAACAGTGAAGTTATCAACAACATTTCCATCAAGAATCAAATTAAATTCAGTCTTAAAATCACCAACATACTTCCAAATAAAAGTAACCCATGCCACATTAGCACTTAAATTAGCTATATACGATTTAAATGAAGTATTACTATCTAAAATAACCTCTGAAGTAATAAAATGAAAATTAGTGCTATCCTCTGCATCTGAAATATTTAAACATTGGGACTCATTATCAACAAAAATATGAATTACACTATCCCAAATATCCATCGCCACATAATCAGATGCCAAACCAGAAATTAGTGGAATATCTCGATTGAAAAAAACATTATTAAATCGTTGCGAAAAGATAATGTCAAAATTAGGAATAGAACCTAAAAAAGATACATCTTCACCAAAACTATTTCTTGTAAAATCCGCAACACATAGAGCTTCAGTAATAGAAGAATTAGTGATAATCCCCCCATCCCCATAGGTTATGCGATAAAGATGATTTTTCCTAAAACTACCCACATAAGTATTCAAAACAAGATAAGGCTCATAAATAATGTCAAAATTATTAGAATAATAAACATCACACCCCGCACTAGTGCCCGCACTTATAATATTAGAGCCCCACCAATTATTAGTCGCATTGACACTACCATCAACAACATAGATGCCAAACTCATCATTATTAACAATACGATTAAAATTAATACATAAATCATCAGAGCTTTCAGAAAAAACACCAAAATCATTATCCATAATAAAATTACTGATAACACTATTATTAACACCTTCAATAACAATTCCAAAATTATTATTGGAAAAATTATTATTTCTCAAGGAAACGTAATTTCCATTTATATCAACAGAAACATTACATTGAGAAAAACTATTATTAATGAATGAATCATTCAAACCATCCAACAAGCAAACACCCATAACATCCATATTATAGAAACAATTTCTCTCGAAAAGTGAATTAGAGGATTCATGAGCAAGAATACCTACATTATGAGCGAAATTGTTATAAGAAACATTGAAATGGTCCATTAGGGAAACATTATCCTCATTAAAATCATTTCCAATGAAAGAATAATTCAAACAATGCACCAAGTCAATGCAAACATCTCCACCATAAAAACTGTTATGCAAAATATAATTGCCAAATGAAACATCCTTATAAGAACTTAAATTATCAAAATCACAATAATCCCTTATGGCATTATATCCATTTGAAAAAAACAGATTGTCAACAACAAAGCAATCAGATGAATTATCAAATACAATGCAACTTGAAGCATTGGACTTGAATGCAAAACCTTCAACTATGGCACCAACAACAGAATCGAAAACAACACAACTTAAATCATCTTCAATCTCCCATAAAACATCCTTGAAATCACATGATCTTAAATAAACACTCTTATTCATGATGATATTTTCATTAAGGTCCTTGCTAACCTCTATTATGTCCCCTTCAAAAGTGTCATTATCATCGATAGCCCCCTGAACAGTCTCAAAACATTTGCCACTATTCAAATTGGCAACCATATCACCAAAGAAATAGAACACATTAACAACACCACTGCTGCGACCCATAAAATCAACAGAAACAAATCGTAAAGTGGTTAAATTGGAAGAATCATCAATATAAATGGATTCATTAAAAACAGTGCTGTTCTCATTAGGCAGTGACCCATCCAATGTATAATAAATCAAAGGATTGCCGTCAGCATCATCTAAAGCATATAAGTCAACATAGAATGATTCATTATAGATTGCTGATCCATTGCTTGCCCAAACGAAAGGAGCGCTATAATCAACGACAAAATTCCTAGAAATGACTGAACTATTATGTCCGTTCAAGCCAACATAAGAGAGAACAGACCAATTTCCTGCACTAACATTAAAGCTAAGTTCTCCTAAGCCTTCATACCATGTGCTGCCATTGTCAAAGCTGCAGAAAACAGTGACGTTCTCAAGATAAGCGGAAAAATTAACAAGCAGACTGCTGTCATTATAGATGCCACTATCAAGATTTACAATAGGGATAGGAGGGTCCAAGACATTAACGGAAATGGTTTTGCTGCTGCTGGTGTAGTACTGATCGCTGAAGCTGGCTGTTCCTGTGAAGGTGCCTGGGCGCAGATTGATGGTCATGTAACAGTACCCGTCATCATCGCTGACTCTGGTATATGTATGGGTGTCAATATTGAAAGTCAATGTTTTCCCGGCCAATGGGTTTCCATTGCCGTCAAGCAAACGGGCAACCCAATAAGAACCATTGCGATAATATTTCACAAGATTGGAACTGACTATGCTTGTCGGCATCTCCAGAACAGTTATGCTGACAACCTTCTTGGAACTCACATAACCATTCTCCGTGAAGTTTAAGGTGGCATTGCAGACGCGAGGATGCATATTTATATTCATATGGATATAACCGTCATCATCGGTTGCACGTTGATAAACATTACCTAAGATTGTTATTGTGATGTTCTTGCCAACAAGAGGGTTGCCATGAACATCCTTCAATTGGGCAACCAATTGGCTGGCATTCCTGTAATATTTTATAAGATTGGAGCTGGTGATGCTTGTGGGCATGGTGAAGACCTTCACTGTTATGGTCTTGCTTGATGGCTTGTAGTTGGAGTCTCCTGCAAAACTGATGGCGGATGTGTAATTGTTAGGCTTAAGGTTGATGTTCAATCTAAAACCCCCGTTCTCATCGGTTGTGCGTGTTAATTGGCATTTGCAATATTAATCTTCACTGTCTTGCCTACCAATGGGTTGTTGCTTGCATCCTGCAGGTAACCCACTAACTGGGTGCCGTTTCGATAATACTTGGAGAAGCTGCTTACAACCAGCTTTGTTGAAGCACGATTGTCCATAGGATTCATCCCAGGGCCTATTCCTGGTTCAAAACCTGAAATGAACTCAAACTCCTCATCATGAGAATCCTCTTCCAAATTTTCAACCCATGGATCATCCTCATTAAAAGCACCATCATCTCCCCCATCGCCATCATCCTCCAAAACATTCTCATCGGAATCAGAAGCGCATTTTAAATCTGAACAAACTTCCTCATTATAAACTGACAAATCCACATTATCCTCATAATTATCCTCTAAAGAAAGATCCATATCCTCAGCAGCAAAAGAAAAAGACAGGGACAAGAATACAACACAAACTAAAAGAACACAAAACAAAGATTTACCCCAATTCCTAACAAACATAAGACTCATTCCCAAAATAAAATTTAAAAAAAATAAAACAGACATGAATAAAAAAACAAAAAATAAAACAAAACTGAATATAAATAAAGATATATTAAACAAAAAATATAAAACTTTCTAAAAAATTTTATTGTTAACTCTACAACAAAAAAATAAGGAATAATTGGAAATAATAAATAAAATTCAAATAAGCAATCATATTTATAAAAAAGAGAGGAAAATAAAAAATAAAAAAAATAATAAAAATATTAAAGCAAAGCATATCCTGCTTCGAATGCTTGAATATTCTTATCTTCAGTTCCTTTTGGTACACTGTCCAAAATAGCTTGTTTTGCAGCATCAACTGAAACGACTTCAGTGACCTTGACGATTGCACCGATCATTACAATGTTTGCCACAATTCTAAGACCTACATCTTCAGTTGCAGTCTTAGTTGCAGGTGCACGATAAAGCTTGATCTTGTGCTCTTCTACAAAATCAACTATTTCTTCTTCAACAATCATATCCGGATCGATAATCAAGACACCTTCATCCTTCAAATCGCCCATATACTTGATTAAAGCTTCATGGGACATTGCAACCAAAATATCTGGGCTGGTTACTTTAGGATAGTCGATTTCCTCATCATCAATAACAACTTCAGTTCTTGAAGCTCCTCCACGAGCTTCAGGACCGTAGGATTGAGTTTGAACAGCATTCTTATTATCAAAAAGTGAAGCAGCCTTACCAATGATGACTCCTGCCATGATTACTCCTTGACCACCAAAACCTGCTATACGAACTTCAGTTCTCATTTAATCCAACTCCTCAAATGCAGACTTAATAGCTAATGGCTTGTCTGAATTCTCTTCAGCCAATGTCTTAATGTTATCAGTCAATTCAGCATGTGGCTTGTTAGCAAATTCTCCAACAATGATCTTGCCTTCCAATTCAGATTCTTCCATTTTCTCTGCTCTTCTTTTATTGATACTGTTTTCCTTGATCCATTCAAACATTTGCAATGGAGTTTTCATCTTGTTTTTACGTCCAAAGTAAGTTGGACATTGGGAAACAACTTCAATAAATGAGAAACCGTCATTTTCCAAACCTTTTTGAATAGCTTTGGATAATTGAAGCGGATGAGTGGTAGTCCATCTTGCAACATAGGATGCACCAGCTGCACTTACAAGCTCCGCCAAGTTGAATGGCATGTCTCTTGAACCATAAGGCGCAGTTGTACCGAAACTTCCTTTAGGGGAAGTAGGGCTGATTTGACCACCGGTCATACCATAAATATTATTGTTTATACAGATAACAGTGAGATTAATGTTTCTTCTTGCAGCATGAATCAAATGGTTTCCTCCAATGGATGCAGCATCTCCGTCACCAGTGAATACAACAACATCCAAATCAGGGTTTCCTACCTTCAATCCAGTAGCAAAGCTTAAAGCTCTTCCGTGAGTTGTGTGGAGAGAATCGCATTTCACATAACCTGGAATCCTTGAGGAACAACCGATACCTGAAACCATTGCAATATTTTCAAAATCAATGTCTGTTCCTTCCAAACCTTTAAAGAATGTGCTCATTACAGTACCGTTTCCACAACCTGGACAGAAAATGTGTGGCAATCTTTCTTCTCTAAGATATTTTTTATATGGGCTTTCCTTTTCTACCATCTTACCACCTATCCATTAATCTCCTTAATCTTATCATAAATTTCATCAGGCTTGTGGAGAATTCCTCCAATCTTGCCAATCAAATGAACATTAGCCTCTCCATGTGCTGCCCTTTCAACTTCATGAACCAATTGACCTAAGTTCATTTCAGGAACAATTATGTCACTTGCAGTTTTTGCGATTTCAGCAATTTCCTCGTCTGGGAAAGGCCATGGAGTATCAATCTTAAGGGATCCTACCTTGATGCCTTCTTCTCTTGCCTTTTTCATAGCAGCTCCAACAGAACGGTATGGAGAACCGCAAGAAACAACAACAATATCTGCATCATCACAATTTTCCTTTTTGACAGAACAGATATCCTTCCTATGCATCAAGACCTTATTGCATAATCTTTCAACCAATTCAGTATGGGTGTCTGGATCGTTAGTGTCCGGATAACCTCTTTCATCGTGAGTGAGACCGGTTACGTGAATATTGAATCCATCACCAAATGCAGGCATAGGAGTAGTTCCATCTTCAGAAGCATCAAATGGCAAGTATTGTCCATCCACTTTTTCAGGTCTCTTACGAGCTACAATATCAACCTTATCCGGAATAATCAATTTTTCTCTCATGTGACCTACGACTTCATCAGCAAGAACAGTGACAGGTACTCTGTACTCTTCAGCTAAATTAAATGCTTTGATTGTAAAGTCAAAGAATTCCTGAACAGATGAAGGTGCCAAAGCGATAGGTTCATAATCCCCATGGGAACCCCAACGAACCTGCATTATATCAGCTTGTGCAGACATTGTAGGTTGACCAGTTGATGGTGAACCTCTTTGAACATTGATGATTACAATAGGAGTTTCTGTAATGAAACCATAACCGATATTTTCCTGCATCAATGAAATACCTGGACCAGATGTAGCGGTCATTGCTTTCATACCACTCCAACTAGCGCCGATAATAGCTCCAGCAGATGCAATTTCATCTTCCATTTGAACAAATGAACCGCCATATTTTGGAAGCAATATTGACATTTGTTCTGCAATTTCAGTAGATGGAGTAATTGGATAACCTGCAAAGAATCTGCAGTTTGCAGCAATTGCACCTAAAGCGCAAGCTTCATTTCCTTGAACAAAACGTTCTTCTACCATAATTATTCCACCTCTTTCTCAACATAAATAGCTTGATCAGGACAGGACACTTCGCATAATCCACATTTAGTGCAAGCTTCCTCATTTTCTGGGAAAGGAAGATACACATTTTTTGTGTTTACCTTGTCAGATTTTGAATAAACTTTTTTAGGACAAGTCGCTATGCAAATATCGCATCCTTTACAAAGCTTAGAATCTATAATAATCATTAAATCATCTCACATTCCATAATTATAATACTGTAATAATTATTTTAAACATTGATTAAATACCTTAAATACTATTAAAAAATTCTAAGATATAAATCATAATATTAATATATATTGTCTTATTAATTTAAATAATTTAGTATAATTAACAAGGAAAATAGATTTTAAAAAAATAGATTATTGGAAATAGGATAATAAAAGAACTATAAAAAAATAGAATAATAAAAAAATAAAAAAAGAGAATAATTACTCAATTATCTCTTCAACAAACATTAAAGGATAATTGAGCTCTTCAATAAATTTGATTCTAATAACCGCTAAAACATCATCCACTTTGGAATAGATCTTAACGTCCAACATATCTCCACTGAGGGAAGTATATTCAAATTCAGTCATAGCCTTATCCAATCTATCCAAATCAATGGAAACCTCTACCTTTTCAATGCAAGGCTGTAAAGCGAAAGACTCTTCCATAGCCTTTTCAAGACTTGGAATATTGGTTTTATTGAAAGGAGTTCCTACAAATTGATGGAATAGAGCCCCCATACTAATTGCTCCTTCAAATATTGCTCTTTCCCTATTTGAAATATTAGAAAAATATTTTTCTTTAGTGTCCATAAAATACCTCGGAATAAAAATTATTAAAATGAATAAACTAATTTTAGTCTAACTTACTCCCATCAGACCATTCAACCATCCTAATTTATCCGCCCATATCTGAGAGGATACTGGGAAGATTGAGAAATAAATCAGAACTATTGTTATTGCTATAACCACAGCCAAAATGATTTTCCTTTCATCAGCTGGAGAGAAATAAGTTATAATCAAACCGAAAGCTAAAAATCCAAATGTAATGATCCATGCCCAATGGGCTTGAGGATTCTCTTCAAGAGCGGTTTCATTAATTGGGCTTGTAGAATTCAATTCAGCAGTTACAATAAGCCTTTGGGCAGTTGAACCTATAGGATGGCAAGTAACCAGAATCAACTCCTGATTATGAATGTCTCCAGTCTTATGACTTTCATTTAGAACCAATGAGTTGGTAGGTGAAATGATTTCAGATTTCTTGACTGTATAATTTACCTCACCGATTCCTGGCCATTCCAATGTGATTACATCTCCCTTCTTAAGAGCATCCAATCGTAAAAATGGAGAACCCTGCAATGTCCTATGACCATATAGAATTACATCACCCTTAGTTGGAATATTGGAAATATAGTCTATGAATACTCCTTGAGAAATGGAAACATTGTTGATTTTCTCAAATACACCAATGGAAGGAATAATAACTACAGATGAATTAATGTCCTTAGATTCAGCAACATTCTTATATGAATAGTAATTTACTTCAGTTAAAGCATATAAGCTAATAATCAATAAAGCAACTATTATAACAACTGTTGGCCATCTTATCTTCAAATCCATAACAATCATCAACAAATAAATAATTGAATTTTGATAAATTAATCAAATGCTTATCAAAATTTATAAAAATATTAAATTTATAGTCATTTATCTATTTTTTATATTTAATAAATCATTATATTTAATTCAAGAAAAATTGGATTTGAAAAATAGGAAAAACAATGAAATTATAAAAAAATAATAAAAATAAGAAATGAAAAAATAAAAAATAAAATGGGAGAAATTGAATAGATTAAAGGAAATCCAATGATTGGTTTTGGTAAAGATTCTCATAATAGGTTTCATCTAATTCATTAATCACCCAAGTTGGAGCAAATTCCGTTGGGATTGTCAGCACTAAACTGTCCATATTGTTAATTACAAAATTCACATCAGATTGGGGAACTTCCAAAAGAATGATATATTCTGAATCCAATTCTCCTAAATTGGACATTCGTTCAAAATTAGATAATCTGATGCCGTAATTTGTCAAATAGGAATCCAATGCATTATCATCCCTGCTTGAATTCAAGACTGCTGCCTTGAGCAATTCCTCAACATCACTAGAATATGAACTGGTATTTTCAAAAGGTTTGGTTTCATTTCCTTTGATTATTGTATTTGATTTTGATACTGTGCTGTCAACCAATCCACTATCCTTTGAACGTAGAATAGCTAAAACTGTAGCACCACTGACTATAGGCTCATCTTCTGATGTCTCTTCCAACAGATCATCACTAGGGACATCCTCCAATGATCCATCAACACTTGTCTCATTTAATGGAACTTCACTTGAATTATCTCCATCATCGTATTCTTGAGGATAATCTGAAGAGTTATCGTTTAATGAATAGATGTCAACAACAGAGCCTACAGAAATCAGCCCTCCAGTAGCTTGAAGTCTTGAAAGGGAAATCGGAACAATGACTGTATTTACCTTCTCAAACTGGACATTCGATAAGATTTTTGCATCATTGTCCTTGACAAAATCATTTGCATCCTTAACAGACATTAGAATATCCCTATCTTCTCCATAAGACATCATGACTCTGCCAAAATCATCCTTAGATGAGACTATTTTGGAACTGTGATATAATCTCCAATCCTTTGTTGCAGACCTTACAACATCAATAGACTTGATTTCTTCAATATCATAGGCATTATTTATCCTATTTTCCAAGGTATAGGCATTCTCATTAAGTGCCAAGGGACCTTTATACAATGCATGAACCTCATTTAATTTTGAATTCCTTTCCAGATTCAATTCACTTTGAAAGGGTTGATATACAAAGAAGTAAAATACTGAAGATATCAATACTAAAACTATCAGTAGAACTGTTATCTTTCCAAATAATGATTTGGAGGAATTGCTTTTATTTAATAGATTAGTTTTAAAGTTCAATAAACCTTTTTTAATGCCATTAGCATTAGAATTTTTATTATAATGTTTATCTTTAGAAGATTCTTTATCAGATTCCTCACTACTCGTTATATCATCATACAAATCATCTTGATTTAAATCATCAAACTCTTGTGAATCCTTGGAATAAATGTATTTGGCATATTTCTCATCAACACCATCCAAGTCATCAGAGTCTAAACCCTCTTTAGAAACTTTTTTAGAACTAAAATCCTTAGAAACTTCTTTGGAACTAAAATCCTTAGAAACTTCTTTGGAACTAATATTATCGTTATAAAATCCTGCATCTGAATTGGAACCCTTCTTTAATGGAGAACTTTCAGGAATAATTGAATCAAAGCTGGCAAAATGGGAAGAATCATCATTATCCTTAGACCCATCTGATTTTAACTTATTTTTGTCTCCCAATTTATTTAACTTAGATTTAAAATAATCCTTTTTAAATAAATTAAATCGATTTTTTCGATTAGTCATAGTTATCAAACCTAAAATAGAATGAGATATGAAAATAGAAAAATAGGTTTGAAAAATATTGATTTATAAAAACTTAAAGTGAAAAATAGCTTGATAAAAATAGAAATTAATTAAAAAAAATAAAGAAAAAAGAAATTTAAGAAAAAATAAAGAAATTAGGAGATTAAAAAAAGAAATAAAAATAAAAGAATAATTTTAAAATTATTCCTCTTCCACTTCTCCAGTGCTAATAGCTTTTAATTTTTCCTCTTTCTCATCTTTTTCTTCTGCTTCTTTTGCTTCTCCAATGATTTCACCAGAAGAAACTCTGTTGATGTTTTCTCTCATAGTTTTAAATCTTTCTTGAGCAGTGCTTAATGAAAGACTTACCTTATTAGCGGTTATTTCTCTAACCTGACCGATATTCTTATTTACGTTTTCAGGTGTTAACGCCTCTTCAGTATCTATGAAGAATTCCAAGAATGTCATGAACATGTAAATCAATGCCAAGATGAATAAGACTAAAGCAGGAAGATTTACAGCCCCAATAGACACATTAATAGGTAAAAGCAATAAGAGAATCATTGCAGCTCCAAGGCCGATGATATAATAGTTATCGACTTTAGGATATCTTATTGTACTGATCATCAAATAACCTGCAAATAGCATTAATATGCTTGCAACCGCAGTATTGAATAAGCCACTTAAATAATAAGAAGCTAATACGATAGCGGTACCAGGTATTGGGAACCCTACAAATCCATGATAATTGATCTTATCCGCAATGACATTATAACGAGTAAGTCTTAAAATACCGCAGACAAGTGTGAAAACTGCAACGATAGCCACTAAATAAGCTGCCCAATCAGATATTTGCAATCCTAAATAGTATAAAAGCACTGAAGGTGCTACACCAAAAGATACAATATCCGCTAAAGAATCTATATTTTTACCAAAACCAAATGGATCATCACGATTAAGTTTTCTTGAAACCCATCCGTCTATAGAGTCAAAAACAACTGCAACAAGTATACATGATGCTGCATATGTCAAATGATTATCCATAACCATCAATATAGCTAAAAATCCAAATACCAAATTCAATATTGAAATGATATCAGGAACAGCTAAAAAATATCCCATTCCAACACTTTTTAATCTCATAATTTGACTCCAATAATATTTTAAAACAATCTCCCTTATTAATTTTTTCTAAAAACGAAATTCGTTCTCTTAATCAATGTAAAAATAATAATATGATAATAAAATACATTTTAACTAGTATATTTAATTAATTTTGAAAAAATAAAATCAAATCATTATTTTTAATTAAAATAAATATATTTAAACAAAGTAAATTTTTTAATATGAATTCCCTTTTTTCTTATAAAATGAATTTTTTAATCCAAATATAATCTTTGCATTAAAAAATAAACAATATTTATTATAATAATATTATTTTTAATCCATTATTTATATATTACTCAATAATATATAATAATTCCTATTATTTTTCTTATTACTTTTAGATTTAAGAGGAACCTTGAACATTAAAAACAAAATTATATATTCTAATAAGAAGATATATAAATTTAATATAGTAATATTGTTTTTTGATTTTGGAAAATTAAGTAATACTTTGAAAATACCTATCACGTGATTTTATGATTGAAGACAGAATACAGATTCTCAGAAGAGCAGCAAAGGTCTCATCTAGAGAGAATAATGCACAAGTATGGTGTGTCATTGCAGGAAATGAAAAGTTAGTCGATGACATAGCATATAATGCAATCACAGCCAGTGATAGAGTTCAAATTTTATTTAGGGAATCCATAAAAATCATAGACAAATATACTGCAAAAAGATTTGACTGCATTATGCTTAAAGGAGAAGAGCTTAAAATCAGCGAACTTAGAAACAGATGCTCTGAAAAAGGAGGAGCATCAATTGAAATCACTGATGTGCATATAAAAACCGTCCCTAATTTGCTGGTTATTGTAGGTCCTGAAGAATCCATGAAATCATTCAATGGAGAAACTACAAGGCAAAAAACTGAAATAAACATTTTAGCAGAAGATCATACAAGCAGTTTTATTAAAGCAGAGCTCAATACACGCTTGAAATTACCTTCATTTTTAAGAAGCACCATGACACCAATACTTGATATGAGTGATGTCGTGCTGTCTGCAATTCTTGTTTCCGTAGTGGATGAGGAAGATATCGAAGCGGTAAAACTTATCAGCCAAAACAATAGCTTATTTGGAATTGACTTGAAGAAAACAATACAGGATAAGGAAAAACTAAGAATTCCTGAAAAAGAGGAAAGTGAATCTCAAACTGAAACTCAAACTGATTCTCAAATTGAAACAGAAATGAATGATGAATCAGTGAAAGAGAATCAAGTTAGTGAAACTGAACAGGAAACAAAATCAGATATTGAATAAGCTTTTTCACAATACCCCTGCTTCTTTCAACAATTATTCACAACAATCCATTCATTGCTCAATTACTATTTTTAAAAATATTCTAAAGCAATATAATTATACTCAAAATATAAACTTTTTTTCATAATATTATACAAAAACTTATTATTAATAAAAATTATAAATACTATTATTATAATATTAGTTAATTACTTTTTGGAATTTGATTGAATTTTTAATTGAAAACATGATTCTAAAAATAAAATCTAGCGTAATTGATTAATGAATATAATATCAAACATAAATAATTTAATTTTATTTTATAATGGAGGAATAAATTTGAGTATTTTCGGAAATGAAGACGCTGTTGAAATTGAACCAACCAGAGTCGTTAAAAACAGTTTAGGTATTGATTTAGGTACCTTAAACACCGTAATCGCAAAACCATCAGGAGATAAATTTGACTTATACCAAATTCCTTCTGTAGTTGCTGTTAAGAAAGATGACCCTTCTGCAGTACTTGCTGTTGGGGAAGAAGCTAAAAAAATGTTAGGCAGAACCCCAGAAGACATTGTTGCAGTAAGACCACTTAAAAAAGGAGTAATCGAAAACGTTGCACAAGCACAAGCATTACTCATCAGAGCAATGGAAATTGGTATTAACGAAGGAGAAACTGTAGGAAGAATTGTCATTGGAATTCCTGGAGATGCTTCTGAAGTAGAAAAGAATGCTGCTGAAGAAATAGGTAGAAAAGCTGGTGCTGAATACGTTTTAGTAGTAAGCGAAGGTTTAGCTGCAGCTATTGGTGCAGGATTACCTATTGCAGAACCAAACGGAACCATGGTAATCGACATCGGTGCAGGATCCACTGATTTAGTAGTCATTTCCCTTGGTGGAATCAATGATATTGAAACCGTAAGAGTAGGTGGAGACGACATAGACAACAGAATCGTAGAATTGGTTGCAGAAAAATACAATGTTGCAATCAGCATTCACGATGCAGAAGCTGCAAAGATGGAAGTCGGTATGATCCATTGCAGCGAAGAGTTTGAAAACTTAAATTATGAAGTTATTGGTAAATCCTTAGAAACTAACAGACCTAAAAAAGTTGTAATTGATTCAATGTTAGTTGCAGATGCAGTAGAACCAATCATCAAAGAAGTAATCAGCGGATTAAACCTCATCTTAGAAAGATTACCTGCTGAATTGATGATGGGCATTTATAAAAACACTGTAGCAGTAGGGGGAAGTTCCAGATTAAGAGGACTTAAAGAAAGAATTTTCGATGAATCAGATATTCCAATTCAAATTTCTGATGACCCTATGACTGTAGTTGCTAAAGGAACTGCAATCGTAGCTGCTGAACCATTAGCTTTAGAACCGGAAGTACGTTTAAAAGCTATGAAATAAATATTAAACAATTTCAAGCGTTAATTATACGTATAAATACTATGGATTGTTTTTACAATCCATAATATTCCTTTTAATCACCAACAAATACACCATTTCAAAACTTACTCTTTTTCAAATTTATGAACTTTTTCTTAAAAATTATATATTCTAAAAACATATTAAATAATATAATAAAAACTATTTTAACAATCAAATTAACAATTAAACTGGATTTAATAATATGGATACACTAGGATTAGATGAAGCTGGAAGAGGTCCTGTTTTAGGCCCTATGGTTATGGCAGGTATTGTAATACCTGAGAAAAAAGAAAAGATCATTGAAAGAATGGGCGTAAAGGATTCCAAAAGATTGACTCCAAACAGAAGAGCTGTCCTATATCGTAAATTGACTAAAATGTTCGATTATGAAACAGTGGTAATCACTGCAAAGGACATTGATACCTTAAGAGCAAAAGGAATTAATCTTAACCAAATAGAAAAATTGGCTATGAAAAAAATCATCAGCACTCTTCGAGCAGATAGAATCATCATAGATGCTTTGGATGTTAAGGAAGGAAGGCTTCAGGAAGAGATGGAAGAATATGTAGGCCATAGCTGTGAAGTCATTGCAGAGCATAAGGCAGATGATAACTATCTTGCGGTAGGAGCGGCTTCAATCATTGCAAAAACAAAAAGGGATATGATTATTGAAGAGATAAATAAGCAGTATATCAGATCCACCAAGGACAGAGATGGAATCGGTTCAGGTTATCCAAGCGATCCTAAAACCAAAAACTTCTTGAAGAAATTCAAATATGATGAAATGCCTGATTTCGTTAGAAGAAGTTGGGGAACAGTCCAAAAGATAAAAGAAGCCGAAGAGGCTGAAAAATTAGAATAACTTATTTTAATTATTTTTAAAAATAGCTGTTATATAAAATAAAAGAAATAGAAAATAGCCGTTAATTTAATAAAAAATTAAAAAAGTAGCAGTTAAATTAATAAAAAAATTAAAAAAAGAATAAAAGAAAATAAATTTATTCTGGATTAAATCCAGCTAAATTCCATTTTCCATCAAATATTGCTGCTACTGAAGAAACAGGATTTTCAAACTCACCAAATGCACCTTCATCAAAGATGAATTTACATGCAGCATCAGGAGTTTCTGCAGAGAAAACTACATCTTCAGGAGTGTTTTTCTCATAAGTGGAAATGAATTGAGCTTTTCCATCTTCTATTTTTTCAACCAATACTTTGCTATCGGTTACAATTCCAATATAAGCTTCAAAATCATCTTCACTTCCTTTAACTACTGCAGCAATTCTTGGAGTGTTATAATCATCCTTTTCATAATCCATAGTGATTAATGAATATGCCATTGCATCTCTGATGTTCATTCCAATGGCTATCTTATCTGCAATAGGGTTGGTTTGTGAACCGTTTGAAATAATTGCAATGTCGCCTACTGTTTTTACACAATCATAAGCAATATAAGAGTTTTTGAATATGTCTGTTTCAAATCCTTCTTTTGGAATGATAGCTGCTTCATCTTCAAGAACCTTTACTTGTCTGTTTGGAAAAGATCTGCTTGAAACTCTGTAAGCAACATATGGTTTTCCATCTTCTGTTTTTCCTGCTGAAATAATTCTGCCTAAATACATTTTTTTACCCCAATAACTATCGAATATTAAATTAAAATTATTTAAAAATAATAATTTAAAGAATTTAAAATTTTAATTGAAAAAATAAAAAATTAAAAAAATGAATAAATAAAAAATGAATAAATTAATTATTAAAACATCACTCTGGTTTATGAACTGCTTCATAAGGGTTCATTCCAACAGGTGTCTTAATGATTATGGCATGTTCACTCGTTTTAATCTGAACATCACCTTGGTCAAGCACTCTTGCATGGACCCCAATAGCATTTCCTCTTATCTCAGAGGACATGTCAATACCATTTACAGTAACCTTCTGCAATCCTGCAACAGGTATCAGGTAATACTCTGCATCTCCAGTAGTGTCAGTCATATTCGGTTTTCCAGTACCGGTTCCTGTATCGTCACCAGTAGCTGCAGCTCCGAAAGTACTGGTAACTACTAGAAATATGAGCAATGTAAATAAAATATCAATAAAAGGAACCAATTTAATCTCAGGTTGGTCCTGATTCATTTTTTCCTTATGACGCTTAATGTCAATTGCCAAGTTATCAGCCCCAAATTATTGTCTTAATTTACTTTCAGTAATTTCAGATTTTACATCACATTTCTCTAAAATAATGTTACTGATACTCTTTTCGAGCATACTAGGTTTAAATGAAATTTGAATATTTGAATATGGGTCAGTGATCTCTTTCACACTTACAATACCTTCTGCTTCTTGAAGAGCTTCAATTACACAAGGCAATCTCTCATAAACTCTAATTTTGATTACTGCATAACTCCAGTTGGTCATTTTGGTAGCCAATTCAATCTTATCCATTTCCTGATTGATCAATCCTTTGATATAAGTGTATAATGGCATGAGAATAATAGCTACAGTCAAACCAGCAATTGTAGTAATGAGAGCAAGATAAATACCTTCTGCCATAGCTGCAGCATCAGGATTTACACCTAAATTCTTAAAGGTCATCCAAATACCTAATACTGTACCAATTAAACCTAAAAATGGAGCAAGTTCGATAATGGTTTTTAAAGCACTAATACCATTGGTCATTTTACTCATTTCAACAATGAAAATCTGCTCCATACTTTCTTCTACTTCAATCTTGTTTTTATAACCTATTTTCAATGCTTCAGACATTATTCTTGAAACAGGGTTCTTATAGTGACTGATATTTTTTAAAGCTTCAATAGCTCCTCCTTTTTCCATAGATGAGGTAATGGTCCCCATAATTTCTGTAGCATCGATTTTACTAATTTTTCTAAGGTAAAATATCTTCCTTATAGATATTAACAGACCATAGATACCAAGTAAAAGAATTATATAAGTGATAACTCCCCCACTTTGGAGCATCTCCATAATCATGTCAAATCCGCTAGTAAGCATTTCTATAATCATAATATCCTCTATGAAATTAATTTAATGATTAAATAATAAGTAATAATAATTAAATAATAAATTATTATTCATATTAATAATAAGTTTGTTATTTTTAATATAAAAGCATATTGTTAATTTTTTAAAAAAATAAAGGATAAATTTTAATTTTTTAAATAAAATCTGAATAATGATTAAGAAATTGATTCTGAAAAATGATTCTGATAAATACAATAGTTTTTTATATATTTATTTATATAAGTTTAAAACATGACTTTAAAATTATATGGATTAAAAGAAATTCCTTTAGTTAAAAAAGGAGACAATATAGCTAAGATTATTGAAGAAGACCTGAAAAAAGAGGATATTGCTCTTGAAAATGGAGACATCTTGCTTATTGCTGAAACATTGATTTCAAAAGCTGAAGGAAACTACATCAAAATTGATGAACTTGAACCAAGCGAAGAAACAATGAAAATCGCAGAGCAATGCAAAAAAGATCCAAAGATTGTTGAAGCAATCCTACAGGAATCCAATGAAATCGTTGCAGTCGGACCTAATTTCATTGTAACTGAAACCAAACATGGATTTGTTTGTGCAAACTCTGGAATTGATGAATCCAATGTTGAAGAAGGATTGGCTACTCCAATGCCTAAGAATCCGGACTTATCTGCAAAGGAAATAAGAGAGTATTTGGAAGAAAAAACCGGCAAAGAGCTTGCAATTATAATTACAGACACTCAAGGAAGAGCATTTAGAGTGGGAGCAATTGGAACTGCAATAGGATGCTCTGGAATAAATCCGCTTTGGGTTAGAGTAGGTGAAGAGGACTTGTTCGGCAGACCTCTTGAAACAACTGAAGTTGCTACTGCTGACGAGCTTGCAGCTGCAGCATCACTATTGATGGGACAAGCAAATGAAGGAATCCCTATCGTATTGATTAGAGGATTTACAGCATTCGATCACTTAAGGGACACAGAAACTGGAATTAAACCATTGCTCAGACCTAAGGAATTTGATGTATTCAGAAAATAATTATAATAAAAATTAAAAAATAAAAATCTTTTCTAATCTCGAGAGATAATATGGTTGAAATTAATTTCAAATGTGAGAATTGCGATTTTTCATTTTTAGATAAGAATCTGATCTTTTATTTAGATACCAACTTAAATGATTTGGAATCTATCTTGAATTTTTATGAAAATGATGAAGATGATGGAGAAAATGAAAATGGCAATAATCATTTAGAACTGATTGAAGATAGCCACAATAAGGAGAATTCAGATAAAATGACAAAATCCTTAATTTCAGGCTTTCTTTATGAAAACTATTGTCCAAATTGCAAGGAATTGATTAAGACCTATGTTCCAGAAGACAATGAGCTTTTCACTCAAGAAGAGATTGAAAAGATATTGGCTAAAGAAATTTCTAAAAATCCGAATGAAAATAATAAGACATTTAAAATACTGTTTTTTGATTTTAAAAAGACATTTTACAAGGATAGGAGAAACATTCTGGAAAATAACAATTGCCCAAACTGCAATAGTGAAATGTCTTTAGTAATTTCTGAAAAGACTCCATGCCCTCAATGTGGAGGTCCATTAAAAGAAGAATTTTAAAGTTATGAATTTGAGTGAATTATTTAAAATTTAATATTTATTAAAAAATATATTAATTAAAATTAATAATTAAAAAGATTTAGAATCATATCACAATAAAAGATAAAAAGAGTGAAATCATGATAACTGTTTTTTCCGGAGGTACAGGAACTCCAAAATTAATTCAAGGAATAAAGGAAATATACCCTGAAGAAGAGATTACTGTCGTAGTGAATACTGTGGAAAATTTATATATGTCCAGAGGGTATATTGCAGCAGATATTGATACAGTAATGTATACCTTTGCAGATATCATCGATGATGAATTCTGGTACGGAATTAAAGGGGATACCTACATAGTTAGAGAACAGCTAATTGAAATGGGAACTACTGAACTTCTCAGATTAGGAGATAAGGATAGGGCAACCAAGCTTCAAAAGGCAATTCTTCTTGAAGAAGGTTGGACATTATCCGATATTGTGGAACTTCAAAAGGACAAATTAGGAGTTAAGGCAACCATAATTCCAATGAGTGATGAAGAATCTGACATAAGCATTGTCACCAAGGAGCACGGTGAAATTGAGTTCCATGACTTCTTGATCAAATATCAATGCAACTGTGAAGTTCTTGAAGTGAAATATGGTGATGTGAGCCCTAGCCCTAAGCTTATTGAATCAATTGAAAAGGCAGATAAAGTTATCTTCGGCCCATCAAATCCAATCACTTCAATAAGACCTATCATATCCCTTGAAGGTGTTGAAGAAGCCCTTAAAGGAAAAGAGGTAATTGCGGTTTCACCATTTGTAGGCAAATCTGCATTCAGTGGTCCTGCAGGGCAATTCATGAATGCTTTCGGATATGAAACCTCTTCAAAAGGAGTGGCTGAACTTTATAAATCATTCTTAAGCACATTGGTGATTGATAACCAAGATGAAGAATTTAAAGAAGAGATTGAAGAAATCATTCCAAATGTCATCGTAACAAACACTTTTATGAAAACAATTGAAGATAAGATCAATCTTGCTAAAGTGGTTTTGGAATAAGAATTTTTAAAAAATGATGAGAAATTATAATTAATAAAAAACCACAAAAAATTATTAAAAAAAATATAATTTTTAAAAAATTATAAATTAAATGCTTAAAGTTTAAATACTAATTTAGTTATAACTAAATATATTACTATTAGGTGAAAATATATGATACAAATGACTTTGATACAAATCGATAATTATGGTCCTTGGACAGTAACTCCAAGACCACGTACAGAATCTGACCTTCAAATATTACAAGCAGAACTTTTTGCAGATGTACAAAGATTAATAGCTGCTAAAAAAGGTTTAGTGTTCTTTACAAGATTCGATAATTTACTAGCAGTCACAAACGGTCTTAACGAAGAAGACCACATGAGAATTCAAAGATCTATTAGAAACAGATACCCAATCACAATCAGTATGGGTGTAGGAGCAGCAGAAACTGCACACGAAGCTCAAAGATTAGCAACCATTGCACTTCAAAAAGAAGGTGGAGCTCAATCTTCTGGAAGAAAAGAAATATTAGCAATCAACAATTTAATTGAAAACCCAGAAGACAGTTTTGTACAAGCTGCACATATTGACATCAACAGTGTTACTGAAACATTAACTGATATTGAATCTGCTTTTGATACAAGCTTTATGGTAAACAAAGCACAACATTACTTAATGACCAAATTAAGAGAAAAAGGTGCATTATTATTCTTCATTGGTGGAGACAACTTCATGTCCCCATGTAACGGATTAAGTGAAGAAGACATTACCCAAATTCTCAAAGAGATTGATGAAGAAATTGGAATCGGCCTAAAAGCAGGTATCGGTAGAGCAGACAATATGGAAGATGCTGCATATATGGCAGACATCGGACTTGAAATAATTCGTGCAGGAAATAATAAAGATTGGATACACGTAATTGAAGAACTTTAAACAAATCTTATTTTCACTTAATTTACTATCTTTTTTATTTTCCTTTTTTATTTTTATTTTTATTTTTTGATTTTCAGCTATTTTTAAAGAAAATTATCTATCTAAAGCTTTTAAGGAAGTGTTAACATTAAAGTACTTGCACCTATGGCAGGAATAACAAATGCAGAATTTGCAATGAAACTCATACCTTATGGATTTGACACAGTCACCATTGGAGGATACAATACTGACAATGAGTCAATAGATGCTTGTGAAAAAATCATAGCAAGAGGTAGAAAAGAGTTCAATTACCCTAAAGAAGAAATCTATGAAGTGATTGAAAATGAAGTTAACACAATTAAAGACAACTTTGATGTAACAGTGAGTGCTAACTTGAGAGGAACAACACCTAATCCACTGATTGAAATAAGCAAAATAAAGAAATTAGACATAATTGAAATCAATTGCCATTGCAGACAGGAAGAGCTTGTTGCAGTTGGATGTGGACAAAGCATGTTGCTCAGACCAGACCTGGAAGATTATGTTAAAGAGGTTGTCAAAAAATCAGAATCAAAAGTTTCAATGAAAATGAGAGCAAATGTAGAAGGTGTTGACAACCTTGCAATAGCTAAACTTGCTGAAGATTGTGGAGTAGACTATCTGCATATTGATGCCATGAAAAAAGGAGTAAGAGATGCTGATTTTGATTTAATCAGACAAATATCAGACAATACAAATATTTTCATCATTGGAAACAACTCAATCAATTCCATTGCACAGGCAGAAAAAATGTTGAATGCAGGAGCAAATGGAATTTCAATAGCTAGAGCTGCAATTAGCGGAAAATTAAATTTTGATTTGAATGAAATTAAAATTTAATTATTTTTTCTTTTTTAAATCTATTTATTTATCTTATTTTAATATATTTTTTTAACCTATTTTTTTAATCTATTTTTTTAATCTATTTTTTTAATCTATTTTTTTAATCTATTTAGATTTTGGGAATTATAAAAATTCCTTAAATTATCTTTATCCTCTTCAGACAAATTGTGCCAACGAATGTTTTGTATAGCTCCTTCCAATGCCATTAATCTATTCAAGCATGCACTATCATCTATTTCTTTAATTTTTAGCCATGTCTCTTTACTGCCAAGATTGATCAAGTCATCGATAGTGTTTATTCCAACATCATTTAACTGCTTTTCAAGAACTTTACCAATATTTGGCAACTTAGACAATTCTCCCATATTAAAACCTCTCAATTAATTATTAATTATTGCTAACGGAACTTTCACTAACTGGGAAAGTGAAATAGGTATCAGGATAAGGTTCATTCTCTAAAGTGAAATGCCACCACTCTTCATCCAAAGGCTTGAATCCATGATTCAACATTGCTTCACGAAGTATCATACGATTATTATGCTGCTCATCAGTGATGTTCTTATAATCAGGATGACTCCTTTGGCCAAAATAATCAAATGTTCCGCCCATATCCAACTCTTTTCCAGTCTTCTCATCAAACAAAGTTAAATCAACTGTACTTCCCCTTGAATGGCCAGAATAATTCATTATATAACCTTGATCAAAAAGAACGGATTTGTCAAGTTCAGGATAGAAATAATCCTTCATGCGAGTATCATCATTATCTTTTGACCATCTTACGAAATGTTGAACCGCATTTTGAGGACGATAAGCATCATAGATTTTCAATCTATACCCTTTTTCTTTTAATTCAGCGCTAACTTCCTTAAGTGCATTTGCAGCTTCCTTTGTTAAAAGAGCAGTTGGCTCTTCATATCCATCGATCCTATCCCCTACAAAATTATATGTAGAAAAATATCTGATTTCTAAAATTATGTCTGGGTCCACATCGCTCACTTGCACAAAGTCAGAGGAATCATTTGAGAAATGTATTTCCTCATAATCTGCACCGTAAACAGATCCAGATATGCTGATAAAGAATATCAATAAAAAGCAAATTGCTAAAATAAATTTTTTCATTGTTACACCGTTTTCTTTTTTAAAGTAATTATTTTTTAATTTATTTCTTAAATTTAATAAGATTAAGGTTTGCATGCACATTTTTCAAAAATTTTAATAAAATAATAAAATATATATTGAATGTTATGAATATATATTCATAATAAATATATATTCATAATGAATTCATAATAATCTTCATTATCAATATAAATATGTATTAGGAAAATGGTTTAAGGAGAGAATAAATGGTTAGGCCAAAGATAGAAAGGAGAATTGTGAAAAAACCTGATTATACTTGCCTAAGGCATGGAGATGTGCTTGAAAATGAACAGGATACAATTAAAATGAATCTTGATGAGTTTGAAGCAATCAGATTAGGTGATTATCACAATATTAAGCAAAAAGAGGCTGCAGAATTGATGGGAATTTCACAGCCAACATTTCATAGAATCATTAACTCTGCAAGAAAAAAGACAGCAATGTCATTGATTGAAGGCAAAAAAATTGAAATAAACAATGAAAACTTCCAAGCAGAAGAGAAGATATACATCTGCAAGGATTGTGGATTTCAATGGAACAATCCCAAAAAGGAATACACAAACTGTCCAGACTGCAAGTCTCAAAACATTGAAATAATCAAGAATGATTTGGAAAACAAATCTTCTGCTCCGCAAATCTTCAATGTTCCTGAAGCTTCAAAATATCCTTTGAATGAGAGACGTTCATTTGGAGGATCAGGAAGTGGGAGAGGACCATCAAAAGCATGCGAATGTCCTAACTGCGGTTACATAGCACCAAAGGTTAGAGGATTCCCATGCAGAAACATCAAATGTCCTGAATGTGGAACACCATTATGCGGTTCAAATCATAAGGAAAAAAGCTAATGAATACAAAATAAAATTCTAAAATTCACGAAAATATGTAAAAATATCAAAATTTATATTAATAATATCGTTTATAAATAATATACATATAAATTAATAAACTAATAAATTAATGTTTGATATTAAATCAAGATTAATTTTAAATTTAATGAAAAAATAAAAAATCATAATTACAACTAATTATCAAGGTGGGCTTATGTCTTTCATAACTTTAAAAAATATTAATAAGTCATTTAATGGGGAACCAGTTCTCAAAGATATTAACTTAACAATAGAAGAAGGTTCTACATTAGGTATTCTCGGTAGAAGTGGTAGTGGAAAATCTGTTTTAATCAATATGCTAAGAGGTACTAAAGAATACGCTCCAGACAGTGGACAAGTACTCTTTGACTTGGCAATATGTGAAAACAAAAAATGCTTGCATGTTGAACCTGCTTCAAAGGCTGGCGAAAAATGTCCAGAATGTGGAGCGGAATTGAAAGCTAAGGAAATTGACTTCTGGAATGCTGGCAGATTGGAAAAGGCAGCAATCAGAAGAAGAATCTCCATTATGCTTCAAAGAAACTTTGCACTATACGACGAACAAAGCGTAATTGAAAACGTATTGAATGCAATGGGTGACGAAGGCAGATACGAAGAAGAGAATATCTACAACGCTATTGACTTATTGGAAATGGTTCAAATGAGTCACAGGGTTACCCACATTGCTCGTGACTTAAGTGGAGGAGAAAAACAAAGAGTTGTACTTGCAAGACAATTGGCTAAAAACCCAATGTTGCTTTTAGCTGACGAACCAACAGGTACCTTAGACCCACAAACCGCTGAAAAACTTCACCAAACCTTGATTGAAGGTGTTAAAGATGAAGGAATCAGTATGGTAATCACTTCCCACTGGCCAGAAGTTATGAATCAATTAGCTGATGATGCAATATGGTTAGACAATGGAGAAATCATTGAACATGGTCACCCAGATATCATCGTTCCAAAATTCCTTGAAACCGTTCCTCAAGCTGAACAAGTGGAAAAGGTTGAGCACACCGAAGAGATTATTAGAGTGAAAGACATTAAGAAACATTACTACTCAATTGAAAGAGGAGTAGTTAAAGCTGTAGACGGCGTAAGCTTAACAATCAATCAAGGAGAAATCTATGGTATTGTTGGACTTAGTGGATCCGGTAAAACCACCTTAACCAGAATGATGATCGGTTTGACTGAACCAAGTGCTGGAGAACTTGAAATCAAGTTAGGTGACGACTGGATTGACATGAAAAAACCAGGCCCATTAAACAGAGGTCGTGTAACTCCATACTTAGGTTTATTACACCAAGAATACTCATTATACCCTCACAGAGATATTTTAGGCAACTTAACTGATGCTATCAGTTTGAACTTGCCTGCAGAATTTGCAAAAATCAAGGCAGCACATATCCTTGAAACTGTAGGATTTGAAAAGGAAAAATCCATGAGCATCCTATCCAAATGGCAAGATGAGTTAAGTGGAGGGGAAAGACACAGAGTAGCTCTTGCACAAGTTCTCATCAAAGAGCCTAACATTGTCGTATTGGATGAACCTACAGGTACTATGGATCCAGTTACAAGAATCATTGTAACCAATTCCATCTTAAAGGCAAGAGATGAATTGGACCAAACCTTTGTAATCATTTCTCACGATATGGATTTCGTATTGGATGTTTGTGATAAGGCAAGCTTAATGAGAGGAGGAAAACTCCTCAGTACTGGAACTCCAGAAGAAATCGTTGCAGAGTTAACTGGTGAAGAAAAAGCAGATATGATTAAAGATCATTAACCCAAACTTTTACTCGCTTCGCTCGTAAAAGTTTGATCAAAACTCTTTTAACTAGTTAGGAGTAAATCTCTTAACTATTTCCTTTTTTTAATTTCATTTTTTTACTATTTCTATTTTTCAATATCCACTTTTTAAACTATTTTCATTCAAATTTCTAAATTTTTTAAAAACTTATATTAATATAAACAAACAAAATTATCTATGTTATATTATTAATTATAATAATTTTATATAAATTAATAAAATTATGAATTAATTAAAATTATAAAATTAATAAAATTATGAATTAATTAAAGAATCAAAATTATATTTTTATTTAAAAATTAGAGGAAAAAACTATGGTATGGGAAGATTCACCGTCACATATTTGTAGAGGAGGAGATGTAAGAGGACTCGCATTCTGTTGTCCTCCTGTAAAACCTTGCCCTATTATGGGAGCTTTAAGGGAAGTTGGATTGACTCCTCAAGAATTCTTAGACATTAAACAAAAATTTGCAAGCGAAACTAGATTAGGAGAAGGACCAGCAACCTGTTTTGGTTCACTCGTATGGTGCTGTAAAACTTCAAAACCTTGTCCTTTAAGAGACATGACCTTAAACCAAATCGGCATGAGCGAAGAGGAATACATGGACCTTAAAAAGCAATTGTCTGAAGTAATCTTAAGTGCAGGAACCCCTCCTACATCAAATGAAGCAGTATTTGCACTTTCACAAACCTTTGACATAAGTGAAGCTGAAGCTGAAAAGGTACTTGCAGACTGCAACAATGATTTAAGAATGGCTGTAAAATTACTTAAATTAAAACAATTAGAAGAAAAATAAACTTTAAATCAATATAATCCAATCAAGAATCAATTGAAAAAAATAAACTTTCTATCAATAAATTCAATAAAAATCAATTGAATAAAAATAATGGTGTGTAATATGGGATTGACTTCTCTTTTCTTTGAAGTGGAAAACAAGAATGTTTTTATTTTAGGTACTGGAGAAGTTGCTACAAGAAGAGCACATCGCTTTTTGGATAAAGGCGCCAATGTCATTTTGGCAGGAAATTCAATTGATGAAGAATTAACCAAAAAAGGAGCTATTCTAACACCTTTAAAAGACCTTGATGAAATGGTCAGATGGAGTGACATAGTTATCACCGCAAGCGGTGATGAAAAGCTTTGTGAATACATAGCATCAATCAGTCAAGGAAAATTGATAAACAGGGCAGACAAACCTGAAGAGGGAAATATAATAGCGCCAACAAGTTTCTTGATAGATGATATAGAGATATCCATTTTTACAAATGGGCAAAGTCCTTTAATGGCAAGAGAACTTAGAAAAAAGATACAATCAATCATTACAGAAGAGGATATTCTTGAAATTAAACTCCAAGATCATGCAAGAAAGATCCTAAAGGAAAAAATAGATGAGCAAAAGATTAGAAGGGAATATCTTGAGACTATCTTGAATAACGATGAAATAAGAAATTGCCTAAAGGAAAATAAATTGGATGAAGCAAAAGTACTTGCAGAAAATCTCATTAACTCAAACTTATCATAAAAAATTCAATATTCCAAATATCATATAAAGGAGAATCCAAATTGATAATCAATATACGTGTAGACCATACCCTTGCAGACATAGAGACTATGGAAAAGGTATCAAAAGATTTAAAAGACTTATTTTCTACTTTAAAAGAACAGATTGATATTAAAGAATATATTGAAATCAATACATGCAACAGATACGAATATTTCCTTTATACTGATGATTGCATTGATTTTGACTTGGATTGTGAAAACAAGTATATCATAATCCAATATAGTGATGATGCGGTATTGCATTTATTCAGAATGACTTCTGGTCTTGAATCCATGATCATCGGTGAAGACCAAATCTTAGGCCAAGTGAAGGATTCCAAAAGAAAAAGTGAAAGGGAAGGCCATTGTGGCAAGAAATTGGATGCCGTTTTCACAAAGGCAATACATGTTGGTCAAGTCGTGAGAAACAAGACCAAAATCAACCAAGGATCCATTTCCATCGGTTCAGCAGCTGTTGACCTTGCAGAAGAGCATCTTGGAGACTTGCAAGACAAAAATGTTCTTGTTATAGGTGCAGGGAAGATGGGAACCCTTGTTGCAAAGGCATTGGCTGAAAAGAACTTGAAAGCTATTTTTGTTGCAAACAGAACTTATTACAAAGCAATCAAATTGGCAGAGGAACTTGAAGGAGAAGCAATCCTCTTTGACAACTTGGAAGAAAAATTAATCAATGCAGACCTTGTAATCAGTTCCACTGGAGCACCTCACGCAATCATCAACAAAGAAAGATTATTGAAAGTTTTCGATGAAAAAATTCCTAAAAAGATGGTATTTATTGACATTGCAAATCCAAGAGACATCGAAGATGATGTCAAGGAATTAGGCATTGACCTATTTAACATTGATGACTTAAGAGGAATTGCAGAAAAAAATAAAAAGCTTCGTGAGAGAGAAGTCATTGAAGCGGAAAAGATCATCGAAAGTGAGTTTGATTTACTAAAAGAATCCTTCAATTTAATTGAAATAAATTCATTACTTGGTAATTTAAGAGAGTCTATGGAAGAGATAAGACAACGTGAAAGCCAAAAGGGCATAGTTAAACTAAATGCTGTAGATGCAAAGGACATAAAAACCATAGATAAGATGACTCAGTCCATAGTCAACAAAATATTTTATGATATTTCTGAAAATATAAGAAAAACAGCTAAAAATAACGACGAAGATATCATAAAAATATGTGAAATGATTCTAAAGATAGATTAAAGCTAATTTTAAAAAAAATAGATAAAAATTAAACTTATAAAAATAGAAAATAATAAAATTAAAAAAAATAAGGATGTTGATTACTCAAACATTCCTTTAACTTCTTCTTTTTTATATTTATTAACATCCAATGCAAAATAAACATCATCCATTGTTACTTTTTCCTTATCATTTATTATTGCATTGTGAAGAGCTGTCTTCAATATCTTTTCCTTGATGTCCCTACCGGACATTCTTTTGGAAAGCTTTACCAATTTTTCAATATCCAAATCATAGTCCATTGGGAATGTATTGAGGTTTAGCTCAAAGATTTCCTTTCTCTCTTCATCATTTGGCAACTTGAATTCAATTTCCTCTTCAAAACGGCTTCTGATTGCAAAGTCAATTGAAGCGGGATTATTGGTTGCTGCAATTGTTACGACACCATCATTCGGATTGATTCCATCCATTTCAGTCAAAAGGGAATTGACGATTTCAGAAACATCTCCCCTTAATGATTGGAAAGATCTGTGCAATGCAATTGCATCAATTTCATCTATGAAAATCAAAGATGGGGCTGATTTCAGAGCAGTTTCATACAAGTCATGAATCTTATTTGCTGCATCTCCAACATGGTCTCCAATTAAGGAAGTTGCCTTAACTAAGAATAAGTTGATGTTCAATTCATTTGACAATGCCTTTGCAAGCATGGTTTTTCCAGTACCTGGAAGGCCATAGAAGAGAACATTTTTTGGAGCCCAATTGCCAAATCTCTCTGGGTCTTGAAGATACTTGTAAATGAGTTTTGATTTCTTTTTGGCATTTTCCTGACCTACAACATCATCAAAGAAAACATTGGATTT
>CACYJH010000013.1 GCA_902774685.1 uncultured Methanobrevibacter sp.
CTAAAAAGACTTGAAACAATAGCTGGAAAAAGAATGATGGAACTTGAAATGAATATTATGAATCCATAATCCATTGCATAATCAAGTACGGAGCCTGCACCAAAGAGAAGGAGCATATCCTTTAAAAATAAGATTCCCAAAATCATGAGAATAATTGAAATCATTATTCCAAGAATTATACTGTGCATAGCAGCATTGTTTGAATCATCATATCGCTCTGCACCGATATACCTTGATATCAATGAATTGGAACCAGCTCCAATTCCAACTCCAAAACCCATGATTACAAGGAACAATGGAGACATGAATCCTAAAGCTGCAAGTGGATCAGCTCCAAGACCAGCAACCCACATGCTATCAATTAGGTTATTTGCAAACATTAAAAGCATGGATAAAATAGTTGGATAAGCCAATCTCTTAATGGCTTTTTTGGGATCTCCAATTATTGCTTCAATGTTTTCATTCAATTGCATAATAAACACTTGATAGTATATATTTTTTAAAATAGTTTACCCAATATGAATTAGATATGATTTAATGAATTTTAGCTATCACAGAAATGATACGAGTCAAGCTTCTATGCATTTTAATCTCATACCTTTCCAATAATATGAAACCTACATCATTAAGTAGTGAATCTATGTCCAGTGTATGTGGACTAGCCATCACTAAAAGTGCATCTTTCTTCATACTGTGTTCAATTGATTGCAAAAATTCAGAGAAAATTCCAGAAGCACCTTCACCACAAGTTGTTGTAGAAATGCCGTATGGAGGGTCTGTAACCACTGCATCAACCTCTTCATACATCTCAAGTTCACGGACATCCACAACATGGGTCTTATAGTCTGTAACTCCAACATAGTCCAGATTGGTTGCAGTACCTTTTTTCATTCTCCAATCGATATCACAGCCAACTACGGAACATCCAATGAGACCAGCTTCAATAAGTATTCCGCCAGTACCGCAGAAAGGATCCAATACCAAATCTCCTTCCTTTACACGAGCCAAATTAACCATACAACGAGCTAGTTTAGGACTCATGCAACCTGGATGGAAAAATGGTCTTTTATGAGGCTTCATCTCTTCAAAATACTTCTTATTGAGTTGATATTTTCCGAAACATAAATAAACATGACTTTGATGAGCAACAACCCTGATGAATGATTTAGGTTCAGATAAGTTTACTGAAATGTTTTCAGTGTTTGATAGAATCAAATGGCCAACTCTCCTTTCAGTAGCTACTGTATCTATTTCAGTGTTGAAGCGTTTTACCCTAACGGCAAAGTTCTCATCAATAAATTGGGACCAATCGATTGACTCAACAACAGCATCCAAATCAGCATAATTGCACTCTTCAATCACTTGGTGAACTTCATGAGTATAACCTAACCTTCTAACAAATATCCTATAATAATCATCAAAAACATCTTCATCAAGATTTCTTAGAATAACTAATCCTGGACAAACCATTTCAATTTCAGTTTCTATTTCTTCTATCTCCAAAACTGCTCTTAGTTCAGCCAATGGTAGTTTATCATGTTCCTGTGATAAGATTAATAATAAATCCATTTAATATCCCCATTAAAGATTTAATAATTTTAAATAATTCTAAAAATTCTAATAATTTTAAATAATTTTAAAAATTTTAATTTAGTAATTTTAATAAATAATCATAATTCAAGTAAGTATAAGTTAAATAATTTTATTTTAGTAATTTAATTCAATTAATTACAATAGCCAAATTTTAGCCAATTCCTTTTTATGAATTGCAGGCAATAGTGATAAAATCAGACCTCTTTTTAAGAATTCCTTAACCAATACTGATTGATCATCAATATCACCATACTCAGAAATTAATTCATCACACTTCTTTTCCTTTAATTTTATAAAGAAATAATCCAAATCATCATCAGACAATGTACATAAAGTCTTTTGAACTTTAAATTGATAAAAAATTTCCTTTAAGAATTTTTCTTCAAAATCCTTTTGATAAACTTTGAAAATATCCTGTAATATCTTGTTGTCATCTTCAAGAATCTCCTTGGAATTTAAAGCATCAATAATTGCTTTTTTAGCTATTTGAACTGTTTTGAAACCTATTAGAAGACCGCCACCAGTGGTTGGCTTGACTTGTGCTGCAGCATCTCCAATAAGCAAAGCCCTATTTTCAAAGAGTTTATTCTCCTTACTGTAAATAGGAATCTTGCCTTTATACTTTTCAATTACATTATAATCATCATATTTGAAATCGTTTTCCAGGAAATCATCCAAGATTTCATTTTGCATTCTATAATCATGATTGGAAAACAATCCTATTCTGAAAATATTCTTATATGCTGGAATAACCCATATGAATCCTGGAAATAGGTCTTCATATGCATATAAATCTACAAATGACATTTCTTCAATATCATCAACTTCCACAAGATATTGGCTTGCGCAATAATAGTTGAAATCATTTCCAATAGCGGATGAAACCAATGAAAGAGGACCGTCTGCACCTACAATAAGCTTTGATTTGATTGTCTTTTCTTTAGAATCTGTTTGAAAATCAACTTGTCCTTCCAATGTATCAACATTCACAACTTTAGAAGACAAATGGGAATCTGCACCAGCTTCAATAGCTCTCTTGTATAGATATTGGTCCAATGCAACCCTATCAATTATTATAGCCTGATCATCTTCCTTAGAAACGGACAATGATTGATTTTTGCTATGCAAATTAGCTCCTTTTACCTTATTTAATATTAATTCCTCAGGAATTTGATTATACTCCAATACACTTTTATTAACTATTCCTGCACATTGCAAAGGCAAACCTATTAGTTTCTTTTTGTCGATTAGGCAGACACTGAGGTTTTCCTTAGCCAATTCATAAGCCAAGGTAGACCCTATAGGTCCTGCACCAACAATTGTAACATCATAATCAAAATTCATAGTTTCCCTGCAAATGAAATAAAATAATATAAAATAAAAGGAGTTATGGCTAAAAAGCCATAAATAAGCAAAAATTATCTTCTAAATTTTCTGGAATGTTTCTCGAAGAGGTCATCAGGAGTTTTTTCCTTATTGCCATTATCGCTTCCAGACTTGTATTCCTCACTATAATCATTGTTTTCGTAATGATGATTCTGATTGTATCTATCATCATTTCTGCGGGATTGTTTTCTAGAGTGATTTCTTTGATTATAATTGGAATTATAGTTATTTAGTTGATTATAATCATTTCTGGAATCATATCTATTATCATCCCTATATGATGATGAATAAGCATGAGAATTTCCATCATATCGATCATTATACTGTTTTCTTGGAGCATAATAATCATCTCTTGAGCTATAGTTTTGATTTCTATAATCATCCCTTGAACCATAGTTCTGGTTTCTGTAATGGTCTCTGGAATCATAGGACTCATATGAATCATAATCATCCCTTACAGGTCTTGACCTTTCCCTATTAGGATTTGGCCTATAGGCATTATTGCGATTATAAGATTGGTCATAACCCCTATTTTCATTATGGTATCCTCTACCATAATCATCATGGGATTGATTAAACTGATTATTGGAAGGTTCAAACCTGATATTGCTGTCCATATCATGCATTGCTTGATTTATAGTGCTGTCAAACTCTTCATCAGAGATGTTATCTTCATAGGACTCTTCCTTCTTATTGCTTGAGAAAGGATTGAATCTGGATAAACCTTTGGATTTCTTGTCCTCTTCAAAAGAGTCTTCATAATTATCTCTTGGAACTGACCTTCCTTGATCATAACTCCTTTCAATATAATCGTTTTGAGCATCTATATTGCTCTGATGGAACTCTTCATAATTATTAGCGAAATACTTGTCAGGATTTCTTTCATAAGATTCCTTAATTGCACCGGAATATTGATGATGGTGGGAATCTGGATAATCCCTACGACCTTCATAACGATTGTTTCTATAGTCAAAATCATCTCTAGGCCTACTATCTGCATATCTATTATCTCTAGGCCTATTATTTGCATACCTATTGTCTCTATAATCATCGTTAGGCCCGTAATAATCATCATAGCCTGACCCATAATTAGGTTCAGCATCATAGCGGGAATCATAATTGGAATTGTTGTAATTGTTTCTGGAGTTTCTAGCTCTACGTCTTATCTCTCTAAGCTCTCTTTTACGTTGTTTAGCATCAACCAATTCCAAATCATCCAAATCTTCCATACGTCTGTAATGGGCATGGTCATCTGAATTAGGTCTTATAGGATTAAACTCATATCCATCAACATATCCATTGTTGAGATTAGGTCTTCTAAGATGGGTTCCTCTCATATTTTCAAATATGATGTTTTCAACCTTTTTTGGACTGGAAATGTCTTTCAATTCCAATTCCTTTCCATCATATGCACTGTATAATGTAATAGAGCCCACTGAGAAAATTTTTCCTAAAAGACTTTGAGATCTGCTAACATCCTGAATGGTGTTAAAAGGCATTGAATTGTTCTTGTTTAAGAGAATGCCCTTTTCAACAATTACTCTGCTTTCTGTAATTGTGTATTTGATTGAAGTCCAAATCAACAATTTTAAAATGATGTATAAAACCACAATCACTATTAATACAAAGACTGCCAATGCAAAATAGGTAGTCAATGGGGTTTTAGTTGATTCAATCAAATAAACATTCATATTCCCAATGTATCTGATTCCAGCAGAATATAAGAAAAATAAAAATCCTAACACAAACATGGATATTAAAATCCCTTTTGAATATACAAAAATATTAGGTTGTGTTTCGTATAATATTTTCTCGTGAAATTCTTCTTTTTTATCTTTACCAAACATTAGTTTATATTTATAATTTTTATTTTAAATATAGTTTATGTATATTATATAAAATATAAAGGACATTTTTGTAAATTGAAAAAAAAGAATAAGTAAAAAACTTATAAAAATATAGAAAAATAAGTAAAAGTAAAAAAATATTAGAAAATTTAGAAAAAAAATTAGTATAAAAATTAGTAAAAAATAGAAAAAAAGAGATTAAAAAGGGAATTTGTAAGAAAATAAAAAAATAAAAAAAATTTAAAAAATGTAGAAAAATTAGAGATCAGTTGGTTCTGCATTAAATACGTCGATAATGAGGTCTCCGTCAACTAAACCAGCGATATTTTCTCCGAATTTAAGGAAATGATCGGTTTGTAAGTGTGCACCTAATATCTCTTTGGATTCCCATTGTTCTACGAATAACAATGTGCCATCACCAGTATTTGCATACAAGTTGTAATCTACATTTCCATCTTCTTTTCTTGAGTTTTCAATTAAGTCTTGTGCAAATTCAACAATTTTTTCACAAGCTTCTTCATCTTTAGGGATTGCTTTTGCTAAAACTATTATCATAAAATCACCAACTAATAGTATGTATAATTTTTATATTTTTTTAGATAAAAAGATATCTAATAAATGAGGATATAAAGAGAGAATTGTTCTTTTCTAAAAGTTAAATATATTAGAAAATTATAATAAGAGGTGAACATAATTTTCTAAATATTTAACTTTGGTTGAGAAAAACATTTAATTCAAAAATATTATTCTAAAGCAATTAGAAATAAATTGATTAAATAGTTTATTCATCAAATTTTGGAATTCCAGTGATTCTGAGCCCACCATAATGGGATCTGTATTTGATGTTTAATCCAATTAAAAGTGGAGTGATCTTTTCAATTACTCTTGATTTTTCTAGAATTCCTGTATCAATAGTTCTAACTCCTGGGAGTTTATTGATAAGTTCAGTAGCAATTTCCTTAGCTTCATTATCATCTCCTGCAATCAAACAATCACAATCAATATCATTTGGAATATTGGATAAGTGAGAGTTACTTATATTACAGAATGCACAGATGACTTTTGCACCTGTTCCATCTAAAATCTTTGCAGTTCTTTCTGCAGCTGAACCTTCCATCAAGTCAATGAAACGGAATGGTTTTCCACCGATAGCTGTTTCGAGTGGCACTGTTGCATCAAGGACAATCTTATCTGCACAGAATTCTTTTATTCCTTCAAGTGTAGGTTTTTGAGCTGCAAGAGGTACAGTGAGAATCAATACATCCCCTGCCTTTGCGGCATCTTCATTAGCCATACCTACAATGTTTAAATCATAATCCTTAAGTTCTTCGATTGTTTCTTCCACTACAGTCAAAGCTTTTTCTTCTTTACGAGAACCTACAATAACTTCAACACCTTCAATTGCAAATCTTTTTGCAATTCCTAAACCTTGCGGACCAGTTCCGCCAATTACTGCAACTTTCATTTTTGCCTCCACAAAATATCTGAATTAATATTATTTTAAAAAAAAAGTAATGGAAATTAATCCATTACTTTTTTAACATCCATTTTTCTACATTAATGAGCTTAGTCAATGTCTAACAATACAACAGGTTTGATTAAGTCTTTAGGTTTTTCTTTCATCAAGAGTAAAGCATCTTCGATTTTTTCAAGACCTTTGAATTTGTGGGTAACTAATAATTCAGGATCTTGTCTGCCGTATAATGCTAAGTCAGCAAGTCTTTCCATTCTTACTGCTCCACCAGGACATAATCCATTTTTAATGTTGATGTTGGACATACCGCAACCCCATTCTACACGTGGGATCAATACATTGTCAGCACCACTTAAGTAGTTTACGTTGGATACGGTTCCTCCTGCTTTTGCAGAGGAAATAGCTTCTTTCCATGTGTTTTCTAAGTTACCACCAGCAATAATTACTGAGTCAACACCTGCACCATTTGTGAGTTCTCTGACTTGTTCATCAATTGGTCCGTTTTTATAGTTGATGATGTCAGTTGCACCGTATTTTTTAGCAACTTCGACAGAAATTGGACGAGTACCAGCTGCGAATAATCTACCTGCACCTAAAAGTTTTGCACCAGCAATAGCAGAAAGACCTACAGCACCGATACCGATAACCAATACGGATCCACCTAATGGAATATCTGCGTTTTCAGATCCCATCATACCAGTAGACCACATGTCGGTTAACATTACAGCAGCTTCATCAGACATTCCATCAGGAATGAATGTTAAGTTTGCATCAGCCATGTTTACATGGAATCTTTCACCAAATACACCGTCTTTGAAGTTGGAGAATTTCCAACCACCGAGAGGTTCCATGGTTTGTGAAGGGAATCCTCTTTGAGCAGCTTCATCATCCCAGTCAGGAGTAATAGCAGGTACAATTACACGGTCACCAGGTTTGAATTTTTTAACCATGCTACCTACTTCAACAACTTCCCCAACAGCTTCGTGACCTAAGATCATGTCTTTTCTGTCACCGATTGCACCTTCCCATACAGTGTGGATATCTGAAGTACATGGGGATACACATGTTGGTTTAACGATTGCGTCCATTGGTCCACATTCAGGTACTTCTTTTTCTACCCAACCGATTTCATTGAGTCTTTTCATTGCAAATCCTTTAAAAGTTGCCATTTCTTTCACCTCAAAAAAATTAGAAGAATTTATAAAAAACCTATTTTAAAAAAGGATCCGTGTTAAAATTTTAAAAAAACAGTCCAAAATCTTAAAAAATCAAGATTTAAAACTGTTATAAACCATTATTTTCTAAAAAAAACATAATGAAATTAAGTTAATTTAGAAACAAATAGATTTAATATAAATACTTTCTGAATAAAGATTTAAAACCTAGCATATATAAAATTTACTATTTTTTTATAGATTAAATTCAAATTAAAGGAATTATATTAAGTTAAAAAGAAAAATAAGGCAAAATGATAATTTTTAATTTAAGTGATAAGAAAATTAATTCATATAGAAAAAATGATGAAAAAAGTAAAAATCATAATCCAATAAGAAGTTCATAAAACAAAAATGAAAAAAATAAATCCAGAATAAAAAATAAAAATCATGTGAAAAAATTTATCCATAAGAAAAGAATTTAAAGAATAAAAATTAAAATCAAAGAAATGATAAAAAAACAAGTCAATGAAAAAAATTTAGATTGATGATGAAAATATTTTAAAAAAATGGAATTTTTCATAGATTATTAAAATAAAAAAGAAGTAAAAAAGAAGATAAGAATAAAAAAAAGAATAAAAAAAGAATAAAAAAAGAATAAGATATGATTATTTTAATATATCTTCCTTGAAATACCTATAGAACCTATAAGCATCATTTAAATCAGATTTATCATCTAATAAAAGCATTTCAGAATTATCAAACACCACATCATCAAAGAAAAGGAATAAAGAAGCAAAAACATCTGAAACTGTAAAGAAGATGTTAGGCAAATCATCAACAATATAGAAATTAATTTTCTTATCCCTTATCAAAGCTTTAATAACATTATCTGCATCTGATTTGACAACCAAATCTGAAATGTTTTTAGTGGTTATTATGTCCAAATAGCCATCATGATTGATTAATGCTTCAGCAATAGCATCCATAAAAATCTTAGAGAAGACAGGCAAGATGATACAGATATATGTGGAATTTTTAATATTATCCAAGTATACATTAATAGGTTTAGCAAATTCAGTAATAGTTGATTTAACTATTGAAGCCCCATTAAAAAGAGACAATTCCTTTAAAAATTTATTAGGAATTGATCTTATAGAATGATTTTCCCAAAATTCCCCATTTGCATCAACGGCTTCCAAATTATACATTAGATTTTCTAAATTCTTTGCAAGTAAAAAGCCAATAGATGATACTGCATACATTTTATTCGGAAACTTTTGAATTAATTTACAGGATTTTAACTCATTTAAACCTCTGGAAATATTACCTGGCTTTCTATTAAACTCAGATTCCAATTCCTTAATTGTTTTACTGGAATCATATAAGCTAAAGAGTAACTTCAATCTTAATTCAGAAGTGACAACAAACTTCAATAAGTTAAAATCATCCAAATCATTTATTCCATCAAAATAGTCAGAATTAATAATTATCCCCCCTTCCGTTAGGATATATAAGGTCTTCAAGTGAAACATAATCTCCACATAATCCTTCATATTCCTCAAAAAGTTTCAAACCGAATTTTATGGCTTCTTCATTGGTGGAAACCAATACACTATTTTGATTGAACTGATGATTTTTAGTATAAAAAGCTGCAACAAAACATTTATCTGAAACTGTGAAGGCAAATTCAATATTATGATCGTTAGGTTTCAATTTGACAAATCTATTTTTAATTCCGGGACTTTTTGGCACATAATCTATAATGAAGTTTTTTACAGCTTCAGAAACTTCATCCGGAAGTATCAATTCAACAGTACAGTCATTATCGACCCAATAGCTAATGATATCATCATGTTTTGGATGGAAATAAGGAAAAATGCCTTTTAAAAATTTAAAGCCCATTAAGGAACGCTGAAAAGTATCAGTAGCTTTGAATAAATCAACATTGTTGGATTCAATTATTTCAGAACCCTCAAGGGATGACAAATCCTTTATTGCATCAATATGAATATCTATAAGAGATTGATTGAGGAAGTCTGATTTTTCTCTTAAAAACTTAGCAGATTTGTTAAAATAGAGAATATCAGTTAATTTCAACCTTGTTTTATTATACAAATAAAACTTTTCTTCTATATTGTAAATAAACTTTTTTTGCTCTAGCTTATTGATATTATCAAGAATTGAACTGTAACTGTAACCGGTTTTTTCTTCAATCTGCTTAATTGAAGCGCCAAAATTAAATAAACAGCCTAAAATTTTTAAACGAATCTCAGAGTTGATTAAAAATCGAATATCTTCTTGAAATTCAATTAAATTTTCTCCATCATATAGATTTGACAAATTCATACCTCCTTCCATTCTTATTGATATTTATATGTCAAAATGTATTTAAACTTTTTAATTGTTCAATAATATAAAAATAAATAGTTAATGACTATACTTTTCGATTGGATATAAATAATTTTAAAAAGTCTATTTAATAAAAAATGAACAATTAGAAAAAACTATGAATTATTATCTTAAAAAAAAGAATAATTAAAAATAGAAGAATTAAAAAAAAGAAATAAAAATAAAAATAATTTAAAAAAATAAGAATAAAATGGCCTCAGATCGCCCATCATTCATCACGTATCAGAGCTCATAGGGTTCATCATAGGCCATTAATGATTATAAAATATAAAAAATAGAATAAAAGAGATAAAAAATAAAAAAATGAAAAGTAAGTTCGAAATTATCCGAACATTACTCCACCATTGTCATCTAATTGGCCTTCCTTATTTTTACCTAAAATCTTGTTGATAGCATCCTCAAAGTCTGCCATAATGATATGGTCTCTTTCTTCACGGATAGCAAACATACCTGCTTCTGTACAGATAGCCTTTAAGTCTGCACCAGCGAAGCCTTCTAATTCATTTTCTTGGTGTGGATTTTAAGAATTTCAAGCCTACCTTCTTCATTTGGAGCTGGAACTTCAATGAATCTGTCGAATCTTCCAGGTCTGAGCAAAGCAGGGTCTAAGATATCAGGTCTGTTGGTAGCACCAATGATACCAATATCTCCACGAGATTCAAAACCATCCAATTCTGCAAGCAATTGCATAAGAGTTCTTTGAACCTCCCTGTCTCCACTGGTAGAACTTTTGAGTCTTTGTGCTGCAACTGCATCAAGCTCATCAATGAAGATGATACTTGGTGCCTTTTCTTTAGCAAGCTCAAATACTTCTCTAACCATTCTTGCTCCTTCACCAATGTATTTTTTAACAAACTCGGAAGCAACAACCTTAATGAATGTTGCATTGGTTTCATTAGCTACTGCTTTAGCAAGCAATGTCTTACCTGTTCCAGGTGGTCCATATAATAGGATACCTTTAGGTGGATCTATACCAACCTTTTCGAATAATTCCGGATGTTTTAAAGGTAATTCTACAGTTTCCTTTACTTCGATGATTTGTTCATCCAAACCACCAATCACATCATAGCTAACGTCAGGTTTAGTCTCAATTTCCATACCTGAAACATTTGCATCCTTCTCGGAAGGCAATACTTCCACTACACCAAAGGTTTGTTGATTTAAAGCTACTCTTGAACCTGGCTTTAAAAGTTTTTCATCCAAGAACTTTGAATAGTTGATGAGGAAACTTGGCCCGGTACTGCTTTTTACAGTCAATCTGGAATCATCCAAGACTTCAGTAATGGTAGCCAATATAAGTGGAGGTGATCTGAATCTTTCAACTTCACCTCTTAATGATTTTAACTCTCTTTCTAAACGTATTTTTTCATTTTCAGTTAGAATCTTATCTTTTTCAAGCTTTCTAACTTTCCACATAAGGTTACGTTTAGTTTTTGTATTCTCTGCCTTAAGCAAATCTATTTCTTTTTGAAGTTCATCAACGGATTTAGGTTCATCCACTTCTTCAATTTTAGTAGGATTGCTAATTTCTTGAACTTCATTTGGAGAATCTTCCATATTATACTCCTCCTTTAAAATATAATTATTTTAAAAATGATTGAATCAAATTAAACATTTGATTTCGACTAAATTTGTTTACAACTAATTTTATTTACAACTAATTTTATTTATTTTAAATAATTTTACATATTACAAATAGAATTAATTATTTCATAAATAGTTAATTCTATATAATCTAATTATTTCGTAGATTATAAAATTATTTATACATTGTAATATATAAAGCTTTTCTTAATTTTAGTAAGAAAAACATTTAAATAATTTTTTGATTGAAAAACTTGATAAAAATTATTAAAAAGTTATAAAAAAATTATTAAAACATTAAAAATAAATCAAGAAAAATAATTAAAAAATATGAGAAAAAAGAATTGAAAATAAATAAATTAGAAGCAATCAAATTATTTTCTTTTAATTTTAACAATACTTCCTAATGTATTTGGACCAGACGCAGAACTTTTAAATGATTCCAAGTCAATATCATCATATTTTTCAATCAATGTAATGTTCAAGGTCTTTTCAAGCTTTTTGGCTAACTTCACATCAGGTTCCATCTTTCCAGATTCAATTCTGTTGATTACTGAAACCTTTTCATAGATTTTAGCGCCTAACTCTTCCCTTGTCCAACCTTTAGATTCACGAGCCTGTCTAACCAAGACATTATAATCTTCTACGAGCTCATCCATTGAATCTTCTCTACGTCTTCTTTGAATATTCTGCCTATTTACTTGAGGTTTCTTTTTCATTGGTTTTCCTTTCTTATCCCTTGAAACGAATTTTCTCTCAAGTGGAGTGTCTTTTTGAACTCTTCCATATTTAGAACATTCCTGACAAACCTCTAAAACAGAACCATCAATTTTTGTTCTTACAGGTCTACCTTCTATAGGTTTACCACATATTTCACATTCCATGTTTAAATATATGATATTTAAATTATTTAATACTTTTTAATTAGTTCTAGATAGTTATTTACCTGGTAAACTTAAAAAGAGATAAATAATTAGGAAAAATAAAAAATAAGTAAAATAGAAAAAAATCAAAGGAATAATAAAGGAAAAAATAGATTAAAATAAATTAAAATAATAAAAAATTAAAGGAATAATAAAGGAAAAAATAGATTAAAATAAATTAAAATAATAAAAAATTAAAGGAATAATAAAGGAAAAAATAGATTAAAATAATTAAAAAAAATTAATTATAATTGTTTACAGGATCATTATTGCTTTTTTTATTGGTTTTATAATCCTTCATTTGAGTGGATTGTTTCTTGCCTGAATAATATCCTCTAAAGACTTTAGCATCATTTAAAGCCTTATTCAATTCCTTATAGTCATCATAATCATTGCTGATAACAATAATATGTGCAGGAGGATGGATCTTTTTAACCTGTACAATAGCAGTAGCAGTGTCCTCTTTGACACGAAATACTGTAGCTACCTCAGATTTAGTTCTAAGTGGAGCTTTTAAAATATTTTCAACAATCTTGTCTGCATATTTTGCATCAATCCTTTTTGGTTTAGTTGTTAAATTTAAGTTTGCATGCCTTTCAACATCTGCAATTGCATTAAGAATTTTTGAATTGTTTTCTCCCCTAATTAATATCAAAGCCATATTATCCCATTAAAAATTATATAAAGTTGATTCAAAACGAACCATCAAACTATCTAAAATCCTTTTGAAATAAATTCACTTAATTTTTTTTAAAAAAAACTAAATATTGATTATATTTAAAAAAAAAACAAAAATCATCATTTAGAATGATTTTATTGTCTTTATTCTACAACATATTAATTTATACTTTTTTATTTAAATAGATTACTATTAAAAACTAATTAAATCACATAAAAAACAATGAAAACTATAAAATTAAATAAAAACTCTCAAATACTTATAAAAATTGAATAAAAATTAATTTTAATTAAATAAATAAAAAAATAAATGCAAAACATTGAAAAAAAGTGAATAAAATAACAAAAATAGTTAAAAATTAATAATAAATAAAAATTATAAAAATAAAAATTATAAAAATAAATAAGATAAAGTTTTATGAAACTCTATCTCTAAATGATTTCAATAATCTTGTTCTAAATACCACCAAGACTATCAGGACAAATCCGATTGCCGTTTGAATAGAACCTAAAATCGTAAGTGCTATAGAATTAATAGGCAAATTCCATGCAGGGGAAGTTCTACCATTAGGTAAAGGATTATAATAAACACCTACAGCACGAACATCAGGCTTTACATTTAAGTCACTAGGCTCTACATAGTCTACACCAACAATAAGACCATTGTTGATACCTCTATTGATAGATCCAGCTATTGTCGAAGCATTATAACCATACTTCCTAACTGATGCCTTCACCACTTCACGGGTAATATCTGACAATCCTGCCTTTTCACTTCCATAAACAGAAACGGAAACAGAGTCTTTTGATATGGTAATAGCATTGGTTAAAACATCGGTAGCAGTACGAACCTCCAATTCTTCACCACATATTGGACAAGTGCTATAACGTTCTGCATCTGGGTAACCGGTTGCCCAACCACAGTCTAAACAAACTTTAGAGTAATTTTCATCCATAGGATAACCTGTGGTGTTCACTTCTTTAGGTACGAACATGTCTCCAGTACTGATTAATGAAACAAGGTTTACTGCACCCCCACCGTATTTCTCACCGGAATCGACAGCTACTTCTTCCATAGCTTTACCGACAATATAGGTAGCAGGATAACCATCCCTAATCATTTTACCAATGTTAACTGCAGTTTCTCTACGTACACGATCTGCAGTACCCATTTTAGGGTTACCTTGACTGTTCCTTAAGTGAATAATAGCTCCTTTGGAACCTTGAGGCAGTTGTACAACACCACCTTCATGGTGAGTGATTCTGATATTGCCTGATTCATCAACAACAACAAGATAAGCATTGAAACTTCCTCCAATAGCTGCTCCCATTGAAGGTCCACCGATAAGCAAACGAATACCATCAAAACTACTGGCTAAAGCAGCAGCAGATGCTGGGCTTGAACCATGTTGCATTGCTCCAAGTGCATCAATAATCGCATAGTTCCTTTCTGTACTGTTACCTTCCCCCCCGGAAAGCACAGAATATCCATCATTCTTTGACATGATGAAGGATGATTGGAACATGTTATTTGCAAAGGACATACTTCCTGCAGCAGCACCGTTTGGGTCTTCACCACTTGGATCAGTGATGACAAGCACGTTACAAGTAGCGGAAGCTGTAGCCATTACTGAAAAGAGCATTAAAACCAAAAATATTAAACCAATTATTGCATGACGATTCATTCTCAAATTTTAACCTCCTATCCAGCAATACTGTAATTATAAACACTTGTTGATTGATCTTGATTATAGCTATCAGTTGAAGTGGTCTTGTTAGCAGTAATATTAATAGTTGAGAAATCTTCAATAACTGTAACAGTAACAATACCAGTGTCTCTATTTACACTTACATCTGCCCCTGCAATTGGAGCGATTTTAGTACCTGGAATTGTTGATCTACGTACAAACTTCTCTGCATTGGCCTCAGCCTCCGTCACAGGCAGCTCCCGTATAGATGTCTTAAGGATGTCTCCATCTATATAACTACCTTCTCTTAAACCGGAATTTTCAACATTATAACGGATACTGTCAATAGGAACAATATCATTTCCCTTAACAATAATACCTGCAACAGGTACTCCTTCAGCGACTTCAGCAGAGGATGCATATGCTACATAGATAATTAATCTACCACAAACAATTAAGATAAAAGCTAATAAAAAAATTATTAAAGTGTCTCTCCTAATTTTTAAAAACATAAGATGCCTCTATAATAATAAATTTTAATAAAATATTTTAAATTATTTTAAATAATTATATCTAATCGCGCAAATCAAAAAGAATTGCAAATAAAATATAATATAAATATTTATTTAATTTACATATTATTAATACTTAACTATAATAAAAATAGCTTAAATAAAGGAAAATTCAATGCAAAAATAGCAAAAGGAACTTAAATAAAGATAAATTCAATGCAAAAAAATAGTGAAAAAATGAATAAAATATGAATAAAAAAAGAAAAATAAAAAAACTAAATTATATAAAAATTACAATTTAGTCATTAAATCCATTATAGAGAAAGGTTCGCCATCTTTTCTAACTCTTGGAGCTCCACCGAATGCAGCCAATGCATTTTTCTTAAAGTCTTCATTAGCTCTTCTGGACACTTCACCAAAAATCATCTTATAGGCTTCACATTGAGGATCCACTGCCCTTGGAGATTGTGTAGCCACGATTCCATTATAAGGACATCCGCCTCTACAGAATTTGATGAATTTGCAGTCAGCACAATCCTCATCAACAAAATTCTTGAATTCCATTAATTTTTCCCATGCCTGAGATTGCTCCAAATCCTCCATTGAAGGAGTATCATAAACATTTCCCATAATATATTCATCCATGCCTACAAAACGGTAGCAGGGATAAATGGAACCGTCATGACCTACAGCGAGAGTGGTTCCCATACAATCATTAAATGTACAAAGAGTTCCTACACGTCTAAGGCTGCTTTTTGCAATATGGTCCAAGTCCATTATAACAAACTTATCCAAATCGTATAGATACTTATCCAACCAATCAATCAACAATTTACCATGTTCATCTTGATGAAGTGCCCATGGATCTGCATTATCCCCACGTAAAGAAGGTAATGCTGCATGAATCTTTAAATTCAAACCGTTTTCCTTGAAGAAATCATATATTTCATCTGAAAAGTCTTTTGAGTATGAAGTGAAAGTACATACGAAATTGATTTGAATATCATTATCGGTTGCTAACTTCACAGCTTTCATGGTCTTATCAAAGTATCCTTCTCCCCTTTGATAATCATTGATTTCCTTAGGACCATCAATACTTGTACTGATTGCTATATTGTACTTTGAGAATAATTTAGCCATTTCCTCATCCAAAAGCCATAGGTTACTTTGCAATGAAAAACCTTCAGTTTCATGAGTATCTGCATCATTAAGTAATGGAAGTGCCTTTTCATAGAAGTCATAACCTGCAAGCAAAGGTTCACCTCCATGGAAAGTGAAATGAACGGGTTCATCCCTAAAATCAGCTAGCCATTTTACTATCTGATTGATTACATCTATATCCATTAGTTCTGCATTTTCTTCAGAACCCCAACAGTAGGCACAATTGGATGGGCATCCTAAAGTGGGTATAATCATAACATGAAAAGTCATTTAATCCCTCAAAATAAATTAAGTAATAATTGAATTTAGTGGATTTAAAATTAAATTGAAAGAGTTATAACTTTTTATTCAATTCAGTGATAAGGTCTTTTTTGATTGTTTCCTCTTCAGTTTTTTCCTTATCATTACCGGTTTCAAAAACATATCCGCAGTTATCACACTTAAATTCTTTTAACTCAGCATGAGCGTGATGATTATCAATGAATCTTCTATGAGCGGTCTTATCTGTAGAACCGCATTTTGGACATTTCGCAATAAGATCTTCAAATTTCATATTATCTCTCCTTGATTTTTTAATTAAAACTTTTAATTAAATATAATATTGTTTGTTATTATTAATATAATTTAATCTTCAGTATTTTCCAATATATTAACAGCACCATTAAAAATTCTCTATCAAACCATAGTTACGATTAAAGAGAATTCGCAAAATCATCTATCAATTCATCAATATAATCAAATTTGGCAATTTGTTCTAACCAATGTTCTGGAATATCATCATAGCCATAATAGATTCCTGCCAAACCTCCAGCAATAGCTGCAGTTGTATCAGTATCCTCACCTAAATTGACCGCTGCCAAAGCTGTTTCCTTATATGAATCATTGTTTAAAAGACACCAAAGTGAAGCTTCAAGGGAAGCTACAACATATCCCCTTCCTCTTACATAATTTTTTGGAAGAGTCTTGGTCTCTCCACATAAGATTCTTTCAAAATGAGGCAATTCCTTTTTGAAGCCTTTTTTATTGCAATAATATTCCTTAGCCAATTCAATACCATTTTCTATTAGTTCATCTAAACCTAACTTATTTCCATCTTCATAGGCATTCTTCAATAGCTCAATAGCTATCAAAACATATATTCCACAAGCCATTTGACTTCTTCTGTGCCTATGTGTCAAAGAGGAAAGATTGTGAATGGCCTTCATTTGATCATCCATAGAAAATGAATATTTCTGTGACAAGAAGTAAATGAAATATGCAATTGGCAATATCCTCATCAAAGAGCCGTTTCCATTGTCAGAACTGCTGACTCCTCCGGATAAGATCGCTTCACATCCATCTTTGAAATTATATATTCCAGATGCTGTTGTTCCGCCATAATCAAAAACATTCCCATGAGGAGTGTATTCTGCATCAAAAAACCAACTGCTGAATTTTTCCATGATGTCTTCATAATCAATAATCTCTAAAATTTCCAAATCAGAGCCTTCCTCTCCAATTTTATCTTTATTGGAATTTAAGGAATATGTTAAACCATCTACAGTTGCTAAAGCCAATGAACTGTCATCAGACCATGTTCCAGGTTCCTGATTGTATGTTCTAAATCCTATCATATCATCCATTGGATTCATTTCACAAAAACTTCTAGATGTGAATTCATAAGGAACACCTAATGCATCAGCTACAACAAGACCAAAAATACCGCTTTTGAATAATTTATTCTTTTTATTTCCACTCATAATTAAACCCCTTTAACTTAAAAGAATGTTTTTTGAAATAATTCATAAATTTTAATGTTTAATATATTTAAGAATTTAATAGTTTAAAAAAGTTCTTGAAATAATACACAGATTAAAGTATTAATAAAATCCAAATTATTAATAATGAGAAAATTTGAGATAAGTTAATTAAATAAACTATAAATACTCATAATTATATAATAATAGTATTTAATTTAATTTATTAATATATTCTAGGTAACAAATATGACATTAGAAATACTAAAAAGAGGAACAAGTGAAAATTTCTTGCTTAAGCAAATCATTAAAAAGAATTTCACATCAAAATATAAGGACTCATTTATTGGAGTTCTTTGGAGTTTCTTAAACCCATTGATTGAAATGGCTTTATTGACAGCAATTTTCTCAGCAGTATTTGCAAGAAGTATTGAAAATTTCCCAGTTTACTTTTTAACAGGAAGAATTGTTATTAATTTCTTTAATAGTGGAACAAAAATAGCTATGAATTCCATTAAAGCAAATAGAAGTATTTTCAATAAGATTTTTGTACCTAGATATGTCTTTGCATTAGGAGGAATCTGTTCAGAATTCTTGAATTTCCTGATGTCAATTATTGTTCTTATTGCAATAATGATCTTGACTCAAGCACCTTTCTATCCTATGGCGCTATTATCAGTAATTCCTATAGGAGTTTTGTTCATGTTGATTACTGGAATAGGATTGATGTTGGCAATTGTCTGTACTAAATTTTCAGATATTGCATACTTATATAAGATATTCACTTCATTATTAGTTTATGCTTGTGCAATATTTTATCCGATTACCAGTGTACCTCAACCTATGAGAGGATATATGGAACTAAATCCAGTTTATGGAATCATTGCACAATTCAGATCATTTGTAATGCAAGGGCAAATGCCATCTACACAACTAATGTTTACTACTTTTGTAGTTTCCCTAATTATTTTCATAATTGGAGTGCTAATATTCCGCAAATATCAAAATAGAATTACATTAGAACTATAAATTTGGAGAGATTTTGATGAACAATACTGAAAATGAAGTTAAAAAGATTAAAACTCAAATCGTACCTGCTATTCACAATACATTTTCTCTTCAAGTTTATTTAAAAACCGAAGATGGGAATGCTATTGCAAATAAAGAGATTCATTATAAATTTCTAATTGATGGCAGTGAAGAACCTAAAACATATAAAAGAACAACTGATGAAAAAGGAAAAGCTCACTTAACCCTTAGTACAAATAAGGATGCCACTATTGAAATATTGTTTGAAGGTGATGATGAGTATGAAAAGACAAAAGTCACAACTCTTAAAGTCAAGCCTTCTAAAGAAGAAATGGATAAGAAAAATAATCATCCAAAGCAAAAGATAAAGAAAGAGAAAGCTGATGCAAATAAAGAAGCTAAAAAATTAAAATTGATTGAAGAATATAATGAACATCAGAATTATCTTCAAACTACAGATCAAAGCAATATTGCAATTGAATTAAAGAATGTTTCATTAAGCTTTAAGATAGGCAATGATAAAATTGACAACCTAAAGGAATATGTTATTAGGACCATCAAAAGAACCAAGGAAAAGAAAACCATTTTCAAAGCAACAGACAATGTATCCTTTAAAATATATAAAGGCGAAAAGATAGGGCTTATCGGTTTTAATGGTGCTGGAAAAAGTACATTGCTTAAGATCATTTCCGGTGTTTACGCACCTGACGAAGGAGAAGTAATAATCAACGGAAACATTGCACCTTTATTATCATTAGGTGCAGGATTTGATAAGAATTATTCAGGAAGAGAAAACATTTTCCTAAATGGTGCAATCCTTGGATATGATGAAAAGTTCCTAAAATCAAAATATAATGAAATCCTCGAATTTTCTGAACTTGGAGACTTTATCAACTTGCCTGTGAAAAACTATTCCTCAGGTATGTTATCCAAACTAGGATTCTCTATCGCAACAATTGTAGAGCCAGATATTCTTATTCTTGATGAAGTTCTTGGTGTAGGAGACATTACATTCAAAAAGAAAAGTAAAGAAAAGCTCCAATCCTTGATGGCATCTCAAACTACCGTATTGCTTGTTTCACACACAATCAGTGAAGTCAGAAATATCTGTGATAAGGCAATTTGGATTGAAGAAGGTAGAGTAAGAGAAATAGGTGAAGTAAATTATATCTGCGATAAATACGAAGCAGAAGCTAAAAAGGCAAGCAAAGAAAAAACCAAAAAACTCAAACCTCAACGTTTCTAATTTTGTAGCTATTATTTAATAGCTATCTTTTATTATTTTATCAAAAAAAAGCTATTTTTAAAAAAGATTTTTAGATAAAGATTTTTAGATAAAGAAAAGATAAAATAAGCTTAATGTATATTACAAAGAAAAAAAACTATTTTTTAAAGGTTCTAACTATCTTATCCTTAGTGATCTTAAATAAAACACCTACTCCATGAGTTATAGGATCTTTTGTAGAACCATCAACATCATATCTAACTGTAATAGGCACTTCAACTATTTTTAATCCTGCTTCAGCAGCGTCCACAAGCATTTCACTTTCAATTCCAAAACCGGTATCCTTGAATCTGAAAACATTTTTGGTCTTTGGAGAAAATGCCCTAAAACCGCTTTGTGAATCAGTGATATGAATTCCTGCAGAAATATTTGTAGCAATGTCCAAGACCTTCTGCCCAACTCTTCTGTAAGCAGGAGTGTTTTCTTCCGGTCCATTCATATACCTGCTGCCATTAACTAGATCTGCACCATCTTCAATAATCGGCTTGAGCAAATCAGGAATCTCATTAGGATTATGTTGGCCATCACCATCAATTGTTACAATGATGGAATCATCGTCAACAGCCTTAAAACCTGATTTTAATGCTTCACCCTTACCTAAATTAGTATCATGACTGATAAGTTCAGCACCAGCACCCAATGCAACTTCTGCAGTATTGTCAACACTTCCATCATCAACGATGATGACCTTGTCCACATATCTTAAAGTCGCTTCAATTACATCAGCCAATGCCTTTTCCTCATTATATGCAGGTATGATAGCTACAATATTTGCCATTTTATCACTTATATGAAAATCAAATTAGTATTGAAAAATATTGAAAAATATTCAAGTAAACTAAAATAAAAATAAAAAAATAAGGAATTAGAGAATAAAGACTAATTATTTAATCTTCAATTCTGTAATACCATTTCATCCATTCAACAGTTCTTTTAATTCCTTCCTTAGGAGAAACCTTAGGGTCATGTTTTAAATCACGAATAGCCTTTGAGAAATCAATGGTTTTAACCTTAGTGGTGAATTCTTCAGCAGGAGTGTAAGTCACTAAGGAATCATCAATTCCTACAGCTTCTAAAACCAAGTCGGAATATTCTTCAATGGTCATTTCCCATTCCTGTTTACTTCCAACATTGTAGACTTCACCTGGAATGAAATTATCCACAATATTTGCAAAGGTATTTGCAGTATCTTCAACATAATCGATAATTCTTTTATGACCTTTGTGAACAGAGTAAGGCAATCCATGAAGCGCTTTATAGATGAAAATAGGTATGAAACCTTTATAAGGTGAATAAGCTTCATGAGGACCATAACAGTTAACAGGACGAACTCTTACGGTTTCAGTTCCAAACATTGTAGCGGAATTCATGCACATCAATTCACCAGCCCATTTGGAAATTGCATAATCGTTCATTTGGTAAGTGTCTTTGATTGGTCTGTTTTCCATTACATCTTCAGTCATGATTCCTTCATAGTCACCATACACTTCAGCAGATGAAAATGAAATCATTCTAAAGCCTAATTTTTCTTGAAGACGAATCATGTTTTTCAAACCTATCACATTTGTTTCCCAAAGGTTTTCATAATAGCCTTCACCATTCCATCTACCATATTCAGCAGCTAAGTTATAAACGTAATCAAACTTCTCGTTATCATCAAATATTCTCTCCATTTGACGATAGTTACGAATATCCCCTCTTACATAATCTGAGTAGGAATCTGAATATAAATCCGCTTCATCTTCATGATGCAATAGATCAACGGACAATACTTCATGTCCTCTGCTTCTAAGTTCTTTTACAAGGTTAGTGCCTATAAATCCACTTCCACCAGTTACCATAATTCTTTGAGTTTCCATAAAAACACCTTTTAATATTAAAAATAAATTTTAAACAATACCTTTAAAAAAATAAAAAATTAAAAAAAATTATTAAAAATTATTAAAAATTATTAAATTAAACAAATCTTAAAAATTAAATTTCATCCTCATCCAAGCTTTTAGGCTTTTTGCCTCTTAGTCTGGCAAAAAATCCCAAATCCTCAAATTCATTCAAGGTAAATTTCAACTGTGCCATTTTGGTATATGCAATGTCCAAACGGTTTTCCAAAGAGAATGTTCTTTGGTTTTGACGTATTCTTGCCTTCCTGAATTCCTTTTCCAACCGAGCAATTTCAGAATTAGCATCATTCAATTCTTTTGTCAACTTGTTGTTTAGTTCATTCAACTTCTCATTATCCGCCCTTTCAGTCTTGAGATACCGTCTAAGTATATCAATCCTGTGTTTTAATTTCTGAGTTTCAAGAGCCAATTCATCAATATCATATTGCCTGACTTCCAATTCCAAAGACTCGAATCTCATTATATCCTGTGAAAGCCTTTGTCTTTCAATGGCAAAATGCTCTATCCTATCTTCATAGGATTCACATCTTTCATTAAGGATTCGATTCTCTTTCCTATACTTGGAAAGCTCTGCCTTCAACTCTTCTATTTCTTCTTGCGGATCTTTTTCACCTATCATTCAATCACAATAGTAAAATTAATAGAATATCTAAAATTTAGATATTATATGGAATAAAATAATAAAATTTATTAGATTATTCTAAATTTAGATTATTTCTTCTTGAATAAATTTTAAAAGTATGTCTCTGGCTTCATCATCTTCCAAAGCAATCTTTAAGGATGATTTTAACCAGTCTATACGGTTACCTATATCATAGGATTCTCCAGTGAACACTTGACCGTATATCTCATCCAATTTGGATAATGCATCAGTCAATTGGATTTCTCCACCATAACCAGGTTCCACTTTCTCAATGCAGTCAAAGATATCTGGAGTGAGAACATACCTTCCCATAATAGCCAAATTACTTGGTGCAACACGGAGAGGTGGCTTTTCAACCAATTTATCAATCTTATAGATGTTTTCTTCTATCTCTTCTCCACCGATGATACCATATCTTTCAACCTTTTCATCAGGAACTTCCTCTAATGCAATGACTGATTTTTCATACTTGTTATATATGTCAATCAATTGTTTAGTGCAAGGAACCTTATCCTTGGTAATGGTATCCCCTAACATGACAACAAAAGGATCATTTCCTACATGTTTCTTTGCACAGTATATAGCATCCCCAAGACCTCTTTGCTTTTTCTGTCTGATGAAATGAATATCTGCCAAATCAGAAATGTATTCAATTTCCTTTAAAAAGTCTTCTTTGCCTTTTGTCTTTAAATGATGCTCCAATTCAAAAGATCTGTCAAAATGGTCTTCAATAGACCTTTTACCTTTACCTGTAACGATTAAAATGTCATCGACACCAGAATTTACAGATTCTTCTATTACATATTGGATAGTTGGCTTATCATAAACAGGCAACATTTCCTTTGGTTGAGCTTTAGTGGCAGGCAAGAATCTTGTTCCTAAACCTGCAGCCGGAATAACCGCTTTCATTAAAACACCTCAAATGAATTTATTTTTTAATTTTTAAGTTATTATAATAATACTTTATAGATATGAATATATAAATTTGATTAAAAAAATAGGAAATCCGATAAAAATAACCCATGTGATAATTAAAAAATAATTAAAATTAATGTAAAACAAGCAAATAAAAAATTCTAAAAATTAATCTATCTAAAAATTAATCTATCTAAAAATTAATCTATCTAAAAATTAATCTATCTAAAAATTAATCTATCTAAAAATTAATCTATCTAAAAATTAATGAGAATAATGAAAATAATGGAAATAATAACAATAATGAAAAATAAGATCAAAATAAATTATAAAAATGGTGCAGGGGACGGGAATCGAACCCGCGAAGGGACTAACCCACTAGGCCCTCAACCTAGCGCCTTTGACCGCTCGACCACCCCTGCATAAAAACAGAAAAATAGTACAGTACTATATAATATATTTATTATCTTATTTAAATATTACTACAAATTTAAATAAAAAAATTGGACCAAATATTAGATTAATTCAATATTTACATCCATAAATTCACCATTAGCCAAATCTGCAATCAAATCCCTATTTAAATCAATAGCTGCCTTATCTGATTTAATCATTAAGGTTCTAGAGCATACAAATGTGCTTTTTCTACAAACAATATCTGTCGGATGGGAAAGAGTCAAATCATGGTGACCATACCCTTCTATCCTATCTGAAGCATTCGGAGTATTAAGTTCCACTATTACCTTAGTCTCATCATTAGCCAGTTTCTTCTTGAATTCCTCTGGAAAATCCTCCATTGACTTATCAATATCCAAGCCTATTATGCAATCTCCAGCGAGACTAAGATCCTTATCCTTTGTTATTTCGAAAGTGGATTTATGCAATGACAATACATTCTTATGTCCCTTTGCCCTAATTTTAAAATTCATAATAGAACTTATGAAAATTATTTTATAAAAATATTTTTAAAAAATGGAAAACAAATGGTAAAATAAGGAGATATAAAGATGATTTTAAATACTGGCTTAAGAACTGATATACCTGGATTCTTCAGCAAATGGTTCTACAATAGAATTGATGAAGGATTTGTATATGTAAGAAGCCCATATGCTAAAAACCAGATCTATTCATATAAATTGAATCCAGAATTGATTGATTGCTTAATCTTCTGTACAAAAAATCCTAAGCCAATGTTTCAGAATTTGGAAAAAATTGATAAGTTCAATCAGTTTTGGCAGATTACAATCACTCCATATGAAAAGGAGATAGAACCTAATGTGCCTCCAGTTGATGATGTATTGGAAAGCTTTAAATACTTATCTGGAAAATTAGGCAAGGAAAAGGTGTCATTAAGGTATGATCCAATTTTCATAAATGAAAAATACAGCTTGGAAAGCCATATTGAATCATTTGAATATATTGCAGACTCATTATCAGAATATACAACTGAAGCGGTCATAAGCTTCATTGACCTATATGAAAAAACAATCCGTAATTTCCCAGGAGTAAGAGAAGTAAGCAAAGAGGAAAGATTTAAAATAGGAGAAGAGTTTGCAAGAATTGGAAGAGAAAATAAGCTTAATATAAAAACCTGTGTAGAAGGAACTGAATTGGATAAGTTTGGCCTTGATTCTTCAGGATGCATGACAAAGGAAGTTGTTGAAAGGGCAATTGGACATAATCTGAATATACCTAAACAAAAGGCAAGAAATGGTGAATGTTATTGCCTTTTGAACAATGACATAGGCTCTTACAACACTTGCAATCATGGATGCCTATATTGCTATGCAAATTCAAACAAGAAACTAGTTAAAAGAAATCTAAAGCTTCATAATCCAAATTCTCCTCTTTTGATAGGTGAAATAAAAGAAAATGATGAGATAAGGGAAATGAATCAAAAAAGCTTTATTGATACTGACAAAAGCAGACAGACAAAATTATTTTAAAGAAATATTGAAAAAAGTTTTGGAGAGAATATCATGACTGATTTTATAGCATACTGCGGATTGGACTGTGAGGCTTGTGAAGCTCGCATTGCAACAGTCAATGATGACAATGAACTGAGAGATAAAGTTTCAAAGCTCTGGAGCAAACTGAATAATGTGGAAATCAGCCCTGAAATGATAAATTGCACTGGCTGTAGAATTGAAGGTGTGAAGACCCCATTCTGTGATTCCATTTGTCCTATTAGGCAATGTGCCTTAGAAAAGAAAATTGAAACCTGTGCAGACTGCAGTGAAATGGAGAAATGTGAAAAGCTTGGAATGATTTTTGCAAACAATGAGAATGCACTTCAAAACTTGAAAAACATGAAAAAATAATGGAATATCAACACATAATCACAAAATCACAAATGCATCAAAACATTAAATTAATTTAATAAAAATAACGACCAATTATTTTAAAGATAAATCACAAAGTTGTAAAATTATGAAAGGTACATACTGTTTAATAATAGCTATGAGAAAAAGTGAGAAACTTAAAATAGGAACTATATATCAAGACCATAATTTTAAGAAAGGTTACTATGTTTACATAGGATCAGCAATGAATTCACTTACAGCAAGAATCAATAGGCACTTATCTGATGATAAGAAAATGCATTGGCATATAGATTACCTTTTAAAAAGTGAGAACAGTGAAATAAGAGATGTGCTGTTCAATATCTCTGATGAAAAGATTGAATGTGATTTAGCTTCAAAAATAGCTGAAAATGGTGAGGGAATAGCTAAATTCGGATGTTCCGATTGCAATTGCAAATCCCATTTGATATACTTTAAAAGAAAAAGAGATGCTGTAAATTCTGTAAAAAGTGCATATGATGATTTAAATGTCGAATATCATAATTTAAACTATTTTAAAAAAAGAATAATAATTTAATATAAACTATTTTAAAAAAAAGGAAAAAAAGTTATGAAAATCATAACTTAAAATTTAAATTTTATTTTCTACGTCTTAATGGAACAAAACCAAGTATAGACAATACAATAACCAATGCAAATAAAGGATTACCTGTTGCACTTGCTACTTTTAAAGTCTTCATTTGAGTTTCTTTAGGAACATCAGCAGGTGTGTCCTCTTCAGGAACTTCTTCATCAGGGACATCATCTGTGTCATTGGTAGTGTTTTCTTCTGGAACTTCAGTTACATTAGTAACATTAGTACTATTTACAGTATCATTAGTAATATTGTTTCCTGCAACAGCAGTATTGACTTTTTCACCAGGAGTGGTTGCAACGAAAGTAAGTTCAATACTTGCAGATTCTCCAACTCCAAGTTCACCATCATAATTCCAGGTATCTTTACCATCAAATGCCCATTTACCGCTGATTTCAACAAAACCATCATATTCTAAGCCATCAGAATACTCATTATCTGTAATGTATACACCAGTTAAATTGCAATCCCCAGTATTGGTTACAACTATGGTGAAACTAACTTTTTCTCCGACTTCAACAGATTGATTGTTGGAAATCTTCTCAATAGTCATGTTTGGAGAAATAACCTTGGTTGTGTTAGTGGAATTACTGAATGTGTAGTTTCCTAAACCTGAACTGACATTATTTCTAAATTCACCAGATTCAGTGGTTTTGAATGAAATAATGATGCTTGCAGATTCACCAGGCTCTAAAGTTTTGTTTAAAATCCAAATTTTAGAACTTTCATTATAAATCCAATTGTAATCCTCAGAATCAGACTCAAAAGAGGAGTAAATCAATTCAGGATCAAAATCAGAATCGTTTATGAAGACTCCAGTAATATTATTTTCACCGTTATTGCTTACAGTAATATTGAATTTAGCCTCTTCTCCTTTAACAACGACAGGAGTTAAAGTTTCTTTGACTACAGTTTCATTCACTTCAGATAAATTAAATATAAATACATTCTGAGTAGCTTGAGGAGTAATCAATGCCTTAAAATTATAAGCTACGATTCTACCATCATCAAGAACCTTAATAGCATTTTCACTGTCGATTTTCATACCAGAATTAACTTTTTCAATTACATCCTTGACTATAGGATCATCACTGTTGAGATAATCCTTATCAGCAAATATGTTAACTTGTGGCTGCAATGAATTTTCATCAGAAGTATCTTTGAAATATTCCCAAATCAATACTTTAAGATAATCAGCAACATTACTTCCGTCTAAGCTATTTCTGAAAATGGATAAATTATCCCAAATCACACCATTTACTGCAGCATCAGAATAGTTTTCAGCACAGTATCCAATGTAATTGTTATCCATATTGATTAATAAATCAGTGTAATCAGCAGTGTGTATATCAGATATTCCAAATGAAACAACATCATCTTCATTAATGTTTGAATCCTTTACTTCAGCTTTGTTTAATCCAACTATGACCTTTCCTTCACCACTTTCTTGGAGGGAACTTGACAATAACTTAGGATTTTGATTATTTTTACCATTATCTGCAATTTTTGAACTGAAATCAGAGCCTTCAACATATGTTTCAATTGCATATATTGCGGTTCCTTCAACAGCCATGTTGTCAGTAAAGGTAGAATTGAAAACATCAACATAATCCATGCTTAAAGCCCCACCATAATTTTTAGCAACATTAGAAATAAATGTAGAGTTTATGACCTTATCTCCACTGCTTGCACTAGAGATTGCTCCACCACCATAACGGACAGCTTGATTGTTTATAAATGTGGAATTCTCGATTGTATTATCATCTGCAGTATTGCCTTCAAGGTTGCAGGCAAATAATATTGCACCACCAGACATAGCAACATTGTCTTCAAACTTAGAATCAAGAATATAAGTTTTATCTGCATAAGAGAAAATAGCTCCACCTTTAGATATTACCTCTTTGGAATAGGAGAACGGTTTACCGTTTCCAGTAAAGTTACAGCCTATGATGCTGTTGTTTTCATTTACATCAGTAGAAAGTAAACGGAAACATATTGCTCCCCCTCTTGCTGCCTTATTTTCATCAAAGCTATTGTTGATAATTTCATTATTAGATCTGTATACCACTAATGCACCACCATTATCACCAACCCAATTCTTATTAAATTGGGAATTGATGATTTTATTGGAAGTACCATAAATAGCCATAGCACCACCACCAGTTACAGCGGAGTATGAACCATAAGCAGCATTATTATTAAAAATACAATTATCAAAAACGCTATTGCTTGCAGCATTGGTTACATAAAATGCACCACCATTGTCATCAGCTATATTGTTGCTGAAGATGGAATTATTGAATACTGCAGAGCTTGACATAAATACAGCTCCACCATTATCACCACGGTTATAACCATTTACTCCAAAACGGGAATTGTTAACAAGAATATTGCTAAATCCTCCATTAATGTATATAGCTCCCCCTCTAGTGATTTTTGCATTATCAAGAGCTGTATTGGATCTGAATTCACAATCATCTATTGCAATATTATTACCATTTATGAATATTGCTCCACCATATAATGCCTTACAATTATAAAATGTACAATTTTTAATGGTAATACCATCGGAAGCGATTAAAACTCCACCACCATAATTTGAATTAATTCTACCTGAAGTTAAGAATAATCCTTGAATGAAGATGTTTGATCCAGCTAATGTAAAAATTCTTCTTGCACTGCTTCCAGAAATTGAAGGAGTTGCTCCTTCTGCCGCTTTAATTGTTAAACCTGATTGAGAAACAGTTAAATTAGAGTTGTTTACCCCACTATAAGAACCATTTGCAATAATGATGGTATCCCCATCAGAAGCAAGGTCAAGTGCAGATTTTATGTCTCCAAAAGGTTTTTCTTCAGATCCGTCACCATCTTTAGCGTCTTTTTTAACATAGATGCTTTTACCTTCACCAAGTGCATCAGCACCTAAGTTTGATTTTGAAGTTTCTTCAATTGAACTTTCATCAACAGCGTTGAGATCCTCTTGATTGTGACTTGGAGAAACAATAGAGCTATCAGTGTCAGAAACTGAAGTTTCACTTAGACTAAAAGAAGCATCATCCAAATTAGAATTATCCGTAATAGTATCATCTGCTGCATAGGCAGCACCGATACACAATAAAATTAATAAAAATAATATAAGACCTTTTAATGCTGTATTTTTGGTTTTCATAGTATATCTCACCTCCCTTTAAATTTATAAAACCAACAAAATTATTCTATGTTGTCTTTTTTGAAAAGTAAGTTTATACTTAAAAAGAAATCAGGCACAAATAAACAAAGTCAATAATAAGGACATACCTTAATAACACATATACCAACTATGTAGATTATACCAAAGTGCCAATGCAATAAATTACCCTCAAAAATACCTTTTGAAAAAAATAATAATATTCTTTCAATATCAAACAACATTAATATATTTCCAAAGCAAAACTTATATACTTAATTATTTTAACTATTAACATGATTAATGAATATTTTTTATAAGAATTTCATAAATTAAAGGCAATGAATAAAATTAATTAAAAAATAATAGTACAATCAATTAAAAATAGGAGAAAATTTAAAAATATTAAAAAAAAACTAAATTTTGCTAAAATTAAAAAAATAGTGAAAAATAATAAAATAAAAAGAGAAATAACTGACAAATCAATCAGAAATAAAAATAAATAAATAAATAAAAAAAGATAAAAAAAGATAAAAAAAGATAAAAAAAGATAAAAAAAGATAAAATAAGCCATTATTCTAAGAATGACTTAAAGAAATTTTCAAAATCCTCATCTTCCATTGGCTCTGGAGTTGAGAAATTATCATTGTTGAAGATGTCGCTTGCTAATTTTCTATAATCTTCAGCCTCATTTGACTGCGGAGCATATTCAACTACTGTTTTTGCATCCAATTCACTTCTTTGAATCAAATTGCTTCTTCCGATAACTCCAATAACCTGAGTATTGATTTCTTTTGCAAAGGAACTGACTATTTCCTCTTCATTTTCAATGCCCTTGCAATTGCAGATGATTCCTCCAAGATTTCCTTTTAGCTTTTTGATTCCTTTGGAAATATTGTTTGCAGCGTATAAGGACATGTATTCTCCAGAGGATACAATAAAGACTTCATCAGCATAATCCTCTCTAAGAGGTACGGAAAATCCTCCACAGACAACATCACCTAAAACATCATAAAGGATTACATCAAACTCTTCGTCAAAGGCATTCAAATTCTCTAAACGTTTCATGGCAACGATAACACCACGTCCTGCACAACCCACTCCAGGCTCAGGACCTCCGCTTTCAACACATTTTATTTGATTAAATCCTTCAAAAACCAAATCAGCAAGTTCTGGATTTTTATTGTCTTTTAATGTATTGACGATTGTAGGTATTCTTTTACCGCACAATGTTCTTGTAGTGTCGGACTTTGGATCACAGCCAATCACCATGACCTTCTTATCATCTTCACTATAAGCTGCTGCAATATTAGCCACTGTAGTACTTTTGCCGATACCGCCTTTTCCATAAATAGCTATTTTCTTTTGTCTTTTCATCTTTACACCAATCAGTCTTCTCTAGGAATCAATTTGTAAACAAAATCGCTTTCCCTTAATTTTTCATCAATAGCTATTGCTACATTAGAACCTTTTAAAGCCTTTTCAATAGCTTTTCCATCAATTTGCATAGAATCAATTACATGAGTGATTGAGCCTGTTGTGGGCCCTTGAATCATAATCTCATCACCAAGAGCCAAATCATCCCATATCTTAAGTTCTGCAACTTTGATTTTATTATAATAATTTACAACCTTACCGATGTCCTTTTTAATGAATTTGGATTGGTTGTTTTCACTGATTTCATAAGGAACATCAAAGTAGAATCCAGTATCATATCCTCTGTTGAATACCTTCATCAACTCTTCCATCCATTGAGGATTATACTTATAATTTTCAGGGTCATTCTGATATGAATCAATAGCTTCCCTATAGACCTTAACTGCTGTTGCCACATAATCTGGAGATCTTGCTCTTCCCTCTATCTTAAATGAATCAATGCCTGCATCAATAAGTTCCGGAATATGCTCTATCAAAGCCATATCCTTTGGAGAGAAGAAATTTGTCCTATAGGAGTCATCATAGGAATTGGATATAATAAATGATTCATCATCACATTCGGAAGTGTTGATGACATCATCATTTTCATCCTCTTCAAAGCTTAATTTCCATTCTTTTCTGCAAGGTTGGAGACAATCTCCACAATTTGCACTTCTGCCATAAAGTCCATAGCTCAAGAAGCATCTGCCGGATATTGCCATACACATTGCACCATGAATGAAAACTTCAGTTTCAATGCTTGAATCTGTTTCTTTGAGCTTTTTGGTAATTTCCTTTATCTCCTCCAAGGACAATTCCCTTGATAGGATAGCCCTTTTGGCACCTAATCTTTCCAAAGTCTTTAATGCATAGAAGTTAGTTGTATTCTCCTGAACGCTTACATGGGCTTCAAGACCATTTTCAGTTGCTAGATCTATTAGGGCAATGTCAGATAGGATAATTCCATCAGCACCATACTCCTTAATGTAAGGCAATTGCTCCTTAAGTCTTTCAATATCCTTATCCTTCATTATGGTATTTGTACAGACATATAGCTTAGCCCCATACTCCTTTACCATTTCACTTGCCTTTTTGATGTCTTCCAAAGAGAAATTGCTTGCATTAACCCTCATATTAAGCTCTTCAAAGCCAATATAAACTGCATCAGCACCATTTTTCAATGCACTGGTTAATGAAATGAAATTTCCTGCAGGAGCCAATAACTCTACCATAAAAAACAACTCGTAAACTTTAAAAACATTAGAAAAATCTTAAAAATACCCAAATATAAAAAATACCTAAAAATACTCAAAAATACTCAAAAATAACCTTTAATAATAATTAAAATACTTAAAAAACCTTAATGATAATTTAAAAAATAAAAGATAAATATAAAAAATAAAAAGGATGAAGATTATTTTTCTTCATCAGCTGGATCTTTAATGGTTTGATAATAATCGTAGTAGGATTCAGCTTCCAAGTCCTCAGGTATTTCAGTTGGATAATCTTCAGTTATGCATCCTAAACATAAGTCATCTCCATCAATGCCAATAGCTTCAATAAGAGCCTCTACACTGATGTAACCTAAGGTCTCAGCACCTAATTGCTTTCTGATTTCCTCAATTTCCAAATTAGCTGCAATCAATTCATCTTTGGTAGCTAAAGCAACACCATAGTAACACGGTGCGATAACTGGAGGGCAACCGATTAACATATGAACCTCTTTAGCTCCTGCTGCCTTAAGGATTTTGACTAAAGATTCTGAAGTGGTACCTCTAACGATACTGTCATCGATTACTACAACACTTTTTCCTTCAAGTTCATGTTTTAATGGATTTAACTTAAGCCTTACTGCAATTTCACGTTCTGCTTGAGTAGGCATAATAAATGTCCTTCCAACATATCTGTTTTTAATCAGTCCTTCACCATAAGGAATGCCTGAAGCTCTTGCATAACCAATAGCTGCAGGAATTGATGAATCAGGAACAGGTAAAACTAAATCTGCATCAATAGGGTTTTCTTTATATAATGCTTCTCCAATTCTAAGCCTTGCATTGTAAACGCTTCTCTCATCAATCACACTGTCTGGACGAGCGAAGTATACATATTCAAACATACAATGTGCTCTTCTGGAACCTTTTGCAGATGGCAAGATATATGAATTGATCTTATTGTCCTTAAAGTATAGCAATTCACCAGGTTCCATATCACGAATGATTTCTGCATCTATAACATCAAATGCAACAGATTCGGATGCAACTACAAAATGGTCTCCGGTTTGACCTAAAATTAAAGGTTTCATTGCCATAGGATCTCTTAAAACATATAATTCATCATTGATTAAAATAACTAATGAATAGGAACCGATTAATTTCTGAGAAACATTATCAATGACTTTGAGAATGTCATCTTCATTTTTGAATTCCTCTTTGATTAAATAACAGACAACTTCAGAATCAGTGTCTGATTTGAATTCGTATCCTTTTTTAGTTAATTCATCTCTTAAAGAACCTGAATTTACAATATCTCCATTGTGAGCCATAGCGATGAACCCATCATTCAATTCTGTATAGAATGGCTGTGAGTTTTCTATTTTTGATTGGCCTGTAGTTGAGTATCTTACATGTCCGATACCTACATTACCAGCTAAGCCCTTGATTAAATTATTATCAAAGACATCAGTTACCAATCCCATTCCACAGTGGAAATTCAACCCATAATTAATGTTATGAGTAGCTATACCTGCAGATTCTTGTCCTCTATGCTGTAAAGCATATAAACCATAATAAATTAAGTGAGAAACATCCATAAGTCCATCTTTAGAATGTATTCCAACAATACCACATTTATCTTTCAATATTTAATCTCCATTACCCTATTAAGACAAAAAAGTTTTTAATATTCTTATAATTTTTGTAAATATAATATTAAAAATAACTTAAAGAAAACAATTAAGTTAAAAATTATAATACATAAATATTTATAATTTTTCTAATATTTATAATAATCTTTTTAGTAAAAATTTTATAATTGAATTATTGAAAAATAGTTAAAAAAGTTAAGAAAATCTTATGAAAATTTCTAAAAAAAATTAGATAAAAAAAGAATGATTAATAAAATAAAAAATAAGGAGAATCATTAACTCCAAAAGTTTGAAAATGGAGAATAATCCTCAGATTCCTCTTCAGAGCCTTCATCATCATAATCATAATCTTCATCATCATCCTCATCGATATAACGATTTATCTCATCATCAAGAGAATCCTCTTCTTCCTCATCATCATTTTCTATTGATTTAAGAGACTTTAAATTGAAGACATTGATGCTTTCCTCATTTTCCTTGACATTCAATTTCTCTTTGAAAATGTCATCGAGGCTCTTGTCTTCTTCACTATTACCTTCAAATCTTTCATTATAGATGAAGCCATCATCTGATGAATCAATAAGATTGTCTTGGTTATTGAAGATGGAATCTTCTGAACTTGAATCAGAACTATAGGAATCGTTTATTCCAAAACTTGGGAAATCTTCAAATAGAGAATCATTATTGGAATTAATGGAATCATCAACTGAACCACTTACACCAAACTCTTCAATGTCCTCAAACTTAAAGTTACTTTTAAAATTATTATAATCCAAGTCCTGCTTATTTGTATCCGCCAATATGAAAGCTGTTTTGATAATTTTCAACCAATCCAAAGCGTCCTCTTTTGACTCTGCACAAATAGCTCCTTGACCTATCATAAGATTTTTTGGTCTGAAATTATCAGTACTTATTAAAATGAACTTATAGACCTCTTGAGAGAGATATTCATTGAAGAGATCATACCATAAATCATTTAAGGAATAAACTTCAAGGGAATTCTTACTGTGAATTCCTTCAAATCTTGATTTCAAATCTGAATAATCTGATTTGATTTTATCCAGTTCTCTTTGAAGGATTTTAACTTCTTCAACCAATTTTTCGTTTCTTTCCCTTATGGCTTTGGATTCCTTGATTAAAATGTCATTTTCCTTAGTTGTCTTTTCATGCCTTATGGATTCCTCTTCGAAATCCTTCTTCACTTCCATATATTTTCTTTTTGAATTGTTGATTGAGGATAAGTTGGAAATGCTGTATAATCCTCCACGGATAATGGAATTGGCTATTTCATCCTCAAAAATATTTTCATCATTGTAATCATATTCATAATCATTCAATTCCTCAAGTGAAGGAAGCTTTAGATATTCAATGAGATTCAAGTCATTTTTCAAAGCCTTTTTAAGACTTTGATATAACTTATGGCCTTCAGCATTGGACTCAGCAGCAACCAATACCAAATCAGCTCCAACAATTGTATTTTTAGCTATTCCAATTTCACTTGTTGGAATGATGGAAGAGATATTTACATTGAAATTGGACAAATCAAAATTGCTTACCGCCTTAGAAATAAACTCCAAATAATCTAAATTTGTTAAGATAATCCTAATATCGACTAGTTTAGAATCAGCATTTAATTCATTTGAGAAATCGTTTCCATATTCATTAAATCCATATTCATTTTCTCTAAAGTCATTATCCATTCTAAGACCTCCATCTCTAAAGCCATCTAAATTCTTAAGTATTAAAAAAAATTAACTGTGAATCTTTTTATGCCATTTCCATGCGGATTCGATTATATCTTCCAATTCGCTTATTTCAGGTTTCCAATTTAAAATATCTTCTGCCTTTTTGGAATCTGCTATTAAAATATCCGGATCTCCAGGACGCCTTCCTTCAATTTTAACCTCAAAATCAACATCTGTAACCTTCTTGCAGGTGTCAATAACTTCCTTAACAGAAAATCCACTGCCATTTCCTAAATTAAAAATATTGCTGTCATTGAATGGCTCTTCCAAATATTGCAATGCCTTCAAGTGAGCATCAGCCAAATCATTAACATGAATATAATCTCTTACACAGGTTCCATCAGGAGTGCTATAGTCATCTCCGAAGATTGAAATGCTATCTCTTCTGCCAATAGCTGCATCCAAAACCAAAGGAATCAAATGAGATTCCGGATTATGGTCTTCACCGATTTCACAATCCAAATCTGCACCTGCAGCATTAAAGTATCTAAGGGAGACATACTTCAAATCACCGAAATCAGATTCATCCTTCAACAGGTTCTCCACCATAAGTTTTGATTCCCCATAAGGGTTGATCGGTTTCAATTCATGGTCCTCGCTTATTGGAATGGAATTTGGAATTCCATATAATGCAGCTGTTGATGAGAAGATGAATTTCCTTACTCTGAATTCCTTCATAACTTGGAGCAGATTCAAAGTGTTTTCAAAATTGTTCTTGAAATATTTCTCAGGCTCTTCAACACTTTCAGCTACAGATGAAAATGCCGCAAAGTGCATTACTGCCTCAATATCATTGTCTTGAAAAATCTCTTTAAGCTTATCTGTATCCTCTAAATCTGCATTGACAAACTGCCCCCATTTAACTGCAGATTTATGTCCTTTGGATAAATTATCCAACACTATTGTTTCATAGCCAGAATTATTAAGTAATTTGTTGATATGGGAGCCGATATACCCTGCTCCACCAGTTACTAAAATCATAATATCACTTAAAAATTTTATTTTAATTAATCTAATTGTTTATTAAAATTATATTATATTTTAGTTTATTTTATAATATATTTAACTTTTTAGTTTTTTTATAAAAAAATAAGGAAAATAATAAAGAAATAAGCAAAATAAAATAGATTTAAATTATTAAAAAAATAGCAAAATTAAAATAAAAATATAAAAAAAATAGTTAGAAAAATAACTAGAATTAAAATAAAAACATAATAAAAAAAAAAATAATTAAAAAAATAGCTAGAAAATAAAATAAAATAAAAAAAGAAGTAAATTATTTATAAGAATAATTTACGTAATTTTAAAGCTGCACTTGGTTGCACTTTGATTAATGCCTTTACAAGTTCAGTGGTTCCAAGAGTTTCAAATTCAATGTCTTGGAAAGCTTTTGCAATGCTGTTTAAGTCTTCATCATTTAAAGACCATAAGTAGTCACAAGCTTTGGAATACTTGTCCATATCATGACCCATAGCTTCATCAACTAAATCAGCATACTTTTTAAGGAATTTTTTAGAGCAGTCTCCTGCTGCAATAGCTTCAGCAGCGGTTTGTCCTGCTAATTTACCACCAGTAATACCGCTGGTGATTCCTCCACCTGTTAATGGGTTAACTTGGCTTGCAGCATCTCCACAAAGCATGATGTTGTCATTGTACATTTCCTTTACAAGACCACCAACAGGATCTCCACCTACATTCAATTCTACAGGTTGAGCATCCTTAAGTGCGTAACAGTTGTTAACAGCATCAACTAAGTATTCGTAAGCGGATTTTTCAGCCATTTCAGGAATGATTGCAAGTCCTGCATTTACGATATCGTCACCTTTAGGGAATAACCAGAAGTAACCTCCAGGTGCTACGCTACCGAAGTAGAACTCAAGAACATCGTTTCTTTCCATTTTAGCATTACACATTTCAAACTGTACACCAGCTTCCATGTGTTTAGGTTTGGTGATAGCCTTTAATCCAGCCCATTTAGCTACGTGGGATTCAGGACCATCTGCACCGATAAGGATTTTAGCGTTAATGTCATAAACTTCACCCATGCATTCACAAGTTACAGTGTAAGATCCATCTTCCTCTTTCTTAAGACCTTTTGCTTGGGTTTTGATTCTGATTTCTGCTCCTGCTCTACCAGCTTCCATAGCTAAATGCTTATCGAAGACTTTTCTTTCCAAGATGTAACCTGCTTCTGGCAATTCAACTACATCGTTAGTTAACCATACGTCAGTTCCATCTGGAGCGATTAATCTGATACCTTCGATTTCTTGGGTAATCCAATGAGGGTCAGCTTCAAGCTCTAAGATTTCAAAGGTTCTTTTGGAAACACCTTCTGCGCATCTTTTAGGAGCACCGATTTCAGATTTCTTATCCATGAGAATTACTTTTGCCCCACCTTTTGCAGCAAATCTTGCAGCGGTAGAACCAGCAGGTCCAGCACCAATAACTAATACATCAGTTTTAATCATAATAATTCATCCCCATTAATCTATTCTTCTAATTCCAATGCCGCTAATGGACAAGCATCTACACAAATTCCACATTCATTACAGTTTTCATCAAAAACTAAAGCTGTTTCTTTTACTTCTATGCAGTTTCTTACACAAACACCTGCGCAACAACCGCAATAAGAACACCAATCTTTTACAATCATCATAAAATCTCCATAATCAATTTAAAATAAATTTCATTAATTCAACAGATTAGTATAAAATCATAATTATTTTAAAATATTTTAAAACAGAATTAAATAAATCTAAATGAAAGTTTTAGAATATTTTAGAATAATAATATAATATATAACATAAAAATATATCTTTTTTATTATATATAATCTTTAAGGTTAATAATGCAAATTAAAGATTAGATTAGTTAAATAAAATAAAAAAAATACTTAAAATAAAAAATAAGGCAATAGGAATAAATTAAATTAAAAAAATAACTTAAATTTCTAAAAATAAAAAAAATAAAAGAGAAATAAAATAGAAAAATAAAATTTTTCAAAAAAATGGAAATAAAAATATGAAAATAATCCAAAATAATAATAATAATAATAATAAAAAAAAAAACTAAAAAAACTTAATAAAATCAAGGATTTAAGATTAATGAAAAAATTAAATCTTAAAATTTTATGGATAATAATATTGGGGATAAAGCCTATAAAGCTGATTAACATAATCCCTATTGTCATAAGGGGAAGTATAAGTTTCAACAGGATGATATCTCTCTAAAACATATTTAGGTTCCTCATTTTCAGAACTTGATGAATGATAATAGTGAGTATGATCTATTTGCTGATTCCTTTCTGTTGTATCGATTATAAAAACAGCCCACAAAATTATCAAAAGAAGGGCTAGGAATAAAATAAATAAATAAAACGCATATTTTTCATCCATAATCAATTCCCCCAAGGATTTTTCCTTAAAAATAAGAATGCGAGAATGTCTCATAAAAAACCTATTATAAAAATTGAATCTTAATTGAAAAAATGGAATTAAAAAATAAAAAATAGGATTTAAAAAGACATGCTGAAAATTTAAAAATAATCAAAGTACCTAAATCATATTTGGAACTCTTAATGAAGTAGGCAATGGCTTAATTTTAGCAGGAGTACCAATAGCTAAGTAATAAGGAGGTACACTACGGGTTACAACTGCACCTGCAGCTACAATAGCTCCTTCACCAACTTCTATATTAGATAAGAATGTTGTATTTCCACCAACAGAACATCCTTTTCTGAGTTGAGGTCCTTTCAATTCATATTCAACTCTAATAGGATACCTGTCATTTGTAAAGCAGGCGCAAGGACCGATGAATACATTGTCTTCAATAATACTGTTTCTTGGAATGTATACATTTGATTGGATGCTTACATTATTTCCGATTTCACATCCACCTTCAATGACAGTATTTGTACCAATCAATACATCATTACCTATTGTAGTATGGTCTCTTACAACAACATTATGTCCAGTTTTAAAATCATCTCCAATGATTACATCATTATAGATTACAGTATTAGATCTAAGTAAAATGTTTTTACCCAATACAGGCTCTTTACTAAATCTTTTATAATTAACTCCTAATTTAATTCCTTCCCTGATTAATCTAGGGTCTTTAGAGTCATTATTATTTCCACGTAAATTTAAAAAACTAGGCATAATTTCACCTCTTCTATAAAGTTCAATGAACTTAAAATTTTTACAAAGTTAATATATTCAAATAATAGTATGTTGAATAAAGTATAAAAAATTAATGATTTAAATTGAATATTTTTTAAAGCAATCATAAATTCAATTCTCTCAATTTTTTATCCAATTCCTCTTCGCTGAGTTCGTCTTCCTCTTCCAATTCCATTTCATCATCTAAGATTTCATCTTCACCAGATGCAATCTGTTGAGCTCTCCTATTTTCCTCTTCAAGATATTTTTCCTTATTCTCTTCCCAATCAGCCTTGATTTCTGCAATCAAATCATCATCAGCCTCAATAGCAGGTCCAGTGTAGGAACAGTCCTTACATTCCCATTTTGACCAAACCTGTGGAATGATCCAATCTATATTAGTGGAACCACAACGTGGACAAATTGTTCTTTTCATATTTTCACCTAAATAAATAATAAATGCATAAGCTAAATTTTTTACAATTCATTTATTGTACTGAATAATAATTTTTCTAATCAGTCTTATAAAAACTCCAAATCAAGTCCAATGCCTCACCAGGTTCAAGTACACCTGATCTTGTTTCCCTTAAAATTCTTTGTATTGAATACCTTTTCATGTGTGGAAACTTCTTATGAACTTCATACAACAATGGACATCCAAATCCTTTAAACTTGTTTAGATTATAATGCACAGTTAGGGATTTGTTTTCAGATTTTGACACGGATAATGAAGCAGGTAAGTTGAGCCTAATAACTTTATTATTTTCAACTCCATTATCTACATCACTTTGTCTATTTTCATCAATTTCATCAATTTCTTCATCACTTTCCTCAAGATTGCAAACTTGTTCTGTTATGCACTGACTTCCAGTTGCCAACATGTCTCCAAAAATCACAATAGGAACATCATTCTCTAAAGCATATTTGTATACAGTTTCCTCAATGATCTTTGAACATCTTCCGCAAGGATGGAATCTTCCAGTGAATGATTCCTGAACCAATTCACTATAATCCACTTCAATATACTCATGAGGAACATCCAATTCCTCTACCAGCTTGTCAATGTTATGCCTAAATTGGTTTGGAAGAACAATGGTTCCAGGGTCAACAGTAATTGCTATTGGATTGAATCCCAATTTTTTTGCTAATATGAGTGAAAAGCTGCTGTCTGTACCACCTGACAATGCTACAATGGCTGTTGGCTTTTCAGCTTCAAAATAGCCATAGGGACTTTCATCCAAATCCTTGAAATAATTGTAGAAATTAAATGAATATAAATTATCCAATTTTATCTTTAGAATGTCTATTAAATTGTTTAAAGCTATAAATGAACCATAATCCAAGTTTTCCTTATTTTCATTTACAAATGAATTTAACTTATTTAAAGAAAGATTCATCCTATACTCCTTTTGAAGGAAATCAGAATGACTTTCTACATGGATGCTTCCTATTTCAAGCTCTTCTCTGAGTCTGCCAACAACCCATCCCCCTTTTCCAATAATAGCTGATTTGTCAGGACGGTCATTGGTGATAATCCACATTTCATTAGCGTCATTATCATATAGAACTTCCTTAATGTCTATATTGACTTCTTCATGACCTATTTCCCTTCTGATTTTATTTATATGATTCAAAAGAGCATTTACATCATATACCATATTTCCACCATTTAGAAACAATAATTTCAAAGTAGCTTAACAATTCAATACATCATATTTAACAATAGTTATAAACATATTTAAAAAATAAAATAATTGAATGGAAAAACAATCAGATTCCTTGTTTTTCAAATTCATTATCTAAAAATATGTTCATATTGTCAATAGCCAATTGGACCATTTCAGGAGAAGGACCTCCAGGAACATTTCTAATCTTAACGTTTTCAATTGGATTCAATGCATTGTGAATCAATTCATCATCAAGACCTAATTTTTCAAATCCAAGTTCCTCTGCTACGTTGTCTACATAGGCACCATCAATTTCACTTGGATTTACTCCTTCAGCCACTGCCTCATTTACAATTCTGCCTACAATCTTATGGGCTGTTCTGAATGGTATCTTTCTTTCCCTTACCATAATGTCAGCTAAGTCTGTAGCTGTTGCAAAGTTAGCTCCTGCTAATTCCAAACATCTTTCAGTATTGAATGTTACAGTTAAAAGCATGTGATTGACTATCTTCAAAGTGTCATAAGCTACATCGCATGCATTCCATAAATGAGGAGTGATTTCCTGTAAATCTCTGTTGTAAGTGTATGGAATAGCTTTTAGAATGGTTAGAATAGTGATTAATTCTCCATTGACTATTGCACATTTGGATCTTGCAACCTCTGCTACATCAGGATTTTTCTTTTGTGGCATGATTGAAGATGTTGATGAGTATTCATCAGCCATTGAAACGATTCCAAACTCATAAGTGCTCCAAAGAACCAATTCTTCACAGATTTTGGATAATGTAGTGCATAATGCACTGAGATCGAATACAGTCTCTGCAATATGGTCTCTTGAGGAAACACCATCCATTGAGTTTTCAAGATAATCATCAAAGCCTAACAATTGGGTTGTTAATTCCCTGTCAATTGGAAAACTTGTGGTTGCCATAGCAGCTGAACCTAATGGGTTTAGATTGACTCTCTTATAGGTGTCATCCAATCTTTGATAATCCCTTTTTAGGGCTTGTGCATGTGCCATCAAGTGATGAGCCAAGGTAACTGGCTGAGCATGCTGCAAATGAGTGTATCCAATCATGACTGTTTCCTTATGCTCCTTAGCAAGTTCAAGGATCCCTTCAATGAACTCAAGGATTCCAATTTGGATTTCAGATATTCTGTCTCTCAACAACAATCTAATATCTGTTGCAACTTGGTCGTTTCTTGACTTTGCAGTATGCATGAATCCTGCTTCAGGACCTACAAGCTTGGTTACATAGTTTTCCACAGCCATATGAACGTCTTCAACAGAATGGTCAAATTCAAGTGCATCGAAACCTTCATCACTTAGCTTATCCAATGCTTCAAGGATCTTATCTGCTATTTCTCCATCTATAATCCCTTGTGCCTTAAGCATTGAAGTGTGAGCGTAATTGCATTGAATGTCTGCATCAAAGATAAATCTATCAAATTCCAATGAAGAGGTGTATACTGCTGCTTCATCGGTCATTTCCTTTTCAAGTCTTCCAGTTCTAATTTTCACTCGTATCAACTCATTAAACAATAAATAAAAATAATCATAAGAATTTTTTAGCTTCATTTATAAATTCTTCAGCAAGCCACACATTCTCTTTTGCAGTGTCTAAATCAAAATCATCATAATTTGCATAACTTGCATCTTCTCTAATTGTTCTCGCCCTAGAGAATCTGGATGCCAACTCCCTATCAAATCCTTCTTCGAGGACATACTTTTCACCGATTAATGTGATTACCCCATCATGTGTTTTAGGAGTTAAACCTTTCTTTAAAAGTAATGCCCTTGAAATAGAGAACATTGCATAATAGGATAAGGTTATGGAATTTCTATATTTGCCTGCTTCCAAAAGAAGCTTGCTTGATTCCAAATCATCAATTGCAATTTCAATACAAGATTCTATTTCATCCAAGGACAATCCCCTCTTCTTCAATGTTTTTTAATAAGGAAAAATCTTGGATTTTATTTAACTTCTCTTCTGAAAAGACATGGACAGATATGAATTCCTTTTTATCAATAACAACATTGAAAACCTCTTCTCTTATTTTAGGTTCAATCAATTTAGCATAATTTGATACAACTAAAATATCAATATCTGAGTCATCTGTATCTTCTTCTCTAGCTACAGAACCAAATAAAATTATTTTAGATATATACTCATTATTTATAGCCTTTGCAAAATCACGAGCAATTGCTAAACGGTTATTCATAATTATCACCTTATTATTAATAGTGTATATACATTTTATAAATAATAAATGTTTGTAGCGAAATCTAAAAAATAGACTAAAATAATTAAAAATGTAAAAACAGCTAAGAAAAATATCTAAAAAATAGACTAAAATAATTAAAAATGTAAAAACAGCTAAGAAAAATATCTAAAAAATAGACTAAAATAATTAAAAATGTAAAAAAACTTAGTAAAAAATAATTAAAAAAAGTAAAAAGTAAAGTAAAGAATAAATCTATTCTTTAGTTTTCATTTCAGTGTATCCGCATTTACCGCAAGCGAATCTGTCACCGTGGTCAGCCATGAATACACCTTCACCACAACGAGGACAGAATGGGTTTTTCCTTACGATTTTGTCTCCTTCTACAGTGTATAAATCTTTTTTATCAGGCATAATAATATCCTCCTAAATCCTTCCTAATTATTCTTCCGCTTCATCTTCTTCTTCAGCAGGAGCTTCTGGTTCTTTGTTCTTTTCAATGATGCTTGGTTTTTCAACATCAATTAAAGATGATTCTCTACCGTATACTTTAGCGTAACCAGTTGCTTTAGGTTCACCGTATCCTGGTTGAATGTTGTCTACAACGATTAATTCTTTTTTAGTGTCAAGCATAGCAACTAATTTGCTTTTGACATCTAAAAGCTTAGGAGTTGGTTCTCCTACGTAAGAAACAATAAATTTAACTTCAGTTCTATCAAATAAAACGTTTTCTTTCTTTTCAATAATTTCAATATCCATTATAAAAACCTCTCTTTTAGGGTTTGAATTTAATTATTATTATAAATTAAATAATCTCACAAAGAAACTAGAACAATTATTCCTTATTAAAATAAGTCATAAGTTTAGCAGCTTTGTCTTTTCCATCAGAAACATTTACAAAGACCAAACCTTCGTTAGGTTGACCATATAAAATAACAGCATCTTCAGGTGCAATCAATAAGCATGGAAGAACTGCAAGATCTTCTTCCCCTTCAACTACAATAATACGATTTTCATTATCCTCTAAAGTTAAAGAAATGGCTTTCTCTATGGTTTCCCATAGATTTTCAGTGATTGTGCCTGCAGGATTATCTGCTTCTAAAATGTTTTCTGTACGAATAATATCATGATTATGATCTTTACGTTGAATACGATTGTCAATGATTCCCAAATCTGGAATCAAATCATTATCAACAAGATTTTTAGTAGTTTGATCACCAACAGAGATTAGAAAATTAGCTTCTTTAATCATAGGTATTGCATCTTCAAATTCAGCATACAATTTACCTAACGGTTTTTTAAATTCACCAATTAAATTTTCATCTAATTTAAACAAGTTTTAACCTCTATCAATAAATCCAAAATAATAATATTTTAAGTCAATATTTTAAAATGAGTCTATAAAATATATAGTAAAATAATTATTATACTTTAATATTTATCTAATTTAAGATATATAAAGTTTAGCATTAAATCAGTTTAAAAAAAGATAAATTAATAAAAAATAAGAAAAAAGAGCGATGAATCACATCACTCCAATTGTGAAAAGTTTTGCTCAAGATTTAGTCGAATGCTTAAAGATCTTGCTTATTCTGCATCAGCATAAAGGTTTCCTAATGCTCTAGTACCAAATAAAGCAATGAATGGAGCCATAACTAAGAATCCAATTAATATACCAACATATGGAATAGCAGTGAAGAGCCCTAAAATAAGTCCTAAGATTATTGTAATGATTAATAAAATGATATACCATCCAATATATCTTCCAACACCAATTTCTTGAATGTCACCAATTACTTCCTTAATGTTGATAGCTTCACCGATGCTGTCATATTTAGCTAATCTGCACATTGCAATTTCCAACAATAAGCCAAATATGATGTATAGGACCATTGCAACAATGGCAGTGATCAAAAGTCCAGCGAATAATGCAGACCAGTATTCTTGAGGAACTGTATTTACCATAGTGGTAGCATTAACGGTAGTGTTTGTCACTTCCTGACCCATAAATTCAACAATCTTAAAGACAGCAGAATAGGTTCCGGAAAGCCATCCGACAATCAAAACGATTATTGTTGGAATGATATAATAAACAATTTCCACAACCAATAATTTTAATCCATCAACAAGATTTGCAAAAATATCCAATGCAGGAATATCTTCGCCAAAGTTTATTGTTTCTTTTAAAACACTTAACATATAACCTTGTGTTACAAAATAAAGAATCAGTGAAACGATTCCGAGCAATTCTATTACTGTTGTATTGATTTCAATACCCCAAGAACCTAAAACTGAGGTTAAATTTGCAACAAGGAAGACAACTCCAAAAATGAGCAAAGCCTTATAATCCTTAGTAGGATAGACTAAAGCTTCCTTAAATAAATCTATTAATCCAGTCATAAAAAGCCTCCATAATTAAATAGTCATTATTAAAATAAACCATATTTTTTGAGTTTAGTATAAAAACACAATAATATATTTAAATTAAACTCTATATATACCTTTTTATCAAAATAATAATAATTTGATTAAATAATTGGAAATGGATAACATAAACTTAATAGAATTAAGAAATAATAGCAAATAATTAAGATTAACTAAAATTAATGAAATTTATTAGAAAAAATAGCTAAAAAATTTGAAAAAATAGTTTAAAAAATAGGATAAAAATAATTGAAAAATAGAATAATTAATTGAAAAATAATTAAAAAAACAGCAAAATAGTTAAAAAAATGAAAAATAAAAAAAGAATATCACTGATTAAAGTGATACTATTTGATTAAACTTTTTCTAAAAGTTTTAAGATTAAGATTATCTAACCCTTAAAGCGTATTCTCCAGCTTTGGTAATGCCTAATTCTCTAGCAACATCGGATTCTTCAGGATCAGTTACTATCAAAAGACCGCTCCAGTTAGAAGAAGTAGGGTTTTTACATTCAGGGCATTGTTCCTTTTCAGTTAATAAACTGCAATGAGTACAAGCTTTTAATACCATTATTCTTCCACCTTAGCCATAGCTTTATTTTCTTTTGCCTTATTCTTTTCAGCTTCAATCCATTCAAATTTACCTAAATTAGGTTGTCTCATGGTAAGACCAATTTTAGATTCCTTAATGGATTTACCTTTAAGAGATAAAGTTACTATTCTTGCTCTGATCCTATCTCCTTCAGTTAAGATCTTATTGGTTTCATTACCTATAAGAGATGCATTTCTAGGGTCATAATTAATATAGTCGTCAGTTACTTGAGATACGTGTACAAGACCTTCCATTGGTCCAATCTTTACGAATGCACCAAATTCAGTAATGTCAGTAACTTCACCTTCAACAATTTCCTGTTGTTCAGGCTTAAAGAAAATAGCATTAAAGACTACATTATGGTATGCAGCACCATCACCCATAATAAGCACTCCTTCACCAATTTCTTCAATACTGAAAGCACCGACCATTAAACCTAAGTTCTTATCAAGTTGACCGATGTATTCTTCATTTAAAGTTTCAATAGCTACATCTTCAAGAGGTTCATCAAACCTATAAGGTGGAATTCTTACAGTTCCCTCAATAGTTGTCATGTAATACAAAATAATCCCTCGTTTTAAGTAAATTTAAATTTTTATAAAATCTTCGTGAAATATGAATATAATTGAATATATTAATTAATTATGCTAAATATAATGCATTTTTAATTAAAATATACTTTTAAATAATATTTAAAGTTAATCATAATTTATTTAATTAGTTAACCATTAAACCAGATAGCCTTCAACTGCCAAATACTTTCTTTGCCTTAAGATCACTAATGGAATTCCTTTTTTCTTGGCTTTTTTTCTCAAATTGGCATCATTTGTAGCCAATACTTTAGAAATTCTGATTAAAGCATCATCTACAGACTCGCCATCATTTAAAGGAATGTCCCTAACTTCAATCTCATCGGATTGTGCAATTTTCAAACCTAAACCCGCAGCCAGCCTAACCTTGCCTTTACTGTTGTTTTTCAAACCTTTAAGTTCATTTAGAACAAATTTGGTTGTAACCAACTTGTAATTAGGTAAGATTCTCTTAAACTCTTCAAGAATATCTATATTGAATTGAAAAGGAATCATGAAAAAGTTAGTATCAATAAATACTTCTCTTTTATCCTCAGATCCCATGTTATCACAGTTAACTAAATTTTTTTAAATGACAGTTCAACAATAATCAAAAATAGAAATAATCTACTTTAAAATTATTGAATGATACCAAATCCAATCAATCTCCAACGAGCACCTACTCTACGGGATAAAGCTACTCTATCACCCTTATCAGCACAGACAGGCAATTTCAATGCAACGCTGACATTTTTCTTAACTTTAGTTACAACACCGATGGTGGTGGTTGTACCACAGTTAATCATTAAAGGTTCTTTAATCTTAATTGGATCTACTTTTCTTTCATCTTTAGTTCCTACAACACGTTCCAATAGTTCAGTTTTCATATCAAAACTATGCAAGACATCAGGTAATGTACCTTCAGCACCAGCAACAGAACCAGATAATGAATCAGCCTTGGTTAATGCAGGGTCTAATTTGGTAGCTACACCGATAAGACCGCCAGGTCCAACTTCTTCAACTGATTCTCCACCAGCTTCCAAGCCGATGATTTCAGAAGTTAAGCTAATCCATTTGTTTTGTTTGCTTTCTTTAATATTAATTCCAGGCCTAATTTCAATAATATCTCCTAATTTAAGAGTACCTTGAACTAAACTTCCACCGATTACTCCACCTTTGATTTTCTTAGGATGGGAACCAGGTTTATTAATATCAAAAGATCTAGCTACATGCATTCTAGCAGGTTTGTCTAATTCTTTTTCCGGTGTAAGGATTGTATCGTTGATAGCCTTAATAAGAATGTCAATATTAGCTCCTTGTTGAGCAGATACAGGAATGATTGGAGCATCTTCTGCACAAGTACCTTTTACGAATTCCTTGATTTCATTGTAACTCTCAATAGCTCTTTCTCTAGGAACAATATCCACTTTATTCTGAACTACAACTACATCTTTAACACCGATAACATCAAGTGCCATCAAGTGTTCTTTGGTTTGTGGTTGCGGACATTCTTCGTTAGCTGCAATTACTAAAACAGCACCGTCCATAATTGCTGCACCAGATAACATAGTAGCCATTAAAGTCTCGTGTCCTGGAGCATCTACAAAGGATACTTTTCTAACGACTTCAGTTTCACTTCCACAATGTTCACAAACATCTTTAGTAGTGTAACATAAAGGTTCTTCACAATTAGGACATTTTCTGAATTCAATATCTGCATATCCTAAACGAATTGAAATACCTCTTTTTGTTTCTTCACTGTGAGTATCTGTCCATACACCAGATAATGCTTTGGTAAGTGTTGTTTTTCCGTGATCGACGTGGCCCACAAGTCCTATGTTAACATCAGATTGTACTTTCACAGATTACACCTTTAATTTTTTTATAGTTTTTTTAGGAAATAATTTGAATTAATTAATAAATTTAAATTAATAAATGAATTTGAATTAATAAATGAATGAACGTAAATATTAATGAAAATTTATAATTAATATTGAATCATACTTATGAATCTTTAATAAATTCTCTTATTTTTTAATTTGAAATCATATTTATAATTCAATATTAATATAAACATGATTTTGAACTTTAAATTTGATAATAATAAAATATAATAATAATTTGAAATTTTAATTTGAAATTTTAAATAAATAATGAATTCCAATAGAATGAAAAACAAAAATGATAATGAAAATGTTCATTATATTTTCAAAATGAATGAAAAATAATAATGAAAAGGTTCATTATAAATTTCATTTATCATCAGCTATCTGATTATTCTTCTGCTTCTCCTTCTTCTTCAGGATTTAAGATATCAGATATGGATTTGCTGCCTGCTTTAGCAACAATAGTGTTGATTTGAACAATATCTTCAGAGATAGTGTTTCCTCTGACAGTTTTTCTTCTTTTAACACCATCAGCTTTAGGTTTGTAGCCTACTCCACCGGTTAAAAGACTTTTGATTCTTCTAGGACCATCAACGTCTTTTTTCATAGCGAAACCGTTTTTGTCACTACCACCAGTGATTTTTAAACTGTAGCCATCTAAACCAACGATTTGACCATCGAATTCTTCTCCGATTTTTAAACCGTTTAATTGTTTTGCATCATCAACTTCTAATTGATAACTTAATTCTTTATCAGATACAACAATTTTAAATGCCAATAAAATTCCTCCTTTTATTTTTAGGAATTTAATCTCCCTTAATCTCTAGTATTTATTCTATAATCTTTAAATTATGTGAAATTAATTATGAAATTAATTTTAGTTAATTGATTAAATTATTTTGATTGATTTGTATTAATATTCGAAAAGACCGAATTTACCCCAATCCCTATCTTTCTTACGTTTGATTTCCAAGATTTCGTCAAGGGCCATGAATTCATCTTCATTCAACTTGTCCTTAAACTCTCTTTCCAAGATCTTATAATGCTTTTCAGGAATATCCACATACAAGGTATCCCCTTCCTCAAAGTCCTTTCCTGCCACAGCATCATCGATTGCCATAGCAACTCTTTGACCTCTTGAAATTGCAGGTAATGTTTCACCCTTATCTTCCATACTTGCAATGGTACCTACATAGTCACCATTTGCATTCATCAAGGCATAGCCCTGTTTTACAGTACCTGCTTCAACTTCAATACCGCAGATAGCAGGTTTGCTTTGCCTAAATATCAATTTCGGAAGTATCATGAACTTAGCAGGTTTGATAATTGCTTCAAGCCATTGCTTTTTCTGAGCCTCTTTTCTCTCAAGAACCCAAGCTTCATAATCTTCGGTAATCTGATAGATTACATCACCTTTAAAGAGTTTAACTCCTGAATTATTTAAATCGACTTCAGCCTTAGGATGTACCTTCACATTGAATGCAATAATTACACCATGTTCGATATTTTCCTCTTTGGCAATGGATGCATCAATAACATCCCTTTTGTTTACATCTCCAATTTCTGCAGATCTGATTGGAATATCCATTTCCTTAAGCAAATGAACAACAGCTTCAAGTGAACCTAATGTATCTGCCTTAACAAATAATCCTTCATCGTCAGTGTCAACGGTAATGTCTTCCAACTCTTTTAACAATTCTGCTTCAACATCCTCATCATCACTTAAGACTCTAAGTGGAGAACCTGAAACAACATCATCAAGATTTGGAGCTGCTATCTTGATACCTGCTGCCGCAACAACCTCATCGACCTTTTTGAATTTCTTTTTGGAATCTCTCATCTCTTCAAGAGGAAGAGGCCTTAAGATAGATCTGATTTTGGTTTTTACAACATTGTTTGCATCCATCAAAGCTATTTCATCACCATCACGGAGAACACCATCATAGATGATACTGTCTACAGTTACACCAAGACCGGTTTCCTCCTTGACTTCAAGAACAGTTCCTTTAGCAGGAGCGTCTTCGTGGATTTCCAATTGTTCTGTCAAATATTCTTGAGCCAAACCTAATAACATGGCAATAAGCTCAATAATACCTTCACCAGACTTTGCACAGATTGGAATGATTGTAATTTGGCTTGCAAAATCACTTACCCTATCAAATCTTTCGGATTGGAATCCTTCTTCATGCAATTTACCGACAAGCTCATAAACCTTCAAATCCAATTCGGTTTGTACACTTGGAGCTTGCTCCTTAAAACTTTCCATAAAGGAAGCACCTTCATGAATGTCCCATCCAAAGATTCTATCAATTTTATTAGCTACAACAATAAATGGAGTTTTATACATCTTTAAAATATTAATTGCTTCATAGGTTTGAGGTTTGAAACCTTCATTTATGTCAACAATTAAAATAGCTAAATCAGCTAAAGCTCCACCACGTTTACGAAGTGATGTAAATGCAGCATGCCCTGGAGTATCTACAAAAAATAAACCTGGAATTGTATCTTTAATTGATAAACGAGCTATAAAATCTCCACAAATTTCATTTATTGTATCTATTGGGATTTCAGTAGCTCCAATGTGTTGGGTAATACCACCTGCTTCCCTATCAGCTACAGTACTTCCTCTGATATAATCCAATAAGGTAGTCTTACCATGGTCTACATGACCTAAAACAGATACAATTGGGGATCTAATCTTCATTTTTACTCCACTCACAATTTAATAATTCAATAAATCAAACAAATTCAATAAATTTAACAATATAATTTCAATCAATTTAAGCTAAATATAGCTAATGATTATAGACAACGAATATGCAATTCAATAAAATCCAATCAATAGATTTTGAATCTATTCGTAAATCCAAGCGTTATCAGACATAGAATAATCACAAATTTCTTCTTCATCAAAGAAAAGAGCAATTTCTCTTTTAGCAGATTCAGGTGCATCGGATGCGTGGATAATGTTTCTTCCAGTATCCATACCGAAATCTCCTCTAATGGTTCCAATATCTGCTTCTTTAGGATTGGTTGCTCCTACCATTTTTCTAATTACTGAAATTGCATCGTCACCTTCAATAACCATAGTTAATGCAGGAGAAGAAGTGATATATTCAACTAAACCATTAAAGAATGGTTTTTCAGCATGTTCACCATAATGCTCTTTAGCTAAATCTTCGTCAATTTGTCTTAATTTCATAGCAACAATTTTGAGACCTTTATTTTCAAAACGGCTTAAAATTTGACCCATTAAACGTCTAGATACCGCATCAGGTTTCATCATAACAAAGCTTCTTTCAATCATTGTTTAACCCATTTAACTTTTCTTGGTACTCTACCATACATTTTTCCAGTACCTTCTTCTATTTCTTTACCACAGAATGAACAAGTTCTCATGTTAAAACACCTTCTAATTTATAAGCCCTAATAACTTACGTTATTATGGAGTTCTAATCTCCTTAGCTTCTCTGATTGTGTCGAGTAACATTAAAATATCGCCTTCACGTACAGGGCCCATGATATTTCTTGTTAAAATTCTTCCTTTATCTCTTCCATCGAGAATTCTGCATTTTACTTGCATGATTTCTCCAGTCATCTTCTTCCATATTATCACCTGTTAATTATAGTGAAGATTAACATCTTCTAAACAGTGCAATACTTATTCTTTAAGTTCTGCAACTTTTTCAACAACTTCTGCTACTAAGTCTGCAGCATCTCCAGCATCTACGATACAAGCGGAAGCAGTTCCAACACTTAAACCAGCAGCTGCACCAACTTTATCTTTGGTAGCTAAGTATACGTAAGGAATTTCTTTTTCTTCAGCAAGAACAGGAATGTGAGCAACGATTTCTGCAGGATCAACATCTTCTGCGATAACGACTAAAGCTGCGTTTCCTCTTTCGATAAATTTAGTTACTTCGTTAGTTCCTTTTGCTACTTTACCAGTATTT
>CACYJH010000014.1 GCA_902774685.1 uncultured Methanobrevibacter sp.
GCCTTAAGAATCAACAGCCAAATCAATATTCTTGGTGATTATGATTTAGGCAACATATCCACATTTGTATGGTCTAATGAAGAGTTAAAATTCTATTTGCTTGATGAAAGCTCAAAAGTCATCAAAGATAAGACTATTCTACTCATCAACAATCAATTAGGCCAAAACTATACTTTAAGCAGTGATGAAGATGGATTCTTCAAGTTCAATCTGAATTTGACTCAAGGAACTTACGATTTTGACTTGAAATTCTTAGAGGATGAGTTTTACAGCCAATCCGACTTAAGCTTCATTGTAAATGTCTTAAGGAAGGATGCTCCAAACATTTCCATTGAAAAGGATTCATTGAATGTTTATGAAACCTTGAACATATTGTTGAAGGACAATGACGGCAATGGGTTAGCAAATAAGCTTTTAAAAATCATCATATCTGACAATAGAGGCAATGAAGAGACCTTATATGCTGAAACCAATGATGAAGGAATTGTTGATTTGACTGATTTGACTTCTGGAATCTATAATCTGGCTGTCTCATTGGAAAATGATGAGGAGTATAATGACGCTTCATTCAATTCAAACATATCCGTTATGAGAAAGGAAACTCAAATCATCTACCAGAACATGACTACAACTGCTGTTGATGTTGATACAGATGGAAGGATAGGAAAATATTTCTTCATCACATTGAAAGACAAAGAGGGCAACTTATTAAAAAATAAGCATGTCCAAATAGGATTCAACGGTAATGTTTACGATAGGGATACTGATGAGAACGGTTCTGCAAAACTTCAAATAAACCTTAAGAATGCAGGAACCTATACTTTTGCTGTAGCATACCTTGGCGATGACGAGTACAACGGTTCATTCATTGTTGCAAAGATTGTTGTAAATAAGCAAAAAGCTAGCTTGACCGTACCGGCTAAAACCTACAAGGCAAGTGCTAAGACAAAAACAATCACTGCTACATTCAAGTCTGCAAGCGGTAAGGCAGTAAATGGCAAGAAGATCACATTCACTGTAAACGGCAAGACTTATACTGCAACAACAGATTCAAATGGAGTTGCAAAAGTTAATGTAAGCTTATCCAAGAAAGGAACCTACAGCTTCACTGCCAAGTTTGCAGGAAACAACATGTATGCTGCAATTAGCAAAACCGCTAAAGTAGTCATCAAATAATATTTCATTAATTTTATAGTTTGAATTTAATTTCAAACTATTTTTCTATTTTTTTACTTTTTTCTTTTTTTTACTTTTAGCTATTGAAATTACTTTTATCTATTTTTATAATTTTTCAATCTACTTAATCAATAATATAAATATTAAAAAAATTAGATATTAATGTAGATTAAAATAATTAATATTGAAATTAATTATTCAATAGAGATTTATAAAAAAGAGATTAATAAAAATTATCAGACTTTAAGGTGTTTTAATGGAAAGTCAAAATATATTAATTAAAAATGCTACTATATTAAATCCATTAGGAAATGGAAAAACAGAAGAAAAAAATGCAGATGTTTTAATCATTGATGATAAGATTGCAGAAATCAACGAGTCAATCGATGAGTCAAATGCGGAAAAGGTAATTGATGCAAGCGATAAGATATTGATGCCTGGACTTGTCAACACTCACACTCACATTTCAATGTCACTTCTTAGAGGCATTGCCGATGATTTGGAATTGGACACTTGGTTGAATGACCACATCTGGCCTATGGAAGCACACCTCAATAGGGAGTACTGTTACATAGGTGCACTTCTTGGTGCAGCTGAAATGATCAAGAGTGGTACCACAACATTTTCAGACATGTACTTCTATATGGATGGTGTCGCTCAAGCAGTTGAAGAAATTGGTATGAGGGCAGTCTTGTCATATGGTATGATCGATTTCGGCATTGAGGAAAAACGTGAAAATGAGTTCAAGGAAAATATATCTTTAATAAAAAATCACAACAATACTGCGGATGGAAGAATCACCACAATGTTCGGTCCACACTCAATTTATACCACTTCAAGTGAGCTTCTTGAGAGGGTCAGAAAGGAAGCTGATAAGCATCAAGTTGGTATCCACATTCATATGAATGAAACCATGAAGGAAATTAATGACTGTAAGGAGAACCATCAAAATAAAAGACCGTTTGAGTATTTAAATGACTTGGGTATATTGAATAGTGATATTGTTGCTGCTCACTGTGTATGGTTAGACCAAAATGAGATAGATTTGATTAAAAAGTATGATGTCAAGGTTTCACACAACCCATGCAGTAACATGAAACTTGCATCAGGTGCATCACCTATAGGTGAATTATTGAAACAAAATATTTGTGTCGGACTTGGTACTGATGGTGCATCAAGCAACAACAATCTTGACATGTTCGATGAGATGAAATTTGCAGCATTACTTCAAAAGGTTTCCACACTCAATCCAAAACTCGCTACTGCAGATGAAGTGATAAACATGGCAACATATAATGGTGCAAATGCATTAGGCATTGATGCGGGGTCAATCGAAGTTGGCAAGAAGGCAGATCTTATTCTTGTTGACACCAATCACCCTAACATGACTCCTATGAGCAATGCACTTTCATCCAACCTTGTATATTCTGCTAATGGTTCCAATGTTGACACTACCATTTGTAATGGTAAAATATTGATGGAGAATAGAAAATTACTCACTGTTGATGAAGGCCATATCTTATCTGAGGCAAAAAGAGCTATTGCAGAAATGAAAGAATTAAGAGAATCAGAATCTGAGGAATAGGCAATTTTTTCTATTCCTATTATTTTTTTAATTCTTAAATTTATTTTATATTTTACGAACTATTTTGAGTTTTATAAAAAAAAGAAAATGAATAATTTTTTATCCATTTTCATTTAGAATATTTATTCATTTACCCAATTGATAATTTCATCATCAGATTCTCTGCCGTATAATCTTTTTCCTGGTTTCCAATTAGCTTCTGGATAAGCATTCTTCAAGTCGTTTTCACAACCGCTGATTCCAGTTCCACCAGAGGTACAGAAAGCTATTGCAGTTTTTCCAGTTATGTCAATGCTTTCAATGAAAGTGTTTATGATAGTTGGAGCAGTGTACCACCATACTGGAAAACCGATGAGAATTGTGTCATATTCAGCGACATCAATTGTTTCCTTAATTGGAGGTCTGAATGATTTGTCATTCATTTCAATGGTAGATCTGCTTGTTTTGTCCATATAATCCAAGTCTGCTGCGGTATATGGGGTTTCAGGAGCAATTTCAAAGATGTCTGCATCAAGTGCTTTTGCCACTTTTTCTGCCACTCTTTTGGTTACTCCGCTTGCTGAGAAATAAGTTACTAAAGTTGCCATTTTATCACCATTTAGTTTAATTTTTTATCTTTTTTATTTTTTTATCTTTTATCTTGTTTAATCATATCAAAAATTGATTTATTATATAATTAAAATTATTCAAATGTATCTACAACATCTTTTAGAAGTGTTGGAATGTCTAATTTTTGGGTACAGATTGCCATGCAGGATTCACATTCTGTGCATGCGGATGCCGGTGCATTTGCAGCTGCAGTTGTTCCATAGATTGCATGCAATGAAGGAAGTGAATACATCTTTTCACTGTTGTACAATTCAAAGAAATCAGGTATAGGGATTCCTGCAGGACATTCCTTTAGGCAATATCCGCAGTAACTGCAGTCTATTGCAATGAGTTCCTTGATTTCATTTGCCATTGAAAGCACGAATTCATTTTCCTCTTCACTCATAGCTTCAAATGGCTTGAAGACTTTACAGTTCTCTTTCATCTGTTCGAGGTTTCCTACACCACTTAAAACAACTTTGACGTTTTCATGGCTTCCTGCAAATCTTAATGCCGCTTCAACAAGGGTCATGCCCTCTTTTTCGAATTTTTCTTTAATGTCGTCAGGCAAATTGAATAATGTTCCACCTTTTATAGGTTCCATTACAATTACTTCCTTGCCGTATTTTTCGCAGATTTCATAATTCTTTCTGGATTCGGTAAGTTTGCTTTCCCAATCGAGATAGTTCAATTGAAGCTGCACCACTTCGATTATATCTCCATATTTTTCAAGGATTTCTTCAAGCAAATCAGATCTGTCATGGTAACTGATGCCGATTTTCTTAGCTATTCCTTCCTCTTTCATTTTCTTAATGTATTCGAAGCTGTTGCAGTTTTCAGCTATTTGAAGGAAGGACTCATTGATGTTGTGGATAAGCAACACATCAAAGAAATCTGTTCCTAACCTTTCAAGCATGATGTCCACAAATTTTTGGTTATCCTCTTCACTTGTTAAAGCCCATGTAGGTATCTTGTCAGCTATCTTAAAGGATTCTCTTGGATATCTTTCTACAAGCCCAATCTTTAATGCAGCTTCAGATGCTCCATTGTGGTATGCGTAAGAGGTGTCAAAGTAGTTGAACCCTTGGTCCATGTAATAGTCAATCATTTCTGTAACATCATCGTAATTTATGGAACTTGGATTGTTTTCATCTTCCAAATCCAATCTCATAGCTCCAAATCCAAACATAACATCGCTCATAATTGTCACCTAATTGTATTAAATCAATGAATATAAAGATAGTATAAATATTTAAATTATTAAAATATTTTAAATTATTTTTAAAAATATTATATTTGATATAATATATAAATCTTTCCTAAGGAAACAGTTATCTAATGAAAATATTTAAATAGATTGAATAATATAGTTTATATAAAGATAAAAAGAGTTTTAGTGTTTTGAATTGGTGTAAATATGGAATTGCCTAATCAGTTTATTAATGAAAATCCTGAAGATATTAGAATTTATCACTTTGTAGAGGAATTAGTAGCAAGCTTTAAAAATTACATTGATGATGAATTTGTAGATGAAGACATCAGCTTAGTTGAACTTCCTTTTTTACTCAGAATAAGGTTTTCCACTGAAGGAACTCAAAAGGAATTGGTGAATCTATTCAAGGTCAGTGATGGTTACACTGCAAAGCTATTAAGGCGTTTTGAATTGGCAGGCCTTATTAAAAGAATCGAGGATCCTTCTAATAGACGTAGAAAATTAGTTAAATTAACTGATAAAGGCATAAAAAGAACTGATAAGATATTAAAGTACATTGATTACTGGGAAGATACAGTAATGGATGGAATCGATGAGGATGAGAGGAAAGTCTTGAAAAAATCCTTATTGAAGTTGGTTCTTAACACTCAAAAGCTTTAAACTCCTTTTTCTATTTTTTTTAAAACAAGTTTTTACATAAATAATTTTATATGCTACGAACTATTTTTTCCAAGATAAAAAAAGTGGAGTCAAACTCCACAAAAATTAGAATAAAAGATATTGATAAAAATTAGTTAATTTTACTAACGTTTAGCAAATCTGATTTTATTCGGTCCCATGACGATGCTCTTTTTCCAAAGCTCATCGTTAGTTTCTGGGAAATCTTCTCTGAAATGTGCTCCTCTACTTTCTCTTCTAAGTATAGCTGATTTAACAATCAATATGCAGATTTCAACCATATTGATCACTTCAAGGGCAGTAAGCAATGATTCATTGAATTGGGTTCTCTCATCAACATTGAGGTCATTCAATTCATCCTTCATTTCAAGAAGTCTTTCAAGAGCGGACTTTAGGTTTTGCTCATTTCTTACAATTGACACTTTCTCCCACATCAATTGCTGGATTTCCTTCTTCATAGCTATTGGATCAATGGAACCTTCCTTCATCAATGATTCGATTCTATTCTTTTCTTCTTCAACAGCTGTGAAATTGTATTGCATTGCAGTCATGTCACATGCAAGGGCAGCTGCAAATCCTGCTCTTTTACCGAATACTTGGGTGTCTGCAAGTGCATTTCCACCGAGACGGTTAGCACCGTGAACTCCTCCACAGACTTCACCGCAGGCAAATAGGTTCTCAACAGTGGATTGCCCATCCTCATTGATTCTGACACCGCCCATATGATGGTGTGCAGTAGGTGCCACTTCCATCGGTTCGGTTTTGATGTCCACACCAATGTCTTCAAATTGAAGCACCATGGTTTCAAGCTTTTCATCAATCAAGTCTGGGTCGAGGTGGCTTACATCAAGGTAAACTCCGCCATGTTCGGTTCCTCTTCCTTCCATGATCTCATTATAGATTGACCTTGCAACAACGTCACGGGTAGCAAGTTCCATACGGTCATCGTATCTGCCCATGAACCTTTCCCCTTCGCTGTTTATGAGTCTTCCGCCTTCAGCCCTTACCGCTTCAGTTACAAGAACTCCTTTTCTTGAATCCGGATAAACCATACCAGTTGGATGGAACTGTATCTCTTCCATATCAATCAGGTCTGCACCGACATTCCATGCAAGTGCAAATCCATCCCCATTCTTTTGGGTTGTATTTGATGTTACAGGGAACAATTGGCCGGATCCTCCAGTTGCAAGAACAACAGCTTTAGCTTGGAAATAGATGATGTCATTGTTCTTCAAGTCAAGTCCAACTGCACCAATCACTTTTGAAAGGATATTGTTTGAGTCATCCTTGATAAGTGCTGTAATCATCACTTCATCAACGGTTTTTATGTCACGTTTGATGATTTCTTCCTTAAGTGCAGTCATGATTTCATGGCCGGTTCTGTCTCCTTGGAAACAGGTTCTTCTATATGTCTGGCCACCGAACGGCCTTTGATTCAATTCACCTGATTCCTGTCTGTCAAAGAGAGCTCCATACTCTTCCAAGTCATGGAGCCTATCAGGAGATTCATTGATTAGAATGTCTACTAATTTAGGGTCATTAAGGTAGCTACCACCTTTTAAGGTGTCTTTTATATGTGCTTCTACACTATCTTCCGGGTCCACAAGTCCAAGTGCAGCATTGTATCCACCTTCAGCCATTCCAGTACAACCTGATCTGAATGACAATCCTTTTGAAACAATCAATGCTTCCTTTCCTTGATTGGACACTTCAATTGCTGCTCTACAGCCTGCACCACCAGAACCTATAATCAATACATCAGTTGTGATAGTTTTAATCTCCATAATCTCCCTTCTTTAGTTTTTTAATCATTTAAGCTAGATTTTTAAATATAGCTTTTAATAGCTATTTTTTTAAATTAAATAGTTTTTACTAAATTATTATAAGTTGTTTTCTTTACGATATTGTATAATATCTTCAATTGTTACAACAGGCATGTCATGCTCTTTTGAGAACTCAATTACATCTGGCATTCTTGCCATAGTTCCATTTGGCAATGTGATTTCACATAATACTCCAGCAGGATTAAGACCAGCAAGTCTCATCAAGTCGATGGTCGCTTCAGTGTGTCCATCTCTTTCAAGCACTCCTCCTTCTTTAGCTCTAAGAGGGAATACGTGACCTGGGTGGTTTAAATCGCTTGGTTTTGCATCTGGATTTGATGCAGCCTTAACGGTTTTTACTCTGTCTGCTGCAGATACGCCAGTGGTTACACCTTCTGCTGCTTCAATTGTTATTGTAAATCCAGTACCATAGGTACTTGTATTGTTTTCTACCATTAAAGGAAGTTCCAATTCATCTGCCTTATCAGGGGTTAAGCATAAGCAAACGATTCCACTTCCTTCTCTTATGAGAAGTGCCATTTGCTCTTCAGTCAAGTGTTCTGATGAAAAGATCATATCTCCTTCGTTTTCTCTGTCTTCATCATCAGTTACAATGACTCCATTACCTGATTTTATAGCATCCAATGCTATTTCCACTCTTTCTTGAGGACTTCCTTTTAAACTTTCTTCATGATTCATAGTAAAGCTCCTTAGTTGTTTAAAATAAAAGTTTTCTAATTCTAGTTACTAGAATCAGGGCAAAAAAAGGATATTTATTTTTAAGTAAATTAATTTTATTTAGATTTTAGTTATCCTCTATAATCAAACATAGAGTTATCTAGACATATTTACTTTAAACTCATATTCTCTTCCATCCGGACTATCACCGTCGGTTTTGGACTTTCACCAAATCAACACAATTGTGCTCGTGGACTTATCATTTTAAAATAAATTTTTGCACTAATGAATCACCACCGGTGGAGAATTTCACTCCGCCCTGAGAATTGTATATTAAAATATATTGTTAGTGATTAAAATACTTTTTTATATATAAAGATAAATTTTGGTTTTTTATAAAAAATAACAATGTATTTATTTAAAGAATAATGTAGATTTATTAATATAATTCTTTTAATAAAATTTTTTTAATTTTTTTATAAATTAAATCTTATTAATAAAAATACTGTCTTTTTTATAATATTCCAAATGCTTCAAGCATAGATTGAAGACCTAAAATAATGATAGCCAATCCACCTAAGATTTCAATGTAATCTGCATATTTGATAGCTATTTTTGTTCCATAGGTACCAACCAATAGCCATGCGACTACTGCAATGAGACTCAATAATCCTAAAATAATTGGATTTACATGCGCAACAGCACCTTGAGACGCAAGGACTAAGTTTTCTATGTTTCCAAATATTAATAATCCTGTAAATGGGGCGTAATCTTTTAAATTTACCATCTTATGCGCCTCCTTTTTGAGCTCTGATGTTTTTAACAGCATCCCATACTGCTTTCACACCTAAAATAAATATTGCAAGTCCACCAATGAATGTTATTATATTGGCATATTGCATTGCAAAATCGGTAGCTACAGTACCAAGGAATAACCAGAAAATTACAGCAAATATGCTTAATATCCCTAATGTTTTAGGGTTTACACCTTCAACAACCCCTTGAGAGGCAAGTATGAGGTTTTCTATATTACCAAAAATTATCAAGCCTATAAAAGGCATATATTGTTCCAACATTTTTTCACCTATTTTTTTTTAACATAAGTATATTTATCAACCTTATATTTAATAATTATTTATTTATATAAAAAAACATAAACTATTATTAATATGGACTTGAAAATTAATACTTAATTCATTATAGTTCAAAAACATTTAATGATTAAAATTAGGTTAGGATATTATGGCATCAAGAGATGAAAGAAAGGAAAGCCGTCAAAGGATTAAAGAAATCTATAGCGTTGCTAAGAAGTATAATGTGTCAGAGTTAATTTCCGAATCAAGAAAACCTAAAGACCCTGCTCAAGGGGAATATGATGAAGAATTAGATGCTTCAGGTTTAAGAAAGGCTTTGGAAGAATTAGGTCCAGCATATGTCAAATTAGGTCAGCTATTATGTACAAGGCCGGACCTTGTTGGAAATGACATTGCAGAGGAACTTACAAAGCTTAGGGACAACACTCCTGTCACTCCATTTGAAGAAATCAAGGAAGTGATTGAAACTCAACTTGGCCAGCCATTGGATGAAGTGTACTCTGAGTTTGAAGAGGAGCCACTCGGTTCAGCATCAATCGGTCAGGTATATAGGGCTGTATTGAAGGAAAATGGCGAAAAGGTAGCTGTAAAGGTTCAAAAGCCAGGTTCATATGAGCTCGTGGCAGCTGATGTAAAGATTATGGTTTCTCTCGCTGAAAAGGCAGACAAGTACATTACAAAAACAAGAACCTTCAATTTACCTGCAATCATCAAGGAATTTGAAAGGTCCATTTTCAAGGAACTTGACTATATGGAAGAGGTCATGAACATTCAAAAGATTACCAAAAACTTTGAAGGCCATGATTATGTAAAATATCCTAAGGTATATCCAAAACTATGTACCAATAGACTTATCAACATGGAGCTTGTTGAAGGATATAATGTCACTGAGTTGTATGACAATGAGGTTGATGGAATATCAGGCAAGAAAATTGCAGATGATATAGTTGAATCCTATTTCAAGCAATTGATGTTAGACGGATTTTTCCATGCAGACCCTCACCCAGGTAACATGATTATAGATAAAAAAGAGAAAAAGCTCTGTTACATTGATTTAGGAATGATGGGAATATTAAATGAAACATTCCGTGCTGATTTGGCACAATTGCTCTTATTGTTGTTAGGTGGAAATGCTAACAGTCTTGTCAAGCAATTGCTTTATATGAAAATCATCTCTCCGGAACAGGATACTGATGAGTTAAGAATGGATATCGAGGATTTGGTAAATCGTTATATTGGTGCTGACTTGGACCAAATGGATGGTGTTTTGGAAAAATTAATCAACACCATGATCAAGCATGGAGTAACACTTCCAAGAGAATTCGTTATGATTGGAAGAGGAGTGGCACTTATTGAAGATATAGGATATAATCTGGACAAGGACTTCAATATTGGAGAAGCACTTCAAAGATTCTCTAAAAAATTAGTTGTCAATAAGTTCAATCCAGTTAATGTAGCAAAAGGAAGTTATGATTATCTTTTAGATGTTGAACACTTAATGAAAGACTTGCCTGATAGAGTTAACTCCACCCTTACAAAGATTGAAAAAGGAGAAATAAAAGTCAATTTAGAACTTAAAGGATTGACTGAACTTAAAAATCAACTTTCAGCATCATTAATCATATCCGCACTTATTATCGGTTCATCCTTAGCTATTCTTTCAAACAGTGGTCCAAAAATGTGGGACATTTCTGTAATTGGTCTATTTGGATTCTTGTTAAGTGCAGTTCTTGGTTTTTACATTGTTCTCAAATATGTTATATTTGACAATTAGATAAGATTAAAATAACAATTCAATTATTAGATTCTATAAAGGAGGTTTAATATGGGAATTAAAAGTGCAGCAAAAAAAGTAGGAAAAGCAATTATCTTCATGAAACTTTTTGAAGACATAAAGGCTAATAAAGAGCCAATAGAAGCAGATATTGCTAAATTGAAAGAAATCATTGAAGAATGGAAAGCAGAAGCTCCAAATGACTTGAATGCTGTTTTAGCTTCTATTTTGGTAAAAGCTCAAGAAGGCAATGTTGAAGATGCAAAAGCAGAATTCGAACAAGCTAAAGCTGAATACCATGCTGAAGATGAAGACATTCTCCCATGGTTTGAAAATCAAATAGAAATAATTGAAGCTGAAAAAGAAGAAGAAGCTGCTGAAGAATAGTTGTTTAACTATTTTCAATTATTTCTTTTTCTTATTTTTTTACTATTTTTATATTTTTTAATTTAGATTTTATAGCTATTTTTTATTTATTTTATCTATTTTTTAATTTAATTTAATTTTATTATAGCAATTTAAAAAAAGAGAATGATGATATTTTAATTTAGTTTAAAAAAATTATATAAAAAAGAGAAAGGTGATACCTTAAATTATAAGGTATCTAATTTAATTTTTAATCTTATTTCTTAACTTTAACCGTCCTTTTAATGCTGTGTTTAAGATAAGATATTTTTACAGTGTATTTTTTACCTGCTTTAAGTTTCTTAATCACACTTTTTTTGATAGTGACTTTTGCAATTCCTTTTGGGTTGGTTTTTGCAGTATAGTTTTTGCCTCTGAATCTGAATGTGATCTTTTTGTTTTTAAGCAAGGTTTTTCCTTTTGTAAGTTTTACAGTTAAAGTAAATTTTGTAGCAGATTTTTTAATGGTTTTATTTTTTGAAGTCAATTTAATGTAATTGTATATGCAGTTTGTACAGGTTCCACCTAATACATCTCTTCCTGTTGAGTTTGCCTTATTTGCAGTGAAATTACATTTATTCACTTTCAAGCGTTTTTTATCAGAGTCTACATCTAAAAATCCGTAAATTGCTCCTCCTTTTTTAGCAGTATTTTTGCTGAAGGCACAATTGGTGATATTTCCAGAGTAGTATTTCATCTTTGGAACCCAAGTCTTGTTTACATAGCTTCCGCTTTGTTCATGACATCTGAAATAAACCACTCCACCATTTTTAGCCACTTTATTGTTGTTGAACTTGGAATTTGCAATTTTTAAATTCTTGTTCGCAAATACAGCCCCACCATGTTCACTTGCATTGTTTGAATCAAATGTAGAGGAACTGATATCCAAATGGGTGAATCCATAAATTGCTCCACCACCACGGCCTTTTGCCACATTGCTTTTGAATGTACAATTCTTGAAATGATCTGTTCCATATTTGAAACTTAGATTGAATGGCAAATTGTCTAAGAATTCCATTTTTCCTTCAGGTGTCTTATCCTTGTATAAGTCATTGAAGAATTCAACTGATTTTTCTATTGTAAAACTGAAAACAGCTCCTGCATCTCCTCCTGCAACGTTACCAGTGAATTTTGAATTCTTTATATTCAAGTATCCTACAGAGTTGATTGCTCCACCACAGTATTTTGCATTGTTATTTGTGAAGACACAGTTGTTTACGGTTAAATTTCCATAGTTGAATATTGCTCCACCATAAAGGTCGGTTTTTCCATTGACGAATTTAATGTTGTTCAAGACAACCTTATTGCTGAAAATGAGACCATAATGTATTAAGAAAATTCTTGATTTGGATGCTCCGTTTAAGGTATGGTCATTTCCATTAATGGTTATGTCCTTTAGAATTTGAATTCCTCTATTGCTGAATCCTTCATCATAGGTATAATCCTTATCTAAAGTTATTGTAGCGCCATCTTCTGCTTCTAAAATCTTTTTTTGCAATGCAGTAAATGTTCCGTCATCTTCTTCTATCTGTGGATCTTCTGCTGTATCATCCACTTCGTCGTTTTCTTCTCCAATTATGTCTTCCTGTGGAGATTCACTTATTATCTCTTCGGAATCTCCAATTGAAGTGTCTTCTATTGGGGATGTTGCATCATCAATTTCCTCTGCTGACACACTTGCAATTGCAATAAAACCTATTAACAGGAATATAAGCAGAAGGCTCTTTTTGAATTTCATAATTTCCCTCATGTATTATTTGATAATTTTGATTAATTTTTTATTTAAAGATTAAAGGAGTTTGATTTAACCTTTCATTGTTTTTTATTTAAAAAATTTAGGGGTTGAACCCCCTATTAATAATATAGATTTTATTTCTAGAACAATCCACTTTCCTCCAATTTCTCTTCAAAGTAATGGGAAGGTTTGTCTAATTTTTCCTTAATAATCACTGCAGCTGTAATTGTAATGCATCCAATGAACAAGAGTATAATCAATGCTGGAATATAGTTTGACCAGACCACACCAAGTTGCGCTTCACGAACTAAGGTGATTCCATAGGTCATAGGCATATATGGATACAGCACTCTAAAGAATGGGGCCATGATTTGAATTGGATAGATACCTCCAGTTGCGGAAATCTGAAGTACCAAAAGAATAACTCCAATCGCCTTTCCCACTGTTCCAATTGCAGAGATTATTGAATATATCAGAATCATGAATATTACAGATACCAGTATTGCTGAAAAGATGAAGAGCAATGGATTGACAATTTGAATACCTAAAATATATGCTCCGATGATTGTTACGCATGCCTGAAGTATACTCATTATGATGTATGTCAAGAGTTTACCGAAGTACATTTCAAATGGGGAATATTTGGTTCCTTGACTGGTTCCAGGCTTAAGCATTACACAGGTGATTACTGCACCGACCCACATGGATAGGACAAGATAGAATGGGGATACATCTGAACCATATGAATTTACGGAAAACAACTCATTTCTATCCAATTTTACTGGGGAGAATACATAATCTCCTAATTCATCATCATCTATTCCTGTAAGTCCGCCGAGCATGTCTGCAGTTGATCCCAATGAATTGGATGCGGTAAACAATGCACCTGTTGCAGCGTTGGAAAGCAATTCTGCTCCTGAAGCAAGACTTAATGAACCTTTTGCAAGTTGGGTTGAACCGTCTGCAAGTTCTACTGAACCGTTTGCCAATTGGCCTGCACCATCAGCAACAGCTACAGAACCGTCTGCGAGCTTCATTGATCCATCTGCCAATTGACCTGCACCATTTGCCAATTGACTTCCACCTTCAGCTAATTGACTGCTTCCTTCAGCAAGCTTTACGTTTCCTTCTGCATAGTCTTTTATTGGTCCGTCAGGTATTAATGATGGGTCTACTGCAGCTTCCAATTCCTCTGAACCCTTTTCGACCTGTTTTGCACCATCACTTAATGCTGCTGAACCTTTCTTTAACTGTTGTGCACCATCATTTACTGAAGAGGCTCCGGATTTAACTTGGTTTGCACCATTAGAAACCTGGCTTTCTCCAGCTTTAACTTTTGAAGCACCTGCTTCAACTTGGCCTTCACCAGCTTTAACTTGGCCAGCTCCTGCAGATACCTTTGCAGAACCTGCCTTAAGCTGATTTCCTCCGTCTGCTAATTTCGCTGCACCTTCAGCAAGGCCTGATTGAAGTTCCTGAAGTTTTTTATATGCTGCAACATCTATGATTTCGACAATCTTTGCATTCAATGATGTATAAACAGCATTTGCACCGGAATCGGTTAATTTTGTTGCTACAGGGTTTGTTTTCATGTTAACGATGTATTCAAGTTTTGCCTGTTCAGGATTGTCACTGGTAATTGACACTATGTTTTCACTCAGGTTTTTCGGTATGACAATTCCTGCATAATACGTTCCGTTATACACTCCCCTTCGCAGTTCGTCCTCAGAAACGAATGTCCATTCAAATTTATCATTAGTTTTCAGTTCGTCAACAAGTTCATTTCCAACATTTATATCCTTTCCATTGAATGATGATCCATTGTCAAGGTTAGCTATTGCAAATGGAACATCCCCTGTATTTCCATAAGGGTCCCAACATGCCTGTATGTTCAAAAGAGCATAAAGGGAAGGAAGAATAATAACACCAATAAGCACTATAATCACTATTGGATTTGAAAATGCGCCTTTAAAATTTTTTTTCATTATTTCCGCAATCATTAAAGGATCTTTTCTACTCATATTTTCCCCATATATATTAGTTCATAAATAATAAACATTATATATTTTATTTTTTACTATATATTATTTTTTTTTATAATTTCTTCGCCATGTCTTCAACATTTTTTTTTCATAACTTTTGTATTGTTTTTTGTAATTTATTCAATAGATTTAAATCATATTTTATCAAAAACTATAATTAGACAAGCGTTTTAATTAATATATTTGATGAATTAATCCTTTTTTTAAACAGACAGTGATAAAATGAATCTTGAAGATACAATATACAAAAGGCAATCTACTCGATCTTATGACAGCACACCACTTGACAATGAAACATTAGCTGAAATAAGGGATTTTATAGATAATGCAAAGGAGTTGAATCCAAACATAAAATGGAGTTATGAAATTCTTCCTACAGAAAACATCTCTACAATGATGAGATGGAAAGCTCCTCATTATATAGCTATTTTTAGTGAAGAAAAGGAGAATTTCTATCAAAATGTCGGATTTATATTTCAACAGGTGGATTTGTTCTTGCAGAGCAAAGGAATTGGAACCTGTTGGATAGGAATGGGAAGCCCTAAAAATTATAAGAATCCTGATGACACCCAAAAGTTCATAATTATCATATCAGTCGGAAAGCCAAAAGGAAATCTATACAGGGAAATTGACCAATTTAGAAGAAAATCCCTTGAAGACATATCCGATAAGAGAGATGAAAGATTGGCTCCTGCACAATTTGCACCATCAGCATCAAATACCCAACCATGGTATTTCACCCACAATGATGACGGCAGTTATGACTTATACAGAGTCAAGGGCGGAATGCTTAGAAGCAGGGTTTATGGAAAATGGAATAAGATAGATACAGGAATAGCTTTGGCACATCTTTATGTGGCTAATAGGGATAGCTTTAGATTCTACATGAAAGACAATCCTAAAGAATTGAAAGGGCATTTTTACGCAGGCAGTTTTGAGATTTAATATTTATAGAAGTTCAATGATGATTGATTCATATGAAATGGAAAATAGGAAATGTTCAAATAGATAATCAGATAGCTTTGGCTCCTATGGCCGGAGTATGTGACTTCAGCTTCAGAACCATTGTAAAGTCAATGGGATGTGGGCTGATTGAAACTGAAATGGTTTCAGATAAGGCTATCATGTATGGCAATTGGAAAACCATGGAAAAGCTGTACATGACTGATTATGAACGTCCTATTTCACAGCAGATCGTAGGGTCTGATTTAGAATCCTTGACCTTCGCCTCCAAATTCATTTATGAAAATACAAATGCAGATATCATTGACATTAACATGGGCTGTCCTGTAGTTAAAGTCACAAACCGTTCAAAATCAGGCTGTGCATTGATGAAGGATCCAATTAAAGTCAGGTCTATTGTAGAATCTATTGTAGATATTGTTCCGATTCCAGTTACCATAAAGATAAGAAGCGGTTGGGATAAGGATAACATCAATGCTGTAGAGATAGCGCAAATCGCTGAAGATGCAGGGGCATCAGCAATCACTGTTCATCCACGTACAAAGGATCAAGGATATTCAGGTAAGGCAGATTGGTCCGTTATAAAAGAAGTTAAAGAAAATGTATCCATTCCAGTTATTGGAAACGGGGATATCAGGTCATGTTTTGATGCAAAGAGAATGTTGGATGAAACAGCTTGTGATGCAGTTATGGTCGGAAGGGCTGCATTAGGCAATCCTTGGTTAATAAGGGATTGCATAAATTATCTTGAAGATGGCACACTTCCAAGGGAAGTAAGCATTGAAGAGAGAATGGAAATCCTCAAGAAACATATCAGTCTCCTTCTTCAAAGAAAGGGAGAAGCATTTGCAATTCCTAAAATGAGAACTCAAGCGGCATATTATGTTAAGAAGTTGCCGAAGACAATCGAGCTAAAGCAGCAGATATTTAAAATGAATACTAGAGATGACTTGTTTAATCTATTGGATAATTATGTGGAAACAATGGGTGATGAGTTAAAATAGTTTGAAAATAGAATAAAAAATTAAAAATTAAAAATTAAAAATATAAAAAATAGTAAAAAAGAAAAAAAGAAACTAGTAGGTTTATCCTAACTAGTAATAGACTTTTACAGCCTCATCAACATCATCATGCAAACCAAGTGCAGCAAGTGCACCTACTTTACCTTGATCTCCTGTAACTGCAATGAGTGGAATGTTTAATTCTTCTGCAAGTTTTTCAGCAGTTTCAACATCCATCATACCAGTCTTGGTAGCCATTGCATATTCTCTAAGCTTAGGAGGTATTCCAATTCCTTCAAGAATAGCTATTGCAGTCTTATCTGATAAGGTGTCATGCTTTAGGATTTCAATAAGTCTATTGATCAATTTTTCCTTATCTTCAGCCATTACAGCAAAGGTAAGAGCAATTGAAACACAGTTTTGAGTTTTATGAGGATTGTGTGGGAATAACTGAACGATAATATGGTCGAGATACTCGAATCCTTCCTCTTTTAATTGAAGGCCAATATTGTGAGCCATGGTCCAGGTTGCTCCTGCATCCTTTACATCGGTGTCATCGATTCCGATAACCAATTTTTCGTATTTTGGAGTTACTACAGTAGCTTTTCCTTCCTTGCTTCCTCCACCTACTTCAAGAAGCTCGATGTATTTTACACCTTCTCCCATACCTCTGCACATTCCAGCACCTACTCCAGCACCAGCAAGGCCTCCGTGAGTGACTTTAACTTCATTTGCTTCCTCATCAATAACAACTTCTTCAATTCCAGCAGCATTGATACTTGCCTTAAGGGCTATTGGCTTTTTGCCTACTTTACAAAGGTAGGTGTGCTTGTTTCCATCTCTTTTAGCATCTATGATAAGTTCACTGCTGTGTTGGTATTGGTAAAGCAACCAGTTTGAACCGCTTGGGCATGGGTGGTATTCGATAAGTTCTACCAATTCTCCATCAGCCATGGTAATGACTTTCTCATATGGAGCAATCCATGGGTCATCAAATTTTTCTTTTAATTCTTCAGGTTTTAAAATTTCCATATTACCATCTATAAAAATAAATTTTTAAAAAGATTGTATAATCTATAAAATTAGCTATTTTTCATTTTAAGCTATAAAAAAAGTATTTAAAGAATTCACTTGGAATTCTTTAATCATTTCATTTCTAATTTAAATTTCTTGTAATCTGTCACACATTTTGACAGCTGCTTCAACAGCGCTTTTACCATAGGTAACTCTTCTGTGTGCATCTAATCTGGTCATTCCTGGACCACTGATTCCGAGGGAAATTGGTTTACCCCATTCTAATGATAAATCAGCGATTTTACGGGATGCGTGTTGAGCTACGATTTGGTCGTGATCAGTTGCACCTTCAATTACAGTACCAAGGGTGATGATACAATCTAAATCCACATCTTCGTAGTCTTCATCTTCGTCTGCTTCAATTAATTTTTTGATTGCAAGAGGCATATCGAATACGCCAGGCACCATTACAATTTTAGTGATTTCACAATCACGAACTTGAGCTTCTGCTTTAGCAAGCTCTAACATCATATGAGTAATATCATAATTAAATTCTGCAACTACTGCACCAATATTATATTTTACCATTTTTTATCCTCCAAACTTTATTTAGTAATTGATTAATATTCTTTTATGTAATTTTTTATTTTTTTATTAATTTTTTGTTTTTGTTTTGATTATTTAATTATCATTATTTAATTATCATTATTTTTTATCATTTTATTAAACCATAAAATCTTTTGACTACATTACCATTACGATAAAACTAGCCACTGCACTGAAAACCATAATAAAGATAATAAATAATGCTGCAAATTTTACTGCTGTCATATTTGTTCTCCTTCTTTTATATAAAAATCATTTTTTATTTGATAATATTTTTATATATTATAGTAATTATTTATAAATTTTATTTTTTTAAGGGTTGTTAAGAAATTATTCAATACTCACTATTTTCCTTCTTGAATTCTTCATAAGTGTCATATTTCAAAACATCTAAGAAGAATTTTTTCTTCTTAGGCCCTAGATTATCCAAATAATCCTGATAATATTCTGTTTTTTTAATTTTTTCATAATCTTCTTTAATCAAGTTGAATAAGGGCTCTTTTGCATCTTCTGTAATGTCCATCAATGCCATTCTCGGTCCATTGATCTTATACGCCAACAAATCGAACTTATAATCCTCATAGAAACCGTTATCTATGAATCTTCTCATAAGTTCACAGCCTGCTTCCACAGTATCAAGGTAGTTTGCATCTACGACATGTGTTATGGAAGCGTTGTGTTTTCTTCTATAGTAGAAATGCTTTCTTATGATTGAAATTCTTTTAGCCTTGAGGTAAACATAGAAGAAAAATGGCATGTCCTCAAAGTATATTCCTTCTGGAAAAGAAGCATCAATTGACTTTAAAAAGCTGTTTCTATAAATCTTTTGGCAACTGCTCACAGATAGGTCGAATAGGAAATCCTTTGTCTTTTCAGGACCGAATACACAGTCATCAAAGCTTTCATCAAGGTTGTTCAAATTGAACCAATCATTTTCATAAATGCGTCCTGTTTCATCATCGTAGTTGATCATTTGATACATGGTGATATCTGTATCCTTATCCTTTGCCTCATTGTAGGATATTTCAAATGCTTCCTCCCTAAACCAATCATCAGCGTCAAGAAAAGTCACATATTCGCCAGAAGCTATTTTCATTCCTTTGTTTCTGCTTGCTCCAAGACCTATATTTTCCTGGTCTATAACCTTAATTCTTGAATCATCCTTTGCATAGCCATTTATGATATTGAGTGTATTGTCTGTAGAACCGTCGTTAACTATGATTATTTCAATACCTTTAAGTGTTTGATTTACAACACTTTCAATAGCCTTTCTTATGAATTTCTCTTCATTATAAGCACAAAGAATTACAGATATTTTTGGTTCAGTCATCTTCACTCCCTAATAAGAAATTGATATGTTTTAGTTCATTGCATCGATAATTGCGTCAGCCACTTCAGTTGTTGTTGAATTTCCACCAAGATCCGGAGTCAATGTCTTTCCATCATTCAAAACGGAGAGTATCGCGCTGTTTAATTTTTCTTCAGCTTCATATTCTTCCAAATAGTTCAACATCATGGTTGCTGATAGTATCATAGCCATTGGGTTGGCTATTGCCTGACCTGCGATATCTGGTGCAGAACCGTGCACTGGTTCGAATAATGCTCCATCCTCTCCAATATTTCCTGATGGAATCATTCCGAGCCCTCCGACAAGTCCCGCTCCTTCATCTGATAAGATGTCTCCAAACAGGTTGGTTGTTACGATGACTTCAAAAGTTTCTGGCCTTGTGATAAGGTACATTGCAGTTGCATCTACATAGTAGTCTTCCGCTTCTATTTCGTCCTTGTAATCTTCAGCAACTTCATAGAATGTTTCCTTGAACAGCCCATCGGTAATTTTCAGAACGTTTGCCTTGTGGACTCCTGTAACTTTGGATTTATTATTGTTTTTAGCATATTGGAAAGCATAATCAATGATGCGTCGGCTTGCTTCTTTAGTAATGATTCTTCTTGCAATTGCCCCTTCTTCAGTATATTCCTCTTCCTTTGCAATATACATTCCTTCAGTGTTTTCTCTCACAATCATAAAGTCAAGATTATCAAAAAGGGCATTGGTGTTTGGATAGGATTTCACAGGCCTTAAATTTGCAAATAGGTTTAATTCCTGTCTGAGTCTTACAATCACATCAGCTGCGGTTTCTCCAGCAGCCCCAAATAGGCATGCATCAGCATTTTTTGCAAGTTCAATTGTCTCATCAGGCAAAGCAGCTCCGTTTTTTTCCAAACATTCATCTCCTGCTTCACCATAAGTAAAATTAAAGTCAATATCCAATGCTTTCAATACATTTATGCATGCATCCATTACTTCTTTACCGATTCCGTCTCCAGGAATCACTGCAATATTATACATTTTTACACCATTAATCTTTTGTAAATAATTGAAATTAAGTTTTTATTGGTTATTCGTTTTGTTTTCTTAGATAACTGATTAAACCACCGGATTCAAGAATTTCCAACATGAATGGAGGCAATTTTTTAAATTCGATTTCCTTTCCACTTTCGGATATGATTAATCCTTTTTCCATATCCACTTCTATCTCTTCACCATCTTCAACGATTTCGCTTATTCCTGGCGCTTCCAATAGGGGAACACCTACATTTGTAGCGTTTCTATAGAAGATTCTTGCAAAGGACTCAGCGATTACAGCAGATATTCCACAGCCCTTGATAGCTATTGGAGCATGTTCTCTGCTGGATCCGCAGCCGAAATTGGTTCCTCCAACTATGAAATCACCGTCACTTACCTGTGATTTGAAATCGGAAACCAATCCTTCCATACAGTGTTTAGACAATTCTTCTTCATCAGTATAAATCAAATATCTGCCTGGAAGAATAATGTCTGTATCAATATCATTTCCAAATTTCCAAACCTTACCTTTCATATTATTCCTCCTCCGGCACTGCTATTCTTCCTTCAATTGCGGATGTTGCAGCAACTTTTGCAGAAGACAAATAGACTTCCCCTTCGGGGCTTCCTTGTCTTCCCTTAAAGTTTCTGTTTGATGTTGAAAGACTTACTTCTCCAGGTCCAATAAGGCCAGTATGGCCTCCAAGACATGGGCCGCAACATGGTTGTGAAATTAACGCTCCCGCTTCGACGAATATCTTAAGCAATCCTTCATCCAAAGCCTTGAGATAGGTTTCTCTTGAAGCTGGAATGACAAGCATTCTAAGGCCATTTGCTATCTTATTTCCTTTCAATATTTTTGCAGCGTCCCTTAAATCCTCAATTCTACCATTGGTGCAGGATCCTATGAACACCTGGTCGAGTTCAACATCACCAAGTTCGCTTGCAGGTTTTACATTGTCTACATTATGTGGACAAGCTATTTGAGGTTCAAGATTGTTGACATCAATATCTACAGTCTCAAGACTTGCTGAGTCAGGGGATGTTTTAAGATTGGACTTTTCTATAAATGCCTTCAATCGGCTTTTATTTTCACCGCTTACCCTATCCTTTAAGTAGTCATAGGTTTTTGCATCAGGTTCCATCAAACCGGTTTTGCCTCCCATTTCAATTGCCATATTTGACAATACCATTCTGTCAGACATGGTCATGTCTGAGATGGTTTCTCCTATAAATTCACATGACTTATAGGTTGAGCCATCCGCTCCAACTTGCCCGATGATATGCAGAATCACATCCTTTGCAGAGACATTTTCCTTTAGACTTCCGTTAATGTTGAATTGTATGGTTTCTGGAACCTTAAACCATAATTGGCCGGTTGACAGCACCATTGCCATATCTGTTGATCCTATTCCTGTTGCGAATGCTCCGAAGGCCCCATAAGTGCAGGTGTGTGAATCTGCACCTACAATGAGGGTTCCAGGTAAGACATGCCCTTTTTCAGGTAAAACTTGATGGCACACGCCTTCATTAACATCATAAAAATGTTCTATATTCTGCTCTTTTACGAAGTTTCTCATAAAAATATGATTGTTTGCAGAATCCAGTGAATCTGCTGGAACTTGATGGTCAAAAGGAATAACTATTTTAGAAGAGTCCCAAACCTTTTCAGTTCCAATCTTATTGAAGGATTCTACAGCAAGAGGACCAGTTAAATCATGAATCATGGCTATATCAATATCGGCCATTACGATTTCGCCAGCTTCAACTTCTCCTTTACCAGAAGCCCTAGCTAAGATTTTTTCAGCTATTGTTGTCATTCAATCACCTTAAAATAGTCTAGTTTTCTTAAATTATTGTTAGTTATGTAGTTAGTAGTTAGTACTTAGTACTTAGTAGTTAGACTTGGTAGTTAGTAGTTAGCATTAAGTTCGTTATTCTGGATTAGATATAATAAACATCAACTTCAATCTCGTCATTTCCATCAAGATAATCTAATCTTCTTCTTGGAATTACCTTATTTTCGAAATCTTTTTCGATGCCTAATGTAAATCTGTTTTCTCCATTGCAAACTGCATAATTGTCATTTAAATATTTGTAATGTAAAATTGCCTTTTTGATGAAATCAGATTCTATAATGCCATCGGCAATCATCCAATATTCACTATCGATTTTTTCCTTCAATTCTTTTTCATAATCTTCTTTTTCAATATGAATCTCTTCGATTTCCTCATGTTTCTCTTTGATTGAATCCAAATCAGTCTCATCATTCACACAATTTGTGGATAGGATGACCTGCAGGTTCTTAAATGGATAATCGATCTGATTGAAATTTGCAATGACATCATCTAATTTGTTTAAATCTTCGATTTTGTAGATTATGGATATATGGTCCTCTTCCTCAATGTATTCAAATCCAATTGTATCTAAAATCTGTTTCCATCTTTCAGTATAAGTGTGATTTTCTAAAACATTATAAAGGTTATTCAATCTCTTTTCTTCATAATCTCCATTGAAATCAGGTAATGTTTCCATATCGTTAAATTCAAATACATTGTCTTTGAATATCTTCCTGACACCTTTGGAATAGTTTGTAAGGATATTCACATTGGACATGGAATATTCAAACACCCTTCTTGCAAACATGGTTTCTGATTCGGTAACTGAATTGATGTTCAAACCCCATTTTGCCTGTCTGTAAACGATTGGTGTCTCATCATAAGGTATTGCAGGATTAATGTATTTGTCATACTTTTTAGGGAAGTGAGGGCCTTTCCTGGAAGAATAACGGTCGTATATCTTCATCTTTTTCCATTGTTCATCAATTTTATCAAGAACCTCAATCATCAATCTTGCTCTTTCAGGGTATTTTTCAGTATACCTTCCTGCAAAGATAACTGCATCGATGGTTTCTCCAGTCACATTCAATGGATTGAAAAGTTTTGGCTGTGCTGCAAACAGCAATGCATTAACATTCGGATGGTTGAAATCCTTTTCATAACATTCGATGCATTCCTTTGCGGTGGTAAATATATAATCAAATTCCTTTGCAGTTTCAGCAAATGAATGGTTTTCAGTCCTATAGTTTGGAGGGTCTTCCTTATTCCAAAAAACAGTAGGGATATTGTTTTGTCTACAGTATTCCAATATTTTAAGTAAGATTTTCCTGTTTTCATCCCGCTTATACCATTTTATAATCTTGTCTCTCCAAGGGCCTTTTCCTGTATAATTATGCCCATCCCAAGTGGATTCACAGAAGAAAATGTCCGGCTTTTCTTTCATTTCCTCTTTCCATGTTTTAGGATAAATGCTTATAGGAGTGAATTCATATTTGAAACAGTCATAAGTGAATTGGTCAGAGATGAATGCAACCTTAAAGTCCTTCAGTTTTTTAGGCTGTTTTTTATTTTCAGCTTTGCCTTTGGCATCTGCTTTCGCTTTAGCATCTACTTTAGCCTTATTTTCTGAACTTTTAGAAGGCTTATTTTTAGCTTTGCCTTCCCCTTTAATCTTTGCATATTTTCTCCAAACTTTATAAGCCTTAGTTGATTTGAAATGCCTATTCTCTTTTTTTAGCTTTTTGACATCCTTATTTAATTTTTCATTCAATTTCTTTTCATCTTTAATGATTTTGGACAATTTTTCGTTTTCCTTTCTCAATTGTTCCATAGAGTCCTCAAGCTCATATCTTTGATATCTTTCGTTTAGGTAATTTTCATGTTGGGTCATCTTATCATCTACTTGGCTCGGAATTAATATCTTACCATTAAATCTAAATCATCATCAATATAATTCTATCAAGTATTTTTCTACAGATATTATTCAAAATCAGTGTATGAATTTGTATAGGTTGCCGAAATTGATTAATGTAATGTCGTCATCAGCATTTTTTAGGATATTCTTTGTATCAAATATTATAGGGCATTTCATATTTTCCTTGATTGCTTCGAAGTCCAATTCCTTGAATTGGTCATGATCTGCTAAAATCAATATCAATGAGGAATCCTTGATTGCATCCTCAAATGAAAGGTATTCTGGGTTGTCGAAGTGTGGGTCATGGATTGCAACATCATATCCTGCGGCCTTTAGGCCATAAATGATTTCAAATGCAGGACTTTCCCTTGCATCATCAGTATTTCCTTTATATGCCACTCCAAATACGCTGATCTTTTCTGCATCCTCATCTAGATTTGCAAGTATTTTGCCAGTATTTTCGATTACAAATCCTGGCATGCTGTTGTTTGTATCCCTTGCCAATTTGATTATTTTTGCAACATCAGGAGCTTTTGCATAAATGAAATATGGATCGATTGCTAAGCAATGGCCACCTACACCTGGGCCAGGGCTATGGATATTTACTCTCGGATGTTTGTTTGCCATTTCAATCACATCCAAGGCATTCACTCCAATTTCTGCACCAATTTTAGCAAGTTCATTTGCAAGTGCAATGTTCACATCTCTGAATGTGTTTTCCATACATTTGGATAATTCCGCTGTTTTTGCTTCAGTTTCAATTATTTCCCCTTTTACAAAGGTCCTATAGACATCTGCAGCTTTGCGACTGCACTCTTCAGTAATTCCTCCAACTATTCTATTGTTATTTACTAATTCAAACATGATCTGTCCAGGAAGAACTCTTTCAGGGCAGTGAGCAAGGAACAAATCTTCTCCAACAACAAATCCTTCTTCTTCAAATATTGGCTTTATCACTTCATCAGTGGACATTGGAGCGATAGTAGATTCAATGATAACCACATTTCCTTTCTTCAAAACAGGCAAGATTGATTTGCATGCAGAGATGACATAGCTTAAATCACAACTTAAATCTTCCTTCACATAAGGTGTAGGAACTGTAATGATAAAGGTATCCGCCTCTTCAGGAGTTTCTGAGGCATGATAATGGCCTTTTTCCACAGCATTTTTAATCGCATCAGATATTCCTGGTTCTTCTATGTGAGCTATTCCTTGATTTAATTTCTCTACAATTTCCTTATTGACATCAACTCCAATAACCTCACATCCATTCTTAGCAAATAATGCTGCAGTCGGTAAACCTATGTATCCTTGTCCTACAATACAAATTTTCATAATTATCGCCTATATTCAATTTTAGATAAGTTTTAGTTAAATTTAAATCAAATTTTGATTTTTAGAAATTAATTTTCTTTAGAAATTAATTTTCAAATCTTTAGATTTTAAATAATTCTTTTAAATAATTCTTTTAAATAATTTTTTTAATAATTTTTTTAATAATTTTTATATTAAGTTAGTATATGTATTATTTTAATATTTCTATATTATAAATATATTTAACCGCTTTATATGGTATATTTATATTTTATAAAAATAAAAGTTATATTATAATACTTTATCATCAATTTGATAGTATTGAGTTCATTTGAGGAGTATATTATTTATGAAAATATTAATAACTGGCGCTTATGGAATGTTAGGGTCTGATTTGAGAGAAGTTCTTAAAAATCAGGAATTGATAGTGACTGGGTCCAAGGACTTGGATATCACTGATGAGGAAAAGGTCGTAGAGTTTGTTTGTGAAAATTCTCCAGAATTGGTTATCAATGCTGCAGCATATACTGCAGTTGATGATTGCGAGACTCACTATGACGATGCATATGCAGTAAATGCAATAGGCCCTAAGAATTTAGCTATTGCATGCAATAAGTTAGATATTCCTTTAGTCCATATCAGCACAGATTATGTTTTCGATGGAACCAAAAGGACTCCTCTTATAGAAGCTGATAAGTTAGGTCCTCAAAGTGCCTATGGAAAAACCAAATTGGCAGGAGAGGAATTCATCCAAGAGAATACTGACAAGTATTTCATTCTTCGTACAGCATGGCTATACGGCCTTCATGGAAATAATTTTGTCAAGACAATGTTGGACTTGGCGGAAAATCATGATGAAATAACCGTTGTAGACGATCAGGTTGGATCTCCAACATATTCCTTTGACTTGGCTGTTGCAATCACAAATCTCCTGTTCAGTGACAAGTATGGAATCTATCATGTGACAAACGAAGGTGAATGCTCATGGTATGAGTTTGCAAAACTGATATTCGAATTGTCAAACATTGATGTCAAGGTTGTTCCAGTCACTACCGAAGAGTTCCCAAGGCCTGCTCCAAGACCTCATTATTCAGTTTTAAATAATAAGAAATGGAACTCCTCCGGATTTGTTCCAATGAGAACTTATCAGGAAGCATTAAGTGAATATTTATCATTATATAATTTTTTTAAGAAGACCAACAGAATCTAATGGTTTTCGAATATTAAAATCAGTTTCATAAAAAATTTAGTTTTAAAAAATTTGTTCAATATAAGAATTAGTTTTAATATAAGAATTAGTTTTACATTATAATTTATTAAAGAAGTGATTATATGAAAGGAATCGTATTAGCTGGAGGTTCTGGAACAAGATTGTATCCAATTACCAAAGCTGTTTCAAAGCAGTTATTGCCTTTATATGATAAGCCAATGATCTATTACCCAATATCTGTTTTAATGTTGGCAAACATCAAGGAAATCCTCATCATTTCCACTCCTCGTGATTTGCCTATGTATCAGGAGTTACTTGGAGACGGGTCTGATTTAGGAATTTCTTTTACCTATGCTGAACAGACCAATCCAAACGGTTTGGCTGAAGCATTCATAATAGGTGAAGAGTTCATTGGTGATGATAGTGTAGCTCTTATTTTAGGAGATAATGTTTTCCACGGACACAGATTTACTGAAATATTGGAAAGGGCATGCAGTCTTGAAGAAGGTGCAGTTATTTTCGGTTATTACACCAACAATCCGGAAGCTTTTGGTGTAGTTGAATTTGATGATGAGTGGAATGTTTTATCAATTGAGGAAAAGCCAAAGAATCCTAAATCAAATTATATCGTTCCTGGACTTTATTTCTATGACAATGATGTAATTGAAATAGCAAAAAACGTCAAGCCATCAGAGAGGGGTGAATTGGAAATCACCTCAGTTAATGAAGAATATCTTAACAGATCCAAACTTAAAGTGGAATTGCTCGGTAGGGGAATGGCTTGGTTAGATACTGGAACTCATGACGGTTTGCTTGAAGCAAGTAACTTTATTGAAACCGTTCAAAAGAGGCAAAGCCTATACATAGCTTGTTTGGAAGAGATAGCATACTTAAAAAAATACATTACAAAAGATGATTTGTTAAAATTGGCGCAGTCACTTAAAAAGACTGATTATGGCCAATATTTAATTAAATTGGCTAATAGAAATCTTTAATCTGAATATTATCATAAAATTTTATTTATGGGGTGTCAAAATGGGAAAATTCAAAATTGTTAAAAGTGAAATAGAAGGTGTATTCACCGTCGAACCAACTGTCTTTGGAGATGAAAGAGGATATTTCATGGAAACCTATAATGAAAATGACTTTAAGGAAGAAGGCATTGATTTGACATTTGTTCAGGATAATCAATCAAAATCATCTAAAGGAGTTCTTAGAGGACTTCATTTCCAATATACTCAACCTCAAGGCAAATTAGTCCGTGTAATTAAAGGGGAAGTCTTTGATGTTGGTGTTGATTTGAGAAAAGAATCAAAGACATACGGAAAATGGATTGGTGAAATCTTATCTGAAGAGAACAAGAAACAGCTTTTCATTCCTAAAGGTTTTGCTCACGGATTCTTGGTCTTGTCTGATGAGGCTGAATTCGTTTACAAATGCACTGATTTCTATAACGGTGAAGATGAAGGTGGAATTCAATGGAATGATCCTGACATCGGTATCGAATGGCCTTTAGGAGATTTGTCTGAAGATGATATCCTTTTATCTGAAAAGGACCAACAATGGAAACCAATGAAGGAAACTCCTACAGACTTTTAAGTGATTTTTAAATTTCATTGAATTTTAAATTATTGCTTTAAAATTCTTATCATTTTAAATTTTTATCATTTTAAATTTTTATTATTTTAAATTTTTATTATTTTAAATTTTTATTATTTTAATATTTTATCAAAAGAAGGTGTTTTATGACAAAAATTTTAGTTACTGGAGGAGCAGGATTTATAGGAAGCAATTTCGTAAAGTATATGCTTGAAAAGTATCCTGATTATGAAATTGTCAATTTAGATGCTCTTACATATTGTGGAAATCTTGAAAATTTGGAAGATATTGAAGATAATCCTAATTATAGCTTCGTGAAGGGAGATATTCAAGATGAGGAATTGGTGGACTCCCTTGTAAGCGATGTAGATTATATAGTTCATTTTGCTGCAGAAAGTCACGTTGACCGCAGTATCGAAGATCCTCAAATCTTCATTAAAACCAATATTATAGGAACTCAAGTCCTTTTGGATGCTGCAAAGAAACACAAGATCAAAAAGTACTTGCAGGTGTCCACTGATGAGGTTTATGGAAGCCTTGGCCCTGAAGGATATTTCACTGAAGAAACCCCACTTCAGGCAAACAGCCCATACTCAGCTTCAAAAGCTGGTGCAGATTTAATGGTTAGAGCTTATGGCGAAACATTTGGACTTCCAATAAACATCACCCGTTGCTCCAATAATTATGGCCCTTACCAATTTCCTGAGAAATTGATTCCATTGATGATTTCAAACGCTTTGGAAGATAAGGAATTGCCTATTTACGGTGATGGAAAGAACATTAGGGACTGGTTGCATGTTTACGACCACTGCAGTGCAATTGACCTTGTTCTTCATAAGGGTAAGCTTGGGGAAGTCTACAATATTGGAGGCCATAACGAAAAGAGAAATATTGAAATCGTCAAGCTCATATTGAAGGAACTCAACAAGCCTGAATCCTTAATCAAATTCGTCAAGGATAGATTAGGCCATGACAGACGTTATGCAATAGATTCCACTAAAATAACAGAGGAATTAGGTTGGAAACCTAAATATACCTTTGAAACAGGAATCATAGAAACAATCAATTGGTATTTGGATAATCAGGACTGGATGGAAAAGGTAAAATCCGGTGAATATCAAGAGTATTACGAAAAGATGTATTCTAAAAAATAAATTGATGATTGAAAGAAAAGACAGACAAAAATAGATAGGATTAAGGGATCTTATGAAAGTCTCAGTAGTTACTCCAAATTATAATGGTTTAAAATTCTTAAACAGCTATTTTGAAACCTTATTGATTCAAAGCAGGTTTATTGAAGAGATCATTATAATAGATAATGCATCTACTGACGGAAGTGTTGAATTTATAGAAGAGTTCATAAGAAGCCCTAATTATCCAATCGACATAATACTTATTAGGAATGATGAAAATTTAGGCTTCGCTCCTGCAGTAAATCAAGGTATAGAGATTGCCAAATCTGAATATATCTATTCAGTCAACAATGATGTTGAACTGGAGTGGAATGCATTGGAAGAAATCATCAAGGTAATGGACGAGTCAATTGCCCTTGGGGAAAATCCATTCTCATTCCAATCAAAGATGATTCAGCATCATAATAGAAAGCTGATTGATGATGCGGGAGATGAGTATACAATTCTTGCTTGGACCAAAAAGATTGGTGATGGCCAACCTGTAGAAAGATATGATGAGAAAAGGGAGATATTTTCCTCTTGTGCAGGTGCTGCATTGTATAGAAGATCAGTCTTGGAGGAAATAGGTCTTTTTGATGAAGATTTCTTTGCATATGTTGAGGATATAGACCTTTCATACAGGGCTCAGATTTATGGATATAAAAATTATTTCTGTCCTAATTCAATTGTTTATCATTATGGAAGTGCAACAAGCGGAAGCAGATATAATGAATTTAAAATCAAATTGGCTGCACGCAATAACGTATTTTTAATCTATAAGAACTTCCCAATCATTCAAAAAATAATCAATTTTATTTTCTTATTCATAGGATTTGCAATAAAGTATCTTTTCTTTGTAAGGAAAGGTTACGGTTCCTTGTATTTGGAAGGAATCAAGGAAGGTTTGAGAAATAGAAAAAAATTAAATAAGACACCATTCTTGAGAAAAAATTGGAAAAATTACTTTAAAATCGAATGGAAACTGATAAAAAATATTTTTGCTTATCTTAAATAATCTGTACTTAAATAATTAGTTAAATAATTTATCTTAAATAATATGTACTGAGATAATTAGTTAAATAGTAGCTTAATAAGCTCATGCTTTTAAATTAGGTGTAAAAATGAGAAATTTGGATTTATCAATTATCGTTGTTAATTACAATACCTTTAAATTAACAAAGGAAACAATTGATTCCTGTTTGGCTGAACCTACTCATTATACTTATGAAATCTTTCTTGTAGACAACAAGTCAACTGATGACAGCTTGGAAAAACTTGAAGATTACTTCAAGGATGAGATTTCAAGAGGGACTATAAAGGTCATAGCAAACAGCCATAATGATGGTTTTGCAAAGGCCAATAACTTAGCTATTGAACAGGCTGAAGGAGATTATATCCTTCTTTTAAACTCTGATACACTCATTAAAGAGGCTACAATTGACAAATGTATGGACTATATCACTGAAGGCATACATGCCGACGTTGGAGCATTAGGCTGCAAGGTATCCCTTGCTGACGGATCTCTTGACAAGGCATGCAAACGCAGTTTTCCAAATCCTGTAAACTCATTTTATAGATTGTTCCACATAAAAACAAACAGTGAAAAGGATAATTATAATTTAGATAATTTGGATGATGATGGCGTTTATGAAATAGACTGTTTGGTTGGAGCATTCATGCTTGTAAGAAAAACCACAATCGATGATATCGGCCTTTTGGATGACACTTTCTTTATGTATGGGGAAGACATTGATTGGTGCTATAGGATAAAGCAGGCTGGATGGAAAGTAGTTTATTTTGGCGAAGCGGAAATAATCCATTACAAGGGTGCAAGCAGTGAGGATGAAAAGTCTAAGAAAAGAAATCCAAAGCTTATCTATGAATTTTATAGGGCGATGTATATTTTCTATAAGAAGCATTATACCAAAAAATACAACATATTCTTAAACATTGCAGTCTATATTGGAATAGCATTATTGTTGCTTGTCAATTTAGTCAAAAATCTTTTCAGATCTTAAATATTAAATTCTTATTTTTCTTATTTGATTTTATATTTCCATCACTTCCCATCACTATTTTACAATTTTTCATCACTATTTTATCACTTCATATCCCTTTTTTTTAATTATTTTATAAAAATAATAGGTAATTTTATAAATAATAGTTTTTAAATCTATTATTGTATAAATAATAGTTAAAATAATAGTTATAGATATTGTATTACTGTTAACTATGCTTTAAATTTGGATTTGTTGAAAACTAAAAATGATTTGAGTGGTTAAATGATAAGAGAAAATCAAAGAATTTTAAATGCAATATTGATCATAATAGATATTTTAGTAATTCTATTATCATTGGTTTTAGCTTATTATGTTAGATTTAAAACCACCATATTCGGTCCGTTAGGAGGATCATTGCCGTTTACAGATTATTTCCTATTTACAATCTTATGTATTATTCCTACATATCTTCTTTTGTACTACTTTTTTGGTTTATACAAGCCATTCAGGAACAAATCTTCAATATTTTCTGGTGCAGAGGACATAATCAAATCAGATATTATGGCCTTCATTATTTTGGTAGCTATTCTCTTCGTTATCAATCAGCCAGATTTCTCAAGGATAATGCTATTCCTTTTAAGCCTATTTGGAATGATCTTTGCAATCATTGAAAGGGCTCTTGTAGTTTTGGTATTAAGATTCATGAGAGTGAACAATCATAATCTAAAGCATATGCTTATCATTGGAGACAATGAGTTGGCATTCACTTTTGCAAAGAAAATCAAGTCCAGAACCTATTTAGGATATAACATTGCAGGATTTTTAGGAAGAAAGGAGCATTTAGGAAAGACATTTGAAGGAATCAAGTTCATCGGCACCTTCAAGGATTTGCCTGATGTATTGAAAACCCACAAGTTTGATAGGGTTGTCATAGCTATTCCGTTAAAGTATTATTATCATTTGAATGAAATAGTGGATGCTTGTGAAGAAGAGGGAATCAAGGCGGAAATCATTCCGGATTATTATAAGTATCTTCCAGCAAGACCTTCAGTTGACATGTTGGATGACCTTCCAATCATCAATATACGTTATGTTCCTTTGGATGATGCATTCAATAAGTTCAAAAAGATCATTGAAGACTATTTTGTAGCTATTGTTGCAATCATAATTACCTCTCCAATCATGATTATAACAGCTATTGCAATTAAAATCGAATCTCCAGGTCCAATTATCTTCAAGCAGGAAAGAATAGGTTATAATGGAAAGCCGTTCATGATGTATAAGTTCAGAAGCATGAAGGTTCAGGATGAGAGTGAGGAGAAATCCCAATGGACAACTGAAGATGACCCAAGAAAGACAAGGGTAGGCTCATTCATCAGAAGGATGAGCATTGACGAGTTGCCGCAATTCTTCAATGTTTTGAAAAGGGAGATGAGTGTAGTCGGTCCTAGACCGGAAAGGCCATATTTTGTTGAGAAATTCAAGAAGGAAATTCCAAAATATATGGTTAAGCACCAAGTAAGGCCAGGACTTACAGGGCTTGCTCAAGTCAATGGTTATAGGGGTAACACTTCAATTAAAAAACGTATTGAATATGATATTCGTTATGTAGAAAACTGGAGTCTTGTTTTAGATATACAAATTATGTTCAGAACAGTTTTCAGAAGAAGCAAGAATGCTTACTAACCAAGCTTCACGGACTTCAGTCCGTAGAACCTTGACCAAAACTCTTATCACTACTTTGGAGCCAATATATTTTTTGAGACTTATTTTTTATATTATCTTTTCATATTAATTTTTTAAAACAATTATAATTTACTATTTTTACATTTAAATTGTTATATTTGCTTAAAATTGATAAATTAAGAGTATTATCAATTATTCTAATGAAAAAAAGCATATATTTATATATTTTATCAAATAATTGATTATTACAGACTTAATTTTTAAAATCAACCTCTGATATTTAAGTTTTGAAATAAGGATGAATATTTAAAATATTACACTATTATAATATTAAAAAATTTTAAAAAAATAACTTTTATAAACTACAAAGTTTTAATATTTGTACTGAAATCCTAAAGATTTTTAAATAGAAATTCAACATGATTTGATAAGATTTTGATATGATTTTTATGTGAAATTGGGATATCAAAAATGATATTAAAAATATTAAAATATTATAGATTATAAATATATAATTATAATGAATTCAATGGTTTAAAAATTAAATTTGATGATAAATTTGATGATAAAAAAATAAAGTTTTTAAATAGCTATTTAAACAATCCATTAGAAGTATGGGCCTTTATTTTTATTCATTATTATTTTTATTTAATATTTTATTCTTATTTCATTATTTAAATATCTTATATGGTTACATTTTTAAAAAGGCGGATGAAAACTAATATATTTTTTTCACTTGAAATGATACTATTAGTTTTCAAATGCTCTGTCTTAATTATTATATATAGCAAAAATTAAATTATAATTTAACTTGAAAAAATTGTAATAAAATCAATGATCAAACTTAATTTCAAATTAGTCAGATAATGAAATTGTCCAAATTAAGAAGATTATTTTATTTTATTAGATTATTTTTACTGAATTTATAATTTAAAAAAAATACGAGGGTTTGGTATGGATAAAGAATTTTTCAATGGAATGAATTTGGCTGAAGATATAAGTGAAGAAGATTTCCAATACGTTAAAGAAGGTTGGGAAAAAGTTCAAGACGAAATATCTAAAGAAGAATTCATAGATAAATTTAATAAAGTTAAAGATGAGTACAAAGATGCTTCTTTTTTCAGTGATAAAGATTTCATAGATATGGTAGTTAATCCATTCACTGGTGAAAAAACAGAACCTGTCACTGGTTTTGATGTGGAAACTCCAAAAACTATTGCTGAAGTTGAACCTGGAAATCAAGGGTTCAGCGTTATTGCAAGGGTAATGGCTATTTCCAATCCAAAAATATTCACTACAAGAAAAGGGGATGCTGGAAAGCTTGCAAACATGCAAATTGCTGACCCTACCGGTGAAGTAAGACTTGTCCTTTGGACTGAAAACATCAAACATCTTAAGCATATCTCTGAAGGGGATATCGTAGAGATTTCAGAAATAGATTGTAAGGATGGATTCAGAGGCGGCAAAGAATTCCAGTTACGTCCTAGATCTTTGCTTAGAACAATTGACGAGTCAAGTGAAAACTGGCCTGATAACATTGCTGACTTCCCAGCTTATGAGGAAAACATCATCTCAATTTCCGATATTGTTCCTGATGAGAAAGTAAGCATCATCGGAAGATTGATCAGAGCACCTGCTCCTCACACTTATGAAAGCAACGGCAAGAAAGGAAAAGTTACCTCTCTTGAAATACAAGACAGCACTGGTAAAATCTCCTATACCTTATGGAACAATGATGTGAAATTAGTAAGCAGCCTTGATTTGAAAGAAGGAGACATTGTCAAGATTCTCAATGAACAATCCAGAGAAAGAAATGGTGAAATTTCATTATCCCACTGGGATGGCAGAATCCTTAAAGTTGAAGGGGATTTCGATATTCCTGAATATGAAGAGAACATCATAAAAATCGGCAATGCTCAAGAGATCAAAGACGTTAGCCTAATAGGTATTGTAACTAAAATCCAAGACACCATCACATTCGATAGGCAGGATGGAACCAAAGGTTATGTGAAATCAATCGAAATTACAGATGACACCGGTTCCATAAGAGTTACTCTTTGGGGTGACGACACTAAACTTAAAGTGTCTAAAGGAGATGTTCTTAAGGTCATCGGCGGAAATATTGAGTATGACGATTATGCAACCAGTGGTTATAGGGTAAATACAAACTGGAATACTGAATTAAGAGTCAATCCAGATGAAAACCAAGATTTAATTGAAGGATTGAATGAAATTTCAAGCAAATTAGGCCCAATAACCATTAGTGAAGTTCAAGATCATGAAGATGATGGAGAAGAAGTTGACATCATCGGTAGATTAATCACAATCAACGATTCCCATTCCTTCCAAAGAGATGACGGCTCAACCGGTTTTGTTCGCTCTGGTGATATAGCGGATTCCACCGGAAAGGTCAGAATTTCATTTTGGGATGAGAAGGCAGAAGCGGATTATGGCATAGGTAAAGCATATCAAGTTGAAAACGCAAGAACCAGACTTGGAATGTATGAAGTTGAGCTCAATGTTGGTAAAACAACTAGAGTGATCGAACTCACCGATGCGGAATCTTCTGATTTGCCTAGCTTTGAAGAATTGGAAGAGCAAATTTATGAAACCAAGAAAATCGATGATTTAGATGAAGATGACATGAATGTCAAGGTAGTAGCAAGAATCTTGGAACTTGAAGACATTCGTGAATTTGAAAGACAGGACGGTACAAAAGGTCGTGTCAGAAACATGACTGTTGGGGACGTTTCTGGATTTATAGCTGTCACATTATGGGATGACAAGACTGATATTCCTTATGACATCAATGAGGCAATCAAAATCCAAAATCCACGTATAAACTATAATGACAGATCCAACCGTTTAGAGTTATCCATCGGTAATGCTACAAACATTTTGCAACCTTCCTACAAGGAATTGGAAAACCTTCCAGACATTGAAGAATTGCAGGAAACCTTATACACTTCTAAGGACATTGCAAGTCTTGAATTGGAAGACAGAAATGTAAGAGTGAAAGGTGTATTCTCAGAACCTTACTTCCAAAGAATGCTAATTCCAAAATGTCCTATCTGTAATCACACTATTGAAGATGAGGATGAAGAAGAATGTCCAAATTGTGGAAATTACATAGATAAACCAAAATATCTTTTAATGCTTCCTGGTAAGATCACTGACGATACCGGTGAGATTCAAGTTACCTTCTACAATGAATTGGTAGAGGAATTGCTTGACATGAAACATGATGATATCGTTGCCTTATATGAGGAAGGAGACGGAGACTTTGGATTCTTGGAAACTAAAGTGATGGATATTGATGGCAATACCTTGGAATTGCTTGCAGATATTACTTACAACAATTATGATGAAGAGATAAGACTTAGGCCAAAAAGAATTTTCAAAAATGAATACTAAGTTTTTCTATTCATTTTAATTTTCATTTTTATAAAATTCAAAAATGTTATTTTAATTATTTAGAAGTATTTGAAATTGATGAACTTTAATAAAATTTATTTAATGGGTTGATAATTATGGTAGAACTTGAAGACTTACCTAACGTTGGAGAAAAAACAGCTGAAAAATTAAGAGAAGCTGGTTTTGCTGATATGATGAGATTGGCTACTGCTACTGCTAAAGAATTATCTGTGAAAGCAGAAATCGGTGAAGGTGTAGCTGAAAAAGTTATTGAAGCTGCACGTAGAGCAGAAAAAATTGATTTCGAAACTGCATTCGATGTCATGGAAAGAAGACGTGATGTTGGCCGTATTACTACTGGAAGTAAAGGAGTTGACGAATTAATCGGTGGTGGAATTGAAACTCAAGCTATTACTGAAGTTTTCGGTGAATTCGGATCCGGTAAGAGTCAAATTTCTCATGAATTGGCTGTAACTGTTCAATTGCCTAAAGAAAAAGGCGGTTTAGATGGTGAATGTGTATTCATCGATACAGAAAACACTTTCAGACCTGAAAGGGTAGAACAAATTGCAGATGCATTTGGTCTCGATCATGAGGAAGTATTAAGAAAAATCCACATTGCAAGAGCATTCAACTCTTCTCACCAAATCTTAATGGCTGAAAAGATCAATGAATTAATCCAAAGTGGAGTAAATGTAAGATTGGTTATTGTAGACTCTCTTATGGCACACTTCAGAGCAGAATATGTTGGAAGAGAATCCTTAGCTGTAAGACAACAAAAATTAAACCAACACTTGCATGCATTGCAACAAGTGGCTAACACTTATAATGTAGCTGTTTTCTTAACTAACCAAGTTCAAGCAAGACCTGACGCTTTCTTCGGAAGTCCAACAAAAGCTATTGGTGGACACGTTTTAGGTCACGCTTCCACATACAGAATTTGGCTTAAAAAAGGTTTAGCAGGAAAAAGAATTGCTAGATTAGTGGACAGCCCACACTTACCAGAAGGAGAAGCTGTATTTAAAGTTACCACTGATGGTATTGTTGACTAATCCACCAAGCTTTTCCAGCCATTCGGGCTGCAAAACCTTGACCAAAATCTTTTCACTAGTTGGGAGTACTTGCCAACTAGTTTCTTTTTTTATTTATTTTATCTAATTTTTTAATCTATTTTTTACAAAAACTATTTTAACTAATTTTAATAAATTAAACTCTATAAATTAAATTTACAAAATTACTTATTTTAAAATATTAAATTAGGCATGTTGGTTATATGGATTATAGAATAATTATTGTTTCAATCATAGTCATGATTTTGATAGGTGCATTGTCTAAAAGAATAGGCCTATTGAAGGAAGAAGATGTCGAAACACTAAATAATATAGTAATCAATATAGCTCTCCCATGTATGATTTTTAATGCTTTGTATAATGCTGATGTTTCCTTGCTTCCAAGATTAAGCATTTTAACAGTTTATATCTTAATCACCAGTTTAATTGTAGGTATATTAACTTATTCACTACTTAAAATTTTAGGCTGGGACAGTAAGAAAATTTGGAGCTTTATGGTGGTAGTGGTCTTAGGCAATACCGGTTTTTTAGGTTATCCGATCACTCAAGGAATCTTTGGTAATGCAGGTCTTATTAGAGCAGTGTTCTGTGATGTTTCAACTTCAATCACATTCGTTGTTTTAAGCTTCATTTTGATCTTAATATTCGGCGGAACAATGAAGACAGCAATTAAGAAGATTATTACATTCATGCCTTTATGGGCAATAATTTTAGGAATCATCTTCAATATTTTCAGTATTCCAATCACTCCTGTAGGATCAACTGTTGTAGGATATTTGGCTGGTGCAACAATTCCTCTCATTATGATTTCATTAGGCTTATCCTTGAATATCAGAGGATTGAAAAATCATTTGAAGGAAGTGAGTTTGGCCTCTGTAATTAAATTGGTCATTTATCCTTTGATTGCTTTAGGGGCATTGTCTTTACTTCACATTACAGGATTCAATCACACTATCGGATTCATTGAAGCTACAATGTCTTCAGCCATGTTAGGTTTGGTGATAGCAATCACCTATAAGCTGGATTGGGAATTGACTTCAGACTGTATTTTTACTACTACATTATTCAGTTTAGTCACCATACCAATATTCTTAATGTTCATTCTTTAACGAACATATCAAGGGTTCTGTAAGGTTTTAGCTGACCTAAATCTGCCTATTTTTATTGATTTTTAGGGTGTTGCATAAAAGGTTACACTATCTTTTTTCTTTATATAATTCTTTTAATTTTTTATTTTAGATTAATTTTCCATTATTATTTTATTATACTGAATAATTAGTTGGATTTAATTAAAATAATTAATTTAATTTCTTTATTTTTAATTTTAACTTATTTTTACCATTATTTTTGTTCAGATTTTTTTCAGTTTTTAAAGGCTTTTCCACCTTTATTTGAAATTTTCACTAAGAATTTTAAAAAATTTAGGCTTATCAAAAAGTATTTTATTTCATCATATAAAGAGTAAATTTTCTTTTATTTTTTGTATAAACTATTAATTTTCTTTTTTTAGTTATTATAACAATAAATTGTGATATATGGTTGATTTTGACTATTTTCATTGAATTAAAATATTCTCATATATATACTTTACTCCTACTTATTAATAGAAACCTTTATATACTCACTTTTTAGAAAAATTATACTGTCTAATATTTTATATATATAATATATTTAAAAAATTAGATCAAATGATTAATCATTTTACTTGTACAAGGTGATTTAATGGCAGAAGAAATTAATAATGAAGAAATTAGAGTGGGAGTATATGTTTGCCACTGTGGTGTAAACGTTGGTGGAGTCGTAAACTGTCCTGAAGTAGCAGAATACGCAAAAACTTTA
>CACYJH010000015.1 GCA_902774685.1 uncultured Methanobrevibacter sp.
GCCTTCATCCATTTCAACTGTTTGACCATATTGAAAATCTCTTTTAACTTTTATGCCTAAAGTATCTATAGATTCATTGTAAAAATATTCAACTTCAAAATTATTTCTCACAATACCACGTATAAATTTATTTTTATTTAAAATTCTATTTAAAAATTATTGTTTAGAAGTTTACAATGAAAAATATATAGTAAATCATCTAAACTCGATAATTTTCAATTAATTTTCTATTTAAACTATTATATAAAGTTTTTCTTAAAAATAAAAGCAATATTTATGTTAGATTAAAAAATTAATCCATTATCGTTAGAATTTTACATAAATAGTTTAACATATTAAAAATATTGAAAAAATAAGGAATTGCATTAAATTTAAAATATTAAAAATCTGATTAAAAAAGAATAAATAAATTACAAATTTAAAAAAAAAAATAAAAAAAAGAGAATAGTGAAAAAACTATTCTTTAATCATTTGAGCTACTTTTTTACCTAATTCATAGCATTCTTCAAGTTGCTCTTCAGTTGGCTTGAAGCAACTTCAAATCCTGCACCTTCAAGGTTTGCAGCCAAGATTCTTGCGGAACCTCCAGCCCATCCTTTGGAACCGAATACAACTGCCTTTTTGGTTTCAATGTTTCCAAAGCTGAGACAGTTGAGGTAGTACATCACATCACCAATTCCAGGGAAAGGATTGTTCATCATGGTTGGAGCTCCTACAAATATCGCTTTTGAATCAAGGACATCAGTCACTGCATCACTCTTGTCATCATCATGCATGAAGTACATCTTGACTTCAACGCCTTCGCTCATTACACCTTCAGCCATTGCATGAGCCATTCTTTGAGTGGAATGGTGCATGGTATCATAAATGAAGGTGATCTTGTTTCCTTCATAGGTACCTGTTGACCATTTGGTGTAAAGGTCAATGATGAAGCCAGGGTCAGTGAAGATTTGACCGTGACATGGAGCAATCATCTTAAGGATGTCCACTAAACCTAATTTATCAAGCTCTTCAATTTTTCTTCCTACCATTGGGGAAGAGAGAGTAATCAAGTTAGCATAGTATTTTCTTGCAGCTTCAGTCAATATGACTGGGTCTACATCCTCATCCAATCTTTCAGATAAGCAGATGTGTTGACCGAATGCATCATTTGAGAATAGGATTCCTTCTTCCATCAACATGGTAAACATGCTGTCAGGCCAGTGAAGCATTGGAGCGTTTACAAATTGGAAGGTTTTTCCACCAATGTCTAAGGAATCACCGGTTTTTACAGTGTTGAATTCAAAGTCTGCAAGTTCAGGCAAATGGTTTTTAAGACCAGGTTCAGCCTTTTTGGAACAGTATACTTCAACATCAGGGAATTTTGCAACCACTTCACTTAAGGAACCGCTGTGGTCGTTTTCAATGTGGTTTTGGATAACTACATCGATTTTGAATTCTCTGCCTTCCTTTTCAAAGGCATCTTTGATTCTTCCCCAGAACTGTTCAGATTTTCCAGGATAAACATTGTCGATTAAAGCAACCTTGTCTTCACCAAATACCAAGTAACAGTTGTAGGTTGTTCCGTTTAAGGTGTATCCATGGTAGTCACGAATATCCCAGTCGAGAACCCCTACCCAATAAACATCATCTACGATTTTGTATGCGTCAGCTTTCATATTATCACTAATCCCATTTTTAATAAATTATAATAAGAATCAATATTATATATAACAATCAACATTAATAAATGTATATGTTTTGTTCGATAATATGGGAACTAATTAACTTGATTAATTAAATAGATGATAAAATGACCTTGAAATATTTTAACGATCTGGCTTATGAGGAAATTGGAGAGGAAAATGATGAGACAATACTCTTTCTCCATACCAAATTGCTTGACAAATGGATTTGGACCCAGCAAAAGGAAGGGCATGAAAAGTATTTTAAGGATTATCATTGCATATTCCTTGATTTGCCACATCATGGAGAGAGCAAATCCGAAGAGGAATTCACCATCAAGAAATCATCACAGGAAATAAGTGAATTCATCAAAGATCTGATAAGTTCAAAAAAGACAGACAATATAAATATCGTATCATTAGGACTTGGAAGTTCAATAGCTATTGAAATATTGAATGAAAATCCTCAAATGATTTCCAATTTGATTTTATCAAGCCCTGAAATAAGTGATTTCAAGGAAATGAAGGAATTAAGTGTCACAAATAGATTGGCAAAGACACAATCAGAGCATCTCAATGAAAAGCCAGATCAATTTATCGTCAAGGCATATCTAAGATATTATGGAATTTCCAAGGAATATTATGATTATATGGAAAGGATATTAGAGAGATCAATTAAGGAAGAGAAAGAAATAGCTTATGAATCATTGAATTATACTCTCCCTAAAGATTTTTCTAAAGAGATATTGGAGAAGGAAAATATTTTGATTAGCTATGGAAGCAAAGAGGATTTGAATTGCACCAAATCAGCAATTGAAGTAAAGGACTTATTTAAAAATGGAAAATTAATTGAAATAAGAAAGGGAAATCACTTATGGAATATAATTGACTGGGAATTGTTCAACACCATCACAAGCGATTTCATTAAATCCAATCGCATTGAAGAAAATCCAAAAATAAGGATTTTAGAATAAACCGCATCATCCAAGTGCAATATTAACCAAAACTTAAAATTTCAAATCACCCTTTAAGAAAACACCACACAAATCAAAACTAAAACCTATTTGATATTCTTTAAAATACATTTAAGTAAACTAAAGTTTAATAAATGTAAAATAACCTTGAATAAATGCTTTAAATCCAAAAATAAAACTGTAAAGTTTATTAATAAGTTAAATAATAAATTAAATTAGTTATAAATAATCTAACCTTATTTATAACGATAGTTTTAATAAATATTTTGATTAAGATTTTGATTTTTATACTCCGTAATATGCATTAATATAATTATTTAAATCTTAATTAAAAACATAGTGAAAGTGTAACTATGAAGATAGGAGTTATTGGATACGGAAATATGGGTTCTATGATAGTAAATAACATACTCAAGCTTAATTTACTATTAGAGGATGAAGAATTGATTATTTCAAATAGACACCTTAATAAATTTGAAAGTTTGATTGAAGAATATCCAGACGAAAATCTAAACATTACTTCAGATAATACAGAAATCGCGAAATCCTGCGAAAAGATCCTTATTTCCGTCGAAACTCCTCAATTTAAAGAAGTCATGGATGAAATTGCACCATGTCTCAATGAAAATACACACATCATCTACACTTGCGCAGGACTTAACTTTAATCACATCAAATCATTTTATGATGGAAAATTAAGCTTAGTAATTCCTACATTGGCTTCAACAGTCACTTCCAATAATGCTATAAGCTCATTGTCAAGAAGAAAAGGAGTGACACTTGTAAAGCACAATTCCAAAGTGGAATTGCAGGAAAGACTCTTTGTTGAAGATCTGTTCAATGAATTCAGTTATGTCAAAAAGATTGACAATCCAATATATTTCAATGAGGAAGAGGACAATCTCCATCCTACAGACAATGAATTGGAAATCAGCACAATTTTAACCAGCTGTGCACCTGCATTCCTTGCAATAATGATTGAAAAGCTTGCACAAACATCCTCAGAATTAGCAAAGGTTTCCAAAGAGGAAGCTGAAGATATGATTTTAAAAACAATCATAGGAACTGCACTTCTAAAGGAAGATCAATCATTGTCCAATGAAGAGATAATCAATAAGGTAGCAACCAAAAAAGGAATCACCCAAGAAGGGGTTGACTTATTAGATAAGAAACTTACTAAAATCAATAGGGAATTAGTTAAATGCTTATTAAATAGATTTGATGAAGTAAAAGAAGATATGAATAAAACATATTTGAATAAGTAAAAAAAAAATAAAAATAGCTAAATAACTACTTTTTTTAAAAATAAAAAATTAAAATTAGTAAAACTACTCTTTTTTAAAAAAATAATAATAATAGAAATTAGTAAAAGTACTCTTTTTTAAAAAAAATAATAATAAAAATAAAAAATAAAATTAGTAAAAAAACTCTTTTTTAAAAAAATAAGAAAATGATTTGTTTAGAACAAATCAGTTTCATTTAATTTCTCTTCAAACCAATGTGCTCTTTTATCTGCAAACATTTTAACAATTAATGCCAATACCAATGTAATCAAAGCCATGGCAATTAAAATTGCAAATGATGGAATATAATTAGACCATACCAATCCTAATGCACTTTCTCTCAATAGATTGATTCCATGAGTCATAGGCATATATGGACTGACTGTTTGAAGTAATGGACCCATCAATTGAATAGGATAAATACCACCAGTACCTGAAATTTGGAATACAAGCCAAATTACAGCTAATCCTTTTCCAACATGACCTAATGCAGATATCAATGAGTAGATAATCAGCATAAATATCAGGGCAGTGAAATAGGCCGAAAACACAAACAATAATGGATTAGCAATTTTTATTCCTAATATGTATGCTCCAATAAGAGTGACTGTAGTCTCCAATAGCGCCATAATCAAGAATATAACAAGCTTGCCGAAGTACATTTCAGATGGAGTGTATTCGGTTCCAGTGGATTTTCCGGTTCTAAGCATCACACAGGTGATTAAAGCACCTACCCACATGGACAATACCAAATAGAATGGAGCAACTTCTGAACCGTAATCTGGAACGGTGTACAATTCAGTTTCCTCTAATTTAACAGGAGCATAAATATAGTCTCCAACTTGGTCTTCATCAACACCAGTCAAGCCGGAAAGTGATTGTGCTGCACCAGCAAGACCACTTGAAGCTTGAAGCAATGCAGAAGAAGCACCATTTGCAAGCATTGAAGAACCTGCAGCTAAGCTAATAGAACCTTCAGCCAATTGTGAAGCTCCACCTGCAACTCCACTTGCACCATCAGCAACACTTGAAGCCCCATCAGCTACACCGGATGCACCGTTTGCCAAATCAACAGAACTGTCTGCCAATTTTGAAGATCCTTTTGCAAGATCGCTTGATGCTCCAGCCAAATCAGAACTTGCATTAGCCAATTCTTTGGAACCATGTACAACCGGTTTGATTTGATCTGGCAATGTGCTTTCATCAACAGAATCATCCAATTGTTTAGCAGCCTGCTGTACTTGAGCAGAACCTGCAGAAATCTGATCTGCAGAGGATGACACTTGTGATGAACCAGACTTTACCTGCGAAGCACCAGAAGAAACCTGACCTGCACCAGACTTTACTTGAGAAGCCCCATCAGAAACTTTAGAAGCTCCCTTCTGCAAATCATTTGCACCAGATTTAACCTGAGATGCTCCTGAAGAAACTTGGCCTGCACCAGCACTTAACTGACCTGCACCTGAAGACATTTGACTTGCTCCAGCTGCAAGGGAAGATTGCAATTGGCCTAATTTTTCATATGCAGCCATATCAATAAATTGGACAATCTTTGCATTGACCTTATTGTAGACAGCCCTTGCTGCTGAATCACTAAGTTTTGAAGCCATCGGATTGGATTTCCTGTTTACAACATACTCCAATTCGGCAGAATGAGGATCATCTGAAGTGATTGATTTTATGGAACTGCTGAAATTCTTTGGAATAACAATTCCCGCATAATACGTTCCATTGTTAACCCCCTCCCGCAGTTCATCTTCACTTACAAAAGTCCAATAAAAATCATCATTTCGTTTCAATTCATCTTCCAGCTGGTCCCCTACATTAAGGTCTTCACCTTCAATTGAAGCACCCTTATCAAGATTTGCTACAGCAAATTCAAGATTTCCAGTATTGTCATAAGGATCCCAACAAGCTTGAATATTAATAAGAGCATATAAGGAAGGTAAAATTATAATTGCGAGCAATGTTAAGACAACAATAGGATTTTTAGTAAATACATCCTTGAAATCCTTTTTGATGAGTTGTCCTACATGACCTAGATTTATCCTTCTTCCTAGTCTCAATTCTCTCATAGTTAACCTCATAAAAATTTATTTAAAATCAATTTTTTAAATAAAATTCTGTAAAATCTTAAAGAAAAATGCTTAAAAAAGCATTATAAAAATCTAAAAAATCTTTAAACTTTTATATATATATTATTATATATTCTTAATAATTTATAAACTTAATATTTTAAAAAAAAGTTAAAATAAATTACCAAAAATACATTAAAATAAATTTAAAAAAAGAAAAAAGAGAAATGAATAAAATTATCCATTTAATTTTAAAATAGCTTCCGCTAAATCTCCGCCGGTTTCTCTTAATGCCTCTTCAGCATCTGCAGCACTTACACCAGCAGTGTTAGCAACCATTTCAATGTCTTCTTGTGGAATTTCAATCTCTTTTTCCACTTCAACTGCAGTTCCAGTAACTTGATAGGTTTCTTGACCCATTACAGTCATTAAGCTTACATCTGCAGGGGAAATAATTAAATCCTTATCTTCACAACGAATAATAACTTCTTGGACACCATCAATTTCCTTCATGTCCATACCCATTTTCTTCATTTGTCTTTGCATATTCTTCATTTGTTTTGGGCTCATACCAGGTATCATAATATAACCTCTTAATTTTATCAAATAATAATTTTAATGAATTTTCTAAATAATACTCTATTAATTAGAATATATAATAATTTTTATTTTTTAAATTTCTTGAATTTTATAGAACTAAAAATAATATTTATTTTTTAAATTTCTTGAATTATTTAGAACTAAAAATAATATTTATTTTTTAAATCCTTTTCTTGTCTTGATTGCTTGGCCTGTCTTGAAGTCCATCATTTCCTTATGATTCAAAAGTGCCTTACCGAATGCCAATAGCTCCCCTTGCTCATTAACGATTAGAACCTCATCATTGGATCTTATGTTTTCATCACAATCCTTGATGAACTTGGCAAAAACGCTTTTTCCATCACGTGCAAATGATTCGACGCTATTGTCAATCATGACCTTATTTCTCATTCCATCCAATGTGGCAAGTCTTTGAGCACCTAATTTGGATAAAATCAGGAAACTGTCAGAAGCTCTCATATTGACGATGTTCTGATTCTTGTCAAATACATGTCTTATCTTACCTGTCTTCTTACTCTTTTCAATCTTGATCTTTCCGGTAAACAAAGCTTCTCCAGCACCTTTACCGAATTGGTAATCTGCAATTGCCTTAAGCTTTTTGATGTCATCCTTTTTGTATCTGACATCTTCAGGATGTTCATATCTTTCGATATAGTCAAGCTCAAGCTCATCCATTACCTTAGGATGGATCAATACATTGTCATAGTTTTCAGCATAATCTATGAAAAAGTCTCTTGTAAACTCATCTGCAATCTTATCATGGATTCTTGGTGCATCGCTTTGGCTTAATGGATAAACTTCATCCAATTCAAGTGGAATCATGCAGAATGGAATGTCCAATACAGCGAAATCTGTATCATCATTGTCAATTACGCAAGGTGCATCCTCACCAGCAGATTCGTCCTTTGCATATACATAGAATTCCCTGAAGCTGCTTACCAAATATTTGCTGTAAGGTTTCCTATAAGCAGGAAGCACAACAAGGTTTTTCTTCTTGTCCATATTCTCCAATTGCTTGAGATGTCTTGTAACCTCTGCCCTTTTCAATGATTCAGGCCCGGTATAGAAGAATGCAGACTTTTTACTTCTTGGATCGAATTGCTCCAAGTCTTCACTGTACTCACCTAAATGCCTTACTGCATCAAGAAGCATTGGGTGAGCTCTGCAACGTTCCTCTACAAGTTCCATCAAGCTTCCTTCAGCGATTGCTTGTCTGATGAGTCTAAGCTCTGCAAAGCTTACATGCAAGTTGTGCTGTGCTATCAATTTGGTTCTTTCTTCCTTATCCATAGCCCTTAAATCATCTGGAGTGTATTTGCAGCAGACTTCACAGGAACAAGGCATTTCTGTCATGTTCTCCAACTTCAATGTACCTCTTGTAGTGAGGAATCTGTCTCCTTCAGCATATAGGATATAAGCTGCAGAATCGAAAAGGTCACAACCCATAGCTACACAAAGTGCAAAGATCATAGGATGTCCTGCACCCATAAGATGGCGTGCCTTGGATTCAGGCAAGCATTTGACAGAATGCATTACAGCATCAACAAGGTCACGGTAATGGTACATTTCCATAAGAGGAACAACTGCACCGATTGGATATAAGTCTGCATCAAGCTTAGTCAACTCTGTTGCACAGTATTCCCTCAAGTCAGGATAGGTTGACCCTTGAACAACTGAGTTGATTTTCATATTGTAATCATTATCCTTTACAAAGCTGATAGCCTCTTTAGCACGTTCAATTGTGATTTCAAGGTCTTCCTCCACTTTTTCCCTATCAACATAAGGTCCTGTTGGAATGTCAAGTGAAGTTCCTATATCAGTGCCTATGGCTTCCTGAAACTCAATGACCTCTTGATTTGTTATTTCCACATCACCATAGACAGACAATTGGAATGAACCGGAATCAGTCATGATAGGACCATCGAAATTGATCAGTTCATGCAAACCGACATCCAATGCCTTTTTGCTTAGGTCTTCATCTTTGTAAATCAAATAAGCATTTGTAATTACTATGTCTGCACCGTAATCCTTTACATTGATTGGCTGTTTTCTTGGATGGATTACAGGCATCAGGTTTGGTGTCTTGATGTCTCCATGATTTGTTTTCAAAACACCTACTCTTCCTCTCATATCTTTTGCTTTAATTTCAAACATTATTTTCTCATCCTTCAAATAATAAAAAGTAAATTCGATTTTAATTATAAAAATTGATAAATATGATTAAATCTTTTAAAAATATAAAAAATAGATTTATATATCTTATATTAACTTATTAGTTTAAAAAGTTTTTTAATAAAATAGATTATTGGATTTCATCTATAATCGGATTCAAAGAAACTTTAAACATTGTATTCATACAAGATTTATGATTGAATTTCATCTATAATCGGATTCAAAGCATCAAAATCAATATAACTTACATTTTTTCCATATGTTTCAATAACAGCCTTTATTTCTGCAGTCTTTTCCTCTTCCTTCATCCCTTTTACTTTCCTATGGATAAATGCCATCATTGTCTTGTGCTTTAGGTTAAGATTGGAGTAATCTATTGCCCCTCTCAAGAAATATACTCTTGCCTTATTGTAAATGCATCCATGAACCTGCTCCTTTATTCCATTCATGATTCCTTCCCTATTCTTTTTATCATTAGGGTCAGCCAATCCTACGGTTCCAATGATCAGTTTCTTATCTTGAACACCCCTAATCTTATTTAGAGTCTTTTTTAGACCCATGACACTTCCAGCGTATAATGGTGCAAGATAAACAATCACATCATACTGATTTATGTCTGTAATCTCAGTGTATTCAGCTGTTTCAATGCCTGTTCTTTTAGACAATTCATCAGCATATTGTTTTGTTGAACCATATTGTGAGGCATAAATTATTATTTTCATGGTATTCATTCCCCATCTTCATTAAGGGAGATATTCCTTTTGTTTTTAATCTCATCTAAACGTTTCATCATTTCCAGAACACGTGTTCGGGTATTGTTGTCTTCTGAATACTCTTCATTATAATCATTTTCAGGCTCGACAATATAGAATGCCTCTTTTGAGAGAACTCCCGGAATGTTCATTTTAACCAAATTCCTTTCAACCCTTCTCTTCAATGGCTCATCGTCCATCTCTTGGCCTAAGAATATTGGGGTCTTTACAGCAGATGATATTTTGGTGTTATGACGAGCAATATGCCTTTCTTCAGTTCTGTTGTCAAGTATCTCTTTAGATGACAAATCAAGATTTGGGTCTCTGAATGGAATTCCAACATCAGATAATGCCATCTTTATCTCATCATTCTTTGGCAATGATTTACTTAGATTCTTAGGATTTGGTGATGCCAATGTTCCACCTTGGAAACGTCCAAAGATTGGACCCATGGATACATAGAAATCCGCTTCAATAAATGCCATTCTCACAGGAGCGGATGAAGTATATGTACAGACTATTCCATTATCTTTGATGACTCTTCTAAATTCCTTAAAAAACTCTAGACTAACCAGTTCAGGTGACATATTTTGACTGAAAGGATCCAAAAATATTGCATCATAAGTGTTGTCAGGAAGTTTTTGAATGACTTTCCTTGCATCATCAATGTGAATCTTCAAGTCTATGTTTGATGGAATTTCTGTTTCCTCCAGTTCCAAAGATGCATAATTGCAGTCTATTAGAGATTGCTCTATTGCCTTTTTGGTAATGTCATGAGCCTCTATTGGAGAAGGAACCATAAGACCTGCTGCAAGGGTTGGCTTGGAGATTTCAAGCATGTCAATGTGCAGATTCTTGTCACTCTTTTTTAGGAAGTCATCAATAGCTGCTGATGAATTGTATCCAAGTCCTGCACAGATGTCCAAGATAGCTATGTCCTCGTCATAATTAAGCTTCAATGGCTTTATGAACTTTTCAAATGATTCGCTGATTGCTCCTGTTGAAGTGTGCAATGTCTCTACCTTATGGTTTATTTCCTTTGACCTTATGCTGTATGATCCGTCATCTGTCTTGACAAAGTATTCATTGCATTCTGTAAAAATAGAATTTCTGTATTTGGCATCCTTGTACTTCCTTTCATTTTCAAATGCCTGATTAATCAAATCATAGATGGTCTCATCAATTACGGTAGATTCTTCAACATAGCTCATTTAATCACTTTAAAAATAATTTTATAATTTAATATTAGTTTAATTGTTATTTATATTTTAATTAAAAATTAGAAAAAATAGGTTTAAAAAATAAAAAATAAAGAATGTGTAAAAAAATTAACTGTCGATTTTACCTTCATTCTTTAAAGCCCTTTCTATAAGCAAATCCTTATACTCTTCTGATAAATCATTGAAGTATGCACTAAAACCACAAACCCTTACAATTAATTTAGGATGTAAGAGAGGGTCTTCTTTTGCTTCAATTAAGGTTTTGCTGCTTAATACAGCCATTTGCATTTGGAAAAATCCTAAGTTTATGCTGGAATAGATGAAGTCTGTAAATTCACTCATATGATTTTTAATAAAGTCTGGAGTGAAGATTAAATCCACTGAATTACCATTGAATTTGCATCCTCCACAATCAAGCTTTGATGCAAAAGACATTATTTCTGCAAAATCCTTATCTGAATCCAATGAAATGTCTGCAGAGAGAGGTTTTCCTTCAAGCCTTCCGTCAAAGGATGTGGAGACTTCAGACCCTGCATTAATAAACTCAGAGGAACTTAAGCCGAATTTGATTTTTCCACCGAATTTATTGGTGTAATCCTTGAAGCAATCTTCCAAGAATTGGATAATCTCATTTGTAAGGGACAATATTTCTTCATTATCCACACCAAAACGAGGATAAACGGATTTCAATAATTTGAAAGCATCCTGATGCTTGTCTTTCTTGAAGTTCCTTTTCCTCATGTCATTCAAATCATTCAATGAGTATAACCTATCATCAAAAACAAGGCTTTTAATATTGTATAAACTATTTACCGCATTTGCAAGCCCTACGGTAGTTATTCCATAATGATTATACTTAGCGCCAAGTTTTGAAATATCCAATCCATTATCATTGCAATCATCTATGAACAAGGAAAGCAAAGGATCTTCATCCCATTCTATATTATCCAATGTTTGAATCAATGATTCTGCATCTTTTTTAAGGTAATACTTATATGAATTCATCAGCTCATCAAAAGTGAGTATATTAGCTAAAAATTCTTTTGTTTCACCATCAAAAAACTCATTTAACGGTTTTAAGAATGAAAATGAACCTAAATTATTCTGTTCCAAACCATTAGATACTGTAGTAGGTTCCCAAGAATCAGAAATAATGTAATTTATAGCATCTGACTTATCATAACCAAATCCTATCATTTTATCTATGATAATCTCATCATTTGAAAATAATGGGCTGCCGATACCAGTATTGAGGGCATCTAATGAAAGGTTTATCAAATCGCTTGGAGTTTCACTGCTTACTCTAAGTACAATTTTTGGATCTGTTAATTGAAGTTCGCTTATTGCACGAATAAACATATAGGTTAAATCATTGTAGAAGTAATATTCACCATACTCATCAAAGTATTTGCCTCCAAGTACAATCACTTGACCGGTATCTCCAAGGAAATGACCACTTTTATACCAATTAGTGGAATGTAAAGTTTTTAAGAATGATTTGATCAATTCATATACTTGCTCTTGAGTGATGAAGCCATTATTCAAATCATCAAAATAATAATCTTCAAGAATCTTATCCAATCTGCCAAGGCCATTAGCAGTATGGCCTGTTTGCCATAAGAGTTGATTCCAAAAGAGAATTCTTTGCAAAGCCTCTTCAAAGTGTTCAGCTTTTTGATCAATCATATCCTCAAAATAGCGAGCATATTTAGCCCTTTCACTATGATTTGAATTTCTTAATTTCTTTGAAATTTCGTAAATGAGAAGTTCTATGCCGTCAAGCATATCTAATTGATTCTTATTGAAATCTGAACTTAAGTCACGGGCAAAACCACGACCTCCCTTAGGATGGAAATAAATTTCATTATATTCATAAATGGAACCGTCTAAGACTTTAGAATAGTCTATTGTAACACCACTTATGATCTTTCCATCAAAATTCAAATTCTTCAATGCATCCAAAAAGTAAACAAAACCCTCATTAGGAACATCAATATGAACTTTCCTAAAAAGGTTCTTGATTTGAAGACCTTTGTTGAATTTGGATGAGGAAATATAAAAATTGTGCATATTAGAAGCTAAATATGAGGTTGCTTTTTCCCTATTTTTGAACTTTCTATTCAATTTGGTTATAGTAGAAGCGTATATGACTGGTCTTGAATTACTTTTGGATTGGCGACTGCCTAAACTTCTAATATTATCAAATAAGCCCATATTTTAACTCCCATATTCTAATTTAAAATAATAAAATAAGATTGATATATTAATATTTAGAAATACTTAATTATAAATTTTAAGTTTTAAAAATTAATTTCTAAATTATTTTTTATAGTTAAACTTATAAAATAATATTAAAAAAGATATATTAATAATAAAACAATAATTATTAATATTAGATATATTTTATAAAAAAGATATCAGATTTAAAAAAAATAGTTTCTAATTTAAAATTTTTTTTCATTAGGCTTGTGAAATTATGAATGAAAAGAAAAAAATTAAAGTCAAATTCGTTGATTTTCAAAGTAATTTAATTGAAGATAATAATTTTTTTATAGATAGTTTAAAGAAAAATTTCGATGTTGAAATTTCTGATGACCCAGATTACTTATTCTTTGGAGCATATGGTTTTAAACACTTAGATTATGACTGTGTTAGAATAATGTGGACTATAGAAAATTATGTTCCTGATTTTAATATTGCAGATTACGCTTTAGCGTATGATTACATAGAATTTGGAGATAGGTATCTGCGTTTTCCATATTTCTTAAATCGTCCTGAAATTGAAAATGTTAGAAAAACAATTGAAAGAAAACCAACCGATACAAGTGTCAAAAAAGATTTTTGTAGTTTTGTAGTTTCTAATGAATGGGGGGACGATTATAGGATTCGTTTATTCCATGAATTAAGCAAGTACAAAAAAGTTGACTCTGGAGGAAGAACACTAAATAACATCGGAGGGCCAATTGGCATGGGTCTTGAAAAAAAATTTGAATTTGATTTAACTCATAAATTTTCATTTGCATTAGAAAATGCTCAAAACCCAGGATACACAACTGAAAAGATTTTTGATGCCTTTGCGGCAGGTTGTATTCCAATTTATTGGGGAGATCCGACAATTGAAAAAGAATTCAATCCAAAAGCATTTATAAATTGTAATGATTTAACTGTTGAAGAAGCAATCGAAAAAATTAAAGAAATTGATCAAAACGATGAACTTTATCACCAAATGCTCAATGAACCTGCATTCTTTGGAGATTTAGACAAATATCTTCAAGATTTTGATGATTTCTTATTCAATATATGCAATCAGCCTTTAGAAAAAGCTTATCGTAGAGATAGAATAATGAAAGGGAAAACTCAAGAACATCAATACAAATTGATTAATAAATTTTATTATAAACCTTACAATTTCTTAATTAAAGTAGCAAAAACATTACATATTGAGTTTATTGGAAGAAAGATTTATCATTTAATTAGAGATTAAAAAAAAAGTTTTTATTAAAGAATTTTAAAGGGGAAAAATATGGAAACTGTAGGAATGATTCTTTGTGGTGGTTTTGGTAAACGTTTAAGACCTGTAACTGAAAAAGTACCGAAACCATTAGTAGAAATTAAAGAAGACTATGCAATATTAGATAAACAATTATTTGATTTTAAAAATGCTGGAATAAACGAAGTTTATCTCTTAGCTGGTTTTTTACATGAAAAAATCGAAGAAAGATATGGTGATGAATATAAAGGCATTAAAATCAATTATGTCATTGAAGATGAGCCTTTAGGAACACTTAATGCAATTCGTTTAGGTATGGAAGCTCTTGAAGAAGAAAAACAAGTTGTTATCCGTAATGGAGATATTGTCGCAGATTTAAATATTAAAAAAATGATTGAACAAGGTGAAAAATCAGATTACCCTGTAACAATGTTTGTAACACAAATGACCTCCCCATATGGAATTGTAGATTTAAGTGGAGATAAGATTACTGCTTTTAAAGAGAAACCACTTTTAGACTATTACATTAATGGTGGAATCTATTTTACAAAAGGATTTCTTGACTTTGGAGAATTTAAAACTGGAGATATAGAAAAAACATTATTCCCAGTACTTGCTAAAGAGAATCAATTAGGATTTTATAAAGAGGATGACCTATTTTGGATGGCAATTGACACAAGTAAAGAACTTGAAACCGTTCAAAAAGAATATGAAAATAAAACTGATAAACCTTGGGGTTACGAAAAAGTCTTAATATCTACAGAAAAATACCTTACAAAAGAGCTTTATTTAAAAGAAGGATTCCAAACTTCTTTCCATTATCATAATGATAAAGATGAAACTATGTATATTATGTCTGGAGCAGGATATATAGAATTTGAAGATCGTAAAGAATACTTTGGAAAAAACGATTCAATTAGAATAAAACCAGGTGTTGTTCATTCTATTGTTGCTACTGAAAATACAACTTTACATGAAGTTTCAACTCCATTTTTAGATGATACAATACGTGTAAAAGATTATTACACTAGATAAAATATTAATCTAAAGGTGGTGAAAAAATGAGCATATTCAAAAATTATCAACTATTCAAAAATGGTATTGAAAATTGGTTTTCAGTTGCTTTAAATATGTTAATCTTAAAAAAACCAGTTGAATGTAAAATTAAAAATGTGGGCTCAATACAAATTGAAGGTGGCGAAAATTTATTAAATTCTTCTTTATTTAGAGCGGTGGTATCTGCAAACAGCCAAGATTTGACAGATGAACAACTAAATATCCTAAAAACATATTTAAACCAGTTTAAAAATGATATCATTACTATAACAAATTTAGAAGATGGGAATAAAATCAAATTTCATAACAATGAAGTTTTTACAATTTTTGAATCATTTTTTTATGGAGAATATGAATTTGTTCCTTATTGTGAGGATGAAAAAATATTAATTGATATAGGTGCAAATATAGGTGATACTGCACTGTATTTTGCTAACAAAGGGTATGATGTTTACGCATTTGAACCTTTACCTCAAATATGTGAAATTGCATATAAAAATATTGATTTAAATCCTAATTTAAAAGAAAGAATCAAATTTTTCAATAAAGCGGTTTCATATAAAAATGGAACAATAACAATTAGTTATGATGAAAAAAACAGCGCAATTACTGGAGAATTCAATGAATCAGATAAAAAAGTTGAAGTGGAAGCCATAACTATTAATGATATTATCAACACGTTTCAAATTAAACCAGATGTTTTGAAAATTGATTGTGAAGGCTGTGAAGTTGGAATCATAAAAAATTCTGATTTATCAATGTTTTCAGAAATCATTATGGAATACCACACCAATTTCACATCAGTTCCAGAGGACACCCTTATAAAAATCCTAGAAAAACAAGGTTTCAACTTGATAAATATTAGAAAAGGTGAAACAGAAGGAACAGGCATCATATATATGAAAAAATAATACTTAAAAAAATTTAAATAATATAGAAGGAAAAACATGAGTCAAATAAGAACTGTATTTAAAAATATGAGTTGGGTAACATTATCTCAAGTAATTACTAATATTTGTGCATTTATTTGGACAATTATTATTGCAAGATATTTGGGGGTTCTTAATTATGGAACTTTATCATTTGTTATCTCATTTACAGTCCTTATTGGAATTGGTAATGATATTGGAATGACACCATACACTACTAGAGAACTCTCTAAAGATAAAACTAAAACATTCAAATTTATAAATAATATTTTACCGTTTAAAATAATTTTATCTACTTTATTATTAATTATTACTACATTAGGAGTGTATATTTTACATTATAACCATTTAATAATATTATTAACTTTTATAATGTACATTGAAACAATAATTATCAGTATTTTTAATTTTATTAGTGGTGTTTTCCAAGCTTACGAAGATGTTAAACCCTCTGCTATAAGTTTAATAATATATAGTTTAAGTTTAGTAATATTCACTATAATTATTTCTACATTAAATCTGGGCATAATACCTATAGCTATAGCATATACGCTTGCTTATTTATTATGTTTAATTTATATTTCTTATCATTTTATTAAAAGATTTGGGCTACCTAAATTTAAGTTTGATCTGAAATTTTGGAAAAAGGTGGGAATCAATTCATTGCCTTTTGGATTAACAATTTTCTTTTATACAATCTATTTTTCAATAGATGTTGTAATGATTTCATGGCTTGTAGGAGATTATGCTACAGGAATCTATAATTCAGCATATAAAATAATTTCTGTATTCACTGCATTTTATGTGATTTATCAATATGTTATCTTCCCATTGATGAGTAAATTATATGCTGAAGATACAAACCTACTTAAAATTAGTTTTGAGCAGTCATTTAAGTATTCTTTATTAATATTATTACCAATTATCGTTGGAGTTTACTTCTATTCTCCATACTTGATAACTCTCATTTATGGCAGCACATATGCTCTAGCTGCTATTCCTATGCAGATATTGATTTGGACTGTTGTTTTCCTATTCATTAATGGTGTAGCAACATCCTTACTAAATTCAATTGGAAAAGAATATGATGTAACCAAGATTTACATCATTGCAGCGATTTTCAACATAGTTGTGAATTATTTCTTAATCCCAAAATATACTTATATTGGAGCATCAGTAGCTACTGTATTAAGTGAAATATTGATTTTAGGATTGATGATGTATTCAATTTCAAAAACAGAATATAAACCAGACATTTCCTTATTGAAAACAGTTATAAAATTAGTAATTTGTGGAATCATATTAGCAATCGTATTATATTTAATCAATGTATCACTTTGGTTAGCAATCCCTATTGGATTAGTGGTTTATGTAGTATCATTATTCTTAACAAAATCCATAGACGATACAGACAAATATATTATTAAAGAATTATTAGGAAAATAGAAATTTCTAAGAGAAGATGGAAAAATGAATTATAAACTAAGTATTATCATACCAACATACAATGCAGAAAACTACTTATTAGAAGCAGTTAATTCTATCCAAAACCAAACTATAGGTTTTGAAAATATAGAAATAATATTAGTAGACGATAATTCTAATGATAATACAAAAAACATTCTAAAAGAGTTAGGTCAAACATATGAAAACATTAAATCTATTTTTTTAGAAGGCAATAGCGGCACTGCAAGCCAACCAAGAAATGTAGGTGTTGATAATGCCACTTCTGAGTATATCATGTTTTTAGACAACGATGACATCTATTATCCTCAAATGTGTGAGGAAATGTACAATACAATCGATAAAAACAATGTTGATGTTGTCTCCTGCAGATATGACATAAACAATAAAAGACCCAATTCCTTTTTAGATGATTTCAATCCTGAAAAATATGATTTTAAAGGAAGATATGACAAAGAAAAAGATATCATCTATTTAGATTCAGTTGAAGATTTTCCAAATATCATGACTTTAGGACATCCTACTATGATCTGGACTAAAATCTTTAGAAAATCACTAATTTTAGAAAATAACATTAGATTCCCAAAAGGAGACCTTTACGAAGACGTTTACTTTTGCACCGAATCATACTTGAATGCAAAAGGAATCATAATCTTAAATAGCTTTTTAGGATATGGATATCAACTCAGAACAGAAGGAGAAGACAAATCCACTTGTCAAATATTCTCTAAATCCATGCTTCAAAAGCAATTAAGAGGATTTTTGAAAATAATGGATTTATTGAAAAATGAAACTAAATATGACACCTTAAAATCAGAATTAATTATAGATATGACTAAAATCTACATGTATGCAGAAATTGAAAAGGATTGTCAAAACAAGTTCTTAAACATTATGAAACCTTACTATAAAGATTATAAAATAGGTACAAGAGTAACTACTGCAAGTTTTGCTTTTAATTTAGTAATAAACATTTTTATAAAAATATTTGCACTAAACAATTCATTAGCTATTTTTATTAAAAATATGTTTTTAAAAATCAAAAAATAATTACGCTCTGTGATAGAAACTTAAAAATATTAAATATCTTTATTAATACGAACAAAAAGATATAATCATAAGTGATATAATGAGCATAAGTCCCAAGCGTATAATGTATTTAGATGAAGTCCGCTCCCTTGCTATAATGCTTGTAGTCATCGGACACGTTTCCAGATTATTTTCATATGACTTCAATAGCTGGCTATTCTGCAGTGGAGTCTTCTCACTTACACGTATAGGTGTTCCACTCTTCTTTACAGTTAGTGGATCCCTTCTTTTGACAAGAAAATATGAGGTAAAGAAATTTCTTGAAAAGCGTTTCAAGCGTGTATTCTTACCATTTTTATTTTGGATTATAGTATACATTATTGCGGGAATTCTCATATGGCATTATCAGCCTACAATAACTTATTTTATTGATACTGCATTTGGTGTACAGGACTATTCAAGACCATTCTGGTTTATCTGGTCACTTATTGGAGTCTATCTTCTCATTCCAGTAGTGGGCAGCTTCATCCGTGAAGAAGGAATGAAGGGAGCAGAATACTTGATTCTGATTACATTCATTCTCTCCATATTGTACACAGTTGGATTCTTTGACTATCCTCAAATGAAATACAACTTCAGGGTAATCTTCAATTTCTTCCCTGTTCTTGGATACTTCATAATGGGATCCTACATTCACAACAAGCAGTTCAAGTACTCTGACAAGAAGATGTTTGCAATCGGATGCATAGTGTTCCTCATTGGAATAGCTGGCCACTTTGCAAAGATTTACATGAAGGGACTTGGAGGATATGCACTTGCCCCTATTGACTTCTTTGACATATTTGTAATTCTTGAAACCATTGGACTATTCACTGCATTCAAGTATGCAAGCACTAAATGGATAAAAAAAGATGCAAGAATGATAAGGGAGATGAAATTAGGAGAAGCTATCGTACTCTTCTCATCATGCAGTTTCGGAATATACTTCTCACATTATATCCTACTCCAATACTTGACAACCAGAGGATTTTTAGCTCCAATAGTTAAAACCAACGCTTACCTTTGGTTACCAGTAAGTTCAATAATCGTAATTGGATTAAGCTGGCTATTAATATTTGTAATGAGCAAAATTCCACTTCTTAAGATTGGAAGTGGAAGAAAATAGCCATCTTTCTTTTTTTAAAATAGCTAAAAATAGATCAAATAATTAAAAAAAAATAATTAAAAAAAAAGTTTTGGTCCAGGTTTTTGACCGAAGGTCAAAAAGCTGGGGTCTATTCAACAGTCACACACTTAGCCAAATTCTTAGGCTTATCAGGATCTAATTTTCTAATCACAGACACATGATAACTCAACAATTGGAGTGGAACTATATCCACTTCAGGATTTATAAGGAATACGTTGTCTGATTCTGAAATCAAATCCATATCACCAATAGCACCAATACCTAATATATCAGCACCTCTTGCCTTGACTTCCTGAAGGTTGCTCATGATCTTCTTATAGTCCTCACCTGGAGGTGCAACCACAACAACAGGAATATGCTCATCTATCAAAGCAATAGGACCATGCTTAAGTTCACCTGCTGCATATCCTTCTGCATGAATGTAAGATATCTCTTTTAGTTTCAATGCTCCTTCTAAAGCGATAGGATATGAGAATCCTCTTCCAATGAAGAATGCATCCTTATCCCTTTTGTATAAATGTGAAATCTCACGGATAATTCCTTGCTTCTTAAGAACTTCATCAATATAATCAGGAACCTTCTCCAATCTCTTAAGCAATTCCTTATCATCTGCAAGGAGTGCAGAGAATAGGTAAATGGCAATCAATTGGCTTACATAAGTTTTGGTAGCTGCCACACCAATTTCAGGACCTGCTTGAGTTTGAATAACATAATCTGCCCTTCTTGTAGCTGAGCTTCCCCTTACATTAACAATAGCCAATGTTTTGGATACCTCATTTGCAGCATCCAATGCCTTAAGGGTGTCTGCAGTTTCACCGGATTGTGAAATGAATATAACAAGAGTCTGGTTGTTCAATGCTTTTGCTGAATACTTGAACTCAGAAGCAAGCAATACCTCTGTTGGTATTCCTACCAATGACTCAATAAGATATTTTCCAGTCAATGAAGCATGGTATGATGTTCCGCATGCAACAAAAACAACCCTGTTGATGGTTCCTTTGACATCATCAACGATAGCTTTTATCTTATCCTTTTCACCTAAGGTGTTTCTGATTGCAACATCCTGCTCATTGATTTCCTTAATCATGAAATGGTCATATCCTTCCTTTTCAGCCATTTCAGGAGACCAGTCAAGCACATCAATATCCTTTTTGATTTCCTTATCGTTTTCATCCTTGAAGGTGACTCCATCTTCAGTGAGTATGACGATATCCCCCTTGTCAAGGTATGCGATATTGTTGGTGTACTTCAAGATAGCAGGAGAGTCTGATGCAACGAAGTATTCGTCTTCACCAATTCCAACAATCAAAGGACTGTCCTTACGGGTAGCTACAACTTTATTCGGTTCATCAGTGCAGATTGCTGCAAGTGCATAAGCGCCTTCTATAACACCTATGACCTTACGGACTGCCTTTTCCAAATCCAATCCCTCTTTCATGAATTTGTCAATTAAGTGTGGAATAACTTCTGTATCAGTATCTGACTTGAATTCATAGCCTTCAGCAATCAAATCTTCCTTGATTGCCAAATAGTTTTCAATGATACCATTGTGAACTACAGCAATGGTTCCATCTGAATTTAAATGTGGGTGTGAATTTTCCTTGCTTGGATCTCCATGGGTTGCCCATCTTACATGTGCAATTCCATAATTTCCAGGCATATCTGCAAAGTTCAATTTAGAATTGACCTCGTCGATTTTACCTGCATCCTTCTTAAGATTCATATCCACGATATTCCAATTTGGAAATTGAATCCAAAAGAATCGGCGCCACATTTTTATTTTTCAATACGCATCCAACAATTCCACACATAGTATCACCAGATAAAGAATCTAATAATTTTAATTTATTTTTACGAATGAAACGATTATCATAATTTTACAATTGAATTCATCTTCAATTCAATGATGAAACAATTATCATAATTTTACAATTGAATTCATCTTCAATTCAATGATGATTATAAATCATTTATAGTTTCTTTTATTTAATTTTTTACTTGAAAATTTATATTAATATTATATATCTTGAATGAATTAATTAAATATTTCTAAAAAAATGATAAAAAATAAAAAATAATTTAACAAGGTTAACTTAATTAAGTAATAAAAAATTGAAAAAAAATAGAATTAATTGAAAAAAATAGTAGAAAAATTATTAAAAAAGCATTAATTTCTGTCTTGAAGTTTTTTGGAATTTTCTTCAACCAATCTTTTTGCCTCATCTGTCAATTCAATCCATTCCCACCCATTAGCTAAAACATTAGCCTTTAGGGTGCTTATATTAACTGAACTGACAAAATTTAGCTGGTTGTTCTCTTTAAATGAATACGCCCATGTAAAACCTTGTTTTGTATTGGTTTTACGCTTTGTCACACGGAAAAATCCAGTTTTGTTCTGTCTTTCCAATGAAGATTCATCATAGGTTTCCTTATATTTCAAAACCAAATCACGAGCTTCATCTGTAAATTCTATCCAATCCAATCCTTTCTCTAAAACGACTAATTTCAATTTGTATAGATTTACAGAAACAATTCTTCTTAGCTTGCTGTTTTCATAATATTGGTAGGACCAATAATCATTTCCGTTTCTCTTATTCTCAACAAAGCTGACTCTATAAATTCCAGAGGTACTCTTATACTTTGAAAAGTCAAGCTTATTCTTACCTCTTAATTTATCGTACTGGCGAACCTTGATTTCCTCCTCATCATAAACCTGATGGATGATCTTGCTGACATATATTTTGCTTCTGCCAATATCCTTGGCAATATCCAACATTGTCTTACCGGAATCATAAGCGGATATGACATATTCGGATATCTCTTCCTTAGACATTAAATCTTTAGGATTCACGCCATTAGCCTTATTGAGAGAATTATTTTCCATAAAAACAATCCTCAATATTTTTAAATTAATACAATTAAGAAAAATCCCCATTTTTCTTAATATTTATATTTTATTTGAAAGTATATATTCTTTTCTTTTATTCATATTGACAAATCTAAAAACCAAAGGAAAAATGAGAATAACTTAATTAAATTATCAATATTTCATAACTAATAATAAATTGATATTGAGAAAGAAGAGAATGGTAAAAGATGAAAAAATGATGAAAATAAAATTATATTTATTAATGATAATAAATATAAAATTAAATATTATAAACATATTAATTTTATAATTAAATCAATTATTATAAAATGATTTAAAAACGATGATTAAAATGGATTCTAAAAATTTACTTTATGAAGGAAAAGCAAAAAGCGTTTTCCAAGGCGAAAATCCTGATGAAGTCATTATTGACTTTAGAGATGACATGACTGCAGGAGACGGTGCCAGAAAAGAAAGCATGGGTCAAAAAGGTTACATAAACTCAGTTATTTGTGCTAAAATCTTTGAAACCCTTGAAGCTGAAGGGGTAGAAACCCAATTGATTGAATTATGCGAACCTTGTGTTATGAAAGCTAAAAAGCTTGATATGATTCCTATAGAGGTTATTGTAAGAAACATAGCAACTGGAAGCATTATCAGAAAATTCCCATTTGAGGACAAGGCTCCATTCAACCCACCTCTTATACAAATGGACTTTAAGGATGACGAATTCCATGATCCAATGCTCAATGATGCAATAGCTATTGCACTTGGAATAGCAAGCAAGGAAGACTTGGACACCTTAAGGGAATTGGCGCTTAAGGTCAATGAAGTTATGAGCAAGATGTTCAAGGACATTGGAATCATTCTTGTTGACTTTAAAATCGAGTTCGGTAAGGACAAGGATGGAAACATCATATTAGGTGATGAGATCAGCCCTGACAGCTGCAGATTATGGGATGCAGAAACCCTTGATATGCTTGATAAGGAACTCTTCAGACAAGGAAAAGACGATGAAGTGATTGATGCATATGAAGAGGTCTTCAACAGGCTATTGACAGAAGAAGACAAAGAAAAATGGGGAATTTAATTAAATATTCCCAAAAATTCTTCAAATTATAAAAATAAAATAAAATTAAAGATTAAATTATATTTATAAAAAAAATTCATGATTATAGGTGATTAGAAATGATGTATGACATTGAAGTTAAAGTTTCCTTAAAACCAGGAATGTTAAATCCAGAAGCGACCACTATTCAAAGATCCCTTGCTCTTTTAGGATATGAAGTTAAAGGAACCAAAACAAAAGAGATAATTACTTTTGTATTGGAAGCAGATTCAGAAGATGACGCAAGAGAAAAAGTGGATGACATGTGCCAAAAATTATTATGCAATCCAATTATCCACAACTACACAATAAACATTATTAAAATGGACATGACCTGCGGATGCGGCTGTGAATAGATGGACTGATTGAAATAATTTTTAAGAAATAGATGAAAACTTATTATATTCATAAAGTGATAAAATGGCAATTGGAATTATAAGATTCCCTGGAACTAACTGTGACCGTGACGTTTACAAAGCTATTGAACTAGCTGGCGGGGAAGCAGAATACATCTGGTGGAATAATGAAGACTTAACTGATTATGATGGAATTGTTATACCTGGAGGATTTTCCTACGGAGATTACTTACGTGCAGGAGCAATAGCTTCAAACACCCCTGTTGTTGAAGGTGTAAAGGCACTTGTAAAGGAAGAAAAGCCAGTTTTAGGAATATGTAATGGAGCACAGATTCTTGGAGAGATTGGACTCATTCCAGGATTGTTCATTACCAATGAAGTACCTAAATTCAACTGTGAATGGTCTAAATTGAAAGTTGCAAACAATAAGACTCCGTTCACCAAAAACTTTGAAAAAGGCCAAGTCATTGACATACCAATAGCTCATGCTGAAGGAAGATTCTATACTCAAGACATTGATCTTATGAAAGACCAAGACCAAATCGTTCTTCAGTTTGCTGAGAAAAACCCTAATGGATCCATAGAAGCCATCACTGGTGTCTGTGATGAATCAGGACTTGTTCTTGCAATGATGCCACACCCAGAAAGAGCTACTACAAAACTATTAGGTTCAGACAACGGTCTTGAATTCTTTAAAGGTATGTTAGATAGTATTTAAGCTATCTAAAAACCTATAAATTAAATTAAAAAAAAAAATAAACTATTCAAATCTTTAAAATCAATTCATTTTAATTATCAAAACAAGGAAGATAATATGCCAGTATATTTAATAGGTGCAGGTCCAGGAGACCCTGATTTAATTACATTGAAAGCTGTGAAAGCATTGAATAAAGCAGATGTTGTTTTATATGACTATTTAGCTAATGAAGAAATATTGAAGCATGCTCCAGAAGATGCAAAACGCATCTATGTAGGAAAAAAGGCCGGAGAACATTATAAGACACAAGATGAAATCAATGCATTGATCATTGAAGAGGCAAAAGAGCATGAAAATGTTGTAAGGCTAAAAGGTGGAGACCCATTTGTTTTCGGTAGAGGTGGAGAAGAACTCTTGGCACTTGCAGCTGAAAACATAGACTTTGAAGTCATTCCAGGAGTCACCTCAGCTATCGGTGCACCTACAAGCATGGCATTTCCTATAACCCATAGGGCAGTGGCTACCTCATTCACTGTAGTTACAGGTCATGAAGACCCAACCAAAGCAGACAAACAGGTAAAATGGGATTACACAGCTGACACATTGATCATCCTTATGGGAATCGGAAACATCAAGGAAAACACTGAAGAAATCATGAAATACAGAGACCCAGATACACCTGCATGTGCCATTGAAAGCGGCACACTTCCAAACGAAAGGGTCGTATTTGGAACCCTTGGAACAATAGCTGACAAGGAAATCAACACACCGGCAATTCTTGTAATCGGTGATGTCATAAACGTATTTAAAGAAATTAAGGGAATTGAATAATTCCCATCTTACTATTTTTTGAAAAGTTTTAGTATTTCGATTAAAGCCAACTTATATCTATTTTTATCCTACAAACAATCATAAAATAATACTTCAAATTATAAAAAGTATTAATGAGAAAAAAGAATTTTTTTAATTAAAAAACTAAAATAATTAAAAAATTTTTTTAAAATTACCCTAATTTTGATAACAGTTCAATAATTGAAAAATTAGTTAAAATTCATATCCAAAAGGTAAAATAAAGAACAAATAAAGCAAAAAAACTAAAAATTTTTCAATACCTTTAAATATTATTAAAAATAAATTTAATAATAACTCAATTATACTTTATAGTGTATGAGTGAATAAATTTTAAAAAAAAGAGGTGTTTAATTATGGAAATCGGTGAAATTATTAGTGATGCACTTCACTACCCATTTGGACATGTAAAAGCACTTGTTATTTACATGGTCTTAAGTTTTTTAGTATTTTTAATAGCTAGCTTTACCCTTGGTGGAGCAACTCTTGCTGAAGCTGGAGGAGCTTCAATTGGATTAATTGGAATTATTGGATTATTACTCATCATAGTAATAGGTTTATTAATGGACGGATTTGCATTAGACATTATTAAATTAGGTATTGAAAGATCTGATGAAGAACCACAACTTGACATTGTAAGTCAAATCATCAATGGTATCAAATACCTTATTACCGCTATTATATACTTCATTATTCCAATCGTTGTTATGGCTCTCTTATCTGCTGTCAACAACACCCTTGGTGTAATTGTAGGAGTTATCTTATTTATCGTATTTGCATTCGCATTCTTAATGGGTGAATGTAGATTAGCTAAAACCGACAGTTTAGGTTACGCTTTAAACATTGGTGAAGCAATTAAAGACATCACCAGAATTGGTGTTGTTAAAATTTTAGCAGTGTTAATTATCGTAGCTATTGTTGTATTAATCTTAAACTGGATCAGTTCATTACTCGGTACTGGTATTATCGGTTCTATTGTTTCTGCAATCATTGCTGCATACATAATGTTCTTCACTTCAAGAGCAAGCGGTTTATTATACTCTGACATTGCATAAATACAAAGCTTTTAAAAATCAATTAAATATTGTCACATTCTTGTGATAATATTTTATCTATTTTTTTATTTCACTTATTTTTCTATTTTTGTTTTTCTTATTCTCATTTTAACAATTTTATAAATTATTAGCTATTTTTCTTAAAAGTTTTAAAAATTATAATTGATGATTTTAAAAATAATAGTTCTAAAAACTAATAAAAAAAGAATAAACGAATCTGTCAAAATAAAAAAAAAAAAAAAATTAAAAAAAAAGAATAAACAGATTTATCCATATAAACAATAAAAAAAAGTAAAAGATAGAATAAAAAAACTAATCTAAATTATTAGATCTGTTTAAAGCTTTTTTTACCCTAAATGTAATATATTGGGTTCCTCCACGCATAACACGCTTGAATTCCACCCAATCAAGATTTGCCAAGAAAGTCTTTACTATATAGGCAAATGAGAAATAGTATTTGCTCATCAAATTGTCTCTCAACTTCTCTATTTCCTTATGATCAGCATAAGGATAATCTACAAGACAATTCAAATAGCCATCATCATTCAACCATTTGGAGTAGTCTTCTGTAATCAGATAGCCATTTTCCTTAGCCCACTGGTAGAAACCGGTTCCTGGAAACGGCACTGCCTGTTGGAAGAAGCACATATCAGGATAGACAGATTGGGCAAACTTATATGTTTCATCAATTGTTTCAAGGCTGTCACCTGTAAGACCAATCATAAAGCATCCGAACACCTTAATGTCCAGCTTTCTTGCATTTTCTGCAAAGGCCTTGGATTGTTCAAGAGTTATTCCCTTCTTGATTTCATCCAATACATCCTGATTACCAGATTCATAACCGCAAACAAGCAATCTGCAACCTGCATCCTTCATCTTCTTCATGGTTTCAAAGGTCAAGTCAACTCTTGTATTGCATGACCAAACCGGCTTCAAGCCTCTGTTGATGATTTCATCACAGAACTCAATTACCCTTGGCTGGTTTACAGTGAAGGTGTCATCCTCAATGAAGATTTCCTTAATCTCAGGAATCTCTTTTAGAATATATTCAAATTCATCTGCAAGGTCGCTTACAGATCTTGTTCTGTATATCCTTCCCCCCATAGTGGATGGATAGCTGCAGAAATTGCACTGATTAGGACATCCTCTTGATGATACGATTTGAATCATTGGCTTTTGAGCAAATGCATAGGCATAGTCATCAAAGTTCAAATACTTTTGGTAAACCTTTGAGACATATGGGAGACTATCCAAATCTTCAAGTGGCTCTCTATCTTCAGTATGTTCAACAGCAAAATCAATGGAATCAGACAATAGGTTTACATCATCTAAACTGGCAATATCGACACCATCAGAATTTACCCTATATGAAACTCCCTTGACTGTTGATGCATCATCGGAAGCTATCAACTCACCAACAGTATAGTCATACTCCTGACGAAGGATATAGTCAATGCCTAAGCACTCATTAAGCACTGCATCAGGCAAAATGGTTGCATGAGTTCCTCCAATCATTATTTTAGCCTTAGGATATGCCTTTTTAATTGAATTTATTACCTTATAATCATAAGCGCAGGTAGGAGTGGTTATTTCAGCCATGATATAGTCAGGTTCATATTCCTTCACCTCTCCTATGGTATCTTCAATAGAATATGCCTTTGTGATGCAGTCCACCAGTTTGCATTCATATCCTTCTTTTTCACACACTCCAACACAGTATGCCAACCAGTAAGGATAATACAAAGTACCTGACTTGGTCTTTTCAGGCCATCTGCTTGCCCTGCTTATATTGAATTCATATGGTAAGTTTAAAAATAATATTTTCATTAATATCACGATAATTATAATTTAATAAATAGATAAAATTTATACATATTTTTTTACATATATAATTTTAGATATAAGTATTATATAAATTTAAATAAGTATTAAATTGAATTTGCAAAACAAAATTAAAATTTCAAAAAAAGTTTAAATTGAATTTTCAGTCAAATAGCAAAAATAAATATTAAAGAAAATAAATAAATTCAATAAGATAAATTAATCATAATCTTAAGATGTGGAAATATGGTAAAGAGAATAGCTGTTACAAGACCTGAAGAAAGATCCAAAGCTGCAAAGGAATTCATAGAAAACTATGGAGGAGAAGCTGTCATAGTGCCAACATTGGAATTGAAATTGGAAAACACAGATTCCCTAAAGGATTTGATGAACAGATTCGGTGAATTGGACTGGTTGATATTCACCTCAGTCAGCTCAATCGATTCAATTTTCAAGTTCTATCCAAACTTTGTTGAAAGCTTGAACTGCGACTGTAAAATTGCAACCATTGGTACAAAAACTGCAGAAGTTGCTATGAATAAAGGACTCCATATAGATATCATACCAAAAGATTATACTGCTGAAGGCCTCATTGAAGAATTTAAAAGAATCGACTTAAATAATAAAATTGTTGGCGTTCCTCGTACATTTTCTGCAAGGACTATTTTACCTGAAGAACTCAAAAAGATGGGGGCCGAAGTCATCTTGGCAGAAAGCTACAAATCAGTGATTCCTGAAGATACAGAATATATTGAAAATCTGATTCGTGAAATCATAGATGAGAAGATAGATGGAATCACATTCACAAGTCCACTTACTGTAGTGAACCTGTTCAAGATTGCCAAGGATGACGAAAAGGACAAGTTGGTTGAAAAGCTGTCAAGTTCCACACTTACAGTAGCTATTGGACCAATCACAGGAAATATACTTGACGAATACAATGTAAAGCACATTTATCCTGAAAGATATACTGTCAAAGACATGATTGACTTGATGTTTAGGGAATTGAACAATCAGAATTAAAACATATCAAAACATTAAAAAAGCAAAAGCAAATATAAATCGCAACTAATCATTTAAGGGAGGAATTTCTATCAGCCAATTTAAGATAAGCATAATCATACCTGTTTACAATGGAGAGAAATATCTTCCTACAACTTTGGATTCTGTAATCAACCAAAGCATAGGCATTGAAAATCTGGAAATCCTCATTGCCAATGACTGTTCCACTGACAATACAAAGCAGATCATTGAAGATTACAAGGAAAGAATCAACAATCAGACAAATAAGGAAACCATAAAATCAATCCATCTGATTGAGAATATGGGTGGTGCATATGGTCCCCGCAATATTGCATTGAATCATGTGAACGGTGAATATCTGATGTTCATCGATTCAGATGACAGCTATCCTTTGGATGCATGTGAAACATTATACAATAAGATCAATGAATATGACTGTGACATAGCATTCGGAAGATACTTGAGACATTATCCAGAGGAAAATATCGTTAGAAAATCCTACACACCATATCTTGAGAGTCTGGAAAGTCCATACAATGATTATCTTGACGATTTGGTGAATGGATCCAATTTCAAGGGATTCATTGGATTCATCTGGAAAAACATAATCAGCAATTTCTTTTATGGAAAGGCAATCGATAAAGGGAACAATAAGGAAATATTCATCAAGAACATTAAAGAGGAAAATGCTGATGAAATAGCTATCCTAAAGATTTTGCCGTCATTCTGGACTAAGATTTACAGGACAGAACTGATTAAGGAAAACAATATCAAGTTTCCCGAATGCATTTCTGCAGAGGATTTGAATTTCCTCTTGGAAGCGTACTTTAAAAGCGAAAATGGAATATTGTTCCTAAACGACAAGCTTGTATATAATTATTTCATGAGATTGCATGTTGAAGACAAATCAGTTACAAAGAATATCACTTTTAGATTGGTTGATGATTCCTTAAGGGCATACAGATTGTCCAGTGAGCTTTGTGATGAGTATGATATTCAAAATAAAGACCTGTTTTTAAATCCATATCTATTGAATTGGATCATTCTATGGTTAAGTCGGGACAATTCCAAAGAAGAAAACAGAATATTCCTTAATGAGATTAAATTGATGGAAAAGGGAAATAAGAACGGATTGAAATATAAGCTTATTCTAAAGCTCATAAAAACATTGCTAAGGATAAAATCATAAAGCGCAAATGATTGAACTGAAAAATAATTTAATCCTGAAGCACAAGTGAATTTATGTGAGAAATCACTATTTTGAAAATAAATAATTTTTAAATATTATGCTAACATAATTAATTATAGTAAAAAGGAAGTGAGGTGAAAATATGAAGGAAGTAATGATTTGGCCAATTTATTTAGATAGCGAAAAATCATTGAATGAAGGCAGAAAAATATCTAAAGAATATGCCATTCCTGAACCAAGAATAAAGGAAATAGTAAAGGCTACTCAGAAATTAAGATACAAATATTTTGCTGAAGAGGATAAGGCCTATCCTGGAGAATGGTATAATAAATCAGGTAGAGTTATTATCACCAGCGATGAAAGCAAAAAGGAAATTCTCATAAATTTATCTAATACAATCAAAGAAATGAGAGAAATGAGAAAAGAAAATAGGTCTTCCAATAAAAAAGGCAAAAAAGGAAAAAGACGATAATAAAATTTATAATCAAAAACCATATGTTAGAAAATCATTAAATTAAAAAGGCGTTAAAATGACAAAACAGATACCACCAGAAATGAAAGAAAGATACAAACAGGCAAAGGAGTTAATAGAAAACTCTGAAAACATTAAAATCTATAGCCATACTGACTGTGACGGAATATCCTCCGGAGCTATCTTAACAAGCATCCTAAAAAAGATAGGCAAAACAGACTTTGACATTGAAATCGTTAACCTTGATGTATTGGAAGATGTTCCAATAGACCATGAATTAACTATATTTTCAGATTTAGGGTCTGGACAACCTGTTGACAAGAATGCAAGCAAGGATTCAAAAATACTTATCCTTGATCATCACCCGCCACTTAGAGATATTGATTACTGCAAAACAGTAGACTACGAATATTTAGAGATAAACCCTATTTTTTATGGAATAGACGGTTCACAGGAGATCTGTGGTGGAGGATTATGCTACCTTCTCGCCAAGGAGTTCGGTTTTACCGATTTAAGCTGGATTGGAATATTAGCAGCTATTGGAGACATTCAAAACGGAAAGACCGGAAAATTGGAAGGATTAAACAGAACCATCCTTAAGGATGCAAAAGAGGAAGGATTGGTAAATGTAATTGAAAACGACTTGTCACTATACGGAAGACAGTCAAGACCTTTGTTCGTTGCATTGTCATATTTCAGTGACGTTAAATTGGACATTACCAATGACCAGAATAGGGCATTGGACTTGCTTAAAAGACTTGGAATAAATACCAGAAATCCTGTAAACGACACATCAATCAGAGCCTGTGACTTGAATCAAAAGGACAAATTCAAATTGATCAAGGAATTAATCGGCATGATTACAAGAGTGATTCCAAGCAAATATGCAATTCATGCTCCAAAATTGGTTATGGGAGAAAGCTATGAGTTTGAAAACGAGGAGAAATACACTTTCCTAAGGGATGCCTCCGAATTTTCCACAGCAATGAATGCATGTGTAAGAAATGACAGGGCAGATGTTGCATTGAAGCTATTGGAATTGACCATAATAAGAAATGAGATCTTAAATGATGATAATGTTTCAATAGACATTGAAAGCGACAGGGCACTTGTCCTTGATGAGCTTGATGAAATCTCAAGAGCACACAGATATTATTTAAGAGTGAATATAGAAAAGGCTGGAAGCTCCATTGTTCAAAAGGATAATATCCAATACTTTGATGGTGAAGGAATCAGAAGCAATGTTGTAGGAACAATTGCAGGAATGGCTCTTTCTCAAGGTGATTGGAGAAAACCTATAATTGCATTTACACAAGTAAGCGATGAAAATGATGACTTGAAGATTTCACTACGTTGCTCTAAGCTTTTAGCTTACGATGGAGTGCATTTCGGTTCAATAATAAGGGAAGTTGCTCAAAGTTTAGGTGGAAACGGCGGAGGCCACGATGTAGCTTGTGGAGCCTACATACCTAAAGAAAAAAGGGATGAATTCCTAAATTTGATGAATGAAAAATTAGAAGGAAGATTAGCTATTGACAATTAGTCCAATAGCTTTTTTTATTTTTCAAACTGACTACAATTAGTTCATAGCGTTTTTTTCTTATTCATCGACTATTTTTTATAAAAACTATTTTACATAGACTTAAAACTCTTTTTAATAAAATAAAACATTAAACCCCCCATACTATTTTTTATAAAATCTGCAATAGTTCTTATTAAAGCACATTTAATGAATAAAAATCTCATTTTAAAAACTTTACCTACTATCAAATGTACTTTATAAAAAAGTAAACTAAACTTTATATAACATAAAGTACATATAAAAAATTAACTATAAAAATTATCTTTTATAAAAAAAATAAAAAGTGATTATTATGGAGATATTACAAAAAAGAGGAGCATTGACTCACTTTCAAATTTTAGGAGAAATCTCTAAGCAAGAACCAAACCTTAAGCAAAAGGATTTGGCAGAACGCTTAGGAATAACCATTCAAGCAGTTTCTGAAAATATCAAAACCTTGACTGAACTTGGATACATTACTTCAAAAGATGGTAGAGCACCATATAAGATTACTCAAAAAGGAATCAATAAAGTCAAAAAAGATGCAATTACCTTAAGAAAGTATTCCGACAGTGTTCTTGAAACCATGACCTATTACAAATCCACTTGGCCTGCAATTGCAAAAGAAGACTTGAAGGAAGGTGACGAAGTAGGTTTATATATGGAAGACGGCAGATTATATGCTTCAATCAATGCTCAAACCGATGCATATGCTGATGTAATATTGGATACCAAAAAAGGATTTGATGTTGCTTTAACAAACCTTAAGGGAACTATAGAAATAAAAGAAAGTAAAATATTAATAATTACTTTACCTCCAATCAAGCAAGGAGGATCAAGAGCTGTGGACATGGACCTTGTTAAAGACATCTATGAAAGCAAATACGAAAATTATGGATTAAGTTCCATCGATAAGGTAGCAGCTATCGGTACCACTTCACATGTAGTGGCTAATGCTTTGGGTATTCCAGTGGATATTGAATATGGAGTAAGCGAAGCAGCTCAATCTGCAGTTAGAAAAGGACTTAATGTCATGATCCTTTCAATTGGAGACATGAGTAAAAACATCAGCAAAGACTTGGATGATACTAATATCCAATATCAAGTCATTGATGCTAAAAAAACAATTATTGAAATTTAAAAATATCTATTATTTTTAAATTATTTTCTTTTTTTACTATTTTTATATTATAATAAAACAATTCTATTTTTAAAAAGAATAAAATCTTAAAATAATAATAAAACAATTCTATTTTTAAAAAGAATAAAATCTTAAAATAATAATAAAACAATTCTATTTTTATAAAAGAAAAAAATCTATTTTTAAAAAAAAAAGTTGAAATAAACTATACTAATAAAAAAAAGATAAAAAACTATTAATTAAATAGCTTTTTCTTCACAATAACTTTGAAATCTGCATTTTCTACATTTATTAGGATTTTTAGTAGGTATAGGATCCCTTTTATCATCAATCAACCTATGCAAGAAATTGATTGTGTATCTTATATTTTCCTCATTTTTCTCATTGAACTCTTCATGCCAAAAGATATTGTCTGTTCCTCTTTGCCTTAATGCAGCTATGATTTGACGATTATCATCACCAACCATATTCTTAAATGCCAAACAATATGCACGAACCTGATTAATGGTTGAAGGAAAAGCTGTAGTTCCTGGCTTATCATCAATGATGATTATCCTATCAGGAGTCATGCGTATTTCATCAATAAACCCACGAATCCCATCTTCAGCATCAATCACAAACATTTCACGAGACACTATTTCCTCTTCCTTGGATAATTCAAAAGCATCTTCAAAACTGGATTCTTGAGCGGTTTCTTTGAATTTAGCCTCTAAATGAGCATGCTCTTCAGTTCCAAGAGTCATCTCTTTAGTTGGCCCAGTCTTAATGCCTTGATAATATTCAAGATACAGACTGTATTCACAGTATCCTTGTGTATTTAACCAACTAATTGGAAAATTAGCCTTTTCATCAATAATGCGAACCAATTTATAGTTTTCATGAGGTTCAAAATCTGAAATATTATATTCATTAACAATAAGTTTATTTGCCATAAAAAGCCCCTTAATAAAAATTAAAAATATTAAAATTTAAATTAATCAAATCTATTAAATTAATTAAAATTAATAAAAAAAGAAATTAAAAAAATAAAAAAGATAATTGAAATTATCTTCTTTGGAAGAATACATCAGTATTCTCTTCAACAACAGTAGTTCTGGTAATGCCGTCTAAGAGTCTTGTTTTACCGGTAATTTTTCCAAGGATTACATCAAAAATAATCGGGAACCAGTAAATCTTTGAAAGAGATCTAATCAATGCTTGACTATAAGTAATAGAAAAATCTCTTCCAAGTCTGCCTCTTCTTGGCACTGTTGACTTAACTTCTAAAAACATTAACCTTTTACCAACAGTTGCACCTAAATTCTTCTCTAAAATTGTGAAATAAGCCAAAATTAAAATTGGAAGAATGAATACAAAATAATGATAAATTTGGAACATATTGAAGAAGTTTATAAAGAAATATGCTAAATATGAAAATATCCACATAAATGCTGAAACTACAAAGAAATCAAGTATATATGCTACAGCTCTTTTGCCGAATAAACCCATCAAATCACCATCAATTCATTTTATTTAATAATAATCAAAATTTTCTAACATACTCTTGGAACAGGGTCAGCTATAGGAGTTTCCAATATTCTCACTCCACCAATGCCTGTTTCAATCAATACCTTATCATCATCAATTACTTCACCAATAATAGCTGCATCTTTACCGTATTTGTCTGTTTTAATAGCTGCCAACACTTCTTCAGCCTTTTCAGCCTTAACACCCATTAAAACTTTACCTTCATTAGCAACTTCATATGGGTCAATTCCTAACATGTCAGATGCCGCCCTAACTTCTTCCTTAACAGGAATAGCTTCATCTTTAAGCATTACTCCAACTCCGGATTTACGAGCCATTTCATTGATGCAGTTTGCAAGGCCTCCACGAGTTGGGTCTTTCATAGCTGTTACTCCACCTACTTCAAGAGCTTTGGAAATAATTCCCCACATTGGAGCCACATCAGACTTGAGTTCAGTTTCAAAACCGAATCCTTCCCTGAATGACATTAAGCTCATTCCATGGTCTCCAACACTTCCAGTGATGATTATCTTATCACCAACACTTAAGGTTGAATCCTTAATTACTTCTCCTTTTTTAGCAATTCCGATACCTGTAGTTACGATTACAATTCCATCAAGCTTGTCCTGTTCCATAACTTTGGTATCACCGGTAATTACAGCTACATCAGCTTCTTCACAGGTATCGCTTAAAGATTTGATGATCTTGTCCAAATCTTCAATCGGAAAACCTTCCTGCAAAATCATAGCATTTGAAATAGCTAAAGGTTTTGCACCCATAACAGAAACATCGTTGATTGTTCCTGCAGCGGATATTCTTCCTATATCTCCACCTGGGAAGAATAATGGATTAACAGTATGACCATCAGTTGTAACGACGATTTCATAATCGCCAAGAGGGATAGTAGCTCCGTCATCTAAAGCGTCTAATCCATATCCTCCTTCAACTGATTTTTTTGATAAATTATTAAGAATGGTTTGTGAGATTAGATTTCCCATAACCTCTCCACCAGCACCATGTGACATTCCTATTTTCATTTTATCTCCTTAAATACATGAATAATTAAATTAAAGAATAAAAAGCAGATTATCTTTAAACTATGCCTTCTATCCGAATATTAAAAGATTTTATTTTTATCTTAATATTATATAACATTATAATATATAGTTTTAATATTAAATAAGTATTTCCTATTTTTATAAAAATTAGATGGAAAAATGTGAGTGAATCAATAAATTTAATAAAAAAATAGCTAAAAATACAAAAGGAATTAAAATTAAATTAAAAAAAGATTTTAAAAAAGTTTAAAAAATTAGTATAAAAAAATTAGTAAAAAAGAAAAAAAGAATAACAGAATTATTCTACGATAACTCCGTTAATAACACCATCTTGACCAGGTCTGGAGGTAACTTTTGCATGACCGAGTTCGGTTTCTACAATAGCACCTTTAGTAATGATGTTCCTTCTTACGTAGTTTGGGTTTGCACTGTTTTCAATTACGTTTAAGATTTCTACAGTGTGAGCTTTACCTTCAGTGTCGATAACGTTGATTTTGTTATCTCCAGCTAATCTGTGTTTTTCGTTTCCACCACGAGTTCTGATTTTTCTTAAGTTTTTCTCACCTAATCTGGTTTCTGCAGATTCTCTACCTAATTCGCTTTTCCTTTTACCACGGTTTGCAACTCTTCTAGCACCAGATGGAGATCTGGTTGATTTTCCTTGACAAATAGCCATAACAATATCTCCTTATATTATTTTTTCCGTAATCTATGTAATTATAAAATATTTTTTTAATCCCATAAGATACCATAAAATTTACATAAAGTAATCTAATGGAATAAATTTTCTAAAATAAAACTCAAAAAACAAGCTGACCGCTTTGCTTGATAAAGAGATAAATCCAATAAAAATTCATTTTCAAATAATTATTGAAATTTATTTTTGATTTATTTTATTAAAATTGAGAATTAGATTCTCATAAATAAGCAAGTTAATTAATGATTCTTACTGCAAGATAAAATAAGAATGTATATATTTATATTCAAAACTATATATAAAGGTAACTATTTTTGATACCCTAAAATAAGGTATCTTCAACAAGTTCACCTTTATTCAATTTTTGTGCAGAAGAATATGCATCTAATATTGACCATAGCCAAAACAATGCATAAAAGATAAATCCAATGAATAAAACCATTAAAACAATGGAAACTGCAGCAATAACTATGAAGTAACCGCCCTTATTATTTTGACCAATGTATAATTGTCCGATTCCTGGAAAAATAAATGATAAGATTGCTGCAACAAAAGGGTTTTTCTTTGTAGTGGCAACTGTTTGATTTCGAGTGACCTTTGTTTCTGCATTGGTTTGAGGAACACTGGAAATGCTTTCTAGACTAGTGCCGCAGTTAGGGCAGAATTTTCCATGGTATTTCAGTTCAGTGCCGCAATTAGGACATTTATTTAAAGCAGAATCTTCGGCTTTTTCTTCTATAGGATCTGCAATAATCTCTTGTGAAACCTCAACACTTTCATCAGCATCATTTATTATTTCTTCCTCTTCAGGAATAGCTTCCACATCAGATAAGTCTGCTCCACAGTTTTTGCAAAATCTATTTGCATTATCTTGTTCTTTACCACAATCTGGACATATGACAAGTGCCATCATAACACCCCTAAACTCGAATAAATAATCAACTAAAAAAATAAGACCATGAATAATTAAAATAAAGTAAATAACGTTAATAAAATAAATAACGTTAATAAAGTAAATAAAGTAAAATAAATAGAAGATTAAATTAAAAATTAATTGATTTCCATTATTATAAAACAGTATCTACATCAGAAATACTATCTAAAACAATGATATCAATATCTTCTTCATTGACTCTTTCCTTTTCCTCTTCATCTAAAGTAGAGTTTACAAGAATAGCGCTCATTCCAGCATTAACTGCTCCCATACAGTCAACATCAAGCTTATTTCCAACCATAATACTTTTTTTAACATCACATGCCATTCTTCTGCATGCTTCAATATATATTTCAGGATCTGGCTTTTCTACACCTACTTCCTCTGAAGTGATAACAATATCAAAAAAGTGGTATAAGTTTAATCTAACTAATTTTTCCCACTGCTTAATGGTGATACCGTTTGTAATAGCTCCTAATTTATATCCTTTACTTTTAAGGTAAATCAATATTGCACTGGTTCTAGGGAAAGGCCTTAAAAGAGCGAATTTGACGTTATGGTATGTTGTCATACCGATAGCCACCAAAAGAGGGTCTTCCTTACCTAAAACTTCTTCAGTCAATATATTAAAGTGTTTGGAATAATTTGAACCTTTCTCTTTAATAATATCCTTTAATAGATCGTATGCTTCATCAGGTTCTAAAGGCAAACCGTTATTGCACATACTTTCAATAGCAGCATGTCTTGCCAAATCAGCAAAACTGGAAGTATCTACAAGAGTATCATCAATATCGAAAAATACAGCTTTTGTCATCATTACACCAAAAATATAAAATTCTTTTCAATCGTCAGATTTCATTTACTAATAATATATTTATTTTATTATTATATAAAAATTCCTAATAATAATCTTTTAAGTTAAACATCATTAAATTGTCAGTGATTTAGGATTAAAAGAAAGCATCCAAGCTTTGTTGTCTTTCATTGGAAGATAACTCCATCAATCTTTCCTTATTATATCCTAATGGTTCCATCATCCTTGAAACTGCAGGAATCAATTGGTTTTCAATATAATATTCCTTATCATATTCGATTCCTTCACTATACTCATAAGGAACAGCCCTTTGGCTAATTGAACCTTTACCCTTAGCGATTATGTATTGCACAATGGTTCCCTTTCCAACTTTAATCCCATGCGCCTCTATTTCACGAGCAGCAACAACATGAGGGCCTATTTGCTTATAGTCATCAAGGTTTTTTGTAATTTGGGTGTGAATTATAAGTTCCTTCCGATCCAAATTACCTGATTTTATTTGCTTTAGAACTTTACTGATGATTTTTTCAGCCTTTTTAACATCCCCTTCCTTTAAAATAGCCATCAAAATGTCTTCCTGAGTTTTCTTAGCTATTGGTGCCCAATCTCTTCTAACAAGTTCAAGACCCTTTGCAATGATTTTGCCGTCTTCTATTACAGCATACCTCTTTTTGCTTACAAAGAATCCTCTTCTGTAGAATCCTTCAAATTCCAATTCCATTGTATCAGGCAAATATCCATTAAAATAAGATAAAAACTTATCTTTCTGCACTTTTATCTCATTTTCAATAGCTATCTGTTCTGGAGATTCAATCATGTTTACACCTGAAAAAATAATTTTAAGTTATATATATTTATATTATTCTTATCTTTTTAATAATTATGTATTGCAGAATAAATGAAATAATATTTTTATCCCAATAATTTTTAAAAACTAACTAATTAATCAATGACTCATTTTATCTAATCTAATACTTTTATCTATCTAATATCTATCAAATAACTATCTAATAGATATAAGGAAGATAAACATTTAATATCCAATAGCTAAGGTAATATTAAGAATAGTTTTATATATTAAACCAAACTTTCCCACAAAAAAATAAATAGGAAAAAATCAATATAGTTATTAGGAAATAAAACAGTTTAAATAATATAAAACAGTCAATATAGAATCAAACAGTTAAAGGGATTGCTATGGAAGACTCTGAAAAAATCATTATAGAATTCATCAAATTATCAAAAAACCGAGAAAAAGTCATTAAAGCTTTAGAAGGAGAAACATTGAAGCCTACAGACATAAGCAAAAAGACAGGCATTCATAGAAATAATGTCAGCAGAGTTTTAAGTCAATTAAGAGAAAAGGAATTGGTTCGTTTATTAAATCCTGAAAACAAACGTGGACGATTATACGAATTGACAGACTATGGTGAAAAAATATTAAATCTAATGAAAACCAACTCACTTTAAAAAAAGATTTGAAATTAATTATAATAATAAAAATAATAAAAATAGTAAAAATAGTAAAAATAGTAAAAATATAAAATATTAAAAAAATAAAAAAAGAAAAATAGAAAAATAGAAAAATTAGAAAAAGATTTATATCTCTATTTCTAAAGCTATTGGACAATGATCTGAACCCATTACATCTGATTTTATATAAGAAGCTTTTACATTGTCTTTAAATTCTTCATTAACAAAGAAGTAATCCAAACGCCATCCAACATTTCTTGTTCTGGCTTTGGTTCTATAACTCCACCAGGTATATTGATCCTTAATGTCACCATTAATCATTCTGAAAGTGTCAATATAACCATTTTCCAAGAACTTGGTAACCCACTCTCTTTCTACAGGCAAGAAACCTGATGTATCCACATTATCTTTTGGTCTTGCTAGGTCAATTTCCTTATGTGCAGTATTCAAATCACCGCAGATAACCAAATTGCGACCCTTATCCCTTAAATCATTGGTATAATCAAGGAATGCATCATAGAAATCAAGCTTATATTTGAGCCTATCCTCATTCATTCCACCATTAGGATAGTAGATGTTTAAAAGAGTGAATCCATCAAAATCCAATCTCTGGAGTCTTCCCTCAACATCGAACTTTTCTATTCCCATTCCAGAGAAAACCTCTTTAGGTTCGATTGAAGTGTAGGTTGCTACACCACTGTATCCTTTTCTCTCTGCAGAATTGAAATAGCTTGTATAATCTGGAATATTTATTAATTTCTTAGGCAATTGGTCAACTTGAGCCTTGGTTTCCTGAAGGCAAACTACATCTGCCTTTTCCTCATTGAACCAATCAAGGAAACCCTTTCTGTGAATAGCTCTTATACCATTTACATTCCATGAGATAAGTCTAACGTTTGTCATAGAATCACATTTAATCGAATTTGACTCCTTCATCTAAAGGAACTTCTCTTAACCAGCTGATGTCACTCTTATAAAGCATTCTAATGTCAGACAAATCATATCTGATCATTGCTAAACGTTCAATACCTAAACCAAATGCCAATGCAGGAGTGTCGATACCTAAAGGTTCTAAAACTTCTGGTCTGAACATTCCACATCCACCAAGCTCAATCCAGCTTTCCTTCTCTTCCAAGTAGATTTCACATTCTGTAGAAAGGTAGGTGTAAGGGAAATAAGCAGGTCTGAATCTTACTTCAAATCCTAATTTCTTATAGAACTCTTTTAAGGTACCTAAAAGGTTTTGATAGTTGATTCCAGGAACTGCAACTAAACCTTCCACTTGATGGAACTCTGGCAAATGCTTATAATCGAAGGTTTCTCTTCTGAATACTCTACCTACAGAGAACATCTTAATTGGAAGCTCTCCTTTTGCCAATCTTTGAGTAGATATTCCTGTTGTATGAGTTCTTAAAACAGATTGACGAGCAATATCTGCATCCCAATCATAGTTCCAACCTTCAGAACCGGTATTTCCACCATCCTCATGAGTTTTTGCAACCCTTTCAACAAGAGCATCATCAGGCAAATCACAGGTCAATGGATTTTTAACGTAAAATGTATCTTGCATTTCCCTTGCAGCATGATCTTGTGGCTGGAAGAGAGAATCAAAGTTCCAAAATGCAGATTCCAAATAATCGCCCTTATCTTCAGTAAAGCCCATATTCAAGAAGATTTCTCTGATTTCCTGAATGATTCTTCTTAAAGGATGTTCCTTACCTGGGAAGAATAAAGGATATTCAGCATTAATGTCATAAGGCCTGTATTTCAAGTCTTTCCATGAGCCTTCTTTCAATTGTTCATGAGTTAATTGGGTAGCCTCTTCCTTCAAGTCAAATCCATGATCTAAGATTTCATGACCTAAATCAGTCAATTCAAAACTATGATAGGTTGTTTTGTTTTCAGCAATGAGATTTTTCCTATCCATAAGTGCAGATAAACCTTTAGCCATATCTTCATTTAATTGGTCCTTTGATAGACTTGCCTTTTCGATAAGTGTTGCCAATAATGATTCGTCATCACCTAACTTATCTTGGGTGGATTCTCCCACATCAGTAATGGATAATACTCCTTTATCCATTTTAGCCCAACTTTTACGAATCAACCAACCGATGGAAATGTTCATTTCCTTCTTCTCAAGATTATCCATATTTGCCAAATCTTTCATAGCCAATTCTTTCTTATCCTGCAAGACCTTTAGGATTCTTCTTTCAGGAAGGCCAATTTCAGCATATTTCTTACCGTAATCAGTTAAACTAAATTGTTCATGCACATCTTTCTTTACAATGATAATATCTTTAGAAGCTAATGATCCTGCGGCACTCATAACAGATTTAATGTTTAAACCAGTATTTTGAGCTATTTCATCAGGAGTAGCATCCTCATTTAGTTCTAACTCTTTTAATAGCTTTTTTTCATAAATATGTAATTCATTAATAATTTTATCGATATTCTCACTCATCTAAACACCAGATGCATTTTTAAATAAATCAAGTAAGCATTATTTGATAATAAATAAATTGATATGAAATATCATTTTATAATCTATTATTTTATAATATTATAATATATCTCTAATCTAATTAATAAATATTGTTTAAAAAATAGTTATTTTTGATGAGATAAAAATTTAAAAAAGAGAAAAATAAAAAAAAATAAAAAAATAGAGAATTATGGTCAAGACCATAATAAATTAAAAATTAAACTAAAAATTAAACTAAAAATTAAACTAAAAATTAAACTAAAAATTAAACTAAAAATTAAACTAAAAATTAAATAAATTTAATTAATAAATTTTATTAATAAATTTAATTAAAACTCTTTTTCAAGATAAGATAAAAAGATAGATGCAGCAGTTAAATCTGCAGTTGTTCCAGGATTATATTTATTCTCATAAAGATAATCATCGAATTCTAAAAGCTTTTCTGTGAAGGAATCATCATCCTTAAATTTCAAGAGCCCTTCTGCTTTTTTAGAAACGGATTCTGCTATCTCATCACCATACTTTCTTGAAATCAAAGTGTCTGGAATTTGAGACAATATTGTCATGAATGTCAAGACAGTAGCCTTATTTACAGCATCCTCATCATCACAGCTTGCTAAAAAGTCTCTGAATGTAGGGAACCCTATTTCAAAACAAACCGGCATCTTATTGGTTAACTCATTTGCCAATCTGTCCCATCCAGCGGAAATTTCCAATACATCATACATGGTCTGATTGTTGGCACGTAATTCATCCTTTGCCTTTTCGCTCATTACATCGAATTCCTCTTGATCTCCCATTCCACCTGCATCTGCAACATTGATTGCATCATAAAGGTTTACAGCATCATCAACGGTTGTAGCATCCATCAAACGACCTACATTTTCTTGAATTTCATCAAAACCATCACTGATTGCTGCAGCCGCTGCTATTGGAATGCACATCATCATAATTCCTAAATTGGTATTGGTTGAAATCCACTTATCGGTTTCACTAACTGCTTGAAGGATATATTTACCTAATTCCGCTTTGGATAAGTCATCAATTTCCTTGGCTTGATTTGCTAACTCTTCCATAATATTTCCAATAACCACACCACTGATGATGAAATCCTGAAATACCATATCATCATAGTTACGGGTTCTGTGTACATTTCCAGGTTTTGGCCAACCGCTGACTTCAAGTACAGAAGCCAATTGAGCCAATTTAGCTATGTCTTTTGATTCCACAAACAATCCTCCTTCATTATAAGTGATCTAAAGCATATGGAGCAAAATTAGTTATAATCAAGTCTGCACCAGCTCTCTTGATTGATAATAATGATTCCATAATAGACTCTTCAGTCAGATATCCATTTTCAATACCTGCCATAATCATGGAGTATTCTCCACTGACATTATATGTTACTAAAGGAAGGTCAAACTCTTCCCTAATTGTTTTGATTATGTCTAAGTAAGGCAATGCAGGCTTAACCATTAAAAAGTCAGTTCCTTCAATCACATCAAGTTCAGCTTCCCTAATTGCCTCAAGAGCATTTGCAGGGTCCATCTGATATGATTTCCTGTTTCCAGCAGAAGGAGCTGAACATGCTGCTTCCCTAAATGGAGCATAGAATGAAGAAGCGAATTTAACTGAATAGGACATGATCATTGTATTGTAATAACCGTTTTCATCAAGAATTTCTCTTAAGGCATGAATTCTGCCGTCCATCATATCAGAAGGTGCAACGATATCCGCACCTGCTTCAGCATGAGATAAAGCAGTTTTAGCCAAGTATTCCAAAGATTCATCGTTTAAGATCTCATAACCAAAGTCGGTGTCATCATTTTCACGAATGAGACCGCAGTGACCATGAGAAGTGTATTGGCATAAGCACACATCAGTGATGATCACCAAATCAGTTTCAGCTTTAAGCTTACGGACGGTTCTTTGAACAATGCCAGTTGGTGCAAAGGCAGGAGAACCGATTTCATCTTTTTTATCTTCACTTGGAAGACCAAAGACTATGATTGATCTTAATCCTTTAGCTTCCAATTCCTTTGCATATTCCACAGCCCCGTTTAAAGAGTACCTATATTCCCCAGGCATTGTGGAAATGGCTTCCTTTTCACCATCTTTCAAGTCTTCTTTAACGAATATTGGATAAATTAAATCTTCCTTGTTTAATTTAGTCTCACGTACAATATCTCTAATCTTAGAGTTTTTCCTATATCTTCTCATTCTTGTAACTGGAAAATTCATATTTTCACTTCTTAATGATTAAATCTTAAAAAATTGATTAAATTAAATTCAATTAAAATAATTTCTTTAATCAAATGACTGTTTAAAAATAAATTATTTTAAAATTGATTTTTTTAAAATTAATAATCTTAAATAATTATTCATATAATAATATATCAAATTTATAATATAAATTTTTCATAAAAACTTAAAATATATTAATATTAATAAAAATATTTAATAATATAGAAAATTTAAAATAAACTTAAGATTTATAGAAAAATTTGAGGAATAATATGACAAACACTATTGGAAAAATCTTTTCAATTACAAGCTTTGGTTCCAGTCATGGAAAAGCACTTGGAGCAGTCGTAGATGGTTGTCCCGCTAATTTAGAGCTTAGTGAAGAAGATATTCAAATCGAATTGAATAAAAGGAGACCTGGAACAAGTGCACTTACAACATCCAGACAAGAAGGAGATAAGGTGGAAATATTATCTGGAATATTTGAAGGAAAGACAGATGGAACACCAATTGCTGGAATCGTATATAACACTAATCAAAAATCAAAGGATTATTCAAACATAAAAAGCACTCCAAGACCAGGACATGGTGACTACTGTTGGTTAGAGAAATACGGCATATACGACTACAACGGAGGAGGTCGTGGAAGCGGAAGAACCACAATCAGCCATGTTATTGGAGGAGCTATTGCAAAGAAATTATTGAATGCAAAAGGAATAAAGATCATCTCCCACGTCGTTCAAATCGGAGACATCAAGGCAGAAGATATAGATTACGAAAACTTGGAAGAAAAGATTGCAGAAAACAACGTAAGATGTGGTGATCTTGAAGCTGCAAAGGAAATGGAAGAATTGATCCTTTCCAAAAAGCAAGAGGGAGACTCAATTGGAGGAATAGTTGAAACAGTTGCAACAGGAATTCCTGCAGGGCTTGGCGAACCTGTCTTTGGAAAACTTGATGGTGATTTGGCACAGATACTTATGAGCATCAATGCAGTTAAAGGAGTTGAAATAGGATTAGGATTTGATTGTGCAAAATCAACTGCTTCAGAAATCAATGATGAATTCTATTATGATGATGAAGGCAATGTTAAAACCAGAACCAATAATTCAGGAGGAATTCTTGGAGGAATGAGCAATGGAATGCCTATCATATCCAGAATTGCAGTTAAGCCTACACCTTCCATATCTAAAATTCAAAATACAATCGATTTGGATAAAAAAGAGAATGCAACTCTTGAAATAACTGGCAGACATGACCCATGCATTTGTCCAAGAGTAACTGCAGTCGCCGAATCAGTTACTGCTATCGTTTTAGCAGACCATATGATTCGCAGTGGATTTATACATCCTACTGACTTAAATAAAGACATTTAAATATGTTTTAAACTTTCATGAAAATTAAAATTTTTTCATGAAATTACTTTTTTTATTAAAATTTTAAAAAAATAGATGGAATTATTTAAAAAAAACTGATTTTAAAAAAAATAAAAATTAAAAAATTGATTATACTACCTTTAAAAAATAATCTAATAAATAAAAAAAGATAAAAAATAAAAAATTAAAGAAAAATCAATTAGACTTATCATAATTGTTTTTCTTATTATTCCTATTTTTATTTGATTTTGATTTGAAATTGAGAGAATAGACCTCTTCTTGTTTTAAACGATTTGCAAATCTATCCTTAAGACGAATCATTTTAGATCTTTCCGGATACTTTTCATTGATATCCACTCTCATACCATCAAAAGCAGCTAATGTTCTTACTCCAGTCTTCTTAGAAACTCTTATTGCCTCTTCAACTGGATTTGCAGCAATCATCTTAAAACCAAAGTGAGTCATGATTGCCAAACTTGGTTTGACCTGCTCAAGAATATCAATAAAATTGCTGGTACACATGTGTCCTCTGATGGACCTTTCACCTGGCCTTAAAACACTTCCGATTAAAATATCAGCATTCTTATGATGTTTTGGCAATTCATCAAAATACTCAGTATCAGCAGTATATGAAATCTTAAATCCATTGTTTTCCATCTGGAAACCTACACCTGTAGGATCACCATGTCTGGTAGCTGTTCCCTTAATGGTAAATCCTGGGAAACGTGCTATCTTACCTGGAGTCAAAATCAAGTTTTTAGAATTGCTTTTATGATAATTTGATATTGCAGGACCCCAACGTTGGTAATTTTCAAAAATAGTCTTACCACCCATAATGATACCATTATTTTTTGTCATGCCTCTTGTCATTGCTTCAATTAATATTTCAGCATCGTTATAATGGTCTGTATGAGAATGGGATATGAAAATACCGTCGATTTTGGTTGGATTTACGCCAAACTGATATGACCTTACCAGAGCACCTGGACCTGGGTCAATTTGATAATTTTTTCCTCCAAAATCATCAATTCTAAAGCCCCCAGTCATTCTTTTTTGACTAATGGTGGCGAATCTGCCTCCACCAGAGCCTAAAAATGTTAATTTCATTATTGTCACCTTTTAAAAACCCAATACAATAATAAATACTATTTATTCAAGATGACATAATATGATATCACATTTCAAATTAGCTTTATTACGTTTAATGCATAAGACTTCATTTTCTATAACAACTTGGTCTTTCAATAATGCATCGTCTTCCCCTTCAACGAACATGATAACGTTTTCACCAGGTTTTGCAAGAAGTTTCCAATTGATGTCAAATGCCCTGACATCAGGATTTAATTTAACTTGAATCATCTTATCGTCGATTGAATCGACAATACCTACAGGACCTTCATCAATAATGGTTGAAGCTAACTTGATTGTTTCATTTTGTTTTAAAAGATCATCTCTAAGTTTAGCTCTGAATTTAGCTAAAAGATTTATATCTCTGTCAATAACCTCATCCAAATAAGGTTGGACTTTATCCTTATACAAATCATTTTGTTGAATGACCACATCATACTTAGTACCTACAGATGGTGTCTTTTTAGAGATGTCCTCTAAGATTTGTCCAAAGATATCTCCCATATACTTTAAGCTGAAACTAGGTTTCCATTTGGCTTTAAGCATATCATTAGCCATGGATTTTGTAATCTTATTACCAAAGACGATAATGGAAGACTCTCCTCTTTTCCTGCTGACAATCTCAGAACCTGTAAGTTCAATAATTTGGAAACCGTTTGTTGTACCATAAATCCTTTTTCTCTTGGTTTCCATAGTTCCTCTTGAACTGACTTCCCCTACAGCCACATTTTCAACACTTTTGACTTTAGTTGCATCATCTGTAATCTTTAAACTTATTTCAAGCTCTTCAGCCCTAGCATATAACTCTTCATCATTAGAGATTTCACCAGTATAAATTTCATGTTCTAAAAGTTCACGTTCTTCCTTAGAACCAAAATAGGCAATTCTCCTTTTGTCGCCTGCCATCACACATCCTTTCTTTCCAACATAAGCAATTATTAAACTCATACTCTCACATCGCTTAAATAGGCATATTCCTTCTTAATCAGTCTTAATTGATCTTTTAAATTATTCTTAATATTCTTAATTAATCTAAATTTAATGAATTAATCTTTAATTAATCTTTAATCAATTTTTAATTAATCTTAATATCTTAATCAAATCACATGATTATTTAATGCCTAACTTATTGATTTTACAATCTTCATTTATTATTTAATAAAATTCCAAATAAAGTTAAAAAAAGATTATATTAATTAAAACAGGATTTTAAATTATTTTTCCCAAAATTTAAAAAACTTTAAATGAAATTTTAAATTCTTACTTTATATTTATATTTTTACAAATATAAAAAGTTTATATAATTTTTTATAATTAGACAGTTTAAGAAATAACTGTTTTAATAATATAAAACTTTATATATTGAAAAGGACAAACTAAAAGTAATTATTATTTGGAGGCAATAATATGGCAAAAATCAATGAAATTTACAGATGTAACCATTGTGGAAACATGGTAGAAGCTATCGTAGAAGGTGCTGGAGAATTAGTTTGCTGTGGAGAAGCAATGGAACTTTTAGAACCTAGACAATTACCTGAAGGTGGAGTAAAACACATCCCTGTAATCACTAAAGAAGATGGCAAAATTGTCGTAACCATGGGCGAAGAAGCACACCCAATGTTAGAAGAACACTACATTAATTTTGTTGAATTGATTGTAGGAGATCAAGTTTACCGTGCTAACTTAAAACCTGGCGATGAACCTAAAGCAGTATTCGATGTAAATGCTGAAGTTGAAGATGTAAAAGCTATTGAATATTGTAACATCCACGGTTTATGGCATTCATAAGTATTATTTATTTTAAATAATACTTTCCTATTTTTTATTTATTATATCATTTTAAATCTGATTTTTAAACTACTTTTAAACTATTTTAGACTATTTTTAAACTATTTTAGACTATTTTTAATTAACTTTAACTAATTTGATTTTTAACATAAGGATTTAATCTATTTTTTTCTAAATTACTAAATTTTATTAAATATGAAAATCATATTATTAATATTATAGTAAGTTAATATTATAATAAGTTTAAATTAATTGTAAAATATTTTGTAAAATATTATAAGATTAACTTATTTATAAAAATATTTTTAAAAGTTTGATGCAAAATTAAGAACTTAATTAAAATAGATTTCAAAAAAATAATGACATTTTGATAACATGAGAAAAGATATTATATTGGTTGTTTTAATATTGATAGCAGTTGTTAGCATAAGCGGTTGCATTAACAGCCCTATTGATAATGTAAACAATAGAATGAAAGATTTGAATACAGATATTACTGAAGGAGACACTGATTATAACTCTGCAGTCAATTCCATAAATAATCGTGACTTTGATAGTGCAAACAGCAATGTCCAAATTGCAAAGCAAAAATTTGATGATGCAGAAGGAAAGCTTTCAGAAATCGAGGAATATGAAGACAACTTGAATGAGAGTGTTTACAAGGAATATATCGATTTGATCAAAGAGGAAGTATCCTTGAAAAAGCAGGCAAGTGACGAATTATATTTGGCTGTACAATATTATGCAAATAATGATGCATATTCAGGAAACTCATATGGTAAATCATCTAACTCCTTAATGAAAAAAGCAGTAATATTACAGGATGAAAGAAACGACCTGGTTGAAGAGAACTCAGATTTATTTAAGAAAGCTGGGATTATTTAGATTATTAGTGAGAGAGAAAAATGAAAAAATCATGTCCTAAATGTAATGGAACCGGTTCAATAGTTGTAGATTCAAAAATATGTGATAATTGTGATGGAACCGGTTATGTAGACACTTTCGAAATGAAAGGTCACTTCAAGGGAGTAAACAGCAAGGCTAAAGCCAAATTTGATTTGGATGCGGATCAAGATGTTCCATGTGAAGCATGTGATGGAAAAGGGGTTGTGGATGTAACAGAAGATTGCCCTTATTGTAATGGAACTGGTGAAATTACTGTTTGCAACACTTGCGGAAAAGTTATTGACTCTGATAAGAACTATTGTGACGAATGTTTCGAAAAGCAAGAAGAAGAGAAAAAGAAAAAACAATTGGAAAGAGAGAAAAATCCGGAAAAAGTAGTGGTTGAATCAGATATTTCCGGAAAGGAAATTGTTTATGAATTAGATGGATTATGTGAAATGAGTGATTTGGAACTTAATTCCATCTATAGAGGTAAAGTTACAAGAGTGGAAAGATACGGTCTTTTTGTAAGTCTTAACAATCAAGTATGGGGATTGATGAGAACACGTAATTCCCACAATAAAGTAGGAGAATATGTATTTGTAAGAATAACACAAATAAAGGAAAGAAAACGTGAAGTTGATATGGCTCCTGCAAGCGTCTTCAAAGGAGAATACGTAATCAAAAAAGTCAAGAAACATATAGAAAGAACAAAAATTGCAACTCTTGATGATTCCTCATTGAATAGTGTTGTTAAGATTCATGGAGAAGTCATACAAATCCAACAAACCTCTGGACCAACCATATTTACTATTACAGATGAAACAGCAATTACTTGGGCGGCTGCATTCAATGAACCTGGAGTTAGAATGTATCCTGAAATTGATATAGGAGACATTGTCGAAGTAATTGGTGAAGTCAATACTCATAATGGCGAAATCCAAATAGAATCCAGCAGCATTGAAGAATTAGAAGGTGAAGAAGCTCGCAAGATGAGAGAATTCATCGATATTGCATTGGATAAAAAGGCAGAACCTGAAGATGTTGATTTCTTAATCCAAAGCCCTGTTTTGGATAGATTGAAACCTAAGATGAGAGAAGCTGCAAAAGTCATTAGAAGAGCTATCTTAGATGGAAGATCCATATTGGTAAGACACCATGCAGATGCAGATGGTATCTGTGCAGGTGTTGCTATGGAAAAGGCAGTTATTCCTTATTTGAAAGCAAATAATCCAGACAGTGATGCAGAATATCATTACTTCAAACGTTCTCCAAGTAAAGCTCCTTTCTATGAATTGGAAGATGTTGTAAAGGACTTATCCTTTGCATTGGAAGATTTGGATAGACATGGTCAAAAATTGCCATTGATTGTGCTCTTGGATAACGGTTCCACAGAGGAAGATATTGTAGCTTTGATGCAAGCAAAAATCTATGACATTGAAATTGTAGTCATTGACCACCACTTCCCAGGAGAATTGATTACAAAAACTCTAAGAAGCGGCGAAACAGTTGATGGAAGTGCAGATTGCAATAGTGAAGACATTATTGCAGGTACAGTTGCAGTTGATGAATATGTAGACACTCACGTTAACCCATATCTTGTTGGAGGAGACTCCCAAATCACTGCAGGAGCACTTGCAACTGAAGTGGCGCATATCATCAATCCGGATGTAAAAGATTTGATAAAGCATTTGCCGGCAATTGCAGTATTGGGAGACCGTGCAGAAGCTGATGAAGTGGAACAATATGTAAATCTTGCCTCTGAAAAGGGTTATGATAGAGAGCAATTGAAGAAAATCGCTGAATGTATCGACTTTGAAGCATACTTCCTCAGATTCATGAATGGTAGAGGTATCATTGACACCATTTTAGGTGTTGATAATATAGATAAACATCCAAAAATGGTTGAAGCTTTATATAAAGAGTATCTAAAACGTGTAGATACCCAAATGAAAGCTGCTTTACCTAACATCAAAAGAGTCCAATTGGATAATGGAATATATTTCAATGTATTGGATGTTGAAAAATATGCTCATAAGTTCACATTCCCTGCTCCTGGAAAAACCTGCGGATTTGTTCATGACAAGATTGTCAAGGAACTTGGTGAAGACAAACCTATCATCACTCTTGGACATGGCCCAGACTTTGGAGTATTAAGAGCAACTGACACTGTTCATCAGTTATTTGGATTCAATGTCAACAATATAGTTATTAGTCTTGCAGACAAGATACCTCAAGCAGGTATTGATGGCGGAGGTCACGAATGTGCAGGATCAATAAAATATATTGAAGGTCTTGGTAAGGAAGTCTTAAGTCAACTTCTCAATGAAGTTCAAAACATGACTAAAGAATAAGATCTTAAAAAAAAATATTAATTAAATTTTTAAAATAATTTATGATGAATTTTTATTGATGGAATAATTGAAAAAAAATTTTTCATAAACTTATTTTTACTTTTTCTATTTTTTGATAAAAAAATTATTTTTTCACTTTTGATAAAAAATTTTTAAAAAATTTTTTAAAAAAATATTTTTTCTGCAATTTTTACTTTTTAAAAAAATTAAAATTAAAAATCTACTAAAATGCTATTTTTAAACTGTGAGATGTAGATGTCAAAAACTCATTTTCTATAACATAAGATATCATTTAATTTAATTGAATTTATGATTAATTAAATTGATTTTATTTTAATAAGTCATCGTTTAATGAAATATTAATATATAATTTTTGCACAAAATGAAAATGTGAAAAATTGAAATAATTTTTTAATGTTACCGTGTAAAAATGAAAATTTTAATGATAAAATAATGAAAAAAGTTTCATAATTATGAAACTAAAAAATATTTTGTAGATGAAGAAAAAAATTTTAAAATTATAAAATTGAAAAATTATAAAATTTAAAAAAAATTGAAAAATAAAAAAAGTATTAAGAAAATTAAAAAATTATAAAATTATAAAATTTAAAAAAAATTGAAAAATAAAAAATTATTCTGAATTTTTAGATTTGTAATCTTTGATTGCTTCAGCTAATGCATCTGCTGCTAAGTTAGAACAGTGCATCTTAATTGGTGGAAGACCATCCAATGCATCTGCCACATCATTTCTTGTAATTTTCAAAGCTTCATCAACAGTCATTCCCATAGCAATTTCAGTTATCATACTGCTTGTAGCTATTGCAGCACCGCAACCGAAGGTTTCAAATTTGATGTCTTGAATTACTTCATTTTCATCTACATCAATATAGATAGTCATCAAATCTCCACAAGTAGGATTTCCAACTGTCCCTTCACCACTTGCATTTTCAATTACGCCAGTATTTCTTGGATTTGCAAAATGATCCATTACTTTTTCACTGTACATCATATCACCTCATTTCTTTACTTAGTTTTAATTTAATCAAATATACTTTTTGCGATTCATTGCAATTAATTATTTAATAAATTTTAATATTTAATTTAATGTTCAGGATCTGTAAATTTAGATTCATCCAATTCTAAGGATTCATTATTTTCATTATCCCACAATGGAGACATTCTTCTTAATCCTGCAACAACTTCTTCTAATGCATCTACAACCACATCTACATCTTCCATACTGTTTTCAGTACCTAAACTCAACCTTAATGAACCATGAATTTCAGCATCTTCAAGACCTAATGCACTTAATACATATGATGCCTTAAGACTTTTAGAGGAACATGCAGAACCGGTTGCACCGTTGATTCCTTTTGCATCCAATCTTAGAATTAAACCTTCACCTTCGATTGCTGCAAATCTGAAGTTTGCATTGTTTGGAAGCCTATTGACTCTATCACCGTTTAGATAAGCTTCAGGAATTCTGTCTGTAATCTTTTCAATAAGAGCATCTCTCATTTCGGAAAGTTTTGCAATGTTTTCATCTAATTGCTCATATGCAAGTTCTGCTGCTTTACCAAAACCTACAATTCCTGGAACGTTTTCAGTACCAGATCTGAGACCGCCTTCTTGACCTCCACCATGAATCAATAATTCTAATCTTACTCCTTTTCTAATGAATATGGCACCTACCCCTTTAGGACCATAAATCTTATGGGATGAAATAGATAATAAATCTATATTTGCTGCTTTTACATCTACAGGAATCTTACCTACAGATTGAACAGCATCACAATGGAACAAGATTCCATTTTCCTTTGCGATTTTACCTACTTCCTCTATAGGTTGTATTGTTCCTATTTCATTGTTTGCATGCATAATAGAAATTAAAATTGTGTCTTCTCTAATTGCATTTTTCAAGTCATCAATATTTATAATACCATTTTCCTGAACTGGGAGATAAGTTACTTCAAAACCTCTTGTCTCTAAGAATTCACAAGTTCTAAGAACTGCAGGATGTTCTATTTCTGTTGTAATGATATGTTTACCTTTATCTTCAAATTTTAAGGCTGCCCCTTTAATAGCCATATTATCTGATTCGGTTCCCCCACTTGTAAATATAATTTCTCTTGTATCAGCATTGATCAATTGAGCAACATTTGCTCTAGCTTCCTCAACAGCCTTTTTAGCATCTCTACCTAATTTATAAAAAGTAGATGGGTTTCCGAACTCTTCTTTTAAGTAAGGAATCATAGCATTAAATACTTCTTCTTTAACAGGAGAAGTAGCAGAATTATCCATATATATCATTATTTACACTCCGAATTTTTTAAATAAATTATTCATTATTTTAATAATTAATAATCCACCATAGTCTTTAAAAATTAAAATAACAAGGTTATAATAATATTTTAAAAAAAATATAACTATAGTTAAGATGAAGTTTAAAAGAATATAACAATAGTTATATTCACTATATATTATAATTAGTAAGTTTTAGTATATAAAGTTTAGGTTTGACTAATAATACTGATAAATAAAAAATCTTTTTGAAAGATTTAAGAAATATTATCCTAAAAAAAAGAAAAAAAGAAGGGAATAATTGAAATGATAGAAAAATAATTGGTATGAATAAAATTAATTATTCATTACCAAATTTAGCAGTTACCTTTTCTAAAGCTTGATCGATATCTCCAATAATGTCTTCCACATCTTCAAGACCAACAGATACTCTGATTAAGTCAGGAGTTACACCAGTACTTTCCTGTTCTTCAGGAGTTAATTGTTGGTGTGTAGTGGAAGCTGGATGGATAACCAAACTTTTTGCATCACCAATATTAGCAAGCAATGATAATAATTCAAGATTATCTATGAATTCTTTTCCTGCTTCAAGTCCGCCTTTAACACCAAAGGTTAATAATGCACCAAATTGGTCACCTAAATATTTTTTAGCGGTTTCATGTGTTGGGTGACTTTCAAGACCAGGATAACTTACCCAACTTACTGCAGGGTGTTGTTCTAAGTGTTTAGCCACCTTAATTGCGTTTTCAGAATGTTTTTCCATTCTTATGGATAAGGTTTCTAAACCTTGCAAGAAAATGAAACTGTGTACAGGTGCAAGGGTAGCGCCTAAGTCCCTTAATAATCTTGCTCTAATACGAAGGGTGTAAGCAATATTTCCAAGGCCAGGGAAATCTCCAAATACTTCCCAATAATTGAGCCCGTGATAACTTGGATCTGGTTCAGAAATGGTAGGGAATTTACCATTGCCCCAGTTGAATTTACCGCTGTCTACAATATATCCTCCAACAGCAGTACCATGTCCACCTACAAATTTGGTTGCAGAAGCTGCAATTACATCTGCTCCATGTTCTAAAGGTCTTACAAGTCCAACTGCAGAAGTGTTGTCCACTACTAATGGAATATCATGAGCATGAGCAATTTCAGCTAATTTTTCAAATTCAGGAACATCCAATTTTGGGTTACCAATGGATTCAACATAAATTGCTTTTGTCTTATCTGTTATTGCTGCTTCAAATGCATCAAGATCTTGTGAATCAACAAAGATAACATTACGTGCTAAATCCTTAAAAGTGTAATCAAACAATTGATATGTACCACCATATAAATTATCTGCTGAAACAATTTCATCTCCAGGTTCTGTAATATTCAAGAGAGCGTAAGTAATTGCTGATAAACCACTTGCAGTAGAAATAGCAGAATTTCCCCCTTCAATTGCAGCTATTCTTGCTTCAAAGGCATCCGAAGTAGGGTTAGTCAATCTACTATAAATTTGACCAAATTCCTGTAAAGCAAACCTATTAGCTGCTTGTTCAGTATCCTGAAATACATATGAAGAAGTTTGATAAATTGGTACAGCTCTTGCCCCAGTTGCTGGGTCCGGTTCTTCTTGTCCTGCGTGTAATCCTAAAGTACTTAATCCATAATTTTTATTTGCCATTTTATCACCTATAATATAATAATTTAATAAAAGTAATGAATACTAGTAGATTTTAAAAAATTTAACATTTAATAAAATTCTTAAAAATATTCTTTTAGTAATAATTTTAATATTTCTCAAAAATTAACAATTGTTATATTTTAATAATGCAAATGTTCTATTCTTTTTGAAAAAATATTAAAAATAGAAATTAACAAAAAATTTTAAGAAAAATATTCATTATATAACAATTGTTATACATAGTATATAAAGTTTTTGATAGTTCTAAAAAATAGAAAGAGTATAAAACAAAAATAAAAATGAAAAATATTGATCAAAAAAATTGAAATAAAGATAATAAAGATAATAAAGATATTAAGATAATAAAAAAGTTCGTAATATATAAAACTAAATACTGTTCGATAAAAAAAGGCTGGCAGCAAAATGAAATTCCCATAGACCGAAACCCATAGTACACAAACAAAACGCGAAAAGACTTAACTTCTGGGATCGAAACGAG
>CACYJH010000016.1 GCA_902774685.1 uncultured Methanobrevibacter sp.
ACAAGACTGTTTAAGAACCGGTAACTTAGCTTACGTAACCTTAAACTTACCAAGAATCGGATACCAATCCAGAGATGAAAATGATGTATTCGAATACTTGGACAACTACATGGATTTAGCTGTTGAAACCTTAATGATCAGAAGAAACCAAGGTCTTAACTGTTTAAACAACTTTGATATCTTACCATTCTTAAATCAAAAGGTTGATGGTGAGACCTATTACAGAATCCAAAACTCAACCTTGTCATTTGGTTTCTGTGGTCTTAATGAAATGTTGCTTGCATTATTCGGTGAAGGTATCGACAACCCAGATGCAAACAAATTCGGTATCAAATGTTTAGAATACATCAATGCAAGAGCAAAAGCTTTACAAGAAGAAACTGGACTCAGATGGTCTGTATTACAAACCCCTGCTGAATCCACTGCATACAGATTTGCTACATTAGATAAAGAGCAATTCGGAGATAAAGCAATCTTACAAGGTGACAATGGAGCTAACTACTACACTAACTCCTCACACGTACCTGTAAACAGTGACATTTCATTTGCAGACAAAGTTAAGATTGAAGGTCAATACCACAAATTAACTCCTGGTGGACACATCTTCCATGCATTCATGGGAGAATCCTACTCTGATCCTGATGCATTAATGAGCTTAACCAATAAGATTGCAAGAAAATCCGACATTGGTTTCTGGGCTTACAGTTCCGCATTCAGTTTCTGCTTAAACTGTAAAACATTAATGAAAGGATTAAGCAACAAATGTCCTTCCTGTGGTGAAACTGCTGATGTAGAATGGTACGACAGAATTACCGGTTACGTCCAACAAGTAGGTCACGCTAAATCTGCAAACGGTGGATGGAACGCAGGTAAACGTCAAGAATTAATCGACAGACGTAGATTTGAACAATAAGTTCAATCTACTTTATCTTGTGATTGATCATTGAAAAAGTTTAATTTAATTAATTAATTTTCATAGGCATTGTTTTTTGCCTATTAATTTTTAAATTTTATTTTGAAATTTATTTATATAGAGCTTGACTCTATTTTTCCACTTAATAGGGTTCTTTTCAAGAATCCTATTTACATCCTTTAATTGCTATTTTTTATAATTTTTAATTTCAATTTTATCATTTTCCAGATTTTTCTTGCGTTTGCAATTAATTTTTTATAAGATGATAATAAAAATATATAATATAATAAATTATTAGGATATTTAACTTGAAATTAATATCAAATTTATACTAATTTATTACTTAATCATTGCTTTCATATATGGTTTGGAATATTGAAATCATTAAATTGAAAGCAGCTTTTATAATTATTATGGTGAAACGATGAAACATTGGATTGAAAGAATCGCTGATGAATTAAATGAAATGGATGTAGAAAAACATGTCATAGCAAGTGTGAATTAGGAAACGATGCAGAAACAATTTGGATTGCAGATGACCATGACCCTCTAAGAAAAGTTCCATTCCCACTTCCTGAATCTTATGACCAATACTTAGGTATGCCATACTCTATGATTCCATGTCCTGAAGGATGCTGTAAAAACTTTGTAGAACACTTTGAAAAACCTTTATTCAAAGTTCTTGATTCTTATGGTATTGAAATTACTCCTAAATCTGGTTTTGATATGTATAAGGATGGATCTTATCTTGAATCAATCAGATTATCCCTTGAAAAGCACAATGAAATCAAAGCCATTTTTGATCAATACAGAAGAGAGCCACTCGCAGACCACTGGTTGCCATACAACCCAATCTGTGAAAAATGTGGAAGAGTAAACACCACCGAAGCATATGACTTCGATGGAGACATTGTAAAATACAGATGTGAATGTGGTCACGATGGTGAGATGGACATCAAATCAGGTAACGGTAAGCTTACCTGGAGAGTTGAATGGGCAGCAAGATGGAAAATCTTCGGAACCACTTGTGAACCATTTGGAAAAGACCATGCAGCAGCGGGTGGATCCTATGATGTAAGTAGCGTAATCTCTGAAGAGATTTTTGATTATCCAGCACCATATCCAGTTCCATATGAATGGATTACATTGGATGGTGAAGCAATGAGTAAATCTCATGGTGTATTCTTCACCCCTGAACAATGGTTGGAAATCGGACCTGCAGAAAGTCTTAACTATTACTTGTTCAGAAGCAAACCTATGAAATCCAAAGACTTCTCTCCAAAAATGCCATGGTTAGACTTTATGGACACCTTTGATAAGGTGGAAAGAGTATTCTATGATGAAGAGGAAGCTCCATCTGAAAAAGAAGGCAAAAAGTTCAAAAGCATCTATAAGATGGCTCAAATCAAAGCTGGCTCTCCATTACCATTCAGACCTCCTTTCAGATTCTTGGTTAATGCTTATCAGATTGTTGGAGAAAAGGACCTTGAAAAGATCTTTGCAATATGCAAGAAAAACTCTCAATTGACCAAAAGCTTTGCAGATAAAGAGTTTGGAGACTTGACCGAACTCGAACTTGATCAATTCAGTGAAAGAGTAGACAATGTAATCGCTTGGTTAGAAAAATACGCTCCTAAATTCGTCAAGTTCCAAGTTCAATACGATTCCATTCCTAAATTGCCACTTCCAGATGATCAAGTTGCATTCCTAAAGGATTTAGCTGACTTGATGGAAGAAAAAGACTTCGCAGCTGCTGAAGAATTGCATGATGCAATGTATGAAGTTTTAGAAAGTCATGGATTGAAACCACAAAAGGCTTTCCAAGCTATTTACAAAATGATTCTTGGACAAAAGCAAGGACCAAGAGCAGCTTCATTCTTGCTCTCATTAGATAAGGACTTTGTGGTTAAAAGGTTAAGACAAGAAGCATAAATCAAGCTTTTTCGGCCTTCGGCCAAAAGCCTTGACCAAAATATTTTTAATAGTTGGGAGCACTTCCCTTCTTTTCTATTTTTATTTTTTTTATTTCCTATTTTTTATTTAATCTTATTTTTCTTTATTTTCCTATTTTTTCATTTTAATATCTCAAAATATTGTTCGTTAATATTAAAACTTAATTAAATTTTAAAAAATATAAGTTAATGTAAATTATAATTTTAAAAATAGTGTGTTCTTGAAAAAAGTATGTTTTTAAAAAAAGAAAAAGATGATTAATTAATTTAAAATTAATTAATCGAAAATACAATTATCTGCCTCTAAGTTTGCTGAAGAATCCTTTGGAACTTTCTTCCTTAAGTTGTTCAGATAATTGTTGGTTTTTGTTTTTAAGAGAGTTGATTGTTTTGTCTTTTCCATTCAATGTAGTGCTTAACTTATCATAATCTCTCTTTTTATTGTCTAATTTACCATTTAGATCTTTAATTTCCGCTTCTAATTTAGCGATTCTTCCTCCAACTCCAGACATTTCTTCTTCGTATGCTGCTGCATTTGCTTTAATCTTTGCAGTAAGTTCAGCAGATTCTGCCTTGAGTTTAGGAATAAGATTCTCTTTCAAGTCATCAATTTCAGAATTCTTGTCCTTCAATTGATTTTGTTTTTTCTTGATTTCTTTCTCTTTATTGTCAATGACTCTGTCTTTAGCATCTAACTCTTTGTTCAAGTCATCGATTTGTTTGTTAAGGTCATCTATAATTGATTTCTCTTCTTCAGATAAATCTTCTATAGATTCTAAATCAACTTCATTTTCATTTGCTTTAGCTTCAAGTTCAACAACCAACTTTTCAATTTCTTCAAGTCTTACTTTTGCCAGTTGAAGACCTGCGCCTTTTTTAGCTACACTTTCACTTAAGTCTGCATTGATTTCCAATTGATCGAAGTATTTTTTGGTACTTGTTTCCAATGCATCAGTAAGCTCTACTTTCAATGCTTTTAACTGTTTGTTTTCTTTTTTCAATTCAGGAATGACTTCATTTGTCAAATGATTTAATTCACTTGCCTGATTTTTGAGTTTCTCATCTTTTTCAGCTAATTTTGTTTTTAAAGTTTCAATTTCTTCTTCGGAAATAAAAACCACCATCCATGTTATTGACCACCCAATATTCTTTTAGGATATCAGACAATCAATTGTTTTTCAAATTTCATTTACATTTCAATTTAACCATTTAAACAGCTAAATCTATAGATTTAACCATTTTCTTAACAGCTAAATTGCATATTATTACATAATAATTTTATAGAAAATTTAAAAAATTATCTATATACTATTACTATTTAATTTTTTAATTATTAAGTTTTTATATATGATTACATATTTTTTGATTAGATATTTTCTGATTAGATATTTTAAAATTTTAATATTTTTGATTATGTATTTCATGAGTTCAGATTTTTAATCATAGAAATCTAAAGAGGGTTAAATTCTTTTCAGTTCTTTCTAATCTGAACTCAAACAGCTATTAGATTACTTTTATTTTATTTGTAGATACAGTTGATCCATAAGGGTTAACTGAATTGAAGCCAGCTTTCAGAGTGTAAGTTCCTAAGTTAACTGTGATTTTAATTTTGACCTGTCCATTGCTGTCGGTTGTTTTAGTATAGGTTTTTCCATTAAATGTCAATTTGACCTTTTCATTCTTAATGGATTTTCCATCCTTCTCCTTGAATTGGACTGTCAAGTATGAATTTCTTTTTATGTTTTTATTGCTTACAGTAATCTTTGGAGATTTTACATAAACATTTATGGTTTTTTCAGAACTTAAATACTGTTTGTCTTCATTAAATGATATTTTAGCAGTGTATGTCCCTGCCTTGAGATTTATATTCAAGACAGCAATTCCATTTTTATTTGTAGTCCTGACATAATCCTTGCCTGTAATGTTAATGATGACCTTTCTGGATTCCAATGCCTTCTTATTGACATCTTCCAGTTTTATGCTTAATTGGGTTCCGTTTTTGTAGTATTTTACAAGATCTTGAGCTATGATACTTGTTTTGTTTTTCAAAACACTTATCTGCACTGTTTTTTCAGCATTCTTATAATCGTTATCTATAAACATTATTTTAGCTTCATAGCTTCCTGGATTTGCATTGATGGTAAAGGTAGCATGCCCGTTTTCATCTGTTGTTCTTGTGTAGGTTTTTCCAAAGATGATCATATTGACTGTTTTATTGCAAATTCCCTCATTGTTGCTGTCAGTTAATTTGACTTCAAGATTGTTATTGTCCTGATAATTCTTCTCTAAGTCATTAACTGCAAGATTGGAATCTTCTTTCTCTTTGACATTTATTTCCAATGTCTGATTGTTTATTTTCGCATAAACTGTTTTGGTATTTGCGTCAGGCAGGTAATTTATGCTTGCGCTTCCATTGACCAATCTCACTTCTTTAATTGTTTTCCCATAATTGTTATAGAATTTGACAACTAAAGGCAAGTTGATGTCTTCATTGTATTCGTATGTTTCCTTTGTTTCATTGTCAAAGTAGTGTTTTAAGTTAACATTCAAGACATTGTTGTTTTCTCGATCAATTTCTCCATTGCTTGATGTAAATTCCATAACCAGCCATTTGCTTGCATTAATTTTCCATGATTCGTATCTTTCACTGTGGGCAGAGTAATAGTAAGGGCTTATCTCATTTTGTCCCCACCAGCAATAAAGGACGCTTGCATTGTCATCCAAGGCGATGTCTCCATAGGTCTTTCCGCCTTGCTCCAACATAATTACATTTTCTACAATAGCACAGTTTTCCATTTTAAGCTCTGTATCAGGGAAATTGTTTGACACTGCACCATGTGCTCCAACTTGGTTTCTTTCAAAAATGGTATTGTATGCTTCAGTTACAACATGCTGTCCACTTGGAGGCGCAAGAATTGCTGCTGCATAGAATCTGGATTTTCCTCCACTGAATATGCTGTTGTTAATTATCATGTAATTGTGATTGCTTATGGCTCCTCCAGTATAGTTTGTGGTTTGGTTTATGAAACTGCAGTTGTTTATTGTTGCATTTGCCAAATTAAGTATCGCTCCTGCAGAATATATTGCATAATTCTTAAAGAATACTGTGTTGTTGAAGGATGCAATTCCGCCACATGCAACTGCTCCTCCCACTCCCTTTTCAGCAATGACATGGTTTTCTGTGAAGAAGGAATCTGCAATGTTTGTAATTCCTGCGGAATATATTCCTCCACCGTATTGAACTGCACTATTGTTGATGATATTTGACTTTATGATGGTTAATTTTCCATTGTTGCTGAATATTCCACCACCATTAGCGCTTGCATATGAATCTTTTACAGTACAGTTGATTAGGGTCAATTCTCCTCCATTATTCATGATGGCTCCACCGAATCCGTTTGCATCAGCATCGATATTTCCATTTATAAGATTCAATCCAATCAATGTCAATTTGGCATCTGAATTCATTATGAATATTCTTGAGCTGTTTTGCCCATCAATAATTGTCTTGTTGGTCTTTCCTTCGATAGTCAATCTCTTATCAACAGTAAGATTTAATCCATCAAATGTTCCTTCTGATAGGTATATGGTTGATCCGTCATTTGAGTTATCAATTCCCTTCTTTATTGATTTGTAAGGTTTATTTTTACTTCCATCTCCAGTTGAATCGTTTCCATCGCCAGAAATGTAAATTGCATTTGCTTCCTTCAGTTCATTTTCATCTGCTTTTCCTAAATTATTTTCCAAATCGTCATCAATGCTTTCAATTGAATTTATCTCCTGATTGTCCCCATCGATAGTACTAATGATATTATCATTATAATTTTGATTAATATCATTTTCAGACAATTCTACAGCACTGATAGAACTTATTAAGCAAAATAAAATAGTTAAAGATATTAATATCATTGAAAACTTTTTTATTTTATTTGTGATGCTAATATTTTAGCCCCCTCATTTTTAATTTTTAATCAAAATAAAATCATATTCATTTCGTAATAATAATTTTTAAATTTAATTATTATATATTTTTTCTTTTAAAGTTAGGGGCTTAATCTTTCCAAATCAGGTGGTTAACTCTTTTAAGTTTTGTCTGAGGTCCTTTCATTATCAACATATTTATTTCATTTTTTCACTTTTTTTAAAAAAGTTTATTTGAAATATTAGTTTTCAAATGCTATCGCAAGTTAAAATTATTATTAAACTATAATATTTATTACTTGAAATTTTTCGATTTATGAGGTAAAAAATAGCTAATATTTTTTGGGAAAATTGTGTTGATTTTTATTAATTTTTTCATTGATTTTTTCATGAATTTTCATCAAATTTTTAACATAACACTTGTTAATAAAAATCATTAAATATGGGTTAAATCTAAAATAATATTGTACTATTTTTAGAAAAAATTTCTAATCAAAATAGAGTTTAAATCTTGAAAATTTTTCAAATTTTCTTATTTAAATATTGTTTATTCTAACAATAAGATACATTTTAGGTTTATTTTCACAATCAAAAACCATATATTATCTTATTTTACCTTAAATTCATTAATTAAGTTTTTTTACACTTCATTAATGAAAATTTTATAAAATTTAAAAACAGTTAAAAACAGTTAAAGACAAGAGACTAAGAAAGGTTGATTTATTTGAGTATTAAAAAAGATTTATTGGCGGTTGGACATACTGCACTGGATTACATCATCACAGTTGATGAATTCCCTAAAGCTAATAACTCAGCACCTATGAAGACAATGAAAAACTTGAATGGTGGTGCTGCTGCAAATGTTGCAATGATTGGCGCAACTTTAGGAATGAAAACTGGTTTGATATCTGCTGTAGGATGTGAATTTATTGATTCTCATTATCATAAGAATATGCAGAAATTAGGTGTCGACACTGAAGCATTGATTATCTCCCAGGAAGAAAACACCCCTACTGCATTTGTTATGACTAATAACAATCAAGATCAGATTAGCTATTTCTATTGGGGAGCTGGAAAGGAGTTTCATGACAGCGAGGTTCCAAGAGAAAAGATAAAAGAATTTAAGGCAGTTCATTTAGCAACAGGAGATCCTCATTTCAATTGTAAAGCCGGAATTGTAGCTAAAGAGGAAGAAAGGTTGGTTTCATTTGACCCGGGACAAGACCTTGGCATGTACAGTCCTAAAAAATTGAAGGAAGTCATTTCCAATGTAAATATCTTATTTGGAAACCATCATGAAATCAAACGTATTCAAGATTCTTTAGAAGTGGATATTAATGGTTTAATGGATTTAGGTCCAGAAGTTGTTTTAATGACTTGTGGTTCAAAAGGCAGTATCATCTATAGTCCTGATGAAGGCAAAATAGATGTTGAATCTATTTATAGGCCTGCTGTAGACCCTACAGGTGCAGGTGACTCTTACAAGGCAGGATTTGTATCTAGGCTTATTTATGGGGCTTCATTAGAGGAAGCTGCTAAATTCGCTTCATCAGTTTCATCCTTTGTTGTTGAAAAGCAAGGATGTCAAACAAATATGCCTACTTATGATGATGCATATAATAGAATGATTGAATTTTATAAATAATCATTCTGCTATCTATTTTTTTACTCTTTTTTTATTGTTGTTTGGAGACAATTGTGCATTATTTTTTTAGATTTAATTTTTTGTTTTTTTCACTTATTGTTTTTTCATAATTTTTATACTCTCTTTTTCTTAAAAATATTTTAAAATTTAATAAAATGTATTTGATATATATCAAAACTATTTGATAAAAAAGGACTCACAATGCTTTATTTTTGAAATAAATGCCTTAAAAAATAGATATGTTTATATGGGATAAAATACAGTAAATAGAATTATAAAATCAAGTTAAATAGAATTAAAATAAACTTTACTTTACTAAAATCTATTTGATTTTAAAAAAGTCAATTTTCAACACAATTTATAGAAAATAATTGATTCTAATCTATTGGTTTTATTCGTCTATTAATTTCTAATTTTTAATTAATGACTCATTATAATCTAGCGTATCAATAAATGGAGAGAAAGAATGACACAAATAAGTGATGCAAAAAAGGGTATTTTAACTGAAGAAATGAAACATGTCGCTAAGATTGAAGGAGTTAGCGAAGATTTTATATTAAGATCTGTTGCAAACGGTACCATTGTAATACCAAGCAATGTAAACAGGGATATTGAAGCATCTGGTATTGGTGCAGGATTAAGAACAAAAGTAAACGCAACTGTAGGTACTTCTACCGATATCGTAAACTTCGATGAAGAAGTATTGAAAGCACAAATTGCAATTGACCATGGTGCAGACTGTTTGATGGAATTAAGTATCGGCGGAGACTTGGATGTAATAAGAAACAGAGTTTTGGATATGTCTCCACTTCCTGTAGGTTCCGTACCTGTTTATCAAGCAGCTATTGAAAGCATTAGGGAACATGGTTCCGTAATTTACATGGATGAAGATGACTTGTTCAATACCATTGAAAAACAAGCAAAAGACGGTATTGACTTTATGGCTGTTCACAGCAGTATCAACATTGAAACATTGACAAGACTTAAAAGACAAGGTAGAGTAACCGGTCTCGTATCCCGTGGAGGATCCTTCATGTCCGGTTGGATTGTTGAAAATGAAAAGGAAAATCCATTATATGCTAACTTTGATTATGTATTGGAAATTGCAAAGGAACATGATGTAGTTCTTTCCCTTGCAAATGGTATGAGAGCAGGTTCCATTGCTGACTCTACCGACAGGGCTCAAATCCAAGAATTGATTATTTTAGGAGAATTGATTGACAGATCCCGTGATGCTGGCGTACAATGTATGATTGAAGGACCTGGTCACATTCCTATCAATGAGATTCCAACCAACGTAATGATTCAAAAGAAAATGTGTTCAAATGCTCCTTTCTATATGTTAGGACCTATTGTATGTGACGTAGCACCTGGATACGACCACATTGTATCAGCTATTGGTGCAGCATCTTCAGCAAAAGCTGGAGCAGACTTCATTTGTTACGTAACTCCTGCAGAACACTTGGCTTTACCATCTCCTGAGGATGTAAAAGAAGGTGTAATTGCAACTAGAATCGGTGCATATGCTGGTGACTTGGCAAGTGGTCAAATCGACGGTTCACAAGACTTGGCTATGGCTGAAGCAAGAAAAAGATTAGATTGGGAAGCTCAATACGAATGTGCAATGTTCCCAGAAGCTGCACGTGCAAAAAGAGATGAAAGACCTCCTGAAGAAGAGGACACTTGTACAATGTGCGGTAACTATTGTGCTGTAAAAATAGTAAATCAATGGTTAGACCAATCTGATTCTGATTTAATAAAATAAGTGAGATTGTTTCATTTTATGAAACTTTTCTTCTTTTATTCTTTTTTTATTCTTTTTTTATTCTTTTTTTATTCTTTTTTTAATTTAATTTTTTTTTACAAATTTTGCTACTATCTGTTTTTTATATTTATTTTAAATTATCTTGTTTTCCAAGGTTTCATAGGAATAAATCCTTGTTCCCCTATTTTTATTTGCCCATCAAAAAGCAAATATTCAATCAAATTATAGATATCATCTTTTGTATCATTGATTTGAACCAAGCTTATTACGTGACGGGTTTCATTTTTCAATATCTCATTTCCATTGAAATAGCTTGCGTTTAAGAAAGTGTAGTATTCATCAGAGTTTCTAACAATCTTGAATGCATCAAATTGTGATTTCACTTCTCTATCTATTGTAAAATTAATGTTTTCCTGTCTTAAGGTATTCCATGCCAACCTTTGGGCACTTCCTTTAACTCCAATGAATTTCAATCCTTCCAAATCCTCTATCTTTTCGATTGTCTTTCCATGATTTGGGGAAATCAAGACCAAATGGTCATAAGCGATAGCTGTAAAGTTCAAGTCATTTTCAAAAGCAAGCAAAGGGTCATCCAATGCTAAAATGTCTATCAAATCCTGCTTTGCAAGTTCGTATGCACTTTCGTCATCACTGCTGTAGATCAATGTATTGAATGGCAAGTCATAGCTGATTGCCTGAAGCAGGCCTGTGATGATGTGTCCGCCCGCGATTATAATCTCTGGCCTATCCTCTAATCGGTTTTTATATTTGTAGTAAATGTCCAAGAGCTCATATCCTTTTGGGCTTAGTTCAGAACCGGAGCCTACTGTAATGACAAGCTTTTCACCAAGCTTGTCTTCAGCATTTTTGATTCTTCTGTTCAATACAGAATGGGAAACCTTCAATTCCTTTGCTGTCTTTCTTTGGGAATATGTTTTTGACAGTGATTCCAATGTTTCAAAGAATTTATAGTTGAATGAATTTCCTTCTATTTCTATCCCAATCTCAGGCTTGATGATATTTTCCTCTTCCTTCATCATTTCTTCCTGATTTTCATCATCACGGTTTGCCATCAAATCCCTCTTGAATTTATACTATCTATATTCATATTTATATTTTAAGTCATTTAAATAATTTTAAATATTTAAAAAAATATAATATTATTATTGAGTTTTAGGTAGAGATTTAAATGGAATATATGATATCCGCAATTGAAGCAATTTTAGACAACATTCACGATGCAGAGGAATATTTGAATGAAGAAGATATAGCTAAATTTATTGAAATCATTACCACTGCTGATAATATTTTCGTTACTGGTGCAGGTAGATCTGGACTTGCAGCTAAGGCATTTGCTATGAGATTAATGCATTTAGGTTTAAGTTCCTATGTTGTAGGTGAAACCATTTCTCCAGCTATTAATGCAGGGGATTGTATTTTAGCTATTTCAGGATCTGGTGAGACCAACACCATTGTAACTGCAGCAAAAATTTCCAAAAAAAGAGGAGCAAAGGTTTTAGCATTGACTTCCTATCCTGAAAGCAGTTTAGGCCAATTAGCAGATGGCCTTATTCGTGTTAAAGGTAGAACAAAAGTGGAAGTGGATGATGAAAACTACCTTAAAAGACAAATTAAAGGAAATTATACTTCTTTAACTCCTTTAGGTACTGCTTTTGAATTAACTTCATTAGTATTCCTTGATGGATTGGTTTCTGAACTTATGGAAACTATGGGAAAAACCGAAGAGGATTTAAAGAATAGGCATACAGTTTTAGAATAAATCTAAAACTTTTTTTATTTTTTACTATTTTTTTCAGATTTTATTTCCAAATATTTTTCTTACTTTTTTATTCAGATTTTTCTTAGTTTTTTTAACTTATTTTTTTAATTCTGATTTATCTTTTCGATTTTATTTTTTCATTTCCTACTAATTTCATTTACTGTTATAAATTTAGTTTATATTCGATATGCTCCTCTATTCATGTTTTTATTTAATTTTTCCTCCTTATGAACTATTTTTCTTAATCGTTAAAGCCATATTTAACTTTTATTATTCAAATAAACCTTATTATAAATATTTTAGAAAATTATTTATATAATTGATATGAAAAATATTTCATGTTATATATAATTTTTAGGTAATAATATGGAAAAGAAAACCAAAATAATATTAGTTATTTTAATTGCCTTAATCGCTTGTGGAGTAGCCATTAGCTTATTCGCTTCTCCTTCTTCAGTCACATCATCTGGCAATCAGACCATTACTGATATGGCTAACAGGACAGTGAATATTCCAAGTGATGTAAGCAGGGTAGTTGCTACAAGCCCTCCAATGACTACAATCATGTATATGTTGGCTCCTGACAAATTGGCAGGTGTTAACTTCCAATGGACTGATGAGGAACTTAAATATGTTCCTGATCAATACAAGGACAAGTTCCCAGTAATTGGAGGATGGTTTGGAAGCCAAGATGGTAACTATGAGGAATTCATCGCATCAGAGCCTAATTTTGTAGTTGAATCCATTGATGAGGGAATGGGTGTCGACCTATCCACTGTTGATGAAAGGCAAGAGAAATTCGGTTCATTGCCTGTCGTTGCCGTCACTGACAATACCAATGTGACTAAAATTGATTCTACAATAGAGTTTATGGGAAAGATTTTAGGTGCTGAAGATAAGGCAAGTCAATTGATTGACTTTAATGACAAATACTTATCTGAAGTTCAAAATACTGCAAGTTCCATTCCAGAATCAGAGAGGAAATCTGTTTATTATGCCTCTGGTGAAGATGGACTATCCACTTATGCAAGCGGCAATTCCCATGGCCAATTGATCAATTTGGTTGGTGGAAAGAATGTTGCTGACACTGAAGTTAGAAACAGTGGAGGAGAATTGACAGTCTCCATTGAACAGGTAATGTCTTGGAATCCTGATGTGATTATAGCTACTGATGAAGATTTCTATAATAAGGTTTATTCAGATTCAAAATGGGCTAATGTGAAAGCAGTTAAGGAACATAAGGTTTATATTTCACCACAATCCCCGTTCAAATGGTTTGACAGGCCTCCTGGTGCAAATATAATCATTGGTGTCCCTTGGACCGCTAAAGTAATCTATCCTGATAAATACTCAAATATCAATATGGTGGATGCTACAAAAGAGTTCTACAGTAATTTCTATCATTATGATTTAAGTGATGATGAGGCAAAGGATATTTTAATTTCTTCAGGTATTAAGGAATCAGATTTATAATTAAATGAATATGTATAAGTTTAAAGGGTTTGTATAATGAGTGAGAATTCTTCTTTCAGTTTTGATAATTTGATCATTTATCTGCTATTGATTGCACTGCCTGTATTTTTATTCTTCATATCATTCATGTTAGGCAGGTATCCGGTAGCTCCTATAGATGTTGTTAAGACCATTCTTAGTCCTATATTTCCCTCTTTAGCAGTATCTCCGGAAATCAATTCAATAGTTTTTACTATCAGATTGCCTCGTATAATTGCTGCTTTGCTTGTTGGAGCTTGCCTATCTCTTGCTGGAGCCTCTTTTCAGGGAATATTCAAAAACCCTCTTGTATCTCCAGACTTATTAGGAGTATCTGCAGGGGCAGGTTTCGGTGCAGCTATTGCTATTTTAGCTAATATGGGGAATGCATTGATACAATTGTCTGCATTTGTATTTGGAATAATATCAGTATCCATAACCTATGTTATTTCAAAATCTTATCGTGCAGGAGGGATATTGCTGCTTGTGCTTTCAGGTACTGCAGTTTCTGCGTTCTTCAATGCATTGATTTCAGGAACCAAATTCATGGCAGACCCTTATGATAAATTGCCTCAAATAACCTATTGGCTTATGGGCAGTTTATCAGCAGTTAATTTTAATAAGCTGTCAATGATTATCATTCCATTGCTCATTGGAGTAACTGTAATAATGATTTTGAGATGGCATTTGAATGTTTTGTCAATGGGTGATGAAGAGGCGCAATCTCTTGGTTTAGATCCTGGTAAATTAAGATTGATTGTTATTGTAGCTTGTACATTAGTGACTTCTGCAGCAGTTTCCATAAGTGGAATCATTGGGTGGATTGGACTCGTTGTACCTCATATGACTCGTATTATAGTGGGGCCAGACCATAAGGTTCTTCTTCCTGCGTCATTAAGCATTGGTGCAAGCTTCCTATTGCTTATCGACAACATTTCAAGAACTTTCATTTCAATTGAAATCCCTATTGGTATTTTAACTGCAGTAATCGGCGTTCCGATATTCCTTTACTTGCTTAGAAGAGGTTATTCCGAGTGGAATTAAATGTGTGAGGCTATTCTATGGTGAAATTAGTAGAAGTTAATGATGTTTCATTTTCCTATGACAAGGATTCTCCAACAGTATTTGAAAACATAAGTTTTTCAATAGATAAAGGGGATGTCCTATGCATTTTAGGGCCGAATGGAACAGGAAAGACAACATTGATTAAAACCTTAAATGGTCTGCATAAGGTCAATTCAGGAGATGTTTTGCTAAACGGCAAAGACATCAACAGGCTATCATTCAATGACATTGCAAAGATAGTTGGATATATTCCACAAGGGCATGTCCCATCTTTTCCTTTCAGTGTCTTTGATGTTGTTCTTATGGGCAGGTCTCCTTATATTAACCTAACAGCTTCTCCGAGAGATGAAGATAAGGAAATAGCCCTCAATGCACTTAAGACTCTTGGAATTGAAGATTTGAAGGATAAAAGCTATACCAATCTAAGTGGTGGGGAAAGACAATTGGTGTTCCTCGCAAGGGTTTTGGCTCAAGAGCCTGATTTGCTTATATTGGATGAGCCGACAAATCATTTGGACTTTGGAAATCAGATAAAGCTTCTTGAAATAATTGAACAGCTATCTGAACTCGGCCTTGCAGTCATTATGTCTTCACATTATCCGGACCATGCATTTTTGGCAGCAACTAAGGTGGCAATCATGAAAGACAAATCATTCCTTGATTTTGGATCTCCTGAAGAGGTTTTAACTGAGGAAAACTTAAGAAAGGCATATGGAATTGATGTGAAGCTCATTGAGTTGGAGGAAAATAGAAAAATCTGTGTTCCTCAAAGGACTAATTTGGAATTGGTTCTAAGTGATTATTCAAAGAAGTATTCAAAGGATTAATCATTAATTAAAATGGTGAAAATAGAATTTAAACGAAGGATTAATCATTTATTAAACTAGTGAAAATAGAATTAAAAATATTTAATCTTAAAAATATTTAATCTTAAAAGATTTAATATTAATATAATTATAAAATTTCAAAAAATAAAATTTAAAGGTGTAAAAATGGTAAGTGTTGAAGATTATGAAGAGCAATTGGCAAAAGCTAAGGAATTCCACGGAGAAATCTGTGGTGGAATAGCTATTGGTACCAAACTTGCAATGTATGGTATGGAATTGATGGGTTTTGAATTGAACAAACGTCATAAAAACCTTATCGTATTCTTGGAGATTGACAGATGCATGGCAGATGCAGTTCAATCCGTTACCAAATGTACCATGGGAAAAAGATCTCTCAAGCAAATGTACTATGGTAAGTTTGCAGTGACCTTCTATAATATGGATACCGGCGAAGCTATTAGGGTAGCAGATGCTGATGCAAACAAACAGGAAAAAGTCAGGGAAACCAGAGATGAAATGATTGAAAGATTCAAAAGAACTCCTGCTGAAGAATTGTTCAGTGTTGAAAAGGTTCATGTTGAGTTAAAGCCTTCTCAAATGCCTGGTAAACCACACACAAGTACTTACTGTTCAGTATGTGGTGAAAAGATTACTGATGGCCGCCACTTGAACCGTGGTGGAAAACCTGTATGTATACCATGTGCTGAAGGGGCATATTATGAGATAATTGATGAATAATAAATGGGTTTGATTTTCTCATTCGTTTAATTAAATAAACGATTAATTATTCGATAACTTTTACATTAACTTATTAATTTAAAGGGTGATTATTTATGGCAAATAAAACCGGCATGCTACCTGCAAATGGACATCGCATTCAAGGTAGGTCAAGCGAATCATTTTTGAATGCTCATGACATTATTATGGAATTGGGCCTTAAGGGAAATGAAGTGTTCATGGATGCAGGATGTGGAGATGGACATGCTGCACTTGAAGCTGTAGAGATTTTAGATGATGATGCTATTATTTATGGTGTGGACATTTATGAACCTTCAATTGAAGACCTTCAGAAGGCTGCAGATGAAAATGGTTATGATAATTTGATTCCAATTTGTGCTGATATTCCAGATCATATTGATTTGGATGATGATGTTGTGGACATGATTCTACTTATCAATGTATGGCATGGATTCAAGGCAACCAGAAGAATGGATGAAGCTATTGAAGAGTTAAAGAGAATTCTTAAGCCAGGTGGAAAGATAGCTATCATGGATTATAAAAAGCAGGAAGCGAAACATGGTCCTCCTATTACTGTAAGAAGCAGTCCAGAAGATTTGGAAGAAGTCTTTAAGGAACATGGAATGAGCTTGTTCTCATTAAATCCTGATTGTGGTGAGGATATTCCTCAAGGAAAATCTCATTATTTGATTATTTTTCAAAAATAGTTAATTTTTTATTTTTTTTAATTCTTTTTTTACTTTTTTTAAAAATAGTTAATTTTTTATTTTTTTTAATTCTTTTTTTACTTTTTTTAAAAATAGTTAATTTTTTATTTTTTTAAATTCTTTTTTTTACTTTTTATTATTTACTTTTACTAATTTTTGGGTTTTTAGAATCATCAGTTTTTAAAAAAATAAAAATAAAAAAGTAAAAACTTTTTTATTTAAAAGATTCTAATTTTTAAATTGTTTAAATTATTTAAACAGGTATTTCAGCTTCTGTAACATTATGGGTGTAAACCACAGTGTAAAGCCTATCAACGACATTTATCAAAGATCCTACTGAAATCTCGATGACATTATCTTCATCTAAATAATTCATTTTGTCAAAAGTGAATGTTCCTGTTCCATTTACTACAAGGAAATGAACTTCAGTCTTCTTGTCGGTTTTTCTGTTCAATGTTGCATAGATGTCGAAGCTTGCGAGATTGCTGTCCAATACCCCATCCTTATAGAAGTTGATGGTATAGGTTCCTGGACTTGTGCAGACTATTTCTGGGAATTTGATTGTAGTTGTCTTGATTCTTGGACACATTGTTCCAACCCCTACAATTCCGCTTTCCCAATCCCATGTTCTAAGTGCATTTACACCGTACCAGTTAGGATCAATCTTCAATCTTAGCTCTTCATCAAATTCTCCAGGACCATAGATTCCTGCTGGGTTTGCACTCATTTCACCAAGAATCATCATACTTGGACCTTCAGCATTTCTGTAGATTGCATTGTCTGTTATGACAGGTTCAACCACATTTTCTGCCAAATCATATCCTGCATTAAATCTGATTCCTTCTAATGAGTTATCTGCAATCAGATTGCTGGTTATAATGATTCCGGTACTGTTATTTGCATCAATTGAAATTCCCATATAGTTGTTGCTGATATTGTTCTGGCTAATGCTAATGTTCACTGCAGAGTTGTTAAGGAAAATTCCATATCCTCTTGGACCTTCAGGAACATCCATGACATACCAGCCGACATTATCGATTATCACGTTGTTTTCAATTTTGGTATTTGCATTATTGAATCCATATTTGATACCATAGTTGCTTAAGGTAAGCTCATTTTCATATATGCCGAATTTTTGGGAATATTCTGCATACAATGAGCTTTCAAAGGAGCTGACCTTATTGTTTGTAATGTTGACTTCCTCACTGTTTAAAATGCTGATTCCATATCCTGGCAACAATGTGCTACCATTGTTATAATCATCGGTTTTTGAAGGGTCTAAGATATTTTTGATGATGTTGTTTTCAATTATCACATCTTTTGAATTGATTATGACAATTCCGTTTCCTTCACCTGATTCTGAATTTGCATTGATATTGAAGTTTGATATTTTGACTCCTTCTCCACTGACTGTAAAGACTGCCTTGCCATCTTCTCCATTTAATGTGGTGTTCACATCAGAAGAGATATTATGACTTTTGTTGATTATTAGATTGATTCCTTCATAATCGGTGCCTAAGAACTTTATGTCATTTCCTTCAGGGCTTTCGTCAATGATTCTTTGTATTTCATCATTTGCAAGTCCTGCATCGATGTAGGTCACTTTCTCCTCATCCTTAACTGCAATTGCATTTGTTTTCTTGACTGCCTTATATTGGCTGTCTCCTTCAAATGCAGAGATGATTGAATAGTTTCCTTCATTCAGATTCAAGTCTAATTCTGCAAGTCCATTTTCATCAGTAAGTTTTGAATATGTGTTTGATGACAATGTAAACTTGATCTCCTTATTTGCCAATGGGTTTCCCTTTTCATCCTTTAAGACTACAGAAAAGCTTTGAGGATCATTCTTGTTGATTGTTCTGTCATAGCTGATTAATTCAGGGCTTCCTTTGGCAATGGTAATGGTTTTGTTCACACTTGCCGGAGCATAGGTATTGTCTCCGTTAAAGATAACTTGGATGCTGCTTTTCTGCTCATTTTTAAGATTGATTGTGAGTTTCGCTTTTCCTTCACTATCAGTTGTTCTGTTGTATGTTTTTGAGATTCCTGAAATCTTAAATTCAATCTTCTTGTCCGCTAAGCCGTTTCCATTTTCATCACTTAATTTCACAGTATAGTATTCCCCAGATTGTGGAATGAAATTAGCATTTGAAGCGGTTATCTTTGCTTTTTTAGCTCCAGTTTGTATAGTGATCTTATTGCTTTTGCTTGCTGCATAATATTGGTCGGTTGCAGGGGAACTGATTGTAACTGTGTAAGTCTTTTTAGTTGCTAAGTTTATTTGGAGCTTTGCCTGTCCGTTGCTGTCTGTTGTTCTGTTGTATGTTTTTGAAATTCCTGAAATCTTGAAGCTGACTTTTTTATTGGCTATTGCCTTTCCATTTGCATCTTTTAAGCTAATGGTATAGTATTCTCCAGACTTTGGAATGTATTTTGCATCTGAACTGGTAATTTTAGGAGTTTGCTTTTTGATTGTTAAACTAGCTTTAGCACTGGATTTGTTGTAGTTTTCAGTTCCTGCAAAGCTTACGGTAACTGTATATGTTTTAGAGCTTCCCAAGTTTATTTGGAGCTTTGCCTGTCCGTTGCTGTCTGTTGTTCTTTTGTATGTGCCTGAGATTCCTGAGATTTTGAAGCTCACAGTTTCTCCAACAACTGGATTGCCGTTTTCATCCAGTAATCTTGCGGTAAAGTATTCTCCAGATTTTGGAACAAGATTCATATTCTGTACAGATATTTTGGTTTGGCTATATGCAACTGGTATGTCGCTATCTGCAACATTAAATGTTGCATATGGGTTTATAGAATAAACATCAAATAGTCCTGGGAAAACTGCAGTTATTACGTTTCCGCTTTCCTTAAATTCAGCTTTTGAGAAATCTGCAGTTGCAGTTCCATTTTTCATCAAAACAGTTCTGTAGATGTCTCCGCTTTGAGGTTCTGCTTTATCGTTGTCCTTATTCAAGTAGAAGGTTACATATATTGAACTGAGATCAGTTGCTATATTTCCGTTTTTATCCACAATGGATACGTTGTATATTCCCTTTTTGACCTGGCTGATTTCACTCACTCTTAATTGGTAGTTTCCACTGCTCCAAGTGGTACTCGGTGCTGCATAGAGTGTTGCTCCACATATGGTTTCCTGTATGTAAAATGCATAAGCCAGATATACGACGCTTTTATCAACATCGTATTCACCGTTTCCTTCACCTACAAAGACATAAACATCATTCTCACTATCGTAGTTGAATGCTCCACCAGGGTATTTCTTATATTCAATATGGTATGTCAATCTTTCAGTGTGGCCCATATAGTAGTTGTTGTTGTTGATTTCCAAAAGTTCCGCATACCTTTTTGCATCCATATTCCTGACACGATAATCATTTAACACTCCATACATTCCGTTTTGCCTTATGTAATTTCCTTTTATTTCAATTTTGGTTATATTGCAGTTTACATAAACTCCTGCTCCTGATGTGGAGGTGTATTCATCACCATTTCTGTTGTATGCAATGAAATTGTTAATGATATAGACATAATTCGCTGAGCTCATGTTCACTCCAGTATGCCTGTTATATGTGATATTGTTGGTATGGACTGTAGTGTTGGTATTATTGTCCCCGATGTAGATTCCAGTTACTGTATTGTTGCTGATGTTGTTGTTTGTGATTGTTGTTTTTGTGGAATTTACAATATGGATTCCGATGTTTGAATTTTTCACAATGGAATTGTTTATGAGGGCATTAGTGGTGTTTTCCAATCTGATTCCATCTCCATATTTTGTGGTATTTATGGTACAGTTTATGATTTTCACATCAGATGCCCCTCTTGCCAAGATTCCGTAGCAGTCGTATTCATCAATTGTGTTTGTCAAGGTGAATCCTTGTATGACTGTTCCACTTGCCTTTGGGCTTAAATAAAAAATACCATATGTTCCAGATCCTCTTGTATTGGAAGGGCATGGACTCATTTTAGTTCCAACATTAGAAATGATTGTAAGTTGCTTGTCTATGATGAAATGGCAGTGGACGTAATCCTTTCCAGTGATGATTATTGTATCTCCTGCATTTGCACTGTCGATTGCATTTTGGATTGTTGGGTTGCTCATTTGATTATATGCGCTTCCATCTATAACTATAGTTGATTGCAGATTGGATGTTCCTAATTTTGATTCTTTAAGGTCATTTTCTGTAATGTCCTCTTCTATTTCCTCTTCATAAATCCCTGTATCAACATCATTTATTTCTGCAGGTTCTTCTTCATAATTTAAGTTATCCTCTATTTCAGCTATTTCATTTATTCCATTATCTGTAGCTATACTTTTATCAACATCAATTTCCTCCATATCATCTGCACAGGCAGACCCTATGCATATTATCAGTAAGAATAAAATAAAAGAAATTAATGCTATTCTTTTGATTTTCATAGTTCTTCCCCATTATTAACATCATCAATATGAATGAATGTTTTTTTCAATATATTATTATTCTATTAATAATATATACTTATATTTTTATCTTTTTTTCTTTATAACTATTGTTATATTTTCATTGAAATGAAGATAAGTATTGTTCAATATATTGAGTTTCAATGTGATGATTAATATCAGCGGATTAAAAAATTTTTAAAAATAGAAAAAGGAAAAGTAATAAGAAAATCATTATTACTTTTCTAAGCTTTTAATTAATTTATTTTATGGTTAATGTTGCAGTTTTGCTGATTGCTGCGTAAGTGTTGTCACCTGCGAATTTAGCAGTGAACTTGTATGTTCCTTTAGTGTTTAAGCTTACTTTTACAGTTGCAACACCTTTATCATTGGTAGTAGCGGTGTAGGTTTTACCGTTTACTGTGAAAGTAACTTTTTTACCTGCTACAAGTCCGCCTTTAGCGGATTTGAATGTTGCAGTTAAGGTTTTGCTTGTTGCACTTGCTTTGTAAGATTTGTTAGGAACGGTTAAGCTTCCTGTTTGTTTGCTTACGACAATCTTAGCAACAATGAATGAACCATTGTAGTCATCGTCACCAAGGAAACTTACTGCAAATGTGTAGGTTCCTGCTGCTTTCAAGTTGATTTGAAGTTTTGCTTGACCATTTTCATCTGTAGTTCTGTTGTATACTTGACCGTTGAATCCGATTTGTACGAATTTGTTAGCTAATGCTTTTCCTTCGGAATCTTTTAAGGTAATGATGAAATATTTGCCTATTCTTCCGTCAGTTTTAGTGTCTACAGCAGTGGTGGTCATATTTTCATATTCAATGGTAGTAGCAGTTTTTGGAATTGCAGTTGATTCGAAATCAATGCTGGTTTCTGTAGCTTGAAGCTTGTCACTTCCAGCAAATGCAATAGCAATAATACCATCTTCAGTTACATCAATGGTTAAAAGACCGTCAGCGTCGGTTTCATCAGTTTGAGCTTCTCCACCGTTGATGGAGTAAGTAATTTCTTCTCCTGCTTGAGGGTCTCCGTTTACATCTACCAATTCAATGGTTACTTTTTTGTTAGCAGTTAAAATTTCCTTAATGTTGATTGCAGTAGGAGCTTTGTCTGCTGCATCAATTACAACTCCATTTGGATCATCCCAGTCTGCATACCATACGGTTACAGGGGTGATTCCAGCTTCAATGGTGTTGCCGGTAATTGCAATAGGTGCATATGGGCTTAAAGGTCCAGCATTACTTAAGATGTACATGAAGGTAATGGTTTCTGGGTTTGCACCTTCAGTTGCAGTAATGGTGTTGCCGGTAATGTTGATGTCACCGATAGCACTTGGGTATCCGTGTGCAGTGTTACCTGATTCAGCTTTCATGAAGATGGATCCTTCAGTAGCTTCAATAGTGTTGTCTGCAATGACATATCCGTTTGCTGCTTTTTGTGTACTGATTACAGGTAAGTCTTTAAAGATTACATTTCCTTCTGCATCTTCACACCATCCGCATCTGATGAATGAGTTGTTTGCAATCACACATCCTTGGGTGGAAGCTCCACCGAAGTAGATAGCGTAACAGTTTTCGATGAAAGTGTTTCCAGTCATTATGTTGTTACCGGAGTTACTTGCAATGGAAATACCATCAAGAACTTGTCCTTCAAAGATACAATCTTTTACTGTGATATCGTGGGAACCCATAAGGTTAATTGCTTTGGTACCGAATTCTTTTGTTCCTCCATTGGTTACTTTTTCAGAAGAACCGTTGAAGTATGAATTTGAAATGGTACAGAATGCTGCACCTCTACCGTAAACACCGCTACCCCAATCGATGAATTGACAATTGTTTACAGTACCGTTTTCAATAGCCAATTGGATAGCATAACCGGAAACTTGTTGTCCGTATGTTTTTTTACCATCAGTGTTGATGAATTTGATTCCGTCAAATCCGGTTCCAGCTTTACTTGCAATGAATAATGCACCAGATCCACCTTGGGAAGCACCGCTTGCCTTAATGGTGACATTGTTACCTTTTACAGTAAGTTTTTTGGTTAAAGTGAATGTTTGTCCGTCATCTACATTATAAACTAGGTTTTCACCTAAATCTACTTCTCCTCCATCTTCAGCATCATCGATTAAAGTTTGTATATCTGCACCGGTCTTTTCTTCACCGTCTGCCAATGCAGCATCGTCTGTAGCTGCAGGTTCTTCCACTGCTACAACTTCATCTACTACATCATCAGATATTACTTCATCAGCAATATCATCTGCTGCAGATACTGCGGAAACAGATATAGCAACGATTAATACTAAAAGGAGAGATAAAATCACCTTTTTATTCATAGTTTTTCCTCTTTTTTTTAATAAAAATAATTGCACTAATATTTATTTTCTTCATTTTTAAAATTAAAAATCAAATTTTTTATTTGCAATAAATTCTATGCAAATAAATTTTCATATTAGTATGTATATTTATTATCGATATGTAATATAAAGTTTATCGTTTAATTTTTTAATATAAAATTTTTATTTTTTTAATTATTATTCAATAAATAATTGCTTATTTTATTGAAATGTATATTATTTTTGTTATTTTTTTATATTATCCTTTTTTTATTATTTATTTATTAAAATAATGATTTTTTTCAAATTAAATAATATTTCCTATTGATATGTTTTTTATAAAATTTTCTACTGATTCTGTAATTTTTTCAAAAAAATTGTAATCATTTTTTGTTTGAAAACTAGTTTATGAAAATTGTATCTATTCGATTTTATGATTTTTTAAAAAAAGTTCCATTTAATCGATTTTAGAAACTTATTTATATTTTTAATTATATATTACAGTTTACAATAACTTATATTTCGAAATAAGTTTATAATGAAAAATTATTAAAATTAGGTATTTTATTTAATTGGCTTATATTTTTTATTAAATTTGTTCTATTCCTTAATAATTTGCCTATTTTTAAAAAATAATCATTTATATTGCTAAAAATATGGGGGTATGTTATGATATTTCTCTCATTTTTAAGTGATATGAATATTAATTCAGTATCAGACAGTTAAATTTAAAATCAAATTCATATTTCTATGTTTTTTATAGGAGGTGAAATGTATTAAGAAGAGAATATTAATGATTTTAATGTTATTAATATTCTTCACAAGTCTTGGATCTGCAGTTGCAGTTGAGGATAATGATTTATCTGACTTATCTGATTCATCTGTTGATGTTTCATCAGATTTAACTGATATGGAAATTTCAACTTCAGATGATGATTCAATCATTTTTGATGAAGCTTCCATCAATTCTTCTGATGATGCGGATGATGATGTAACTGATGGTGTTATTATAGATGATTCCACTAAGGAAGATTTCAATATTGATGATTCAGATGATTCCATTGCAGATGTTTCTGATGTCTCTGAAAAAAAGGAACCCAAAAACATCTTAGGTTCAACTGAAGATCCGATCATAATCAAAAATGGTGTAATCTCAAGCTCAAGCTCTTTATTGACAAGTCCACAGACTATTGTAATTAAAGATGCAAAATACTATAATGGTTCAATCAATACATATGTTCAAAAGCTTATCGATGATGCAGCAGCTGGAAGCACTATCAAGTTTACAGGTTCCTCCTATGAAAATATCTATTTGAAGATTTCAAAACCTTTAAACATTATAAGTAAATCTGGTACAGCAATAAAGAATCTATTCAACATTCCTGTATTTACTATATTAGAAGGAGGGTCTGGAACTAACATAAGTGGCTTCACTGTTGATACTCCAGGTTCCTTTGTAGATGCAAGCCATGTTTCTAAAATTGGAATATCCGGAAACAAGATATCTACAAAACGGACTGCCATAGTTCTTGAGGAGGTTTATGATTCCGTCATTAAAGGCAATCTCTTTTCAAGCTTTAACATTGCAATTGATATTTCCAACTCTGGAGGGATTAGCATTTCCAAAAACAACTTCACTCCAAAAGGTGGAAATAACATTGGAATTCACTTGAAGGATATAAGCAGCAAAAAGGGAATCAGCATAACTGACAACAATATAATTGGCAGTGATAGGTGTAATGACGGCACTGGAATATACTTTGATAGTAATGCAGCAAATGTCTTGATTAAAAACAATATGATTAGGCAGTGGTATACGGGTATCGATTTCCCTAATTCCATCAATAATGTAAGCATCTTGAACAATACCATTTCCGACAATGGGGATGGTGTCGTAATAGCTGGATGGATCGATGGTTTTGCTTTCAATAAGAATATTGTAACAGGCAATGGTAGAATGGGAGTCCTATTCGGTTATGACTTCAAGTCTGTAAAGAGCAATTTTACATTGGAAAAGAATTTCTTCTCATACAATGGTGGATTGGACCTTAAGAATCAAGGTGATGAAGCTGTTACCATTGGAGAGAACTTTGCAAAGAATAGATGTGTTAGGGTTGGAATGAAATATGGCCTTAATATTCTATCTCGCCAAAGCGGAAGCAAATATTATTTCTCAGTTGTTGACAGATTTGGCCGTGCCGTTTCAGGATTGCCTAATTTTTCAGCCACCTTCAATATTGGCGGTCGTTCATATACCGTTAATTTCATAGATTCTGTAGCATTTATCGATGTCGGTTCAAATGGTGCAGGAAGTGGAGGATCCGGTTCTTCATTGGATATCGGTGAGGATAATAGAGGAATTAGTGACTGGGGTCAATTTAGAGAAGTCGATTCTGAGGATATGGATTATTATGAGCAATTCTATAAGGAGCTATTGAATGCTCTTATGGAATCTGAATTCAACAACAGTTCAAATGATGATTCAATGAGTGACTCAAATGGTGAAAATGATCCAAGCCAAAACACTTACCAAAATGAATCTGGCTCATCCTATCATTCAGGTGCCGGTTCTGGCGATTCCGGTGTTTCATCAGGTTCCTATTCAGTCAATTCCAATGGAGTAATGTCTGGAAGTTCTGGCAGTGCAAGTGCATCTGCAAGCCCTAGCGCTGCAGCAAGTCCAAGTTCCAATGTTCCTGAAAGTGCATCTGTCAAGACCTTATCTGTTGATGAGGAAACATTCAGAGTCGTTGGTGTTAGTGGATTGGTACTTCTCATTATACTTGTAATCGGATTATACTATCGTGAAGATATTAAGGATATGATGGAATAATTATTTCATCTTTTTTCTTTTTTTATTTTTTCTAATTTTTTACATTTTTTTTACTAATTTTAATATTTTTATTATTTTTAATAATTTTACTTTTTTACTAATTTTAGCTATTTTTTACTAATCTTCCATATTTCTTTTAATTTAACCATTCTTCTTGATAATTGATTTCACATTCTTTATCGATTAACTAAAATTTATATATCGTTTGAAATAAATCTAATACTATTTATGCAAATCTAAGGGGAAGAAAAATTATGAAAATAAAATTTAATGGGCTTTTATTATCAATTTCATTAATTTTTATCTTATTATTAAGTTTGGGGCTTGTATCGGCTTCAGATAATTCTAATAATTTGCTCGATATAAATTATGTTGATGATGCAATAAGCGAAGATGAATGTATGGATGTTGATTTATGTTCTGTATCTGAAGGTGATTTGGATGATGGCTTGGATGATTCACAATCCACTCCAAAATTATATTCAAGTCCAAGTACTAAAGAAATTATTGGTGCAAATGGAGGAAATGATTTCAATTCCATTCAAAGCTTAATAGACCAATCTGAAGAAAACGGCACTGTCACAATTGGAGGGGTCTATTATGGTGATTCCAAAATCATTATTGACAAACCTCTAAAGATGATTGGAAATGATTCCGGAGTCACACTTGATGGACAGTTTTTAACCAGTATATTGGAAGTAAATTCAGCCAATGTCTTGATAAGTAATATCAGATTCATAAATTCCTATGATATGGCACTTTCCATTGGGGGAAAAAATGTAACAATCGAAAATTGCAGTTTTGAAAACTCCATCAATGGGGAATTGGGATCTGCATTAAGCTGCTATGGTGACAATGTCAGAATCTTAAACAGCAAATTCCTAAACAACATAGCCAATAAGTCCAGTTGCCATCATACTGATGGGCCAGCCATTTATCTGATAGCAAACAATGCTGTCATTGATGGATGCACTTTTATAAACAACACAGGATACAATTATGAAACTGCATCTTCAGGTGGTGCAATTTGGCTAAAGGGAACTAACTGTTCAGTATTGAATTCTGTTTTCGTAAACAATTCTGCAACATCAAAATTTGCTTGGACATTGCATAGCGAAGAGCAGACATTTTTAGCTGATGGACATGGAGGAGCCATTTTTTGGGTTGGTAATAACGGTAAAATCGATAACTGCAGTTTCATTAACTGCATTTCACATAGTGATGGCGGAGCCTTATACTTCAAAGCTGCAAATGGATGTTCCATAAGCAATTCAAATTTCACTCAAAATTATGCTGTTGGTGATGCAGGTGCAATTTATTTAGGCCAAAACGTTTTTAATTTTGAAATCAGCAATTCACAATTCAGGGATAATGTCGCCTTAGGTTTGCAAGGAATAATCAGTTCATTCAATGCTTATGGAGGAGCGATTCTTGCAAGTGAATTTGTTGAAAACATGACTGTTTCAAATTCAAGTTTTTTAAACAATTATGGAAACGGCACCATTTATTATAAAGGTTCCAATCTCCAAGTTTCCAATTCCATATTGAATAGGTCAAACCCAATTATAAAGAATTCCACTTTAGAAAAATTCCTTGGAGTCATAAAGGATTCAACTAAAGAGGAGTGCAATAAGGAAATCACCGATTTTGCATTATATCAAAAATTAGGTTCTTTCTTTGAAGCGGTTATTTTCAATGATGGAAGCATAAACAACAATAATTGGGGAGACAATTTCAACAATTCTGATGAGTTCATTCAAATGAAACTGATCAAGTCAAATGATGAGTATATATCTCCTAATTTTTGGATTAATCTGAAGCTTGTAAATGGATCTGAAGGTACCGCTATTAGAAACAAGTCTGCAATAGAATATGAGAATATGACTACAACGGCGGTAGATACTTCTGTTGATGGAAGGGCAGGTAAGTATTTCTCCATTAGATTGAAGGATGAAAATGGTGTTGCTTTAGCAAACAAGCATATACAAATAGGGTTCAATGGCCAAGTATATGACAGAACAACTGATAAGAATGGTCAGGCAAAACTGCAGATTAACTTGAAGGCAGCAGGAACCTACACCTTTGCAGTATGTTTCTTAGGTGATGATGAGTTTAATGGATCTTTTGTAGTTGCAAAGATAGTCGTAAACAAGCAGAAACTGGTCATATCCATATCAAATTATAATTATAAGGCAACAGCAAAATCCAAGAAAATCAGCATTTCCCTTAAGTCAGCAAGCAAAAAAGCCTTAAAAAACAAGACAGTAAAACTTGTTTTGAATGGAAAGACATACACTGCCAAAACCAATTCAAAGGGTGTTGCAACAATCAATGTAAGCTTATCCAAGAAAGGAACTTATAGTTTCACTGTCAAGTATGCAGGGGACAATACTTATGCGGTTGTCTCTAAGAATGCTAAATTAGTTATTTCTTAAACTCAATCTTTATTTTTATTTTTTTTTAATTTTTTATTTTCAAATTTCTATTTTTATTTTTCTAATTTTAAATTTCTATTTTTTTAATTTATTTTATCATTTATTTTTTCATTGATTCTACCAATTATTTTATTCGATATGTTTATATAATCACATTTAAAAATATATTATTAATTAAACTAAAATGTGATATGTTATGATGGATTTGATTTTTGAATATCTAATTGTTTTTATTTTGCTATTTGTTGCCAATATTGCATTTTTAGTAAGAAAATACGATTTTAATAAAGGTAAATTTCTTTCATTTGTCCTAATTTATGGAGCGATAGTATTTGCTTTATCATTCATATGTTCTTCATTAAAAATTGGAGATTATGTCATTCCTGTCATTCCTTATATCTTAGGGTTGGTCAGTTTGCTGGTCTTATTGTTGGCAATTCGATTTGTCAGTTTTGGAAGGAATTTTGCTGTTGAGAATGATAAGCTTGTGCTTTACGGCACTGTTTTATTGTCTTTTGTATCAATCAGCGCATTGTCCTTATGTTTAAAATCAGAAAATTTAGTTTTGAATTCTTTAGAATTAGCTATTTTAGCCATCGTAGTGATGTTTTTAGTTTATAAAATTTCAAGAATATTCAATAACGCCAAAAGACCTTATTATGCTGTTATTGGGGAGTATATGTTTTTAGAATTCATATTCTTGCTAATTTTGGCTTTAACTTTTAGTGCTGTTAGAGAATTAGACTACTCAATCTTCAAGTCTTTTCTAATATTGACACCTACTTATCAATTAATGTATGCAATAATCGTTATTCTCATCATTCTTGTTTTAGGTGTTCTATATAGTGATTGGATTTTTAAAAGATTGAAAAGAAAATAATTTATTTATTATTTTCATTATTATTATCTATTCAATATTCTATTCATATTAATTTATATTATAATTTGGTGGGAGATTAATGATACTTCAAGGTACAGGAATTTTAACTTCATTTATACATATTATTTCAGAAAGTTTGCTTGCACCTGTTGTAATTATCTTAGTTATTTTCCTTGTTTATGCGATTTTGAGTTTAGGAGGATTCTTAAATGAATGGTTTACCAAAAAGCCATTGAAATCCGATGGATTGGAATCCTTATTGCAGGACATATCCAAATCAAACAGTCCTGATGAATTGAAATCTGTTGTAAATTCAAGTGGCTTATATAAGGAACAGAAGGATGTGCTTGTAAAGATAACTGATAATTATAATTTAGGTCCGGATGCCAGAAAGGCATTTGCAAGCAAATTGATAGAAGAAGAGGAAAGCGGTTTACTTAAACTTACTTCCAAGACAGACATTTTAGTAAGATTAGGGCCTATATTCGGTTTGCTCGGTACTTTAATACCATTAGGTCCGGGACTTTCTGCTTTAGGTACTGGTGACATAACCACATTGGCTCAATCATTGACAATTGCTTTTGATACAACCGTCACCGGTTTGACCATTGGTGCTATAGGATATGTTATTTCCAAATACAGGAAACAATGGTATGAAAGTGATTTGACAACTACTGAAACTGTTGCAGAAGCAATATTAGAGAAATTAAATGGATTTTAATTTTCTTGTTTATCTCATGATTATTGGGAAATTGGTGATGATATGTTAAGAAAACGAAAACGTTTCAGCGATGATGGTGATGAAGATCCTATGTCTGGAATCTCAAACCTTTCAGATGCAATGCTTGTATTGGCATTGGGATTTTTGATATTTGCCATTATGGCTCTTCAAGTGAATCCTGATATGATGGCTAAAACACAGGAATCACAAGCACAGCAAGCTGCTTCTCAAGTAAGTACTGGAGAAGACTTCACCAGCAATGCAAGTGCAGGTTCCTCTCTTGAACAATCAGGCTATGCTGAAGTTGGAAAGGTTTATAGAGATCCTGATACAGGTAAGTTAGTAATGGTTCAGGGTTGACGGTTTCTAAAATTTTATTTTTCTTTTTTTCTATTTTAAAAAATATTTTCTTATTTTTTCTTATTCTTTTTTATTTTTTATTTTAGAAACTATCTTTTTCTTATTCTTTCTTATTTTTCATTTTTTGAAACAATATATTCATTAAAAAAAGAGTATTGGTGGTATTTGGATAGTTATAGGTTAAAAAAATATAAAAAAGGTTTTAAAAAATTAATTAAAACCACGATTTTTATTTGAATTTTGCAGAACTTGCGATTTCCTTGAGTTCATCAAGGTCATTTCCGGATACGATGACCATCTCATCACCAGGTGAGAACAGGAATCCGTCAGAGACCTTAGTTACTGCATATTTGTAGTCATTAGTTTTAGCTAACTTGTATACATTCAATCCATCAGCATCGCTTGTTTTGTCAGATCCATTGAAAAGTTTGCTCATTGCATCATCACAGTCTGTGTAGTTGTCTTCTGAGAAGATGATGTGCTCTATGCTTAATTCAAGGCTTTCATCCTCCCACATTGTATGGGTCTTTTCAGGATCGTTTGAAATTTCGTTTAAAGAACTTGAAAGGCTTCCGCCAGATAATGTGAAAACTGTTCCAGCTGGAATCACTATGTGTTTTTCAAAGTCTGCATTGCTTGGAACGTCCAAGGTGAAGTTGCCGAAATCCTCTTCTTCGAGAGTCGCAGCACTTACAGATAGCATTCCACACATTAGAATTAATATAGCTATTGCAAATATCTTTTTATTCATTTGTTCTCTCCTCCTTTTAATCGAATGATTAAAATTGATAATATTTTTGTTTACTTATATATTTATAAGTTGTTAATTTTTGCCAATCATATAGTTTAACTTTTAAAAGTTGAATTGTTTTTAATATTTTGAGAGTTTGTTGAATAAAAAAAGTATTAGAAAGTCACTACTTGTTATCCGGACTGGTCATAAAGTAGTTGTAAATTGAAGAATGTTAATTTTAAAAAAAGAAAAGATAGAAAGTAATTGTTTAATTACTTTCAATTTAATTATTTTATTTGATCACTACTTTATTGCTTTTAGAAATAGCTTTGTACACATTGTCTCCTGCAAATTTTGCAGTGTATTTGAAAGTTCCTTTTTTGGTTAATTTGATTTTTACAGTAGCTATTCCTTTTGAATTGGTTTTTGCACTGTATGTTTTTCCATTAACCTTAAAGCTTACCTTCTTGTTTTTGAGAACTTTTGTACCAGATTTCAATGTAGCCTTTAATTTTTTGCTTTTGCTTGATTTCTTATAGGTATATTTCTTAAGAGTTAAGCTGGTAGCTAAAGGATTTATAGTCAATGTTGCACTTTTAGTCACTGCTTTATATGTGCCGTCTCCTGCAAATTTAGCTTTGTATGTGTATTTTCCTTTTTTATTCAGGCTTATTTTTACAGTTGCCACTCCTTTTGAATTGGTTGTTGCAGTATAACTTTTGCCATTTACAGTGAATGTGACTTTCTTGTTTTTGATGTATTGATAAGATTTTAATTTTTGAGTGATTGCATTTCCATCAAAAACGAACTCATAAACAGGAACCTTAAAAGTTGCAGTTAATTTTTTGGTTTTTGCATCTACTTTATAAGATACATTCTTTAAAACAAATGTGCTGTCTTTCTTCAGGATTTGGATTGTACTTGCAACCATATCACTTTTTGCGTATTGTTCATCTTCTTCTATAAATTGGCTGTAGATGTCATATGTTCCTGCTTTGGAAATGGATAATTTCAAATGGGCTTCCCCATTTTCATTTGTTTTCGCAGTGTATCCTATTGAATTCAATGCAAAAGTTATGGTTCTATTGACTACAGCATAGCCGTTTTCATCGCTCAACCACACTATGAAATCGAATGGTGAATCCCCTGCACTTGTATCAACAGCATATTGGAGATAATAGGTTGCAGTCAATTTTGTAGCTTTTTGAAAAATTATTTCATTTGCAGGTAGATATATTTCATCCCCATCTAATCCGTTATGGTTCAGTTGCAAACCATTGAATTTTAAAGCCTTTGCACCATTCAGATTATTGTTTGTAATGTTTATGGCATTGCTTGTTTCAGTCTTTATTTGGTTACATTCTATATTTAGCAATGTAGTGGATGAGGTATCCCCTGCTATGGTTATATTTTCTAATGTTATTCCAGCAACATTCAGGATTTCATTAATCCCTTGAGTTACGCCTTTTGCCAAGATGATGGTTTGATTATTCTTCGCTACAATAAATTTTGTATTTTTTATAGTTATGCTTGATGGACCATTATTGGCTGGAGATTCAACTGTGAAGAGATTATCCACATTTCCATATATGGTTCCCCCTTCTATAATGCAGGATTTCTTTAAATTTTGAGAGTGTGCCAAATTGAAACTTACTCCTTCCTTTAAGATAAATCTGGTTCCATCACCATATGTCTCACCGGTTCCCACAAAGTCCTCAAAAGCTTTCAGATTACTTATTGTAACGGTATTGCTGATAGTTATTCCACTATTTCCCAATTTATTTTCATTATTTTGATTAGTTTCATCTATACTGTCCTCATCTAAATCTTCAGTGTCCCCATCAGATATTGCATCAGATATTGTCTCGGTATCCATTCCATCTTCATCAACTGATTCAATTTCTGAAATCTCATCTGAAGTTTCTGATATAGCATCACTTAGATCCTCATTTGCACTGACTGCAGATACAGAAATTGCAAGTAAAAAGATCAATAATAATGATACTATAATTTTATTTTTCATAGTACCCCTCATTTAGTTTATAAAATATATTTAATATTTAATAAATTATTGTTGAATTTTTATGTATATATTATTTTTTTAAAAATTTTATTAATAAATTTTTCTAAAATAAACTATTATTTTTTCTATTCTCTTTCCACAATTGTCCCTTTTTTAAATTGTCATTTTTTTAGTAAAAAATTCCTAATTTATCATGATTTATCATGATTTTTTGTTTCAATCATGTCAAATTTTTATTTATTATGATTGCATCGTTTTGATAATGTTGTTCATGTGGCATATTTTATTGTTTTTTGCTATTTTAAATGATTTTAAGAGGTTTAATCGAATTTTTATTCATAAAAAAATTCCTATTTTTACATTCATTAGTTAAGTTTTACCCTAATTTTTCGATTTTAAATAAGAAATATTATGATATGAATAAGATTACAGTGCATTAAATCCATTATTTTATGTTTTTTGATTATTAATCAATAGAATACTCCTTAAAATTTTGTTTCATAGTTTCAATATGAAAATATTTTCATAAAGATTTATTTTTTTATAGAATAACTTCCTAATTTTTAGTAAATTTAATTTTTAAGCCATATTTATCGTTATGAAAGTAAATTCTCTTTGAAAAATTGATTATTTGTCATATATATACTTTTCCCTTTGATTTTAATAGCAAAGTCTTTTTATATGAATGATAAATAATTATAATTAATGCTCTCTTTATGAATGGTTAAAAAAACCTTGAGAGTATTGATAATTATATGGGATAATTAAAAAAGAGGTTGAGATATATGAGTTCTTTTAAAAGTCCTGCAGATACTGCAAAAGCAGTAGCATCTGCAGCTACCGCAAAAGGTGAAATGCCTATTATTAAACTTGCTATTTTAGGTTTCTTAGCAGGTGCTTACATTGCATTCGGTGGATTACTTGCAGAAGTTGCAAACACTGGTGCTATTGCTGGTGGTGTACCAGTAGGTATTTCTAAATTATTATTCGGGGCAGTGTTCCCTGTAGGTTTAATTATGGTAGTTATCTGTGGATCTGAGTTATTCACTGGTGACGTAATGTTTATGACTATGGGTCTTTTAGATGGTAAAACTAATATCGTAGGCTTACTCAAAAACTGGGTAGGAAGCTGGGTTTTCAACTTAGTAGGTTCTATCTTTGTTGCTTACGTACTCGCATACGCAACCGGTATTATGGTACCTGAAGCATTCGCTGGCGGTGCTATGACCATTGCACAAACCAAAGCATTAGGTGGAGCTACCTTTATGGCAGCTGGTAAATCAACTGCTTCTTTAACTTGGGTACAATGTTTCCTTAGAGGTATTGGTTGTAACTGGTTAGTATGTTTAGCTGTATACTTAGCTAACGCAGCTGACGATGTAGTAGGTAAATTCTTCGGTATTTGGTTCCCAATCATGGCGTTTGTATGTATCGGATTTGAGCACAGTGTTGCAAACATGTTCTTCATCCCATTAGGTATATTCTTAGGCGCTCCTGTATCTTGGGCACAATTCTTCGTAAACAACTTAATACCAGTAACCTTAGGTAACATCGTTGGTGGAGCTATCTTTGTAGCTTGCGCTTACTGGTTCGTATACTTACGTGACTAAATATACAAAATCAGTTTGGATCTAATATTCTATATTAGTCAAACACAGGGGATTTCTTAATCCCCAAATTTGTATTTACTTATTGTAATATTTGAGCAAACCTATTTAATTCAAATATCAATAAGTATCTACATAATTTATCTATATTTTTTTAGAAATTTTTCTTAAAAATTTCATATTAGAATAAAAATTATGCTTATATAAGGAATTGTTAAATTCCACAAAATATCATTAGAAACAAAATAGTTTCTAATTTCACTTTTAGATCTTAAAGGTCTAAATTCACATTTCATGATAATATAATATTATATTATTTATGTACTTCGATATTATTGTCAAATCTTTTATTGGATTATAACAATAGACACAATTCACAATATCTGACACAATTCACAATAATCCTAAAAGTTTTAATATGTTATTTATTAATAATTCAAAAAGACACAATTCACAATATCTGACACAATTCACAATAATCAAAGCCTTAATAAATATATAATTATTAAAAGTTTCATTTGTTAGTCAATAATTGAATTTGCCAATATGTGAACTAAAACAAAAATAAAACCTTGATTTTATTATGGAGATTATAAAATGGTTGAGATAAAATATGTACCATCTATTTGTCCTTACTGTGGTACCGGTTGTGGTA
>CACYJH010000017.1 GCA_902774685.1 uncultured Methanobrevibacter sp.
AGTGTAGTTTCCAACATTCAAATCACTTAAAACAAAGTTTGCAATTCCGTTTTTATCTGTTACAGCCAAATATTCTTTTCCATTAACATCAAGAGCAATAATTGATTTGTAGACAGGTACCCCTTCAGTTGTTAACAATTTCAATTGGAAAACACCTGAAGCATTGTCAATTGTGCTGTTGATAATCTCAAGTTTTGGAGAAGTTACATTTACTAAAAAGGTATTTGAATGTACGTACTTAGAGGGTTGATACTCAAATTGTTGGACAACTAAAAGTCTGATTACATGCTCACCAAGAGCCAAATTAGAAATCCTATGAACGAATGTGGTGTCATTTAACTCAATTTGCTCATATCTTTCAGACCTGAATCCATCAATAAAAACATATAATATACAATTGGACAATTGACAATCCACATTAATGACTGCGTCATCTCCAACAAGGATGATGTTGGAATCAATGCTGGAATCAATGCCTGCAAGATTCTTTATGCACATAATCTCCAAGTTCTCAGGCTCTTCCATTCCAGTTACTTCCCCTATGAAAGAATACTCCCCTTCAGTCAAAGCAGGGAAAGGAACTTTACACTTGCCTTTAAAACTTTCATTAAAGATCAATGCACCTTTTTCCCCATCTTCAGTCACGTTATATAATTCGATATTACCTTCAAAATCATCTGGGAAATCCACAAAGATAAATTGGGTTTCACCTTCAACAGAAATTAATGGCCAATCCACTTTAGGAAAAATACCGAATTTATAATTTCTGCTACTTTGTTCAGGGAAATTTGGATCATTTACTAAGATTAGAGTAAAGTTGTGAACACCAATACCATAATCACTGCCCTTTAATGTATAACTTGCTTGACCGTTGGCATATTCAATTGTACGATTCTGATTTTCATCACTGAAAATTAAAGTACCTGTAGCATCCTTTGGAAGAGCAATGTTTAATGTTACTTCACCATGTGGGGAAATTGGATCACGAAGCACAGATGGATTTGCAACCTTAATAGTATAGCCAATGGAAGTTGTATCATCATATAATGTATATTCATCTTCAGCAAATACATATTTAACAACTACATTGAGTTGGCCCGCTTTTACAGGATCAAGGTCCTCAAGATGAATTGAGGTGGATCTTTCAGTCATTGGTTTATTATAACATTCAGTGCCATTTAAAAGAATTACTATGTTACCTTCTTTTGGACCGTTATTTATAACCTCCACAAATAAGTCATTCTGTTCAGAGCCTGTAGGCTCATCAGGATCAAGAGGCACAATAATTATGGAATATCCTGAATCATCTGAAGCACCTAAAGTGGTATTATTATAAACAGTTACTTCAAAGTCATATTCACCATTGTCTCTGTATACATTTCCGTCTTCAATTTTAATAGTACCATTGTTACCTATGAAAACACAGTCAATGACATTTCCACTAGGAGCAGCCCACTCAATAGGGATTCCATTATTATTTCTAAAAGTAGTGTTGGTTACATTAATATCAACATTTGAGCCACTACCTTCAAAAGCAGAAATAGGGAATCTATCAGCACTGCTAGAATTATGAGCAATATTATTTTCAAAAGTACAATTATTCATTTGAGAGCCACTGCCCTTTTGGGCGGTTATATATCCATCACCGATATTGTCTTTAAAAGTACAATTATTGATTTGAGAATTAGCCGAATTAAGATTTACAAAAGTAATAGTAGCATTATTGCCCTCAAAGGTACAGTTATTCAATTGAATATTATCATATTTATATCCATAAGTAGTAATGAAATTTGAAGCATTATTATTAATGAAATTACAATCATTTATTTGAGTATTAGCCACTTGCTCAGCACCCTCCACTTCAAATCTTATGAAATGAACTGCATCAATATCTTTAAAAGTACAGTTGGATAATATGAAATTAGGTTGCTTTTGCCTAATGACAGGGCCATTCCCAACAATGGTCATATTTTCAAATGTACAGTTTTCTATCCTGACCCCAGTACCACTCACATAAAAAAGAGAATAATCCTGTGTACCACTATCAATAGTGTCAACAATATTCCTAAAAATGAGATTCTTTACAGTAACATCATCACCATATATTGTAATGGCAAATCCGCTACCATCCCCATCAATAGTATGTCCTTTACCATCTATAACACAGGTATTCCTAATTTCTGCAACATTATAACTATCGTTTGGGGAACATTTATAATCATTTTCTAAACTTACATCCCCTTGGGCATTTTCAAGTGTCTCCTTGAGCTCAGTAAAATTCTTTACTTCACCGTCTTCCTCTAAGATTTCTTCTTGAGGATCAGTTTCTTCTAAACTATCATCTATTTGATCAGAAATTATATCATCACTTGGCTCTGATGCAATTGCAACATCTGAAATGTCTTCAGATGCGCTGACAGCACCTATAGCCAATATCATTAGCAAAAGAATACTAATTAAAAAAGTCGTATTCAATTTCATTAAAGTCCTCCTCATTTTAATACATATACATATATAATTAATTAATAAAATAATTTACTAAAAAAATTTTAATAAAATAAAAAAAAGAAAAAAGTCGCATTTACTAAAAAAATTTTAATGAAATAAAAAAGTAAAAAAAGAAAAAAGTTGCACTTCAGTGATAACTGACAGTGCTTATCATGCGAGCCATGGTTTCATTGTCCTTGCAGACTATGATTACATTGTCATTTGTTGTCTCATTTGAAAAGAATGCAATGTAATTGTTTTCCTTTCTGTCATACCATACAGTATGATTGGACAAAGTGATCTGTTCAGCTCCCAATTTATATGATTCCTGTGAGTAGAGATATTGAGATCCATCTTCTATCAGGTCCATTGTGGATTCATTTCCCAGATTCAATGAAGTTATTTCAATACCATTTTGGGAATCATTTACAATATGCATATGTTCACTCACTTGTGTCTTTGTTACATTGTCAGAGATTGGAACATCCAGTGAAAATGTATCTGTTATGTTTACAGTGTGGTATATTATCTGCTCGTCTCTAACTTGATTATAGGCACCAATAGACAGAAGCGCTATTATTATGAGTGAGAGAACTATGATAATTATGTCTTTCCTATCCATTAGCCTTCACCATACCAATACTCGTATATATTAACCCCACAATTAGGGCAAAGAAATTCAGAACTATCTACAAGTGCACCGCAAAAGGGGCATTCGTCATCAAAGGATCTTAAATCCGCTCCGCAATGAGGGCAGGTCATGTCCCCATTGTTTACATTTCCTCCACAAAATGGACATTTCATATAATTCCTCCCTTTACTTTAATAGTAGTATTGTTGATGGAGTTTATAAAGGTTTTTGAAAAATCATAATTCATTTCTTATTTCTTCCAGTCTTGAAAGCAGATTGTAGAATGTTCTGTTTTCAATAGCTCGTAAAAAGCATCCTCCACAGTGACGTTCTTCTCTATGCATCCAAGTCAATACTGCAAAAACCTCTTCAAGACTTAATTTTTCTCTAGAAAAGTCTAAAGCTTCACTTTTATGATATTTTCTTCTCATCACTTCTAATTTAGGATAGTATTTAGTGTCAAAAACTTCATATTTGTATAAGAGATGCTCTATTTCTCTAGCTTCTTTACACTCACTATAATCCCAATCATCCACCAAATAAGCTTCTTCTGGAGGATTTTCAAAATAGTCTTTGTATTGAATAAAATCATCTAAAATGATTTTAAGTTCTTCTTTAGATTTCATATTAACCATATGTCATTGTCGTCCTGGATTTCTTCGTCAAATTCACCTTCGTACTCATCGTAGTAGGAGCTTAAATCCGCTCCACAATGTGGGCAGATCAAGTCTCCATTAGTTACATATTCGCCACAGAATGGACAATTCATATTTATTCCTCCCTTTACTCTAATAGTAGTATTGCAGTAGGGGTTTATAAATCTTATTGATTGATTTTGAGAAGTAGAAAATAAATTATTTAAAGCAATGAAAAATAATTAAAAAAAGTTAAAATTGGAAATAATATATTTTCTTTAAAAACTAGACACTTTAGTGATTAAACACTTAATTTATTTATTAGTGAAAACTTTTAATATGAATATTAACAAAGCATTTATTATATTAAAAATATTTTTATTATTATAGAAGGGGTCTAGATGATTGAACCAACTATTGAAATACCTGAACATTTGATTTACTTTTTCACTGTAATCAAAAGCTATGAATCCAATTTCAACAAATGCCTTGAAATTCATAATGTAAACACTGTTGAAATACTTATTTTATTGGAAATCTGCAACAACGAAGGATTGAATCAAGTCGACCTTGTCAGAAAGTTCCATGTCACTGAAGCAAATATCAGCCAAACAACTAAAAACCTAATGAATAAGGAATTCATAACCAAAGAGATTGACCCCAACCATAATTCAAAAAAATTGCTGTTCCTGACTGAAAAGGGACATGAACTTTGTGAAGAATTGCTTGTTATGTTTAGAGATTGGAACCATAAGGTCATAAAAGGAATACCTATGGACGATTTGATTTCCTTTGGTGAAACATTAGAGCTGATTTATGCAAATTGCCTTGACTTGATTTAACTGAATTTGACTCTTTTTATTATATTTCAGGTCAAGTGAAAAAAATAGATGAGATTAGATCTGCTAAAATGTGGGTGGATTAAGTCTCCACTTATTCTCCACAGAATGGATATTAATGGTTAGTACATCCATTTACTCAAATAGTAGTATTGTAGTAGTGGTTATGAATATTTTTAAAAAAAGTAAAATTAATTAAAAAATTTGAAAAAATTTAAATTTGTGTTTAAAATTAATTTGAAAAAGTAAAAAATAAAAATTAAAATAAGAAAAAAGTTATATTTTAATTTTTTTAGTTACAATATTATCTTCATGTATTTCCCAGTATACAGAACTCCAAACTTCAATAAGATCTCCTTTTGGATACAGGCCTTTACCGCAATTTGTAGAAACTGTCATATAAATTTTATCCTTACCCTTTTTATATTTGCCAGTTTTTACATATTTGGTATCCCAATATTTAACTTTCTTTTTAAACTTACTGTAATATTTTGTGTGATGACCATTATTATAGGTTTTATAATAACTACCGTACCAAGTCCAACCATTTTTCCAATATTTATCTAAAGAATAATCATAAGTTGTGTAATCATTATAATCATCACTCCAAAAATCCTCACTGGAAAGTACATGTTTATAAACCCATTTAGTCTTTTTAACTTTAACGGTTTTATAAATAGGTTTTTTATAAATATAATATTTTCCAGTTTTAACTTCAATCCACAAATCTTCTCCTTTAGCTTTAGCTTTTTTCAATGCAATAACCTGTTTATAGGTAAGTTTACCTCTATATTTACCTGCCTTGAAAATAACATATCTATTAACATTAACTTTTTTGGATACTTTATTTGATTTAAAACTGGAACTTGAAGGAGTAACTGTTAATTTATATTTTCCAATACCTACTGGTATTTTAATTTTTGCAACTCCTTTGGAATTTGTAGTTACATAATAGGTCTTTGCTTTCGCTTTAGCTTTCTTATAAACAAATTTTAATTTAACAGAAATCCCTTTCTTAGTCTTATTGTTTATTACTTTAATAGATAATTTTTTACCAGATTTATAATAGGAACTATAATTAGGAACAGTAATTTTAAGAGGCAATTTACTAACTTTTACAGTTGCAGATGCCTTATTAGACGGAAAACTTGAATTAGCTGAAGTAACAGTCAATTTATAAGTGCCTGCACCTAAATTAACTTTAAACTTAGCAATGCCCTTAGAATTTGTAGTTACATAATAAGTTTTAGCAGTTGCACCAGTTTTCTTGAAGACTAATTTAAGTTTCATAGAAAGAGGCGCATAATCAGAGCTATAAACTGTTTTAATATTTATTGTTTTGCCGGATTTATAATATGAACTGTAATTTGGTACAGTGATTGTAGTACTAGTATCACTACGTAAAATCTTAAGATTAGAAAGGCAAGTTAATCCATATTCATCAGTAAAAGTTAATTTATAATTACCTGGTTCAAAATATCCTAAATAAACCCCATTTTCAATACTTCCGCCTGGAATAATATCATCAGAATCAAGAACTATTACATTTTCAGAATCAACAATCTTTAGATTGTAGGTCACATAATCATCAGATGCATAATTACTATTAATTGTTAAGAATACTTCTTCATCATCATAAGCAGTTACATCAGGAATAGAAACTTGATTTCCAGAATCAGATGTTGCAGATCCGGATAATTTATCTTTTGAACTGGAGACATCTGAACTGATATCCTCCTCATTTGAAGTTTCCTCATTAATTTCTAAGTTATCCTCATTTTCTAAATCAATTACCTCCAAAGAATCATCTTCTGTAGGTATTTGACTATCAATCAAACCATCAATTTCAACATCACTAATATCATTTGCAATTTCTTCTGCGGAAACCACAGACACTAAAAGAAAAATAGATAATAATAATGTAAGAATTATTAAAAGTCGCTTTTTAAACATAGTTTCCCCCATAATCTAGTTTATGTAATTGCGAGAGGCTCTACATGATTTAATTCATTGAACTCTTTTATTCCATCTTCTACATCATCTAGAGCATGTTCAGTATAGGAACCTGCATGATGCCCCATACTATAAATACTAACTAAATAATATTTTCCATCTTCCTGAACTATTTCTTCATATCCAAGATCCCCATAATCCTCATCATAAAAAATGGACATGTTTCCATTATAATCTATAGATTCATACATTTCATCTTTTGCATCATCAAAATTATCAAATTGCTGAATCATTATATGAACATTATGAGCAAGTCCATCATGATTATAATTCGCTAAATCCTCATCAGCATTTGTTTGTTCAAAGCCCAAAGGGGCGACAAAATCATCTGCACCGAAAGCTGCAAATGATACTGATATAGTACAGAAAATTAGAAAAATACTTAATAAAAATAAAAATGTTTTCCTCAATTGATCACCCTTACTTAATTTGCTAAAATATTCAAATTGAATATTGATAACGATAATATAAACTATATTAAACAATATTTATAAAGTTTTTTATAAAATCTAAAAAAATAGATTCGTTGTTAAATCGTAAAAATTTAAACAATTTTGAGAATTAAAATTATCGCTGAAAAATTAAAAAAAAATTAAAAAAATAAAAAGAAAAAAGAAAAATTATGGATGGCATCTATAACAAGGCCTATAACCTGATGCTATTGCATTGGACCTACTACTGAAAGTGATCTTATTATATGATTTAATTCTTTTAGCAGAGGCACATGAAGAATAATGGAAAACATCTGAGTTTTGACTACCTACATAAGAACCAGAAGTAGATTTTTTTGTAGTTTTCTTTTTAACTTTCTTGATTACTATAGAAGATTTAGAATTTACTATATAATTCTTATTAGATGTGCTAATTTTTACCTTATGAGTACCTACACCCAATTTATTAGTCTTAAATTTAGCAACACCCTTAGAATTGGTTTTGACAGTATAAGTTTTATACTTTTTACCAGTATAAACCTTCAATTTAAGCTTTAAACCACTAACAACCTTTTTTAATTTTTGTAGTTACTTTAGGTGCTTTAATATATGTTTTGGCTTTCTTAATTACTATAGAAGATTTAGAATTTACTATATAATTCTTATTAGATGTGCTAATTTTTACCTTATGCGTTCCCACACCCAATTTATTAGTCTCAAATTTAGCAACACCCTTAGAATTGGTTTTGACAGTATAAGTTTTATACTTTTTACCAGTATAAACCTTCAATTTAAGCTTTAAACCACTAACAACCTTAAAATAACTATTTTTATTAAATGTTGTAGTTACTTTAGGTGCATTAATAACTGTTTTAGCTTTATTGATTTTTATACTTGAAGTAATAGAACTTGCATCAATAAAATCATCGACATCACTAATAACTACTTTATGAGATCCGACAGATAATGAAGAAGTTTTAAATTTGGCTATGCCATTTTCATTAGAATCTATGTTATAATCCTTATATTCTTCACCTGTATAAACTCTTAATTTAAGAGATGCATAAGGAACAGGGTTATTAGTGCCAGATTCCACTGCCTTAAATGTAAAATATTTTCCGGATTTATAAGTGGTGTTAAGTTTTGTTGCTTTTAAATCAGCTTTAATTGTATCATCTTCAGCATAATCATCAGAATTAGAGTCTGAATCGGAATCTACAGATATTAAATCAGACTGAGATTCAATATTTGAAGAGGATAACTGATTATCTACAGCACTAATATCAGATAGAGAATCATCCTCAATAGAAACAACATTATTATCAATGTCCTCAGCAGACACAAAAGAAACAGTTAACAGAGCTATGCAAATTATTGATAAGAATATCAAACCCTTTTTAAAATTAAACATTATAAAAATTCCTCCCCCAATAATATAAATATGTATAAAATTTTATCATCTATATTATATAAAATTTTATAATTTCTCATTAACCTTTATTAAGAATGAGAACCCATATTAAATCACTTATTTTTATAGAAAGCAATAGAAACTTATTTTAAAATATATGTTGATTATAAAATTATAATAACTCTTTTTTCTTTTGTTCAAACTCTTCTTGAGTTAAAAATCCTCTTTCATATAAGTCTGCATATTTAAGCAATTCGTCTGCATTAGTCATTTCAGGATTTGATTGTGTTGGCTGTGGCTTTATTAAATTTTCTTTATAATTAGCCCATTCTCCATTCAACATAGCATACTTTCCCTCATCGCAATATAATAAAGTAACATATTCTCCCCCTCTCAATATAATCTTTATGGAACTTGTAATATGAAACATTCCTGCCTTGTCAAAGTCTATGCTGCTGATGTCTTGGAAATAGATTGTTCTTGAACCTAAATCACTTTTAATGAAAACTCCAGTCTTATTTATTACCAATCTATCTTTAAAGACTCTTACGGTTGCATCTCTTCTTTCTGAAATCCTTTCTCCCATCCAGTTTGTTCTCTCTTCATCAAGACTGCATTGGAATTCATAAAATGTCTCAACAACTGATTCATTTTTACTTAGGCCCTCAGAATCATTTATTGTAAGATCTGTCAAATTATTCCCATCAGCAATGTTTGTAGAATTTGGCAACCCATAATCCTCAATTTTTCTTATCTTCGCTCCACATTTTGTACAAAAATTAGTGTTTTCATCAACTTCACAACCACAATTAGTGCAGAACATAATACCCCCACCTTTCTTAATGATTTTCCTTTATCAAATCCTTTAATTCAGATAACTGTTGTTTCAATTCTTCATTATTTTCATTGGATTTTTCCAATTCCTGCTTGACTTCAGTCAATTCCTTTCTTGTTTTTTCAAGTTCCCTTTCATGGAAATTCAATTTTTGATTGATAAAGTGCAAGTTCTCATCTATACTGATTCCCTCTTCCAATAATCTGTCTGTGAAAATAGATGAAACAAGCCCAGTAACGGTAGTGAATACTAACACTCCAAGCAAAATTAGGAATAAAGTAATGAATCTAGATAATGGGTCATTGAATCCATCATTTCCATAACCAACGGTAGTTAAAGTTATTAAAACAAAATAAAGGCTATCAGAGACATTTTTGGTTTCACCAGCATATGTTAATAAAACGGTGAATACAATTAACAATACACCTACAACAAGGAAAATCTTATCTGCACCTGTACGTTGAATTACTTTTTCCAAATTATATTTTTTTACAATATTTATAGCACTAAACACCCTTATAACCCTTATCAATCTTAGGAAACGGGTGATATTCAAGAATTTGGAACTTGACCCTAAAAGTGCAATAGCCACTATATCAAATGGTATTGAAGCAACCAAATCTAAAAAGTGTTCCTTGAAATATTTAGCCTTAGTTTCAGTTTTATATAATCCATAGAAAAACTCAATGAGTAAAAGGACACAGATTGTCAAGTCAAAATATTTTACAAAACCTGCATAATCAATTAAATGAAGACCGTTTATAGGTAAGGAAATGATGATTATGATCAGGTCAATAATTACTAAAATATCAAATAGTGGTTCTAAATAAGATTTAATGCCTTTTAAGTCCATATAAACAATCCTTACTTTAATTTAGTTAGAAATAAACTAAATAAAGTTTTATTTATAAAAATATATATAAGTTATGATTTTTAGAAAAAATTAGGATAATATATATAACTAAACAATAAAAATAAAATTAATGAAAGGGTGTGAAATTATGACTGATAAAATGACTTTATCCAAATCCAAAATAAACACATTCATTGAATGTCCTCGTAAATTCAAATACAGATACATTGATGAGATAACTGAAGAAGCCAACGAATACATGCTTCTTGGAACAGAAGTTCATGAAATAGCTGAAGAAATAGCTGGGGAATTGATGGATGGAAACGAGATTGATGACGTATTCTTAAACCTTGAATATGATGAGAAACTGGAAGATCATATACGTGGATTGGAGAGATTCTTCAAGGACATCTATTCAAATGGTTATGAAATCTTCAGCGTTGAAGAGTACATTGTGGATGAAGACAATGATTTAAATGGAATCGTTGATATAGTCATAAAGAATAAAGAGAGTGATGAGCTCATTATTTTTGATTATAAGACTGGAAAGCCAAGAAACATAAGCAAATATAAATTAGAATTATGTGTGTATAAGATATTATTGGAATCCAAGTATCCTGATCTCACTGTTGCATCTGCAGGAATTTACTTTACAGGTGCAGGTGCGTATAGAATAGCTAATTTTGGTTCTGTAGGTGCAGATTACTTTAAGTCACAGTCAAAAGAAGATATTAGTAGTGGGGACTTTGATTATGTGGATGGAGTAGTTGATAATCTGTATGGGACTATTGATAGAAACTACTTCAAAAAAGAAAAAGGATTTTTATGCAAATATTGCTTTTATAAAGAGATGTGTGATGAGGATTTTGGTTAGGCCTATTTAAAAATTTTAAATTTTTGAGATAGATATATAAAAAAGGGACAAATGAATTTTACTCACAAAAGTACCCTATAAAGAAATCCCTTAAAATAAATTTAATATCCTCACTTATTAAATCAATTTCTTTATAAAAAGAGGAATCAGTGAAAAATTAAAAAAGAAAACTAGGGGACTTAGAAAATTATTCAAAATTTTTATTAATTATTAAAATAAATATTAAAACAATTATCTTATAAGGAGTGAAAATATGGCATTATTTGGAAAAAGTAATCAAGAAAAAGCAGAAGATTGTGAATTTGTAATAGCAGCTCAGAATAGTTGGTTTAGAAGTGGAGAAATACCTCAAGCCATCATAAGAAATATCCCTAATGGGGGAAATGGAAAAACATTTGAATATTTCAAAGCACGTGGTTGTAAACATATGTATCCTTGTATACAAGTAAAAGACTGCATTAAAATAGTTGAAACTGAACAAACTTTTGAAATACAGACCAGGTTACAAGGTTTTAAAATCGTGCCAAAAACACAAGTGATGGAAATACAATATTTCCAAGATGTAGACAAATAAGTTGGGCTTTAAGTAGGCTCTATTTTTTCTTTTTATTCTATAAAAATTATTAAATTGGATTAAATTATAGGAGTTTAAAAAAATAGGTTGACATTTAATATTTTTATTTAAAAAAAATAGATAAATTAAAAAAATAAAAACTAAAAAAAATAAAAAAAGAAAAATGTTAATTAATTGTTATAAAGAAGAAGACACACTAGCTACACCATAAGCACTATCAGTACTAGACTCCTCAATTACATTACCATCTTTTAATATTTGAATAGTTAAAGTCTTACTACTTCCGTCTTGTTTTTGTGCATTAGCTGAAACAATATAAGCATCATCATCTAAATCAATTGTTTCTTCACCAGATCCACTAACTGAATTCATTGAACTAGTATCTCCTACAGCACCTTGCCATTTACCATCATAAATTACTCTTACTTGAACACCAGTTGCTTGATCTGCTGTATCTACATTACTATCAGATACTGAAGCATCTGTATTTGCATCAGGAGTACCTCCTCCAGTAATCAATGCAATTATAATTAAACCTAAACAACAAACAACAATAATAGATATTGCTTTTTTTGCTGTACTCCATTCTTTCCAGTCATCTAAAAAACTCATTTAAAGACCTCCATTCATTTTTAGATAAATGAAGTATTTTAAAGCTTTTATAAGAATTCCTAAACCTAAACCCCCCATTAAACCAGTTATCAATCTTAATGTATTATTACTTTCCCTAAATTCAAACAATTGTGTTAATCCGTCAATTGCAGTGGGAATTAACAACAATAATGCAAAGAATAACAAAGAAGGATTGTAATCTACAAAGAAATAATATGCATATACAAAGTACAGTGCTAAAGAAATATAAAACCCTGTACATCTTGCGCATACTGGAAATTGATGTCCTTTAATAAAAAAACTTCTTTCAGGTTTTCTATGGCAAATAATGTTTAAGATATTCATATTTTATAAACCATTTAAATACTTCTATTTCTTAATATATTAAAAAGAGTAAATAAACTTTTGTATATAAATCTTTTGGAAAATTAATTAAGTTTAGTTTTAAAATTTTTATTTTTAGAACATGAACTTTTTTAAAAATATAGAATACTAAAAAATATGAAGTAAAAATAGAAAATAGAATTAAGGTTGACAATTTCCGCAAGGAGAATAACCTCTACCTATCGCCTCATCACGACTTGAGAAATAAACCTTATTTGAAGGTTTCATCCTATCAACACTACCACAGCCGGGAGCATGGAATTTTCCAGTATTACTATTTCCAACATAACTATTGGAAGTTCCACTATGATAAGTTGTTGTACTGCCACTACTAGATGATTCAACAGTTCCACTTGATGAATAATCCAACATGTCAAATTCACCAAAAGTTTGATCACCACTATCGGTTGATAAAGTTACATTATGTGAATCAATCAAATAACCATCAGAATCATATAGATTAATTTCTGCAAAATCAGGATAGTATTTGAATGCATTTGCACTTTTAACTTCAATGCAACCAGAAGTATCAACAGTTTTTAAAACCTTATTTCCTGGATTTAATTGTGATCCATCACGAGAATAAAAAATTTGTATAAGAACATCCTCACCGGAATATTCCTCACCAACATAGATAGTTGCATAGGTTTTGTCTTCCAATCCACTTCCTGTTGAAATACAACCGCCTTGAATTTCCATCCAATTAATATCATAAGCTGAAACAATGTTTATTGCTGAAATGAGAAATAAGATTAAAAAAATTCCTATAAAAAAACTTTTTAAATTAATTTTCATAATATCCCCTTAAAAATAATTCATAATTAATATTTTGAAACTGACATATTTATAAATTTGGATATTGTTTTAGACTAATATAATTCTAAAAATTCGCTACTTTTAAAAAACAAGCAAAATTTCCACCATGTTTTATTGAGAAGAGCACATAACAAGATTTCATTTGTTCTATTCCCCAACATAGCGGAAAATTAGAAAAATTATTGATTATTCATATACAATAGAATTTTTAAGAACTCGTGCATCACGTCCTTCCTCAAGACATTGAGGGCAATGTTTATCAGAATTTAATTGAACCCAACCATGAGTGGTGCATTCACCATACCAATGTTTTTCTGAACTGCTTGAGGAAGAAGGAATTGAAAAAGATACTGGTTCTACACCATTATCTTCATTAAATCTAGAGACTATATCATCTATTTCATCATCTGAAAAATCTTCACTTATTGAAAACCAAAAATCAGCAAAAAATTTATCTCCGTCTACTTCAAAAACTTCGTATACCCCTCGAGAATAAGTTTCTCTAGCATCATAAAAATCTACAGTATTATCATCATTCTCTGTATATGAGATACCATCTGTATTAAGATACATATCTATATCCTCATCATCCTCACCATATTTCATGATTACTAATCCTGACTGATTGTCATAATTCAAAAAAACTCCTTCATCAGCATTAGGAAATGTGTTTTTTATAGGATAATAACCAGAAGGAATATTAAAATCATCTACATTAACAGCATTTACTGCACAAATTAAACAGAATAATAAGAATATAACTAAAAGTAATTTTTTATAATCCATATTACCACCAATAATTAATTTGATTTAAAAACTTTTAAAAATTTTGATTTAATTTTAAGAAAAAATAAAATATTAATTCACTAAATACTTAATTCATAATTGACTCCAATTATTAATTTGATTAGCCATACAACTCTTGAGCAAACTCTTTTGGTTTACAAAAAGTCCTATATGCACATTTTTCACAATTTTTAAGTTTTTCAGGCTCTTTTTTAAATACCTCATCCTTAATCTTATCAGCTACAACACTCAAATTCTCCTTTTCCTTTTCCATTAAGTCTTCATCAATATCAACCACATGCTGATAATCGCTTTTGACAAAATGAATAATTGCCTTTTTGATATCATACTTCTGATACTCTGGAATTTCCCTAAGTGCAGAAGTGTAAATGTAGGATTGCTTTTCATATCCGCCAATATGATCTTCATCATATTCTGCATACTTATAATCCAAAATAACTATTTCACCATTAGAATCCTTATAAACCAAATCAATTGCACCATTTAGAAGATAATTGTCCCTAAATAGCTCGAAATTAAATTCAGATTCTAAAACTTCCCTGTTTACGGAGTATTTCTTATAATATTCCACAACATGATTTTTAAATTCCTCAAATGCCACATCACCTTCCTTAATGTCAAACATTGGCTTATAATAATTTATTATGATTTCCTCAAGTTCATCCTCTTCCACAACTTTGCCCTCTAAAAGCTTTAGGTTAAGATCTTCCATAATCTCGTGGAAAACAGTTCCCATATTTGCTGCTTTTGCTGAACCAGTACGTCTAAATCCTAAATTAAAGCTTAAATCAAATTTGAATGGGCAGGAAAGATATTGGGTGTATTTTGAGTAATTGAGAACAACAGGTTCTTCAAGACCTTCAAGTTCATCCTCATATTCCTCTTCTTCATCATTTTCCTCAAATTCAACTTGACTTAAATCTGCAAGACTTAAAGGGATAGTATGATCTCTAATCCAGTTTATCTGATCTGGAACCTCTCCAATGGTCGATAATATCAATACATCTTTTGCCCTTGTCATAGCAACATAGAGAACCCTATCTTCCTCTTCAACATTTAACCTATTCTCTTCATCAATTGAAAGGGTTTTGTGGACCCATTTGCCATTTTCATTTTTCTTCAATATTGTCTTATATTTCAAACAATCATTTGGAGTGTAATATGTGTCGCCTGGGAAGATATAGTCCTTTTCACGATTAGGGTCTTTAACTTTTGGAGGGAATTTTTCCTTTTCAAGTGAAGTAATGATTGTTACTGGGAACTCAAGACCTTTAGCTGCATGAATTGTCATTAGCTGAACGCCACTTCCTTCTGTGTGATAAGAATCATAATCCCCAATTGTTCTCCTTAAGAAGAATAGTGCCCCTCTAAAATCAGTCTCATAAATAAATGACTCATAATTGGATATTGTTTGAGTCAATATTGCAAGATTTGCAATTTCCTTATAGGAAAGTTCAATATCATAGAGATTACTTAATGCAACCAATTTATAAAATGCATTTAAGATTGTAAGTGGCGTTTTCTTTTCCTTGCTTTCCTCATCTGAAGAATCAGCTTCACTTTCTTCATTTGATGCTTCTTGGTCATCTTTTTTATTTATTTCATCTCTAATGATTTCCAATTGCCTGAAGAATTCCTTATCTGTTGGGTCTGTGATTTCTTCAATGTCTACAACAGGCATTTGGAGATCTTCAAATATTTCATCGAGCGTATCTTGGTCTCGTCTATTTTTAATATTATGAATTACTCCGCTTCTGCCTGCAAGTTCCTTTTCCATTTCAATAACATCATCATAATAGGAATCCTGCAAGTTGCAAAGATACTCTTTAGTTGAATCGTCAAGTGAGAAAAGTGATGTTTCAAAGTATTCTCCGCATAATGCCTTAAGGTTTAACTCTTTTAATTCATCCTTTGATGGAATATGCCCAACATCGGTATTTCTAGCAATATACCATAGCAAAGCCATGATGGATTTGACTTCATCCTGGTCGGACAAGTCACTTTGGCCTTTAATTGAAAAGTTAATTCCTCCAGCATTGAACTTTTCAACTAAATTGGCAATGGTTTTGTCACTATGTTTTCTGTATAAAACTGCTATATCTGATTCCTCAACCCCATTCTCAATTAAAGTGCTAATGGCCTGATAAACATTGGAAGCCTCATCCTCACTGCTTTCATTTTCAAGCAAGAAATTAGGATTGTTATATGGTTTGCCATTGCTTTTCATTTCTTTTTCAGAGGTTTCCTTTCTTTGTGGGTCTATGAATGCCTCTGTTAGCTTAACAATATTTTCAGTTGAACGGAAATTGATATCCAAAGGTATAGGCTCAAGACCTTCCAATCTAATTAATTCATCAAAGAAATCATTGAAAGAACTTCTGAACGCATAGATATGCTGATCAACATCTCCTACTGCAGTGAAGTAATCGCAATTTTTTCTCAATTCCTGAAAGATTCTGAATTGAAGGGGGTCTGTATCTTGGAACTCGTCAACAAAAATAGTTTTAAAAGGAGTTTCAGGGTTTTCTTCCAGTTCTTTCAAGGCTTTTTTCTGTAAGGCATCATAATCTACATAATGATATTCATCCAATAGCTCCAAGTAAGTAGGGTATGCCTCAATGATCTTTAAGAACCTTGCATTATACCATGATTTACTGAATAATCTTGTATCATCAAACTCATCAGGATTTTTCTTTTTTTCATTTTTAAGCGGCTTATCGTAATCGTCAATGCGCTTTTTAGAAAAATAATCCATTGATTGGACAAAATCAATGTAATCCTGTGTAATTTCTCTTGAATCTGAAACAGTTCTTAATAATTTCTGACTATCAACATTAAAACAAGTGTATTCACCGAATTTTTTCAATACATCTGAAATCTGATAATCAAAGATGGTGGAATAACCTTTAAAGCCAAGCTTGCCTTTAAACTTTTGAATAAATAATGACTTTCTTTCTGAAGTGTCATCATCAATCAATGTCAATGATGAGTACTCTTCCTTATTGCTGCAATGGTTCTTAAGATATTCAAGACAAAAAGAGTGAATTGTGGAAATTTGCATTTTCAAGACGTCTTCACTTGAAAGCTCTTTTCTTAATTTATATTTTAGATTATCTGCAGCCTTGTTTGTAAAAGTGATCACTAAAAAAGACTCAGGCTTAACGCCTTCATTAATTAAATGTTTTATTCTCTCAACAATAACAGTTGTCTTACCGGAACCAGGTCCTGCTTCAACCAATAAAGTTCCCTTACCATATTCAATTACATCTTTTTGATTTCCAACAAATTCCATATTATCTCCCCTTAACTTTATAATTAAATTTATGTTATGGTTTTTTATAAAGTTTATTATTTGAATTTCCACAGAGAATAGCCAAAAATAAGGGAAATAACATTAAATAGAAATAAATAAAATTTGTAATAATTAATTAAAATCAATGTAAAATAAAAATATCAATAAAAAATTAATATTATTAATAAAAAGTAATTTATTATAGTTTAAATTAATAATAAATCAAAATTAATTATTTTTTAATAAAAATAATTAATTTAATAAATTTTAAAAATTTTGAAAATTTAAAAAAATTCATTTTGTAATAATTTTGGAAAACATTTATATATGACCTATTACAGAAATAGGTATGCAATTAAAAAATTGAAATTTACAAACACAGCCACCTATTAAAAAATTCACCATACAAAATACATCACTTTTTATAATTTTTTAATATCGAACACGCTGTTTTTAAAAAAGAGATTTCACTCTTTTTTATTCATAAATTTCAAAATGATTTTATACAAATTCTAAATGAAATAAATTGAATATAAATAAAGGAGATGATATCATGGTAGAGTACATTAACTTAGAAATACCAAATAATGAAATCATATACGACGGCAAAGTTAAAATGACCTACGGAGGTCAAGGAATCATTCGATTCAATGATAAGATGCTCGGAAAACGTGTATATGTGATATTTCCAATGCTTCGTGAAAATACAAAGGATGGAGTTATCGTAGCAGTTGATGAGATATTAAACAAGGGAATTCATCCTGAAAACGATCATTCATGCGGAATACCTTTAGGCAGAAAATATGTTGGCCGCAAATGCATCACCATCTTGCAGGAAGGATAATACTTCAATAAATCAATGAAAAGAAATTATAAATAGATATTTTAAAAAGTGGGGTGATATCTATGAAAATGGAAAAGACATATGATACAAAAAATAAGGAGATTCTGATTTTCGATTGGGACATAGGCAGAGTCCTCAAATATCTGGAGGACAACGGAATCACACACAAACCACATAGGGCATATAAGTACGGCACCACCCAATGGGTCTTCGTGAACCTCGATAGAAAGACATACACACGCGGCGTCGGAGGAATCCAGACAGGTAGGCCTCTTAAGCATCATGCGATAAAATTCGACGAATTCAAATTCATCTTCGGTGTTTATGAGGAATTCGGTGAGGGCAAAGCTCTTGATGAGGCTGTAGAGCATGTCTATGCCAAGTATGAGGGGAAGGAAATATTCACCTTCCATAGTGAAAGGTTCGATTTGGAGAAGCCAGATGGTTGGATTGAACCCCCAAAAAGAGAGAAAAAATATATAAATATGCATAAGGATGTGATAAAGGATGATGATTGATCCAAAAATTTACTCAGAAAGCATCAGGAATGAGAGCTTGACAGAGCTTAAAAAAGAGAGAAATAGATTAATTGAGGAGATTATGGAATATGATAATGCAATGTATGACGACAATATTGTCATGATTAGCAATCCTGATCCTGAAACCATCTACCTGAACAATCATTTATACTTAGCGGAAGTGTGCAGGCTGATTGGTGAAAGGCTTTCCCAGGGCGACTTGAATGAGGAATTCTAATTTTATTTGCTTCTTTAAAATCCAATTGAGATTTCAACGAATCTGAGGCAATGAAAAAGCAAAGGAAGGTGATATCATGCACGATTTGACAAAGATTAGGAAAAGCTTTGATGAACTTGTATTAAGCAGATTGAGCGATGAGGTTCTAAAGAGAAACTGCATTGATGAGAATGAGGAACTGATAACTGAAGAACTGTTAAACAGAAGGGAAATAATTGAAGTTCCATTCGGCTCCATCATTTACTTTTTGGCAATTGAAGATGAAAAGCCTGTATTGTATGTTGAAATAGCTTCGAGAATGGGGTCTGATGACCTTTATATCATTAAGGACGAATCATATGAATGCTATGATATTTATGACGGATATCCTCCAGAAATAAAGGATAAGTACTTAGGCCATTTGAAGAGCATTAAAAAGAGCAAATCAAGATTTGATAAATTTAAAAAAGGTAAAGGAGGAATATAAATGGATTGTATTAAAAGCGGAATATTCGGACAAATTGTAGGAGATGCACTTGGACTTCCTGTTCAGTTCATTCCAAGGGATGAACGTGATTTGGATCCTGTAACAGATATGAGAGGGCAGGGGGCATTCAACAAACCGGCAGGAAGCTGGTCAGATGACTCAAGCCTTATCCTTGCAACTATGGACGGATTAAGCAAAAGCCTACAAAGAGCAAATCATGAAGAAAACTTAAGATTGAATGACATCATAGATTATGAAATAATCATGGAAAACTTTTCCGCATGGCTTAATGATGGGCAGTTCACACCATACGGATATGCCTATGACATAGGCGGTGCCACCATGGATGGAATCGACAGATATGACAATGGCTGTGAGCCATTAAAGTCTGGAGGAATCGGTGAAAGAGACAATGGAAATGGATCACTAATGAGAATCCTTCCAATAGCTTTTTACATTTATTACTTGTCTCAAGGATACTTATTTGATGATGTGGAAAAGATGGGTGCAGCACATGATTTATCTTCACTTACCCATAGGCATAAAAGAAGCCAGATAGCTTGTGGAATCTATGTAAGAATTGCTCTCGAGTTCATTGAAAACCATGAAAAAGAGCTTAATCTCACTTTGGAGGAATTGATTGAAAATGGAATTAAGAAATCTAAGGAATATTACCAAAACCTTAATTCTTTCAAAGAAGAATTGCATCACTTTGATAGAGTATTCTCATTGGATATTCAAAACCTTCCACGTGATGAGATAAAAAGTGGAGGATATTGCATATCTTCTCTTGAAGCAAGCATTTGGTGTTTATTAAACAATGAAAACTATAAAGACACTGTATTGGCAGCTGTCAATCTTGGATATGACACCGATACTACAGCATGCATTGTTGGAGGGCTTGCAGGAATCTACTATGGCTTTGAGGAAATTCCCTCAGATTGGATAGAAGAACTTGCAAAATTAGATTATATTTATGACATTGTAAATGAATTTTCCAATACACTAAATACACTAAACTAAAATATTCGGGGTGAAAAAATGGATAATGGAATTGATAACACTAAATTAGAAAAAATGATGGAAAATCAGGAAAACCAAGATGAATTCATAGAAGAACTTAGGAAATCCCAACTTTTCTTGCCTGTCATATTCTCAGAGAATATGTTTGAAGGCATTGAAAATGCAAAGGAAGGAGATGTATTTCAACCTAAAGGACCTGCAGGATATGACATAAACTTCCTTACAGACAATAATGGAAACAGGGCAATTCCACTATTCACCAGCAGTGCAAAGATGGAAGAAGGTGGCCTTAAAAGTTCTGCAATGGTAATGTACGTGCCTGATCTTGCAAATATGTTTAAGAGATCTAAAAACAACTACAAGTACATCTCAATCAATCCAATGTGTGAAATTGGGGCAGATATGCCTATTGTCCCATTTATAAAATTGTTTTCCACACCTGATGGAGAGCCAATTGATGTTGATGTCAAGAATCCTGAAAGTGTAGCATATATGGTATGTCAAGCAACATATGAAAACACAGGACTTTTCGTTCATGACATAAATTTACCTGAAGAATTTGCTCAAAAGTATGAAATAGGTGCATTGATCAAAGAAAGAGGATTTGTTGACATGACCAATAAAATCGGTCAAATGACAACCAGCCACAGATATGCCATCATTTCAAACCATGTGGGAAACCTCTCCCAATTTGAGCATGGGACAAACTGGGGTTTGCATACTGCAGCTTCAGGTTCAAAATTCAAGGTTTTGGATGTTTTTACATTTAAGGAAAAGACCCAAATTCTTCTATTGCATCTAATAGATAATCTTGAAGACTTCTTTGTTGACAATGATACAATCGATGAGGAATGCGTTGCTTGGGCACGTAATATCTTTGTAGAATCCTTTGAAAAAGAGGTCATTGAAGAAGTGAATTCTGAAGAATGGCTAGAAAGATGCAGTTTCCCTATAGGCATGGACAATGAAGGAAACCTATGGAATCTTGATGATTAAAAAAAATAGAAAATTTTCACTATGTTTTGAGAGATATTTTTCTCTCTAATAACATAGTTGAAAGTAAATAAAAAAAAGCTTATTTTTGATATTTTGAATTTTTCAATACTCTTGGATCTTTACCCTCATCAACACATTGAGGACAGTGTTGATTGGAGTCTAATTTTACCCAACCATGAGTAGTACATTTACCATACCAATCACCACCAGTAGATGTACCGCTATATGGGTCTTTACCACTTATGAAAGTGTATGTTCCAGCTCCTCCAAGGTATTCATTATCATCTCTAAATAATCCGCCATCAATAACGTAATAATCACCATAATTTGGATTTTTCTCACCATCTTGGCCACTACTAGTATCAGCACCTATTTTAGGATTATCTATAGAACCTAATCTTGCAGATGAAGACTCGGAAACTTCATCACTCCCAGTTACTTCGGTAGTGCTCACTGAATCCTCAGTTGTAGTATCTGTTGCAGTTGTGGAATCATCAGAACCATTGTTCATAAAAACAAAAACTCCGGCAACAATAGCTAAACATATGATTGCAGTAGCACAAATAATTATTAAATTTTTACTATCCATAATATCACTTAATGCATAAAAATTTTAATTAAATATACTCAGTAGATCCTTTAACTGTTCTGCTGTCTAAACCTTCTGCTTCACAATAAGGACATCTATTGTCAGAACCTACAGCCACTCTACCATGAGTTGTACAGTATCTTGTTTTAGTGGAACCATCACCAGCACCATAATCCTGAGCTTCCACATTTTCAGTATTTGAAGTGTCTGCTGTTCTTTCAGTCAAATCTGCAAGCTTTTTGAATTTGCTGATTTCACTTCCAGTTAAAAGACCATCACTATTTTTATCCGCTTCATCAAATGTGTTCTGAATAACCGTACTTGAGACACCGCTTAGATAATTGGTAGCTTCAGCATAAGTCATTGAATCTTCACTATTTTTAGCAGTAGAAGAAGAATCTTCACTTACTGAATCAGTAGAATCATTTGACATACTTTGAACAGTATTGACAGTTGCACCATCTTCACTGTTACCACTATTCAAGAAAACAAAAGCTCCTGCTATAATTATAACACAAATTATTGCAGTAGCACATATAATTAAAGTATTCTTATTATCTTTTGGTTGGGAAACATTTTGAGCAGGTGCAGGGCGGACATTATTATTTAAACTTGCACCACAATGCTTACAGAATTTAGCACTATCATTATTTTCCTCACCACAACTTGGACATTTCATTAAATCACATCACCATTTATTAAAAATTATTATTTTTTAGAAATTGCTTCAGCAATAGCTTCTGCATGTTCCTGCAATTTTTCCTTTTCAGCAAGTTCCAACTGTTGGAAAATATCTCCATACAAAGTTTGTCCATCGCGTATAAACCTAAATTTATACAAAGTTGAAGCAGTTACAACATGTACAGTTCCATAGCCTAACAATTTACCTATTATTCCATTACTAAATGCAACTGAATTAATCATATTTAAAGGACTTTGCATCTGAGTAGTTGAAATCAAACCTACTTTTCCAAATACCCTTTTATTAGTCAAGATCAAATCATTATTCTTATAAGCTACAAATCTTATTACTAACCATACCAAACTTAAAAGGAATATTAAAAACATAAAAGGTATAGGTATCATTAAAAAAAGCAAAAACCAGATTAATGAAAAGATAATAGGTGCTATGAAAATACCTTTATGGATTTGAGAACGCTTTATGATCTTTTCATCTTTCATCATGCTTATCTTATAAACATCCAATAGATTTTGAAAAGATTCATTTACATTTTCTGAAAACTTATTAATAGTCTCTTTTGCATATGAAGATTTTGAATTTCCATCAATCTTAGTTCCGCATTCCATACAGAAAACAGAATCGTCTTCTAATTTTTCACCACAATTAGGACAATATTTCACCATTTATTAAACCTCTTACTCAATTTTTTAATAAATGCTTCTATAAAAAGCACATATTAAAAAATCTATAAGTTTTGATTAATATAAGTTATGAATTGAAAAAAAATGTCATTGAAATTTAAAAAATTTTAATTATATGAAATGATAGTAACTTAATCTACATGTGCCTAGTGACAAACATATTTTTTATATATTGCTATTAAATTATTACATTTACACTAAATATTTTTAATACTTTTTATCATAACCTATCAAAATATTAATCATAATTTTAATATTTCGATACCTTTATATGTTACGAAAACATAAATAATAGTGTAGAAGCAAATGAAAGAAAAACACCATACATCAATAGTTCATTTGCTCAAATATGTAAAGGGGGAAGCATATGTTAAATGATAAATCAAATCAGGAAAATGACGAATTTGAAATAGAAATTTTGCCTTTCGCTAAAGCCGAACTTGTACGTTTGATGAAGATGAATCTTGACAGCGACAAGATGATTCGTGAAAGGGTGAAAGTTGAAATGAATAAGTTCCTTTATGAGGTTCTTAAGGAAGTCTGCTATGAACTGAACAAATACCCATACACAACCATTGAATATGAAATGTTTGAAGAAGCAGTTTATCCTTACACCAACATCAGAAAGGTCAATGAGGAAAAAAGGAGAATAATAGCACATCTTGATGCAATCAAAGCAGACTGTGACGTATTGTCCGCCTATGTCAAAAAGACTCTTAAAATTAAGGATGATGAGGAAGATGATTTCATTCCTTTGGCTGGGAGAGTTAAGGCACTTAGAATAATAAGAAATGATGAATTCTGATAATTAATTACTCTTCAATCTATTTTTTACTTTTTATTTTTTTATTTTTTTGAATCTATTTTTAAATAATTATAAAAACAATTTAACAAACTATTTTTATTAAAAAAACATATTAATAATTAGATATGGAAGTGGATGCAATGAATGAAATCATAGACAATTACAATGTTAACGAAGAAAGAGAAATAGACAACAGCGAACTTGAAGACATAATGTTAATACCACCTTCCGATATGACCATTGCAGATCAGGAAGAGTTCTTCAGATTACTCAAGGAAGCTATCCTTTTCATACCAGTTCAAATGGAAAAGGAAGAGGTCTTTGATATTGAAAACCAAAGGGTTGTAGATGTAATCAAACCTATACCTCCACTTGGATTCAATTTAGTCTCACTTAACTTGAATGACGGTTCAAGGGCAGTTGTTGCATTCACTCGCAAAGAGATCATGAAAGAAATAAAGCTCAAGAAAGACCATGTTCTTATGAATACAAGAGACCTTGCAAAAATAATATTGGGCTATGGGGATACATTCTCATCAATCATCATCAATCCACAAACAGAACATTCCATTATGTTAAGCGTTCCTGCATTCGTCAACCTATTTAGGGAAAAGGTGAAAAGCCCATTCATAATTTCACTTGAGCAGACCTTTGAAACATTAAAACGTGAATCTGTAGAGCTTGACAACCATTACATGTTCTTCATAAGATCAGAATATGAATTCATGGAAAACGAGTCAAAGGATGGAATCTTTACTGCAAAGATGCCACTTAGAGCAAGCACAGACCCTAATTTCCAAGCAAATCTTCCTATCTTGCATAAGCTAATGATGATGCAAGGCCAAAAGATATTATATACAGGCAAACCTAATGAGGAACAGACTGATTTCAATGTTTTGATTGCACCTGGAACAGAGTTTGAAAAGTTCTATGATGAAAACGAAGACATTTCCGTATGGAGATGCATAAAACAGCCATTCTATGATTCAATTGATGAAGAAGATGATGAATAATCATTAAATAAAAAAAAACTTTTTTTAAAAATTTAGAAAAAATAGTTATATAAAAAATTGCTATGAAAAAAAGATTAGAATTACTAATTGTCTTGAAAAAAATTAATTTGAGAAAATTGAAGATTTGTTAGATTAGATTAATCTAAACTAAACACATCTTCATCACACATTGGACCTTGACCTAAAGTACTATTAGGACATTCAATATAATCTGGATTCATATTACTTATATACTGTATTGCATCTAATTTAAAGAATACCATTTGAGGGTATTCAAATTTTAAATCAGTAATATTTATATCAAAATTTTCAAAATCCAATAATGAATCAAAAATATTTATATCCCCAATCATTAACCCAGAATAATCCACATTCAAATCACTTATGTCCAAATCAGGATTTCTCAACTTAACATCTTTTATATGTAAATCCGAATTTCTTATCTCAACATCCTCAAAATTTATATTGAAAGCTTTGCAGGATTTACTATTGATAGAGTCCGCAAACCCGCATCTACCAGGTTCAGGATTATCGTCAACAATAACAGAAACATCATAAACAGCATCCGCATCAATACCTGAACAATCAGGGACAATAGTACCATCTTCTTTGCCAAAAGGATTTTTGCCCTTATTTGAACTTTTATTCTTTGGAACAGAATTATTGTCAATAACATCAGAACCATCAGGGATAGAATTATTGTCAATAACATCAGAACCATCAGGAATACCAGTACCATCGTCACTTAAATGATGTTTAGATTCATCTCTGCCAGAACCATCAGGAAGGACATGATCACCATCAACAACATGATTGTTGACATGATCAATACTGTCGCCCAAAACAGCACCAGCATTTATTCCATCATCGTTACCCTCAACATTAGCTGCAGATATGCAACCAATGCATGTCATTAAAATCAGCAGACTAACTGCTGTTAAGAAAATTTTTCTCATAAATAATTTCCTCGTGTGTTTATAGTTATAGAATCTTATTTCAAAATATTTTCAGACATTACGAAATAAGATTCTATTAATTTGTTTTATCATTTAATGAATATATAAAGATATTTGAAAGCAAGTAATTGCTTAAATTAAAAAAGAGACAAATTAAGGATTTATAAACAAAAATAAAGGCAAATGGAACATTTTATAATAGAAAGCAAGTTCCGACTTACTAAATTATAAAAAACAAGGCAAATTGCCCATATTCCATAAGTAAACTTAAATAAGTTTATTTATGTGAAAATAATGTAATTAATGAATAAAAAAATAAACTGAAGATGTTTTAAAAAAATATTTAAAAAAAGAAGAAAAATAAGCTTTAAAAATTTAAAGAAAAAAAAGATTGAAAAGAATCAAAAAAAGTTTATAAAAAAAGAACTAATCCTAATTTAAAAAAAAACATATGTAAAGGGGGTGATATGTATTAGTTTAGGTTTGGGTTTATTAGGATTAGTTCCTATAATATTAATTTAGTTTCAAACTATAAAAACTTTTTGTAAAATCAATAATGAAAAAATATTTTAAAAAATATCTTAAAAAAAATCACAATAAATCTGCAGCTAAAGCTGAGAAATTAAAAAAGTTTTTAAAAAAAAGTAAAATGAATTAAAGAGCTAATCCTAATTAATTTAAAAAATCTAAAGGGAATGAATCTAATTGAATAAAATAAAAAATAAATCAATTAGGAATAGCTCAATAAACATGATCAATTAAACCTTGAGTTAATTTTAGTTTTGGATTGAGTTTTAATATATGAGTTATGTTTGTTAAATAGGATTTATTTTTAAACTTGATCTTATATGGAGATTATAATAAAAGTATAAGAAAGTTAAAAGTTAGGGAAAAAGAAGGTCGAAATTCTTTTTCCCTACACCCACTTTAACTATACTTTTAGAATATAAATATAAGTTTAGGATTTATTTTATTCGGTTTACCCTTTGATTGAAGAATGAGATTTTCATTCTCAATCTAATATTTCTTCAACGCCATATATAAAGGTTTTCGAATGTAAGTACTTGCTTACATCTTTAAATCAAATATAAAGAACAGAAAATTAGAATTATCAAAAAATACGAAAAAATATTTATTTTTAGTAATAAATAAGCAAAAATAGAAAATTTTTTTAAAGATCAATATACAAGAAAAACAATTATGTTTTTTTGTTTTTCCTGTATACCAAACTTCATGAGGAAAACTTTGAAAATAAAATTTTGTGACTTAAGAATGAAGTTAATCATTCTCAAATATATGTTAGTTCAAAAAATAAGAACATATAATGACATATTGATAGAAATAAGATTAAATATAAATTTATTTACTTAAAAAAACAATTAAATTGATTGAAAATATTCCATTAGATAAAACCAGATCAAAATTTGATTTTCATAGATCAATCTTAAAGAAAAAATATTAAAAATAGCAAAAATGAAAATTGAAATAAAAAATAAAAAAGTAAAAAAAGAAGTTTAGATCATATCTAAACTAAAATAATATCCATATTATTTAATGGTATAATAAAATTTTTGAGATTAGTTTTAGTGTCCGATAATAGGGATGTTATCTGCAGTAGCAAAAACATGGTCATGAGGACCTAACATACCCAAACATTCTGCAGTAGCAAAAACATGGTCATGAGGACCTAACATACCCAAACATTCTGCAGTAGCAAAAACATGGTCATGAGGACCTAACATACCTAAACTATCATCAGAAGCATAAATCCTTTTATCAGGACCAAACCATTTACCTAAACTATCATCAGAAGCGTAAATCCTTTTATCAGGACCAAACCATTTACCTAAACTATCATCAGAAGCATTACCAATAACAGGTACATTTACAGCATCATCCACTTCACTTACAGCTAAAGGTTCAGGGTCTTGAGGTTGGTATTTAGCTAAGTATCTATCAGATTCATCTTCAACAGCATAAACGTGGTCGTTTGGACCTAATTGAGCAACACTTTCATCTGCAAAAACATGATCATTTGGGCCTAAGCCACAAGAATCATTAGTTCCGTTATCTAAATCAGCTGCAGCAGCGCAGCCAACACCAATTATAAAAATTAATAAACTAATTGAAATTAATAAAAACTTATTCATTTTATCATTCCCGTAAATCTGTATTACGGAATAAAATCTTATTTCAAAATCCCGGGAAATTCTGAAATAACATTTTACACCTACCATTACTCTATTTTACCCCATATATAAAGCTTTTCGAATGTAAGCACTTACTTACATTAGAAAATAAGACCAATTAAAGAGTTATATTAAAAAATAAAGACAAATAGGTCGATTTAAAATGTATGTAGGCACTTACTTAATTTAATGATGAAAAATAAGATATATATAAAACTTTTCGAATGCAAGCACTTGTTTGCATAATAGAATAAAAAAACAATCATTACAAAGATTTTAATGACTTTAAGAATTCCCTAAAAAATTAAACAAAAAGATCAAAGCAGAAATCAAAAATAGAATCAAAAATAGATTATGAATAATAAAAAAAGCTGTATTAAAAATAGTATTTTTTAAAGATCAATATACAAGAAAAACAATTCCTTGTTTGTTCTTGTTTTTCCTGTATACCAAACTTCATGAGGAAAACTTTGAAAATAAAATTTTGTGACTTAAGAATGAAGTTAATCATTCTCAAATATATGTTAGTTCAATCAAATGAGATTAAATAAAAAAATAACATCCTATAAAAGTTTATTTGCTTAAAAACAATTGATAATCAAAAATCAGGAAAAATACTCTTTAATGAATAGCAAATTTGAAAATTAGATCATAATAAATTAGAAAAAATCAGAAAAAAAAAGTCAATACTAAAAAAAATAAAAAAATAAATGTTTAGATAGGATATCTAAACTTTTAATATATTTCAATAATGTAAACTTATTGTGCAGGAGCGAACCTAGTAGAAAGGTTCTCCGCCTCCACCGCCCATAGGGCCACCAAGTGAAGTAACATCAGTAGTGGATTGTATTATAGGTTGAAAACCACGTGGACCTCTTCTATCACCTAAAGAGGATCTTACAATAGAATCATCACCACGAGGACCTCTTCTATCACCTAAAGATTCTTGAATAATGCTAGGTTGTTCTAAATCAGCACTGGTCCATTGAGGACTTAAATTACCTAAATATTGAGGTGGAATAGTACTGTTCAAATATTGAGGTGGAATAGTACTAGAAACATTAGAATCACCGACAACAGTAGTATTCAAATTAGAATCTTGAATAATGCTAGGTCTTTCTAAATCAACATTTTGAGAATCTTGGTCAACACCATCATTTGCACAGTAGAAAGGTCCATTGTCTCCACCGCCACCAAGTGCGGAACCAAGAGCAGGAGCATAGAAAGGTCCATTATTTCCATTTCCACCCATTGCAGAACCTAATGCACCATCATTTACATCTAAATCAGCTGCAGCAGCGCAACCGATAGCAATTATTAAAATAAATAATGAAGTAGTAATTAATGCAATTTTATTCATTTTATCTTCCTTTAATATTTTTTAAAATGAATAAAATATTATCCTAAGATTTCATTTCCCAGACTAATATTTTATTCTTAATATAAATTATGTTAAAGACCATATATAAAGATTCTCGAATGCAAGTGCTTACTTTCACCTTAAAATTAAAAAATAAGGATAAAAAATGGTTTAATAAATGAATAAAATATAATTTTTTCTTTTTTAATAAAATAAGAATCTAAAAATCGTTTTAAAAATATCAAAAATAGAGAAAAATTTGATAAAAAGATAAGGAAAAAAAATCATTAATCAAAACATCTAAAAAATGAAAGATAAGAAAAAAGAAAAAGAATAATCAAACTTTAAAAGCTTGATCATTGGTATTTCTTATGAGAAAACTCAAGAAATACAATCTTATTATCTCTTTCATCATAGGAATAGTATAATCTAAATGTGTCAGCGACATAAAGCTCAAGTTGACCTTTACGGTTACAAGCCATATGTTTGCCGACATATGGATTTTCAAAAATCTTCCGTATCTGCTTGAAGAATTTCTCCAAAACGGACTTGTCTATCTTTTTAATAGACTTGAAGAATTTCTTATCATATTCCCAATCTCTTAATACCCCTCCTACTTTAACAAAAGCTTCATTAAGCTCATCAGCAGAACAGATTCTATTAGGACATACCATATTGATCTTGGCAATCACCTAACAAAACCAATGCATTAAGTTTTTCTCACCCTCCTAATATGAAGACCACTATAATGGCCCATTGGTGCTTTTAGCATATCTAATTTAACCACAGAATACTCTTTGGAATAAATTCTATTTTCAATATACAAAACTTCACCTCATATTTTACGATAATCCTATCGCAACATTATATTATACTTATCCATATAAAAAGATTTCTAAATTATATTCAGAATAATGAATTAATCATATTTAATTCACTTAAAAAATAGTAATTTAACGAAACAGTGAATAAAAAAATAAAAAAATAAAAAAAGAAAAAGATTGGAATAAAAATTATTCCAAAATCTTAAGTGCATCAACCATATCCAAATGTTTGATCTTACGTGAGAAATATAAGTTTATGATAATTGACACAGCCAATATAATCAAGAATGTGCAACATAAATTCATCCAAGATATTGAAGGCAGAATAAATGATTTTTCACTTGATGACTTCCAAACCATGTCTAAAACCTTATATCCTAAAGGAATTCCTATTAAACCACCCATAATTATGAAGGCTAAACTTTGTGTCAGCAGCAATTTTGTCAATGCACGTGTCTTGAAACCTAAAACCTTCAAAGTTCCGATATCACGCTCCATTTCCAAAAAGCTCAGCAATCCCAAATTATAGAGAACTATTATCGCCAATACGACTGCAAAGAACATCAGAGAATAGATCATCATCCAAAGTGACTTGTTAAGTTCATGCAAGCCCTCCACCATTTCTTCACGAGTTATCACTGACTTTATTCCATCATACTCCCTGCGAACATCCTTTTTAGTGATTATGCTTGTTGTAGTATAATTCAAGCCTAAATCCTTTAACTTTTTAGGGGACATGATGAATCCTTGAGTGGATGGGTGTCCATAAATCTTATCAATCTTTACATCAACCCATTTGTCAGAGTCCATAAGATGGAATTTGACAGTATCTCCAACACCAACCCCTAACAAATCAGCCATCTTCTGTGTAATTGCAACTTCATCATCCTTAATCTTTATCTTATTTTGATGTATGTCAGTTGGAGTGATCAAATCAGTGCCATTCAAGACAAGTAGCGAAGCCGTTTTTTTAGATGTATCCGATTCAATCTCAATACCAGACTCCATTATCTTATCTCCATCAACCATATCCACTACATCATCGATTTGTGATGCATTAGCATCGACATCAACCACCAACTTGTTTTCAAAATGATTGATCTTATCAAATTCCCAATGTTCTGAATCTGACATTCCATCATACAAACCAAATGCATATATTAAAAGAACAGTGCATGCCAACACTCCTACAATAGTAGTGATTGCCCTGAAATTATGTCTTTTTGCATCCCTATAGTTCCAACGGAAATTAAAGGACATATGTTTCCAGAACCCTAATTTTTCAACAAAAGAGGAAGTTGTTGCCTTAGGAGCCTTTGGCCTTATTATGGTTGAAGGATCCTCATTTACAATGTTTCTGATTGAGAAATAGGATACGATGACTGACATAATAAACATCAATATCACTACATAGAAAAATCTCATTCCTCCAACAGGAGTGAAGTAAGGCATTACAAATAGCTTAGCCAATGGAGGATAAGCAATCTTATGTATGATAATAGGACCTAAAATCAAACCTAATGCAGATCCAATTAAAACCAATAAGGTATAAGATATGTAATGTATCATTATAGCCCTATTCTTGAATCCATTTGCTTTAAGAATACCTATTTGAGTTCTTTGATGTGTGATTATCCTTTTCATTGATGTGACAAGCATCAGCATTGAAATGAAAATAAAGACTATTGGAAGAGCAGTTGCTATCATTTTTAATTGAGCAACCATATTGTCATAGGCAGTTACGCTTGAATGGTCTTCCCTTGCTAAGAATGAATTATAATCATCCCCTAAATTTTCCTTTAATAAGTCACCGTACTCCTGTGCATCTCCATCGAATTTAACATTTAAAACATTATACTGAACATAATCACTTGGAAATGCCTTATAGGAAAGATAAGCAAAACCATAATTTCCATGCTCTGGTTTCACTGCATAGTATGGAACACTATAGACATATTCTGGAGAATAGACCAACCCCTTGATTTCCTTTTTAATTTCCATGTCATTAAATTTGAATGTGATCTTGTCTCCCACTTCAAGAGACTTATTGTCTGCAAAGCTCTTGTCCAACCATACTCCATCTTCATCATCCAAATCGAATTCCTCACCTTCCATCACATAGAATTTTGACATCTTATTCTCTTCAAGGAAATGGAGCTTGATTTCCGGATTGGTATTGAAGTCTGCAATCGAACTTAAAACCAGCTGCCTTTCAGTATCTGCTGTTGGATCTAACTCATATACAGTATCCTCAAAATCATCATCGACATTTGTTGCAAAAATCCAGCCGTCAGCTAAATGGGTGTCTTGGTAATAGTCATTAATGTTTTCTTCAAGGGAAATTGCTTCTGAACTGACACCTGAAAATATGAATACCGCCAAAAATGCCATTAGGAATATGGAAATGAATTGAATCTTATAATTTGAAATATCTCTTAGCATCTTCTTATACAGCATTTAATCACCACTTCAAACACACAGGAGAGAAATCACCATCACAAATATAGAGTTTAGACCACAATAAAAATCACCAATCTATATCAGCAATATCCATTGGAGAATCATTTATTTCTATGCTTTCAACTTGCCCGTTTTTAATTCTAATTACCTTATCAGCTGCCTTTGCCAACAATGCATTGTGGGTTACTATAACAACTGTAGATTTTCGGTTTCTGCTTAAATCCTGGAGAGTGCTTAAGACAAGAACCCCTGTATTTGAGTCAAGAGCCCCTGTTGGCTCATCACATAAGAGAACAGCAGGTTTTTTTGCAATTGCCCTTGCAATTGACACTCTTTGCTGTTGCCCTCCAGACATTTGTGCTGGGAAATGGTTTGCCCAATCCCTAAGCCCAACAGCATCCAAGACTTCCAAACCATCTATCTTAACGTCTACAACATCGTTCATCAGTTCAATGTTTTCAATAGCAGTTAAGTTAGGGATTAGATTATAGAATTGGAAGATGAATCCAACGTTTTTAGCACGATATTCTGTCAACTCGTTATCATTAAATGATTCAATATGGTTGCCATTGACTATAATTTCACCAGAACTTACAGAATCAAGCCCTCCTAAAAGGTTTAACAGTGTTGACTTACCTGCACCGGATGGACCGAGTATAACTACGAGTTCCCCTTCTTCAATTGTAAAATTAACATTATCCATAGCCTTTAAAACCTGTTCTCCAGATTTATAAACCTTATCAACATTTTTAAATTCAATTATTGCACTCATAGAATTCCCCTTTTGAACTTTTAAAAACATTAATGAAATATTATATGATAAAAATAATTACTTAATTAATTTTGATTAATTTATTGATTATTTTATTAATTAATTTATTAATAATTTAGAATTAATTTATTAATTAATTTAGAATTAATAGTTAAAATATTTTATTAAATATTTACCATGACTCTAAAATTATAAGTTTTCCTCCTTTAGAATACTGCTTAAATCAGATTCCATACCCATATGAATAATATTTGATAAAATTGATTCGAAAGTGACTGTGAAATCTTCAATCATTTCCTTAGAAAACTTATTTGAATTAGCAATCATTATGCTATAATTTTCACCATTTTGGAAAATCTGGACAACAAAGTCAATAGGAAGCTCCTCTATATTTTCTACAATATCACTAAGAACATCACTTCCAAACTCTGAAGATAAACCTTCATCATCCTGCTGCTTAAATCCATCATAATTGATCCATTCCGGGACATACTGGAATACGATAGAAGGAGTGTCAAGGCCATACTTCTTATATAGTGACAGTATAGGATAAAAATTATATTTTGTAGCGCCATAGAAAACATCTGAAGAATGCTCCACAAATGAATCAATGCTCTGATTCTTACAATCTACCAGTAATGTAACAACATTTGCATACAAGCCTATGGAATCATAATCATTGAATCTATCCCTTCCATTGTCAATGAGTGAGAATAAGACCTTATCTCCATCCATAAATCTGGATAATGCATAAGCAAAAACGTCAATGAACAATAGATTTTCACCGATTCCTGCTTCAGCCAAGAATGATTTGAATGCATCGTGATCAAATTTCAAATCTGATGTGGATAAGCTGAATCCTTCATCCTGATTGTCTCCGACAAGATCCTTTGCTTCATCAATATCACTGAACATGGAATCAAAGAACTCAGTTGCCTCCTTAAATTTATCAGTACCCTTAATTTGTCTCTGGAAAGCAGATGTCCTTAAAAATGAGTCATCAACATCAAGTGTAGCCCCATCAAGGAGAAGCTGAAGGTCATGCTTAAATACATTTCCAGATATCGCATCAAATATCATGTGATGGCATTTAGCCAGCAATAAATAGGAATCATCTAATTCAAATATCCTGAACATGGCTAAATTTTTATGCATGTCCATGCTTAAGGACATGAATTCCTTAAAGGAATCATCATTAAAGCTTGCCTCAACAGAAATAGGTGGCATATCCCCTTTGACTAAAATTGGATATTCTCCCTTAAACAATCTTAAGAGACTGCGGAACATTGAATAAATCCTTTTTAGATTCCATCCATTAGCACTAAGCAAATCCACAAGGGAACTGTCTTCATAGGTGTTGCCTAAATCCTTCAATAAATCAATATTCTCTTGAATTGACTCAATGAACCCTTTATCCTCATTTGATTCATAATCTTTGCTTATATGCATGCCTAAAATTGGATGCGTTTTGACGAGCTTATCCAATGCATCAAATATGTCATCTAGACTATATTTTTTAGAAATAGGCGTATAAATTGGAATTTGGAAGAAATCAGAATTGTTGTCAAAGAGAATTCCTGTAAAGAGACTGGCTTGAGCCTCATTTAAAGGACATCCTCCATCCACAGTATAGATATCCAAATCCAATGAAATGTCATCTATGATATTTGCAATAGCTGCAGGAGTGCGTGAACTTAAAATATCCGCCATGGTAATGTCATAGCCTTCAAGATAGGACAATAGCTTAATCCCAATTAGAGAATCTCCACCTAAAGAGATGAAATCATCATTTACACCTATTTTTTCCTTATCAAAGACTTTTTCAAACGCTTCTACAATGATTCTTTCATTTTCATTTCTTGGAGCAACATATTCACCATGCAAGAGGTCCCTATCAATTTCAGGCAAAGCCCTTTTGTCCACTTTACCGTTAACGGTAAGAGGAATCTTATCCAACTCAACTACAAATGAAGGAACCATATAATTCGGCTTACAATCTGCAATATATCTGCAGATATCCTCCTTAAGGTCATTTATCTTCTTGGATACTACAACATAAGCCACCAACTCATTATTGGTGCCGTTTCTTATTGTTTGTACAGTGACCTTTTCTACATAATCAATATCTCTTATTGCTGATTCAACTTCAGAAAGTTCAACACGATTTCCTCTAACTTTTACCTGTCCATCGCGACGGCCGACAATACCAAATGTTCCATCAGGCAATATCCTTACCAAATCCCCAGTGCGATACATCAGATTGTAATTTCCATCATCTTCAAATGGGTTTTTCACAAATGACTCATCTGTTTCCTTTTGTCGGTTTAAATAACCGTTAGCCACTTGACTGCCTGCAATGCATAATTCACCTACAGCACCAATAGGAACCCTTCTGCACTCTTCATCCAGCACATAAGCTTTTATGTTTGTGAACAGATGACCTATGGATGACGAGTCCATCTTATCCTTTTCTTCAATTGCACAAACTGCTACACAAGATTCTGTAGGTCCGTAGGAATCTATAAATGAGTAATTAGGTGATGAATTGATTTCTCCAAGCTTTTCACCACCAGTGATTAAAACCTTAAGTGAGGTGTCTTCAACCTCTTCAATAAACATCCTTGCAATTTGAGTCGGAAGAGTGGTATGTGTGACAGCATGGTCAATGAAATGCCTATTAAGCTTATTTATATCCAATCTAATGTCCATTGGAACAATATCCAAACAGGACCCACCATATAACGGTGCGCAAATACCTCTTATAGCACCTACATCGAAACCGATAGAAGCGAACAATCCAAATACAGAATTGTTTTTCATATCATATTCATTGACATAGAAATCAACATAACTGGTAATTCCAGCCCGTGTTATCTTAACACCTTTAGGAACTCCAGTGGTTCCGCTTGTATATAATATGCAAGCCAAATCTCCATAAGAGACATCTAAAGTAGACAATACTCCAGAACTCTCATTTACAATGTCTGAAATATTTAATATAATAGCTCCATCACATAATCTTCTGGCACGTTCATCTGTGGATTCACTGACAATAAGAACTTTGGCACCGGAATCACCCAGCATGAATCTTATGCTTTCATCAGGATGTGCATCATCGATTGGGACATAAACCGCTCCAATTGACATGATGGCTAAAGCGCTTAACATATAAAGTTCAGATCTTTCAACAAGGAAAGCGACATTATCCTGTGATTCGACACCTATATCCCTTAATGATTCAGCTATCTTATTAGCGAGAAATGCTGATTCCCCATAGCTATAAACCACATCATTATAGGATACAAGAGGATTATCCGGATATTTGGCAAGATTTTCATTGAATGCATCTAAAACATCATTGAATTCCAAATCCTTTTCAGTCTGATTATAAGTGTCTAAGAGATTTAAATCAGATTTTGAAGTATAATCAATATCTGATAAAAGATCTGCATCCATCATCTCCATTAAAATCATCTTATATGACTCTGCAAAATGTTCAATGAACTCAGGAGAGAACCTTTCAGAATATAAAATCCTGATTGCCAATTTTCCATCCTCGATATTGAAAATATAGAATGACAAATCTCCCATTGGCTCTTGCTTTAAGTCTTCAACATTATAATCCAATTCTTCATTGCTTATTAAATCTTCAAAAAGGTCATGGGAATACTGGAATAGGATATCTGATTTCAAATCATAGCGATTAGCCAATAGACGGTATGGATAGAGATCATACTTCATGACAGAGTTGACCAATTCACCGGAATAATCCAAGAAGGATGAAACCTCTTGATTCCTGCAATCAATAAGAAGAGGCAATGTGCGAACAAACATTCCTGCAGAATCGGATAAATCAATATGTCCTCTTCCATCCTCAATGAGATTAAATAGAACTTTTAAAGAACCGGAGAATCTGGATAATGCATAAGCGAAAACGCCTGAGAAAAATTGATTTTGAGTGAGGGAATGCTTTTGAATGAAAGAATCAAATGCATCGCAATCATAATCGAAAGTGTCAAGATATTCAAAATCACTGTTTTGCTTGGCCTTTACAGAAGGCAACAACCCATATACTTCATCCCTATCCGCCAACATGGAATCAAAGAATTCCAAAGCGCCACCCATATAATTTTGACTTATGTTTTCTTCAAATGAAATTTGTCTTAAGAGACCATCATCAATAATGTCAATATCATCACCATCTAAAATTGACATTAATCTGTCCAATACGATTTTTGCAGAGCTTCCATCAAAAATCAAATGATGGAAATCCACACAAAGACAAATGAATTCGTCCTCTTCAACAATTAAGAATCTGGACAAGCATTTATCCAATTCAAATGGCTGAACAAAGGAAGAAATGTCACTTTCAGTTCCTTCGATAATTTGTGGGTCAGCATCAAAGCTAAAGAACAATGATTCACCATCCTTATTTATGCGGGCAGATAAGACCGGATAAGCATTTAATAATTTGCCTATGGCATTTTCAATTTCATCCTTAGAATGGTTCTTCCTAAATTCTATTTTAAATGGATTATTGTATGCAGTGTTCTTATCATTTACCATTTCATCCAAGTAAACATTCAACTGGGATTCAGATAATGGGCACTTATCATCAAATGTATAATTAAGGCCAACTGGAGAGTTCACCTCAAGATTAAATCTAATATGGTTAGCAATGTTGATTGGGGTTTTAAGCTCTATGATTTCATTGGAAAAGAGGTTAACCCCTAACTTTTCATTCAATATCATCTGAAGCTTCATTGCAGATAAGGAGTTTCCACCTAAGGATAGGAAAGAATCATCAAAGAAAACGAAATCACAGTTTAAAGCCTCTTTGAATCCATCTACAACAATAGCTAATATCTCATCATCAATTTCAATTTCCGCATCCCTATCATTTTGAATAATATCCTTCAATGCAAACTTATCTATCTTACCGTTTAGATTTAAAGGAATCTCATCAACCTCAACAAATAGGGAAGGAACCATATAATATGGCAATTCACGTTTTAAGGCCTCTTTGACGTCCCCAATATCCAAGTCTGCATTGGTTGAATAATATGCTATCAGATTATCATAGTCAACATCCAAGTAAACTTCATCAATCTCCTTGATTCCTTTCATGATGTTTAGAATTTCATTGGATTCTATACGGAACCCTCTCACAGACAGCTGATCATCCTCACGTCCGATAAACTTCACTTCCCCATCAAAGGTATAATAAGCAATATCTCCTGTACGATAGATTCTCTCATTCCATTCACAGGTGGAATTAGGATTGTCAACAAATACCTCAGAACTTAAGTCCGGCTGATTATAATAGCCTTGGCTTAAATAGTCACTGGAGACACAGATCTCCCCAGGAACTCCAATCGGAAGAGGCATCCCATTCTTATCCAGAATATAAACCCAAGTGTTGTCTACAGGCTTACCAAGGGTAATGTCATCATCAAGATCATCACCCACCAAATTATAAGATTTAATCAGGGAAATCAGGAATTCTGTAGTCCCATAAGCATTGAGCAATTTTGTGCTGCAGATTTTTTTAGGTATTTTGTTTAGTTCAGCCCCTCCTAAAACTAAAATATCCAATTTCAAATTTCCTTCTTCAATTAGAGGAATTCCAATAGATGGAGGTACAATCAAATCGTTCATTTCATGCTCTTCAAGAACCTTAATCACTGCCAAAAGATCCTTCTGCTCTTTTTCATTAAAAATCCTGCATGATTCTCCATAAATAAATCCGGCAAAGAGCCTAACTGAAATCATAAAACTGAAGCTGGGGAAAATCCCAGTGGTGTCACCAGAACTTATATTAAATGTGCTTTTAATACTGGCAGCCAGTCCTTGAACGAGATAATTTGTAACCATCACCCCTTTAGGCACACCGGTTGTACCTGAAGTGAAATAAACAGCAAACATATCATCGGGATTTCTTTTTATTTCAAAATCATTATCCAAATCTGATTTCAAATCCTCAATGCAAATCACATTGACACTGAATTCGTGGCCCTCTGCAAGCTCTTTAGTTGTGATGATATGGTTTGATTGGGTGATGCTTAACATATGTTCAATACGATTCACCGGATACAATGGTTCAACTGGAATGAATGCAGCGCCTATCTTATTCAATGCCAAAACCAGTTCTGGAAAATGGTAATTACGCGGAAGCATTAAAGCAACTGGCTTGTTGATGTCAATATCATAATTGTTCTGCAAGTCATATGCAATTGAATTGGATGATTTTTCCAAATCCCTATAATTGACTTGGTCTACCCCATCATCAACAGCAATATTATCAGGATATTTGCTATAGTTTTCACGGAAAAACATGGAAATTGATTTCTTTTCATCCAAATCAATGGATTTTCCTTTAGAAAATTCTGAAATCAAGGATTTTTCAGCATTTGACAGAATATTAAGTTCACCAATGGCTTGATTTGGAGAGCTGATGGCTTCATCAATTAAGGATTCAATATTGGCAGCCATATGTTCCATATAAATATCTGAAAACAAGTCTTCATTATAAACCAAATCAAAGGAATCCTCATATAGATTTAATGTTAATGCAGAATTTTCACCATTTAAAAAGTCAGTGTCTTTCAATCTGCTTAAGTCATAAATGGAATAGTAAGAAAGCTCCTCATCAAAATAATTTTCAATATCCGCTTTAGTGTGTTCCACTGCAATGTCCCAAACAGCCTTGACTTCATCAATATGGCTAATGAATGATTGATTCTCCAAATATTCAATTTTTAAGATTGTATTCCTATCCAAATCGTCTCCATCAGATGGGATGCGTGTTTTTAAAAGACAGCCTTCACTACGATTGACTCGAATCAGGTATAATGAAAATATTGCAGTTAAAAAACCAAACCGGGAAAGGTCATGCTGATTTGAAAAATTGTCAAGGGCTTCGTTTTCTAAAGGGATCTTTAGACTTTTATAATTGTTGGAAGGGATGAGATGGAATTTGACATATTGTCCTATATCTGACAAGTGTTTTTTCCAAAAAATAGAATCCTTTTCATAATCTGGAATATTGTCAAGATCTTTTTTGTCCATTGCTTCTTCACCAACACTAAGTTTGCTTTCATGAAAAGCCATTGAAAACCCGCCGTTATTTAAAAAAAAAATCAATATAATAAAATCAGTATAATAAAATCATTATGAAATATATACTAACAAATAATATATTCTTAACAAATAATATAATTTACTAAATGAACAAATCATCGGAAATTTGGTTAACCCTTAAAAAAAAGCATAAATAATAAAAGGGAAATAACGGAAAAATAATGGAAAATAAGAAAAATAAATATATTAATAAAAATAAAAAGTCAATTGATTGAAATGACCGCACTAAACAATAAAAAACTTAAAAAATTATTAAAATCAAAATCAAGAGTTAAAATAGAACAAAACCCTGATATGTTCTATAAGGAATTTCTAAAGTCAACACTTTTCATTCCAGTTATTGCAGTTGGAGACGAAGATGCATTAGAAGATGGGGACACCCTTGATTTGCAGATTGGTTTCTTTGATGAGGATAATGGAGACCGCAACATCTACCTATTTACAGATACAAATGAATTGGAAAAGGCAGGATACCAAATTAAATCAATAGCTGTGAATATGATGGAACTCTCAATCATATTGTCTCAATTTGATATGGATTTCAATTATATTGTAATCAATCCATACAGCGTTGACTCCTATAAAATCGATTTTGATGAATTTTTAGACAAGAATAACTTTTAGAATGAAAGGAATATTAGGTTATAATAATATTTTTAAAATGTGATAAAATGACTTTACTTTTCAACACTAAGCTTGAATCATTGATGAAAAACCAATCTGAGATGAGCGAAGAGGAAAATGAGCATTTCCTTAATGAACTTCGAAAATCAGAACTATTGGTTCCTCTTCAAATAGAACTTGATTCATTAGACCTTGAAAACATGAATCTTGATGGATTGAATGAGATAAACAAAGAGGTCAAATTCCATTTGAAATCATTTGTCGGCCCTAATGGAATAAAAGTCATACCTATCTTTACAGATGAGGAAAATATCCATGATGTCAACTTGAATACAACAGTTGGATCATTGTTCATGAGAGACTTATGCAAGTCCATAACACCTATACAGGATAGCTTTGACCAGATTATTATCAATCCAAGTTCAGAAAACGAATATAAAATAAGCATTGATGACTTTTTGGCATTGTTTGATGAAGAGCGTGAATTTGAAGATTTGATGAAAGAGATTGAAGAGGAAATGATGGAAGATGGAAAGATAGAATAAAAATTGAAAAAAATAGAATAATAGAATAAAAAATAGCTAAAAAATCATGTATAAAAATATTAAAAAGACAACTAATTAAAATAGCACTTATCCAATAAAAGCATTGATTGCAGGAGGAGTAAGTTCATTATTTGCAATCATATCATCAATCTCTTCCTTAGTGAACCATCCATACATAGCATGCTCATCACTTATCACAACTTCATCAGTTTTTACACTTACTTTCATAATTAGCTGTATGGATTTTATGCTTTCTCCTGTTTTGCAGGCAGTGTAATTCTTTTGAATTGCATTATATAGGGAATCTATTTCTATCTTAAGACCGGTTTCCTCCAAATACTCTCTTCTTAAAGCATCATCAAAAAACTCGTTCTTTTTTACCTTTCCACCTGGAATTTCCCATTTGCCTGGATCATGAGCTGAAATGGATCTTAGCTTAAGTAGCAATATCTTACCATTGTATTCACAGATTCCTCTAACGGTCAATCCCCACATGTCCTTCATAATAATCCCCAAAACCTTTTTAAATGTAACCAAATGCATTCAATGCAATGAAAAGAATGACTAATAAAACTGCTATGAAAATCAAAAATAAAATGCCCTCTTTTGAAAATGGGCTTACTGGTGCACAAGTACCGTTGGAACAATCATCATCGATTTGACAATTATCTTTATCTCGAGACACCTTAATCACCAAAATACCATGTCAATTTAAAAATGAGTGAAATCTAATTAAAAACAGTTAAAATTTAAAAAAAATAGAAAAATGCTATTAATGAAAGAATCATCAATAGCTAAAATTAATCAACTTATTTGAAGTTGGTTGCTCTTTCTTCGAAGTAAGATTGTGGGTGTTTACATACTGGGCAAATAACAGGAGCATCGGTTCCTTTAATTATGTGACCACAGTTAATACATTTCCATTCAATTTCTTCTTCTTTTTTGAATACAGTTTCGCCTTCAACGTTTGCGAGTAAAGCTCTGTATCTTTCTTCGTGTTCTTTTTCGATGTTACCAACCATGGTGAATAAACCTGCGATTTCATCGAAACCTTCTTCGATTGCGGTTTCAGCGAATTCTTTGTACATTGCAGTCCATTCTTCGTTTTCACCATCAGCTGCTGCGTTTAAGTTAGCAATAGTGTCTGGAACTTCTCCATCGTGTAAAAGTTTGAACCAGATTTTTGCATGTTCTTTTTCGTTTTTGGAAGTTTCCATAAAGATATCGTGGATTTGTACGTATCCTTCTTTTTTAGCTTTACTTGCGAAATATTGATATTTAGCATGAGCTTGAGATTCACCAGCAAAAGCTGCAGCTAAGTTAGCTTCGGTTTTAGTACCTTTTAAATCTGCCATATAATCACCTAAAATTTTTTTAACACATGTGTTAATTCTTAATAAATAAGAATTCAGTAGTAGTTTAAACTACTTAAAACTATTTTAGTTTTATAGATTAATAAATATTTCTAAAATATGGTATGCCTAAAAATATTGTATATATAAATGTTAAAGAAATTATTATAAAAAAAAGAAATTATTATAAAAAAATCAGATTTTGATAATCTCATCAGTGCCTAATCAATTCAATCTCTACAAATTCTGATAACCTCATCAGTGCTTACAATCATGTTCAATTTCCTGTCATGCTCTTCCATTGGAACATGCTCAACCAATTGAAATGGATGGATAGTAGTGACTAAAGGAGTGTTCTCATCAATCAGATTCTTATTAAAAAGATCTTCGATTTCCCTATCTGCAAATCCTTTTCCCTTTCCGATTCTATTTCCAATTCTGTCTACACCTACAGAACCTTCAACAAGCATGTCAATAGCTATTTCAAATGATTCATCTCCACCGAAATCAAAGAATCTGGAACAATGTTTGAAGGCGCCTTCCTTAGTTGATGCCTCTTCCTCTTTTCCATTCAATTGATTTACTTCCAAATAAAGATATCCATGTTCAAGATTAGGGCTTGCCATAAGCAGGTTCTTTTTTTCCTTCAATGCAAGATATCTCACTGGAATCTGAGCAGAATCCGGACTGCAAAAAATAGTTTCTGATTGTTTCCATTCATCTGTGCTTGCCAATAGCTCAGCTGCAATATCCTTTCCCTTAAAGTCAGGAATCTTGCCATAATCCCCATTAGGCCTAAGTGACTGCCCTTCCTTAAACAATTTATCATAAATTGATTTTCTAATGGATTCCTTTTCTTTCTTTAAAGTCATATTATCAAAAAATAGAAAAATTTGATTTTAATCTTTAATCATAAGAATTCCAAAGTCTTATACATCATCATAAACCCGTCCTTATCAGGATTGTCCTCTCCAAAAGCAAGGAAATTGAAGCTGAATGCATCCCTATCATTGATTGTTGAGAGAGAATGAGTGTTTAAGATAGGTTCATGACTTGAATCCTTTGCAATGAGTTCATGAGTTTCCTTGTTTCCAATAATTGTCAAATGAGAATCCTCCACAATCAAACTGTCCTCTCTTGGAATGTCTTCAATGGCATTCTTAAGGTATTCTAAGGATAATCCTTCCTGTGGATACTTGAATACCATCACCCTGCTGAATTTGCTGTCACAGTCAAGTACAGCAATGCAGTTTTCAATATCCCCTACATCAAGCAATTTCCAATTATTAGGATACTTAAAGCATAATTCTTCATTTTTAAATATATTAGACATTGGTGAAACTCCTTTAAAATAAGATAAAATTATAAAAAAATAAAGTAAAATAATAGAAAATAATAGAAAAAAGCAATTCTATATAAATTAAGAAAAGATTTTGGTCAAAAGATTTATTAGAATTCAATGGAATCCATAAGAGCTAAATAATCATTGTAAGCGTATGGTAATTCCTTAAAGTGCATCAATTCAAATACATACATGCTTCCATCATTGATCAATGCAGAGGTATAGTTTTCTAAAGTTATGCGCTTTTCATCTTCTGATAATTCTTCAATGTTTTCTTTGACTTTTCCATCTTCTCCAATCACAGAATGGGCAATGATATTGTAAACTGGAATGCCGTTAAGGTTTAAAATTCTAGATTCAACAATATTCCAACCTTGTTTTTTGAAATTTTCTTTAAATGATTCTTCAAGCTCAGCAACAGCATTGACTTCTCCAGCATCATTTTTATAAACTGTAATTGTAGATGGATTGCCATCGACAACTTTTACTAAAGCCTTGATACAATTTGGAGCAACCATCTCCTTTTTTTGCTCTTTCCAATTACTTAAATATCTGAATTTAATTCCTTCTTCATCAAATTGGACTTCTTCCATAGAATCACCATTGATACCCTAATAAACTATATGAATATTAAATTGTATTGAATTTTTAGATTAAATAGACTAAGGAAATTATAAAAATTTAGATAAAACTGTCTAAATTAAAATTAATAAAGCTTAATTAACTATTCACCGCTTTCAAGGAAATAATCATCAGGAACCAATTCTTCCAACTGAGTATAAGCATTTTTAGAAATGTTGGCCTTATGAATTTCAGGTTCTTTAACAATGGTCAAGCCTCTGATTCTTCTTATGATACTGGTTTCCCCTAATTCCTTATTGATTTCATTGATGGTAGCAGACAATGTCTTGTTTACAACTTCATCAAGCATGTTCTTATTGGTTCTGAGAATAATCTCAATGATTTCCTTATGTTTGTCTTCTCTCTCACGGAGTCTTGACAATTCGCTTGCATCAAAACTCATTTTGGTCTTCAAGACATTCATGTCCTGCAGAAGTTCGATTCTTTCTTCATTTGACTCATTCAAGTCCTTATTCAATTGCTTGATTTCAGTATTCAAGTCATCGATGTCTCCATTCAATTTCTTGACTTCATCAATTAGGGAATTGGATTCCTCATCAGACAATACACTGCTGTTGATGTAATTTGCCTTTTCAATCTGAGACAATTTGGTGGTGAGCTCAAGATTGATGTTTTCCAATTCTTCAACCTTTGAAAAAAGAATCTTTTCCTTGGACTTTGCTTCCTTAAGATCATATTCTAATTTAACAACTGCTTCATCATCTGGGATTACCTCTAAAGTAGAAACTTCAATCTCAGAAGAAGCTTTCAAATCTTCATATTCCTGAGGAGTCAAAATGACAAAATCTCCCTCTTCAAGATTATGTTTTTTAACATCTTCCTTACCAATTGTGAGACTAATATTACCTCTTGACTTATTAATTTTCCCAGTCTTGATAATCATATTTAATAATATGTTTTATGTCTTTATAAACCTTATTATAAAATTATTAGAAATTATATAAAAATTAAAGCAATTTACAATAAAAAATCAAAAAATAAAAGAAAATTTGTTAAAAATAGCTGAAAATAAAAAAATTTTACATGGCATACATGAAAGAACATGAAATTTCATGCAAGAGATTCATGTAAGAAAAACATGAAAAAATTATTATGTTTTTTATGAGAATTTTTAAAAAAAATAGCTTAAAAAAAATAGTGAAAAAATTAAAAAAAAAACAAAAAGAAAATTAGAAAAAAATTATAAAAATTTAAAATTTAAAAGTCAAATGAGAAGAATCCTGAATCACTATTCAAACATTCATTTACCCAATTGATAAAGTTTGCATTTGCAGATCCTGTTCTTTCAGCTTGAATGTGACCTTGACCCCATACTGTAGTGAAATCAACATCATCAACATCATCACAATGCTCTAAAGCCAGTGCAAGATTAGTCTCAACGGTAAATGAAGTGTCTCCTTGCTCAATTCCAGAATTGATTCTCCAATATTTAGCAACTTGAGATGAATCTGATCCATCATAATAATCACATATGAAATACATTGGATTATACATGTTGGAACGGTTTTCGATTGTGTTGTTGAACTTGTCCAACCTGGTCAAGTCACTTGCATAGTCTCCAGGATAGGAAGAATCATAATCAGAATAATTAGCATATTTATTTGAATTTTCCTTCAATATTTCTGCCATAATGGTATTGAAGTGCAAGGATTCCTTATCGTCATTTCCAAATAAATCGTTTTCAGCTTGACCCCTTTCTAGATCATCAAATGCGCCTACATCCTTTGAAGGATTTTTGCAATGTTTTACAAATGCTTCAATGCTTGTAATCTTTACTGTATTGCTTGAGTTGTCATAGCTAATCCATTGCTCATCGCCATTCAATGCATCGATATAATCCTGTGGGGTTTCATAGGTCTGTGAACTTACAACTTCAGAACTGAAATCCTCAGGCAAGTCTCCTGAAGGTGTGCCGCTTCTTGGAGCAGACCACATATCCATTCCTTCACCTGATTTCGGAGCATATGGGAATCTTGTATCATTAAGGAAATTGTTCAATGATCCTTCTATGACTGAAAGCATGTAATCATAATATGAACCTGAAGTGTAAATTCCATTATCTGACTCTTCAAGAGTTAATTTTTTGCCATCGGGGCTTTTGAGATTTAGCTGATTGATGTATTCTGCATAAGAAATGGCCAAATCATCAGAGAGTGAACTGGTCCAGGTTCCATTTCCACGTGTACCGTCAGAACTGTATTGTCCCATAGCCCACTCATATGCTCCATCAGCAGTGTCCAATGAGGTTATAGGGCACCAAGCCATTGCACCGCATATGCTGTCTGAAAGTTTGTTTCCATTTCTGTCAACAATAGCTGCACCGATTGATTCAAGGTATGGCACATAAAGTTCACTGTCTCCACTTGCACCTAAAATGGCACTTTGAGCACCGCCACCACTGTGACCGAATGAGAATATTCTGCTGCTGTCACCTGGAAGGGTCTCTCCATTGAATTTCAAATAGAGAACAGCTGCCTTCAAGTCAGTTACTCCCCATGGGGCTCCGCCAGAATAGTTGTTGCCATTCTCCTTGCCTCTGCATCCTGCATCAACATATACAAAACCCGCATCTGTGAAGGCTTTGACATCATTTGCATTATATCGTGTAGGGGCACGATGTGCAGAGTATCCTGCTGTATCGATAGGCATTACAATTGGGGCATCGATTGCAGTATAATTGCCGATATTAGAATTGATCACTTTACAAGTATAAGTGCCATTGGAATTCTTTTGAGCAGTGAAATAATCACCAGGAACATAAATTCCCATGGATTCATAAGCCTCATTTGCAGGATTTGCACAGTACACTATTCCAAGCTGATAGAATATGTCATTCTCCTCATCATACTTCCAATTAGTCATGTCAACAGTTAATTCATTATCCAATTTAGTCACATCAACGTCATAAGTAGCCACATTGTTGATCAATCCCACATGACTGCAGACAGACAATACAGCAAATGCTGCAAAAACAAGGATTATAAGTGAAATAAGTATATTTCTCCTTTCCATAATCACCACAACCTATAAAAAAATTTCTAATAATTATTCTAAATCTAAAAAGAATTAATTTACCCCAAAGAATTACTCTAAAATCTCAAAAGTTCTGACTATATCCATAAATTTGGATACTATGTCACTGACTGTTCTCAGTTCAAAGATATAAACATAGCCACCTTCCAAAAAGACAACTGAAAACATTTCAAAATCAATTTCAGGAATTGAAATCTTTGAATGTATCTGAATAGCTGATCTTTTCCCTACATTAGCTATTTCAGAAGAAACGATTTGTGCACCATCATCCAATAGAATCTCTTCGATTTTCTCCTTAAATTCCCCCAAAGAAGGCATTTCTGATTGGAATGCAACCACATTCAACAAGCTTCCGTCTTCATAGCTTAAAGTAGCTATGCAATCAGGATTATTATCCAATGGAAACTCTTCCAATTCCCATTCATCAGAATATTTGAATGATAATTTTTCATTTGAACAAGTATTTAAATCAGACATCAAAACACTCTAAAAAATTGTTATATAAAATATAATATTCTTTATACCTTTAATAATATAAATTTTATTAAATGATTTTTTATAGGATGACATCAATAAAATAAGCAAAATGAAAATTACAAAATAAAAACAATATGCTGATTAAAATAAAAATAATTAACTAAAATCAATTTATACATAAAAATAAGAAATTATATTCGTTTAGGAATCAAATAGAAAGATTTAAATTAGAATAAAGATAAAATAAGGTATGGGATTAACAATTTTAAATACCTTAAAGAATTATAAACTAAAAAATTCTTAAAACATCAATTCACTCAAAAAACTCAATAATTAATTTCAATGATGACATTTTTTAAATAGCATAAAAACCTAAAACTCAATATTGTTAATCCCCACACCCCCCCCATTAAATAATTTTTAAAATACTTAGAAAAGACTAAGAGAGTATGAAACTTATTAAACAAAAAATAGAAAATAGTTAAAATTTTTAAACTAAAAAAATAGTAAAAAATGTTTAAAAAAAATAAAAAAAGAATATAAGAGAAAATACCTACCTAATACGTTTTCCCTCTTTTTCAAGCAATCCTTTTTCTTTGATCATTTCAATGAAACGACTGTCATCAGTTACGAATTCATCATACTCTTGGACTTCTTTTTTATTGGATCTTTTCACCTTTGTGAATAAATACAAAGGCCTGCCTTTTTTGACTTTAGGAAGTTCAATCAATTCATAAAGAACCCTATTTACAATCAAGTCCTTTGAGCTTTCAATGAAACTGACTCTATTGTCAATGTCTTCAAAGCTTTCAAAATCACCATTCAACTCTTTTTCAGCAATGATTTTAGAACCTTTTTTCCTATTGAGCGGATCAAGGAAATGCAATTGGCTTGCCTCTTTGCTTTGGTCATTGAAGAATTTTACATATTTAGGCTCATTGGCAATCACAATGCTGAAAACAGCCTTTTCAACCTCAAACTCTTCATTCTTATTCAAGTCATCATAACTTAAATGAGCCCTTTCCTGCTTAACGAATTCGCTATCCTTTCCAAGAGGAATCTTGTCTTGAAGCTTTACATCAACATCTTCATTCAAGTCCAAATCCATTAGAATAAAATAATCATATCCAATGATACGTGCAGTTTTCTTATCTTCACCATCTCTAGTGCCTATAACCAAACCGAAATTTTCATTCTTCATGAAAACACCACACAAAATTATCTTACATTGTATCTTAAGATAGCTCCGATTCCACCGAATGCCCTATATAATTGGCTTCCTTCTTCAGTTTCAGTGGAAATGATTTCAACAGAAGATCCTAAATCCTCTGCAATATTAGCCAAGTCTTCAACCAAATCTTCCTCTTTTGTGATTTTCATCTTTTCATTACATTGAGGACAAGTAAGGTCTTCCACTTTTTGACCTTCTTTTTGAGTCACTTCAGCATGGAATCCGCAAGCTTGGCAGTCAATGGTTAATCTTTTGGATTTCAAGTCTTCACTAAGCAAGAGAATGTCTACAGCACCCATTTCCAAATTGGTTCTGACTTCCTTTTCACCATAGGAATACAAACCATGGTCATCACGGAGCTCAGCCAAGAATCTTTGCACTAACTTCTTCTCTTGGATAACGCCTAACTCTTCCAATGCACCAGATGCCTTGTCGATGGTTTCCCTGATACCGAATTCCCCAGTATAGGAAGTGTCTACAGTAGTGATAACCTTATCCTTAAGCTCATAATGCATATAATCTCCATTGTAGAAGTCCTCTTTGGTACCTCCAGGTCCACCAAGAACAATTCCCTTCAAGTCATCCTTGATTGGAAGGAATTCCTCATCCATGTGGGAACCAATCCTTTTCAAGAACTCATGAGCCAATTGGTCGATAACCCTATCGAACCTTCTTTGTGATTGTCCCCCTGCCTTATGCTTTCCAGGAACACCACTGGTTAAATTGGAAACTACATTGATTCTTTTACCTTTCAATGTAGCAATGGTAGCTTCATTTCTGTCAATTACAGCTATACCATAAACCTCTTTGGAAGCAATCATATCTTCCAAGGGTTCAAGGAAAAATGTGCTGTCACAAATATAACGATAAGTTTGAATTTCTTCAGGTGGCTCAATAACTACAGTTTCCATCTTTTCAGTTCCAGGGCCGCCTTTAGGAATCATTCCTACAAACAATACAAAGCCGTTAGGCAATTCCTTATTGTCATTTGTAATCATACGGATTCTTTGCATGATTACCTCAATAGCTGATTGAACATTCTTACGGGTGGTTTTACTTTTAATGTTAGCACTTTGTCCCAATTCGTCCCTCATCTGTTTGATGATATCACTTAACTGTTTTGTTGGAGGAACATACATGGAAACAAGCTCTGTTCCCTTCCCTTTCTTTTCAGCCAATTCCTTTAATGACTTCTTAAATTCATATAATTCTTTTGAGGATACCTCACTCATTCATAACACCTAATAAGATTGATAAATAATTTTTTTAATAAATAATTAGCATAAAAAATTAAAATAAAACATTATCATTCAAGATTATTCCAACTTTTAAAAATAAAAATTTTTTCGAAAATAGAACTTATTTCAAACCATATGAATAACCTTAAATTGATATAATATATTATATATTGGTGTAAGTTACTTATATAAGTAATGATGAATTTTGAAAAAATTGTGAAAAAATGGATTATAATTGAATCTGATTTTGAAAATTTTATGAGAAATCTATCCGACATCTCTTTTTAAAAATTATTAAGAAAAAAATAATAATTAAAAAAGATAAAGAAAATAATAATAAGACTATTTTATTACTTAAAGGAGGAGAATGAATTGTTTGGCTTAAAAAACATCAATACAGAAAACAAAACTCCAGAAACAGATGAGAAGAGACTTAAGATAGCTGATACAATCTCCATTTTTACAAATCCTCCCATAATTACAATTCCACTGTTTTTGATTATTTGTATCATTTTGGCAAGCAGCGGAACTCCTTTTACAAGCAGCTTCAGCTTTAACTGGAGCCAATTTATTGTGATGGAACTGATTTCACTGATCTTCACATCCATATTGCCTATGGCAATCATCATGCATTGGGCAAGAAAATTGGATACAGACAAGGACATATCCAATAAGGAAGACCGTTTCATTCCACTTATCGTGGGAGTGGTATCTTACTTCATAGGATTTTTGATTGCGTTGATTCTTGGAGTTTCAAATTTCCTGATAGTTTTGATTCTATGTTATACAGTGAATACATTCATTGTAATGCTCATTACAGTCAAATGGAAAATCAGCATTCATACAACTGGATTAACCGGACCGGTAGCTGCATTGATTATGCTTCTTGGACCAATAGGTGCTTTATTTGGACTGCTTTACCCAATCCTAATCTGGAGCAGATTCACACTTAAGAAACATACCATGGCTCAAGCGATAGCTGGTGGAGTGTTCGGTCTCATAATGACTGTTCTTGAAGCTTATCTCTACATGAACCTCTTGAATCTTCCTGTAAGCAATCTCGTCCCATTAGGAGAATGCATATGGATCATTTTCGGAATCATCTTTGCTCCAATCCTTTTAGGCATTCTTACAATCCTAAACGAGAATGGAGTTGCTAATGGAACTACAAGAAAAATTTTCTATTCCATTGACATTTTGGCAATCTTAATATTTATGATTATTGCACCGGAATCCGCATTGATGAGTTTGGTTCTCACAACAATCGTTTCAATTCTCATCAGTTGTTTTGGTGGAGAGAATTTCAGCTGGTTTAGGGCAATAAAATAAGCTTGCAAGCAAAGCAATGATACCCCCACCATCCCTATTTTTTAAATTGCAATAGTATATTTAAATATTATTAAAAAGATAAATATTATAGATAAAATGTTAATTTAGATAATGCTAATTCTTAATTACTGATTCTTAATTATAATTACTAACTCTTAATTAACATTCATTAATTAAAGACTATAGAAGACTATAAAAGACATTTAACTAAAAAAAAGGTGAATTTATGAGAATTGTAGCTGCAATCGGAGGATCAATATTATTACAGGATTATAATGCAGAAAGATTTAAGGAATATGCAAAGCTCCTTAAGGAATTAAGCTCAGAACATGAATTGTTTGTTGTTGTAGGTGGAGGAAAACCTGCAAGAGAGTACATTGGGGTTGTTAGAGACCTTGGTGCAGGAGAAGCAAAATGTGATGATATTGGAATAGAAGTTACAAGAGTAAATGCAAAACTTCTATTGCTTGCACTTGGTGATTTCGCATATCAAAGAGTGCCTCATAACTTCCAGGAAGCTTTAGAATACTCTGCAACTGGAAAAATAGTTGTTATGGGTGGAACTGAACCTGCACACAGTACAGATGCAGTATCTGCAATCTTGGCTGAATATGTTCAAGCAGACCTTTTAGTTAACTTGACAGCAGTTGACGGACTTTACACTAAAGACCCTAAAAAGTATGATGACGCTGAATTGATTGAAGAGATTACAGCTTCTGACATGATGGAAATCATCAGTGGAAATGAAGTTAAGGCTGGAACCTATGAATTCATTGACACAACTGCAATTCAAATGATCAAACGTTCCAATTTGGAAACTGTAATAGCTAACGGTAATGACCCACAAAACCTAATTAGAGCTATTAAAGGCGAAAAGATAGGAACCCGTGTTATCTCTGAATAGATAACACAATTACTTTTTTTAATTATAAAATAGAAAATTTTGTTCAAACTTTTTTTTAAGAATTTTTTCTAATAAAAAATGAAAATTATTTTGATCAAACTTTTTCTAAAAGTTTGTTTTAGTGATTGAAATGACTGGATTAATTGATATAGGCCTAAATTTAATGCACAAATCCTTTGATAAAAATAGGGAAGAAATCATAAGTAATGCCAATGCAGTTGGAGTGAGCCAGTTCATCATAACTGGAACCCACATCAAATCAAGCGAAACTGCATTGAATTATGCAAAACAAGAACAATTCAAAGATGTCTTATTTTCTACTGCAGGAGTTCATCCTCATGATGCAAAGACCTGTGATGAAAACACCATCGACACTTTAAGGGAATTTGCTAAGGAAGACTGTGTTGTGGCTATAGGAGAATGTGGCCTTGACTACAACAGGAACTATTCCCCTCAAGATGTTCAAAGGAAATGGTTCGAGGAACAGGTAAAGCTTGCAGATGAATTGAACATGCCCCTCTTCCTACATGAAAGGGAAGCGCATGAAGATTTGGTGAAGATACTTGAAAAGTATCCGAACATGTGTGAAAAGGCTTGTGTTCATTGTTTTACAGGAACAAAGGAGGAAGCTCTAAAGTACCTTGAACTAGGCTGCTCCATTGGAGTGACCGGATGGATCTGTGATGAGAGAAGAGGCCAATCATTGCAGGAAGCAGTGACTGTAATACCTCCTGAAAGAATGATGATAGAAACAGATGCTCCTTTCCTTATTCCAAGAAACTTCCCTAAAAAGCCTAAATCCAATAAGAACAAACCGGAATATTTACCTCATATCCTAGATACAATAGCTCATTACAAGGATATGGATAGTGTTGAGCTTGGTGAAAAGGTAAGCGAAACCACAAGAAAATTCTTCAATATATAGAACATATTCAAAATTCAATCTAATCAAAGCAAATCTAAACAACATCAATTTTTATATAATATTAAATAAATAAAATTAATTGATTAAAATTAATGATTAAAAATTAAAAAACTAATCGAAACTAATTTAACAACAAATAAAAAAAAAAAGGTGAAAATATGGTAGAACCACACAAACATTGTCCTGTATGCGGAACCCCAATACCAATGAAAGAAAGAGTATGCTCCCCTGACTGTCAAAGAGTATTAGAACAACAACAAAAGAACCTCAGAAAAAGCAGATTGATGCTATTTGGTGTAATTGTAATATTTATTCTCGTATGGGCATATTTCATGTTCTTTAAATAAACAATTAATTAATTACATAATTAAATAATTAAAAAGAACTTAATCAAAAATCAATATTGGCTATTAAATATTAATAGCTGATAAAATCTTTATTTTTATTTAAAACTATTTTTAAGTGATAAAATGTTATTATCCTCAACAAGTACCTTAGATAACAAAACAATAATAAAATATCATGGATTGGTTCACGGAGAGGCCTTGATTGGATCCAACATATATAAGGATTTGTTCTCTGGAGTCAGAGACGTTGTAAGAGGAAGAACCACCACTTATGAAGAAGAGCTTCAAGAAGCAAGAGATGACGCGATTAAAGCTATGGAATCAAAAGCGGAAGAATATGGTGCAAATGGAATCATAGGATTGAAGATATCCTACAATAACCTCGGAGGTACCATGGGAAACACCATTTTAGTTAATGTCTATGGAACCGCGGTAACTTTCAAGGACAAAATCCAATAAAACTTTTTTAAAAACCGTAAACTTGTCTATGAGACAAAATCGAAGAGTGAATAAATGCAAACAGAAATTAAAGAAAAGTTAAATAGCCTGCATACCAGAGAAGGGCGGATTAAATTCCTTAAGGAAATAGCATGCATTGCTTTTGGAACAGCACTAGGTATAACTTCCTATGTTTTTTGCCTATACTATCATATTGCTATTTTCGGATGGAACTTCGGATTGGTTCTTGCTCCACTGCTTGCAGGATATGCTGAAAGCTATGCTGCAAAAAAGCTTGTTCATGAAAGTACAGGAGCAATCAGTGCATTTATTCTTTTCATAATTACAGTAATCTACGGTTTCATCATTGCAAATCCTACCTTAGGATTCAATGTCATCACTGCAGGAAGTATAGTCATCATACTCCAAGCAGCATTCCCTACTGCAGTAAACTATTTCCTGATAGCAATGGGTTTAGGTATTGTATCTCACATTTCAGGTGTTTTCAAGAAAATCACCATGTTCTTTACAGGCATATATGAAAAAATCTTTAACAAGACTTCAAAACTCAAAGCAAGATATTTCAAAAGACATGCTCATACAAGACATGATTTCTATGATATGGAACTAGAAATGAATGGTTTAGGAGTTCGTCTATTTACTTTGGAATACCCTCCAGAAGGATTAAGAATTATAGAACGGAAAGGAATCTATGAAACAAGACATATCTTTTCATCAGACAGAAAAGAGGAAATCGAATTAGGGCTTCAAGATGTCTTGGAAGAATATGTTCTTATGGATGTAAGGCTTGCAAAAGATAAGGCATTATTGAAATTAATCAAACAGTTAAAAGCAGATGGATGTAATGGCTTATTAAATTTAGATATAATTTATGACACTGTAGGGCCAAGAAAAGGAAAAAACAATAACCAAGTAATCTTAAAAGGAACTGGTGTTGTTTTTGAAGAAAATGATGAAATTTAGAAGTTCATCCCTATTTTTACAAACCCAATAGAATAGCTATTGGATCAAATCCAATCATTTTTATTGCCATATAAATCAAGATAAGTGCAAATATTTGTTTCAATCTCTTTTCAGGCATTTTATAAACTAGTTTTGCACCGATTGTAGCCATAGGAACTGAAAACATCACTATAATAACAAAATTCACCAAACTTACATAACCTAATGAGTAAGGCATCGGATTGACACCAAGACCTGTATAGATATAAGAGATAAGCCCCCCAATAGCTGTAAATGCAATGAATACAGAAGATGTTCCAATAGCTTGAATCAAGCTGAATCCAAAGAGTATGCAAAGAGATGGAATCAGGAAAACTCCTCCACCAACACCAAGCAAACCGGAAATGATACCTATTGAAAAACCTACAATACCTGCATTAAGCAAATTAAATTGAATCAATGATTTTTCCCCATCACTTCTGGAACCGAAGAGCATATCCAATGCCACAAAAATCAGAAGACATGCAAATATGATCTGCAAGATTCTTGTAGGAACCATATTAGCCAAAAGACCTCCGCAGAATCCTCCAATGATACCAAAAATCGCAAGTCTGATTGCAGGTTTGACAATTGACCTGTTCTTCTTTTGATGCTGATATGCACCAGATGCAGCAGTCGGTATTATGATTGCCAAGCTGGTTCCCAAGGACACCATCATGGCAAGTGAAGGGTCAACTCCAACTGATGTGAACAGGAAGAATTGCAAAGGAACCATCAGGAATCCGCCACCAACTCCAAGCAATCCTGAAGCGAATCCAGCAAAGATTCCTATTAGAATCAATCCGATATAAAAGCTAATTGGAAACATAATAACACTTTAATTAAATTTAATTAAATTAAATATAAAAATTTATAAATTATATGATTAATAAAAATTATAATAATACTAATTAGAATTATACTAATTTTAGTAATATTAATTATAGTAATGCTAATTATAGTACATATAATCAATTTATATTTCATGTTTTAAATAAATATTTGAATTTAAAATTTTAGACAATTTAATGCAGCGAGGAAGTCTTATGAAAAAGATAAACAAGTATATTCCTTTTGGAATAATTTTAATCATTTTTGGAACTTTGCTATTCTTCTTAAGTGGAATAGACCAATTCATAAGACCATTTGCCCAACCGATTCTAATGGGATCCTCAAAAGGAAAGGACATACTCTTTTTTGTAGTCTTTGGAATAACAATCATCCTATCCACAATTGGAGACAATGATAAGATATACAGTTATTTCATGAATCTTAATATTCCAAAAATCCTTAAGGATAATGATTTTTACTTGAAATTATCCCTAACACTATTTCTATTCACTGCAATAATGGGTTTGGTTGTGGAAGTCTACTTAAGAAGCACACTTGGACTCGATTGGAATACAATCCTTGTCATAATGAACCCAAGCATGACAAGTACCAGCATTCTCCATTCCCATTTGTATAAGGCAATATTTGGAATCATCCTCGGAGGCATTTTAACCTATATTCCTGCAGGAATACATACTGGAAGCTCATTAAGTGCATATACACCAAGCCTAATCTATGTGCTCTTCATCTTAATTCCTATCATATACATTGCAATGGTCATGTCATTGCAAAGACGTAAATGGCTATCAAGAATTTTGTTGGCATTTACAAGCACATTAGGGATAATTGGAATTATGGATGGAGGTTTGTTTGGAACTCCTGCAGTTGGCGGAATATATGGAATGCTTATAATACTGTTTAACGGCAATATTTTAGATGGATTTTCAGACTTATTAAGCAGAAGAGACGAAAGAGATATTGTCAAATCAGAAATATCAGATAAAGTCAGTAGAAATAAGGAATCCAAAATCAGGCTTTTCAAGAAATTCTTGCCTCACATCGCATTGATATTGATCATTGTCTTAAGGTTTTCAATTGCATTTTATGGTGCTTGTCCTGATTCTTATGAAGTGAATATATACAATACTCATGACATTGATGCTTTAAATCAATACGATACATTAAATTTAACAGAGCATCAAAATAAAACAACAGTTTATCTTTCAAATGAATATAATGAGATGGAATTGTTAAATAACTTAGCCGTCAGTTTGGATGGAAAATGTGATTGGTATTCCTTAAGCTGGAACATCTATTCATATTTATAATGAATAATTCAAAAAAATTTTTAACTTGATTAACAAATATTATAATAATAAAAATAAGATTATCTAAACCAATAAAAACTCCCAAGAGATGATAAAATGAAAATCAGTATTATCATACCTACATACAATGAAGAGGAATATCTTCCGAAATTGCTAGAAAGCATCAAGTCTCAGGATTTCACAGATTATGAAGTAATAGTGGCAGATGCACAATCCAATGATAATACTAGAGAAATAGCCAAGGAATATGGTTGTGTTGTCGTTGAGGGAGGACTTCCTGGAATCGGAAGAAACAACGGTGCAAAAGTTGCAAAAGGAGAAATATTGCTATTTTTAGATTCAGATTTGGAGCTTACAGAAAATTACCTCACTAATGTGATTGAAGAATTTGAAGCGGACGGCTTAGGTATAGCAATCACCCAAATGACCCCACTTTCAGAAAAGAAAAGGGACAAATACCTTCACGACTTGGCAAACTGGTTCATGATAGCTGTTGAAAACATCAAGCCTCATGGTGCAGGCTGCTATGGAATCATCTCCAGAAAGGAATTGCATGATGAATGCAATGGATTCGATGAGGATTTAAGCTTTGGTGAAGACACTGACTATATTGAGAGATTAGCTGAAATAAGCGAATTCAAGGTTCTTAGAAATGCCAAAATTGGAGTTTCTACAAGACGGCTTGAGGAAGAAGGTCTCTACACATTACTTAAACAATATGGAAAAAGCACTGTCAATGACTTTAGAGGAAAGAGAACAACTGCCGAAGAATTAGGTTATGGATTTGGTCATGGATCCAATGCAGAGGATTATGAATTTTCACATAACCCAATTGAGGCACTTGACAGTGTTGATATGGAAAGGATTGCTGAAAAATCCAGAAACCGTATGATAAAGGATAGAATCAACAAGTTCAAGGATAGGGAACCTGAAGAAAACGAATTGATTGAGGTTCAAGTTAACGAGAATGAAACAACCTTGATTGGTGTTGATTCCGAAAGCATGAAGAATCTGGAAAGGCCTGAAGATGATGGCTTGCTTTTAGATAGTGGAGAAGATAGCGATAATGCGCTGATTACATTGGAAGATGCAATAGCGGAAACAGGAAGAAAAAGAATATTCTACTCAATCTGCGGAGAAGGAATGGGACATGCAATCAGAAGCAGCGTAATCCTTGAGCATTTGACTAAAAAATATGACGTTTATATATTTTCAAGTGAAAGGGCATATGAGTTCCTAGCACAAAAATTCGATAATGTTTTTGAAATCGGAGGATTCAATACAGTTTATGAAAACAATGTAGTGAGAACCAAGAAGACATTCTTCAAGGCAATGAAGGCAAATCCTACCAACTTGAAGGATGGATACAATGTCTTGTATAAGCAATACAAAAAGGTCAAACCAAACATTATCATATCTGACTTTGAAAACTATTCAAGTATGCTCAGCAAGCTTATGAACATTCCATTGATCAGTTTGGACAATATCCACATGCTTACACAATGTGAGTACGATTATCCTCCAAACCATAGGATAGACATGATGACTGCAAAGGCAGTGTGCAAATCATATATCCTAAGACCTAAAAGGCATATCATTACAAGTTTCTTCTACCCTCCTTTAAAGCATCCTCATATGACTGCACTTTATCCGCCAGTCCTAAGGAAAGAGATTATGGAACTTAAACCTGAAAAAGGAGATCATGTATTGGTTTATCAGACAGCTGAATCAAGCATCAACCTTATGGAAGAGCTTAAGAAATTGGATTACAAGTTCATTGTCTATGGATTCAATAAGGACGAAGTGGACGGAAATCTGACCTATAGGTCATTCAATGAAGAGCAGATATTTGAAGACATGAGAACTGCAAAGGCAATCATTGTAAATGGCGGATTCACCATGATTTCAGAGGCAATATATCTCAAGAAGCCTATCTACAGCACTCCTGCACATAAGAACTTTGAACAGATCTTAAATGGATTCTATGTAGAAAAGTTAGGTTTCGGAGAATCCCATGAAGAATTGAAGGTTGATGAGATAAAATCATTCCTTAATAATCTTGATGTCTATCAAGCAAACTTGGACAAAGTTGAACCATGGGACAATAGTGCAATTCTTGAAGATTTAGACTTGAGCATTGAAAAATATTCAAGGCTTGATTAGTCCCTAAATTAAAAAATAAGCATTATTTTTCTTTTTTTTAAATTATTAATTTTTACTTCATGTAATTACATGACTTTACATGAAAGTTATTTTTTTATAGTTTTTATAGGAAAAAAATCCCAATATTTTTAATAGTTCGATTAAATACGAATTAAATAAAATGTGATAAAAAAAAGAAAATAATTAAGAGTAAATACTCCCAACTATTAAAAATATTTTGGTCAAGGTTTTTGGCCGAAGGCCAAAAAGCTTGGGTAAAAAGCTTGGCTATAAAGTTACGCCCATTTCTAATTGTTCAGTAAGTTCTTTGTATCTGTTACGGATAGTTACTTCAGTTACACCAGCAACATCTGCAACATCCCTTTGGGTTTTTCTTTCACCTAATAAAACAGATGCAATGTATAATGCAGCTGCAGCTACACCAGTTGGACCTCTACCGGAAGTTAATCCTTTTTCCATTGCCTTTTCAATAATTTCAATGGATCTGGATTGTACTTCACCAGACAAACCAAGTTCACTTGCAAATCTAGGAACGTAGTCCACTGGAGATGTAGGAGGTAACTTAATGTTCAATTCTCTTGTCAAGAATCTGTAAGTTCTTCCAACTTCTTTCTTACTTACTCTTGAAACTTCAGCGATTTCATCTAAAGTACGAGGTACTTTGCATCTTCTACAAGCTGCGTATAATGAAGCAGCCACTACACCTTCAATACTTCTTCCACGGATAAGCTTATTTTCAACTGCACTTCTGTAAACAACGGAAGCAGCTTCTCTTACACTTCTTGGAAGACCTAATCTTGAAGAGTCTCTGTCTAATTCACTTAATGCAAAAGCCAAGTTACGTTCAGTAGCACCAGAAATTCTGATTTTTCTTTGCCATTTTCTTAAACGGTACCATTGAGCTCTGTTTCTTGCAGGAATATCTCTACCATAGATGTCCTTATTCCTCCAATCAATCATAGTACTTAAACCTTTATCGTGAATAGTGTAAGTAATAGGAGCACCTACTCTTGTACGTTTATCTCTTTGTTCATGGTCAAATGCTCTCCATTCAGGACCCATATCTACAAGGTTTTCATCAATAACTAATCCACAGTTAGCACAAACCACTTCTGCTCTT
>CACYJH010000018.1 GCA_902774685.1 uncultured Methanobrevibacter sp.
CTTGAATGTTGCAGTTAAGGATTTGGTTTTAGCAGTTGCTTTGTAGGTTTTGCTGCTTGTTGTAAATTTAGGTGTCTGCTTTTTAACCACGATTTTTGACACTACAAATGATCCGTTGTACTCGTCATCTCCAAGGAATGCTATTGCAAATGTGTATGTTCCCACATTCTTAAGGTTGATCTGCAATCTTGCTTTTCCATCGGAGTCTGTGATACGGTCGTATACGTTGCCGTTGAATCCTATTTGAACCTTCTTACCTGCTAATGGATTGCCTTTTGCATCCACTAATTGTATGCTGAAGTATTCTCCTATTCTTCCATCTTCTTTGGCAACTGCTGTTGTATTCATGTCTTTGTATATGATTTTTGTTTCAGTCCTTTCAGGAGTTGGTTTATTTATGATTAAAACATTACTTGCTAAAGCACTATCATATAAATCTCCTTCAGGTACCAATGCAACTATAGCGTATGCACCAGGAGCTAAATTTTCAATAGTGATGTTTCCTTTACCATCAACGACATTAACTGTGTATTCTGTGTTATTGATGATTACTTTAACATCTCCACTTAAATCCTTATCATTCATGTCTTTTAAGCTTACATTTACAGTAGCCGCTTCGCCTTCAGTAACATTCTCTGCATTTACTTCTAATTTAAGTTTAAATTTTACAAAGATTTGGGTTGTAAAATTGCCCTCATTCCCCTCATCTTCCTCACCTTCATCATCAATGATGAAAGTGACAGTATAAAGGCCTGGGTCTTCCAAGTCTTTTACTTCCCATCCTGTATTATTGCAATGAACTGTTTCTATTAGTACGTCATCTGCATTCATAACTTCAACAGTAAGTTTACAATCTGGTAAACCATAGAATAATACTGTATCTCCTTGGGTTATGTTTGTATCGGTTGCATAGAAGTATATAGTTGAATCCCATACCTCATTATTCTCAAAAGTACAATTCACAGCAGTACAATAACGCATTGCAGCAATATCAAAACTATCTGTGTTATTAATAAAAGTACAATTCACAGCAGTACCTTTATTCATTGCAGCATAAGAATCAGCAGTGTTATTAATAAAAGTACAATTTTCAGCAGTAGTGATGCCATTCTCAGTGGAAATATCTACAGTGTTCATTGCTGAGCCAAAATTTGCCTTATTGCCGATAAAGGTACAATTCACAGCAGAATCCTTTTCATTATTGTAATAATGGATTGCACCTCCATAATCGCTAGCATTATTATTAATAAAAGTACAGTTTATAGCAGTTGCATCCTTTAGTGCTCCCCCGGAGTATGCAGAGTTGTTTTCAAATGTACAGTTTATTGCTATGACGTTTCCTCCGTTTCCCCAGATTGCACCACCATATCCGTAGTTTTGAGTCCATCCATTTGTAAGGGTCATGTTTTTGAATGTGACGGTGGCGTCGTCAGTAACTTGGAAAATCCTCATTAAGTGGTTTGCATCTATCTTATGGCCTTGTCCATCGATTGTTAGATTCTTTCTGATTATAATTCCATTTTCCAAATCTTTATCAATGCAGAAATAATCATCATTAAGAATAATTGTGTCATCCGCTTGAGCATTGTTGATTAAGGTCTCTAACTCAGATATTAACTTTGATCCACTTGGTATCACAGTTATTGTATTTTCTAATTCCCCCTTATTTCCATTATCATTTTCATTAATTGTGAATTTGACAGTATAAGTACCTGGTTCCAAGTCTTTTACTTCCCATCCTGCATTATTACAAGTAAATGTTTTTGTTTCACCATCCTTAGTGGCTTTAACTGTAAGATTGCATTCAGGCAAGCCTTTGAATAATATTGTGTCATCTAAAGCTATTAGATCATCATTAAGGTTACTGAAACTAATGTTTGTAACATATACATCATTATTTTCAAAAGTACAATTCACCGCATGGCAATGGCGCATTGCAGCACCATCATTATGAGCAGTGTTATTAATAAAAGTACAATTTACAGCAGTGCCTTGAAACATTGCACTATCATGGAGAGCAGTGTTATTAATAAAACTACAATTTTCAGCAGTAGTAATAGGATTCTCAGCAGAAGTACGATCAATGTATATTCCAGAGCCTATGTATGCCTCATTGCCAATAAATGTACAATTCAAAGCATAATCCTTATTATTAGTCTTATAATAGATTGCACCACCCTCTTGGCTTGCCTTATTCTTAATGAAAGTACAGTTTATAGCTGTTCCTTCTTTCATTGCTCCTCCGTAGTATGCGCTGTTGTTTTTAAATGTACAGTTTATTGCTATGACGTTTCCTCCGTTGCTCCAGATTGCACCACCATATCCATAGTTTTCAGTCCATCCATTTAAAAAGCTAATGTTTTTAAATGTGACAGTGGCATCGCTAGTAACTTGAAAAATCCTCATTTTTTTATTTGCATCTATCTTATGGTCTTGACCATCGATTGTGACTGATTTTCTAATTTCAATTCCATCTTTTAAGGAACTGTCAGTATCCACATAGCTGTAATCATCACTTAGAATGATTGTGCTATCCTGTGAATTGTCTATTGTGTTCTTTAAGTCAGTCATTGTTTTTTCTGAGTCTGCTATTACATCATCACTATCATCTGACACACTGATATCCTCATTTTCTGCATCGTCGATTGCAATAGCATCTTCGTTTATATCGCTTGCAATAACAGCTTCATTTACATCGCTTGCATTTGCGCTAGCAATCGTAAGCATAACCATTAACAAACATAAAAAAACTAAAAGTTTGTTCAATTTCATTAAAGTCCTCCTCATTTTATTCACATATACATATATAGTTAACTAATAAAATAATTTACTAAAATAAGATAATGAAAAATTTATGAAATAATTGGGTAAAAAATAAGAAAAATTAATTTTAGGAAATTCTTAAATTTTTAAAGAAAAAAAGGGATTTTAATTATAAAATTCTTATATTTTAAAGAAAAAAAGAGATTTAATTATAAAATTCTTATATTTTAAAGAAAAAAAGAGATTTAGGATTTTGAATTGATCAAAATCCTTTTTTAAAGTTTTTATTTTAGTTTATGGTTAATTTTGCAGTTTTGCTTATTGCTGCAAATCTGTTGTCTCCTGCAAATTTAGCTGTGAAACTGTAGGTTCCTTTTTTGTTTAGGCTTACATTTACAGTTGCGACTCCATTTTCATCTGTTTTAGCAGAGTATGTTTTTCCATTTACAGTGAATTTAACAAGTTTTCCGCTTATTGGGGTTCCTTTTACTGTTTTGAATGTTGCAGTCAATGCTTTGGTTTTAGCGGTTGCCTTGTAGGTTTTGCTGCTTGTTGTAAATTTAGGTGTCTGCTTTTTGACAGTGATTTTTGACACTTCAAATGATCCGTTGTATTCGTCATCTCCAAGGAATGCTATTGCAAATGTGTATGTTCCTGCGTTTTTGAGGTTGATCTGCAATCTTGCTTTTCCGTTGGAGTCTGTTGTACGGTTGTATACGTTGCCGTTGAATCCTATTTGAACCTTCTTACCTGCTAATGCTTTGCCGTTTGCATCCACTAATTGTATGTGGAAGTATTCTCCTATTCTTCCATCTTCTGGAGCAACTGCAGTTGTGGTCATATCCCCATATATGATTTTAGTTGCATTCCTTACAGGAATTACAGGAACTTCTACTACCTCAATTTCAGAAATGACTTTGGTTGAGGATTTTACAGTCACACCGTTTTCATCAACATATTCAAATTGAGCAGTGATGTTACCATTGTGTTCAATAATAAATTCCCCATTCTCATCAGTGGTTATATTCCTTTCTTCACCATTAATGATTGCTAGAACTTGGGCATTAGCTATAGGAGTTCCATCAAGATTCTTTAAAGTGACAGTGACTTCATTTTCACCATTTACAATGTCAAAGTTAGCATTGGCAATCATTTTAACGACAAATGATACATTGTCAGATACTTTATTAGTATATTTAGGGTCATCCCGTACCACTCCATTGACAATATGCTTACCTGGATATAATCCTCTGATATTAGCTTGGTAAGTAGTGTCATTAATCTGATTAGTGGACCAAAATTCACCATCAAGGTCAATATATACATTGCCTGTAAGATCACTTGGAACAGTAATATTCACAACAAGTTCCTCACCATAAATAACAGGTTCACTAACAACAATGCCAATTTCATAATTTTCATAAATTATGCTCTTGGTTGAAGGACGATAATTGGAATCTCCATTATATGTTGCAGTAATATTATAAGTGCCTACACTTAAATCTGATATGTCTAATTCAGCATAGGTATTTAATATATTCACATTAACCTCTTTAACAAGCTCATTTTCTTTGGTAATGGTAAATGTAATATTTCCTTTAGCCCCATCAGTGACATTAGCAAAAGCGAAATCATCGGAAACATTTAAATCCAATACAGTTGCTTGGCCTGTAGAAAAGGTTATTGAACTTACACTTGATTGAGAATAATATGAATCTTCAGCGTGATATGCACTAACATTGTAATCTGCAGCATATTTAGTTAAATCTACGGTGATTTCACCATTTGCATCAGTTACACCTACAAATTCCCTGATAATTCCACTTCTATTGACAGTGATGGTAATGTTTTGACCTGCTTCATAATGGGAATTAGGGAAATACTGATATCCTGTATTTGAAATTCCTCTTGCACCCCAATATGTGATATTCTCAAAATCAAGTTCACCATGAGAGTAAATGGCATTTAAAAGGTTATCCGCACCAGTGAATTTGATGGTGACAATTCCTTCATTCTGGGTTAAAGACACCTCATTGGAGTTGGCCCTATTATCTAACAATATGGTATTCTTCATGGAATTAGTGTCTGTAGCAAAATAGATTGCTGAACCTGTGGTTGCCTTGTTGCCTGTGAAATTACAATAATTTACACTACCGTTATAAGAAAAGTAAATAGCCCCACCATTCCATTTTGCAGTGTTTCCAGTGAAATTACAATTTATCACTTCAGTGACATTTCCCAATTCTTCAAGTATAAAATTAGGGAAAACATCTGTGTAAATGGCACCGCCAGCTTGTCCCTCTGCAATGTTGCCAATAAAATTACAATTTTCTATATTGGATTTTCCTTCTGTTTTTAATCTTATTGCACCACCGCTTGAGCCTGCTCTGTTATTTGTGAAATTTGAATTAGTCACATTATATTTGTAGTCTGCATAAAATGAGAAGATAGCGCCACCATCAGAACTTGCATAGTTAGAGGTGAAACTGCAATTATCCACATCATAACCACGCATAACGTATAATGCACCTCCATAAGTATATGCGTTGTTGCCTGTGAAATTGGCATTTGTCACGTAGGCTGAAGTTTCAAAGTATACTGCACCACCTTCATGATTTGCAGAGCTGCCGGAAAAATTACTATTATCTACAATACCTGCTTGCTTAAAGTATACAGCACCACCACAGAGTCCTGTAGAGCTATCGTAGAAATTAGAATTATTCAAAATACCTGCATTACTGAAATATATGGCACCACCCTTATGTTTTGCACTGCTAAGAGTGAAATTACAGTTATCCACACTACCTTCAACATTAAAGAAGATAGCACCACCATAATCTTCATCATCTTCTCCAACTCCATAATCAGGGTCGTGTCTTACCCAATTATGAACAAAATTGGAATTTGTCACATTACCTACACCATTGAACCTTATTGCACCACCAAAATTATATGCTGAGTTACCTGTGAAATTGGAATTTGTTACATTTCCGTCACTTTCAAAGTATATGGCGCCGGCATCAGCAAATGAGTAACCGTAACCACCATCCATAGGATATGCAGTGTTTTCAAAGAAAATACAATTTGACACTGAAGAAGGGGATTTAAAGAAGATAGCAGCACCCCAACGTGCAGTGCTATGAGTAAAGTTAGAATTTATCACAGTTCCAGAACCATTAAAGTAAAGAGCACCACCACAAGCATACTCAGGATAAACATCACCACCCCAACCGGCTTCAGCACGGTTGTCAGTGAAGTTACAATTATCCACCATACCATTGCCGACAAAGTATGCTGCACCACCACTATAGGATTCCTTCTCGACATTATCATACTTTGCAGAGTTATTTATAAAGCTGCAATCTATCAGGCTGCCAGAACCATTAAAGAAAATTGCAGAACCATCAGCAATAGCATGTGCATTCATTATGCTTAGATTTTTAAAGGTTACATTTGAAGCATTTACAAAAAATGCTCTGATATTTGACTCTGCCATATCAATGACACAGCCATTTCCGTCAATTATGCAAGGGGCATTAATAACAATCTCATCCGCAGAACCTGAGGAATATGTATAAGTTTTTTTGGTCAATACAATGTTGCCCCCTTCACCCCCATTAATCTCTGAACTTAAATCAGCGTAACTACCAGTACTGCCCTCATTTAATGTCTCTTTGGCATTATCTTGAGTGACTGTTACATCGTCGCTAGAATCATCTTCTAGTTCATTATTATTTTCATCATCAGTGCCTATGGCACCATCATCTACACCAACGATTTCATCAATATCGCTTGGAGATGAAAGTTCTATTTCATCATCTATGTCTCCAGCACTTGCAGTACCGGCAAAAACAAGTAAAATCAAGAATATTGATAAGATCATTAGGATATACTTATCTTTTTTCATAGTTTTCCTCCTAATTTTCCAATATGATATTGTATATTTAAAATAATATATAACTTTAAGTAAACTAAAAATATAAATTTTGTAAAATATTGGGACTTGATTGACACTTGAAAAAATAAAATCTAAAAAATAATAATAACTAAACAAGAAAAAATAGACAAATTAACATAAAATTATATGGTTTTTAAATTTTTATTTAAAATATCACAAAAAATTTATAAATAATTATTAAAATTTATAATTGGAATTTAAAAAATAGAAAAAATAGAAAAATGATTCTTATTCATTTTCCTCTTTTTGTTGTTGAGTAATTATCTTTTCCAGATTGTCAATCTTAGCCTCTAATCTTTCAAATTTCTTTTTGGATTTTCTATGAATGATTCCTGCAGCCAGTGTAGCTGTACCCACACCTGAGATTATATATCCGCTCCAAACAAGGAATGTAGAGGTCAATACTCCCCCTGCGGTTTTACCTAAAACTGCATATCCATTACTTGTAAATGCATTTGAAACCATACCTAAAGCGTTTATAGGGTTTTGATTTTCTAAAAATATTGTCAAGACAAGAGTAGTGAAAATAATACTTACCAAAATCAAAATCAATTTTTCCAGATTATTGTCATCGGTAAAGTCTAAAAACTTATGATATAACTGAATTACTACATATAGCAAAGTAGGGATACGAATGAAGTCCCAATATCCGAGTAATGTTCCTCCGAAGACAAGAGCGGATATGGAAGCCAGTGGCATTAGGAATATGGCTATTATCCTGCTTCTTGTAGAACAGTCATAAAATGCTACTACAATAGTTATTGAAACGATAATGTCTATTAAGGAATTAATTAAAAACAGTTCATCGCTTACTGCAAAAAATCTGTTAAAGAAGAAGTTTATGATGCAGATGTATATGAACAATATCAGAATAAGGTAATGGACCTGTTTAAATGACATGAGCTCTTCTTTAGGGAAAAATTCATCAAGATCCAGCAGGCCTCCTTTTTGATTCATCCTAAGTTTTTTAAATGTTTCCCCTAAAAAACATAATATGATGAATATGCCAATTGAAACAATAATTTGGGTCAGATAATTAACTAATTCCATAAAAATCACTTATATATTATACATTTGTAACTTGTATATACATTTGTAGTTTATTGTAAATAAATCACTTATATATTATACATTTGTAACTTGTATATACATTTGTAGTTTATTGTAAATAAATCATTAATATTATTAAGTATTTTATTTCTCATCAATATTTTTTGAATAGTTTCTTTTTTTTAACTATTAATGTTGATTTTATCATATTTTTTTTAAATAGGTGATATTTTTCATCTTTTCATTTAATAAGGAGTAATTGAGAGTTTAATTACTAAAATGTTTATGATATGAGAGATTTTAGTTGGATATAATGAAAAATAGCTATTGAAAACTAACAAAAATTAAATAAAAAATAGTTATTGAATTGATATATCCATAATAATTCAAAAAAATAGTTACCTGAGAAAACCACGAGCCACAACATTTCAATATTGATGGGCTGTCAATATTCAAATGTTGGGACTCTAATTCTTAAGCATTGGATCTCAATACTTATTTGGCTTTAATATTTCGATTGGGATGTTTTCTCCAATCCAAATAGTGGTATAAAATTAAAAACTGATGTTTCCAGTTTTCAATTCGTAATACTTAAGATTTTAGTTAAAACTTTTTATTCCTATATTTGGGTATAACTGGTTATATATAAATATTTTTGTGAAAGCAAGTGCTTGCTTACTTGCATTTCAAATTTTATGTAATTAAAGATTTTCTTTTAAATGAATAATCTTTAAAATTTTCTTGTTTTTTAATCAAAACTTTAATATTTATGTAATTTTAATTCAATTTAAGCAAATACTTTAAATAAGAGTTTAAACATAGTTTTAAGTAATATAGTTTTAATTAAAGATTAATCTATTTTGATTAACATTAAATTAAGTTATTAAAGTGATATAATGAGCTTTGAAAATTCAAATGATATGGATAAATTACAAAAATTAGTAAAGTCTTCTCTTTTAGAAATCAACAAACTTAAAATGGAAATAGTTCAATTGAAAGAGGAGCAAAATTCTTTAAAGTCTAGTGATGAATTCGAAGATTTAAAAAGTGAATCTGAAAAATTATTAAATGAAAAAGATGCTGAAATCATAGATTTGAAGAATAAACATGTTGAGGAAGTTTCAAATTTAAAACTTAAACATCAAGAAGATTTAACTGCTAAAGAAAATGAAATTTCCGATTTAAAAACTCGTTTTGATGATGATTTAAAAAGCAAAAGCCTTGAACTTAGCGACTTTTTAGCTAAATTTGACAATGACATGAAAGTCAAGGATGATGAGATTGCAGACATCAAGGCTAAATATCAGGCTGATTTGAATACTAAAAACTATGAAATAGAAAACCTTACTCATTCTTTAAATACAAACATTGAAGTTTTGAACAGATCCAAGGACCTATTGAATTCAAAGGATGAAACAATCAGGAACTTGTCTGATAAGGTTAATGAACTTACTGACCTAAACGAATCTCTTTCTAAAATGAAGGAATCCTTTGATGAGGAATTCAACAGTTTCAAAACATTGGAATTAGGTCAGGCAAATCTTAAGTTAAAAGAGGCATTGAATGAAGTCAGCTTTAAGGATAATGAAATTCAAGCCATCTCCAATGACTTAAAGATTGCAAACAATAAGAACTCCGACTTGCAACGTCAAGTGAATGAAGCGAAGAACAAGGAAAATCAGGCAAACCTTAAATTGGCAAATACCTTAACCACACTTGATGAAAAGAATATGGAGATTCAATCACTCAATTCTCAAATCGCTTCTCAAAATGAAGAGATTCTCGACTTGAAAAATAACCTTGTAAATAAGGATAATCTTGTAGCATTGCAAAGGGAACTTGATTCCCGTGATGTAGCTATTCGCGAAAGGGATGTCCAAATCAGCTTATTGAAGGACAAGTCCGTTTCTCGTGAGGAATATGCTAAGTTGCAAACAGAACTATCCAAGAAGGACTTGCAAATCCAAAGACTCAATGAAGTCAAGGACCTATTCTTTGAATTGTCCGATAACACATTCCTTGACGACCAAGCACATGACGGCGTAATGAATAAGACATCTGCTGGCGATAGGGAATTGATGGAATTGAATGACATTAAGAAAGAGTTGGAATTGGCTAAGGAAAATAATCTTAAGATTAGGGCTGTAGAAGAGCAAGATTTAGAAAAAATCGCTAATTTAATAGATTCTACAGAATCTCAATCATCTGACCTTAATTTGGAGGATTCCCTTAATGAGCTTAATCAAAGCAATGCTGAAGAGGTTGCAAAATTAAAACAGGAGCTTGAAGAGTACAAGTCTTCAGTTGCAGAACTTGAGAAATTCAAATTCGTTTATGAAAAATTGACTGCTCCTCAATTGAATAATCTTAACTCAATTCAATCTCAAATTTATCATTTGCTTCCTGAAGATGAGGCTATGGATACATTATCCGTCAAGGAGTATCTTAATGATCTCGCTTTCAAGAACCTTTCATTTGGTAACACCAAAAACATTCTTAAGAGTTTAGAGAGAAAAGGTTATGTTGAAGTAGCTAAAAAGGAAAATGATGTATTCTTTTGGCAAAAGCTTCCTTTGCCTGACGAATCCTAAAATTTTCTTATTTTATTTTTTCATATATTTTTTTATTTTTTCATATATTTTTTATTCTAATTTTTATTCTAATTCTTATTCTAATTTTTTCTATTTTCGTATGATTTTTATAGCATTCTCCATTTTCAAAATCAAATGTTAACTGCAAAGGAACATATGTAAACCACAAAGGAACTTTCTATTTTAATATATTTTTGTAACTAAATAAATTTTATACTAAATTGTTCAATTTTTTATTAAATTTTTATAATTTTATTCAAAATTAATTAAATTTTACCTATTTATGTTAAAAATAATAATTTTTATAAAATCCATAATAAAAACAAAAAGTTTATATATTACTTTAAACCCATTGTTATTATAGAATAAATATTTTAATATTAGTTAAATCTATCTTTTATGAAATTATTTTTTCTGATTTATTTTTAGATTTAACTTGATTATATTCATTTTTAAAGAGAAAATGGATATGATTCAATTATTTTTATTTATCTATTAAAAAAAATTTATTTTTAAAAAAATTGAGGTGTATAAAATGGCACAAGGTCAACCTATTTTCATTTTACCTGAAGGAACTAACAGATTGTTAGGTAGAGATGCACAAAGAACCAACATCCTCGCAGGTAAAGTATTAGCAGAAACTGTAAGAACCACTTTAGGTCCAAAAGGTATGGACAAAATGTTAGTGGACGGACTCGGAGATATTGTAGTAACCAATGACGGAGTTACTATCTTAAAAGAAATGGATATTGAACACCCTGCAGCAAAAATGCTCGTAGAAGTTGCAAAAACCCAAGAAGACGAAGTTGGAGACGGAACTACTACTGCAGTAATCATTGCTGGAGAACTCCTCAAAAAATCTGAAACCTTATTAGATATGGACATTCACCCAACCATCATTGCTATGGGTTACAGACAAGCTGCTGAAAAAGCACAAGAAATCTTAGATGAAATTGCAATTGAAGACATTTCCCGTGAAATGTTAGTAAAAGTAGCTATGACTGCTATGACTGGTAAAGGAACCGAAAAAGCTCGTGAACCTTTAGCAAACTTAATCGTAGATGCTGTACAACAAGTAGCTGACGATGGTGAAGTTGACACTGATCACATTAAAATCGAGAAGAAAGATGGTGCAGTAGTAGAAGAATCTACCTTAATCCAAGGTGTAATCATAGACAAAGAAAAAGTACACCCAGGTATGCCATCTGAATTAGAAGACGCAAAAGTTGTCTTAATCAACTCTCCTTTAGAAGTTAAAGAAACTGAAGTAGATGCTGAAATCAGAATCACTGACCCTGCTCAAATGCAAGCATTCATTGAACAAGAAGAACAAATGGTCAGAGATATGGTTAACAAAATCGCTGATGTCGGTGCAAACGTATTATTCGCACAAAAAGGTATCGACGACTTAGCACAACACTACTTAGCTAAAGAAGGAATCTTAGCTGTAAGAAGAGTTAAAAAATCTGACATTGACAAATTAGCAAAAGCAACTGGTGCTACCGTTGTATCCAACTTAGATGACTTAACCGAAGCTGACTTAGGTCACGCAGGTTCCGTAACCGAGAAGAAAATCTCCGGTGACGACATGATCTTCGTAGAAGACTGTCAAGAACCTAAAGCAGTAACCTTACTCGTCAGAGGAAGTACCAAACACATCGTTGACGAAATCGACAGAGCTGTTGATGACGCAATCGGTGTAGTAGCTGCTACTGTAGAAGACGGTCAAGTTGTAGCTGGTGGAGGAGCTCCTGAAATCGCTATGGCTAAAAAACTCAAAGAATACGCACAATCCATTAGCGGAAGAGAACAATTAGCAGTAACTGCATTTGCAGAATCCTTAGAAATTGTTCCTAAAACCTTAGCTGAAAACGCTGGTTTAGACAGCATTGACTCTTTAGTAGACTTAAGAGCTGCTCACGAAAAATCTGCTTACATGGGATTAAACGTATTCACTGGTGATGTTACTGACATGAAAGAAGAAGGTGTTGTAGAACCTAAACGTGTCAAAAAACAAGCTATCCAATCTGCTTCCGAAGCTGCTGAAATGATTTTAAGAATCGATGACGTAATCGCTTCCAGCGGAACCAGTGGCGGCGACATGCCAATGGACCCAAGTATGGCTGGCGGCATGCCTCCAATGATGTAACCAAGCTTTTTTGACTTCGTCAAAAAACCTTGACCAAAACTTTTTCCAAACTTTTGGAGAAAGTTTGATTCAAAGGTTTTAATAGTTAAGAGTTTTGCTCTTGACTTTTCTTTTTTTCTTTTTTTAATTTTTTTAATTAATTTTTTCTCATTACTATTTTAATCTATTCTAATCTATTTTTATCTATTTTTTTACAATTGATTTTCAGATGAGTTATTCACCCATTTTAAAATCAATTTTTTAGTTTATTATATTAAACTATTCTTAAATATACTTATTTTTTAACATATTAAACTATTTATTATTTATTTTTAATTTTACCAATTATAGTTTACTATTTTTAAATATTACATTTTAAATGCTCTTTGTTTAATTTTATATGCTCTAAAAAACAACTTTTATTCAAGAACTTTTTTAAAAAACATGTAAAGGATTTGGTAAAATGTCTTTAGAAAATAAAAAAGAGAACAGATATGTAAAAAACAGCATTGATTATAGTTCATATGATTGTGAAAAGGAAACTGAACAAAATTCGGATGACTTAAATGAATTTGAAGATATGTGCATATTAAGTGATTCTGATTGTTTGGACCTTTTGGATGATTGTGCCTGCGAAAATGAAATTTCAAATGATCAGTTGATTGATGATGTCGATGAACTGCTGATGTTAGGGTTTTTCAATGATTTCACATTGATTGATATAGGTATAGGTGATTTTATTAGAGAAGTTTATTTTGAGGAATAATCTTCTTTAATTTTCCTTTAATTATTTTATCATCTAATCAATCAACACTAAGATTTATTAACTATGCAATTGATATTATTAGTGTTAAGAAAGTATCGATAAAATGATTAAATTTAGGAGTAATAAAATGGCTGATAAAAAAACTATTAGAAGTCAAGAAGAAAAGGATTTAATAATTAATGCACGTAAGCCTGAAGGAGAATTAGGGGACCAATTATTGGATAGGATGAATAAAAGCCATGAAAGCCTTGCACAATGGGGTGTAAGTCATTTGGACATTGCAAAGGATGATGTCATTTTGGATATAGGATGCGGTGGAGGAGTCAATGTGGAAAGATTCCTTAAAATGACTGACAATAAGGTTTATGGTCTGGATTATTCTGAAGTTGCAGTAGAGAAATCCACTAAGCTAAACCAAGCAGCCATTGATGAAGGCAGATGTGAAATCATTCAAGGATCCGTTTCTGAATTGCCTTTTGAAGATAACACTTTTGACATCATAACTGGTTTTGAAACCGTTTATTTCTGGCCTGATTTTATAAATGATTCAAAAGAAGTCAGAAGAGTATTGAAAGATGATGGAATAATGTTTATTTGCAATGAAGCAATTCCTAATGAAGGGGATGAACGTCAGAAGGAGCTCATTGACTTATTGGAAATGGAAATATATTCAGAAGATGAATTTGATGAATATTTGCGTGAAGCAGGATTTTCTGATATTATTTGCTTCTCAAAAGACGGTCAAGACAGTTTAGATAAAGAATTAGTCACTGGATGGCTTTGCGTAATTGCTAGAAAATAGATATTATTCTATTTTTATTATTTTTTAATTTTTATTTATATTTTAATTTTTTATTAATTTTTTCTCTTTTTGTGTTTAAATTTGATTTTTTTTACTTTATTCTGATTATTTTAACTGATTTTTTCTTAAAATTTAATCATCTCATTAAATTGGAATTTTTTTCATTAAAAAACTTCTTAAGTATATCTATTAAAACTTTATAGATTTAAGTAAGTTTTAAATATGATTAAAAAGAAATAAAAATTGTTAATGATTAAAAATTATATGATTTTTTATTAACTATTATTTGATGGACTTTAGATTTTAAATAATAGCTAATAAAAAATAAATGCATGATCATTAGATGATAATACTGGTGATTTAATGAGTTTAGGACTAAGTCTTGGTTTAATTTCCTTAATAGTTTTTGGAAATATAGAGAATTTGATTTTAGCTTCTCAAGGAGTGGTTAAAGCTGCAAATCCTTTAAGACTTGCTATTTTGAGTTTAATATGTGTGGCTATATGGTTAATTCTCGGAACTGTATGCACACAACAGTTAGAAGCTTACGGAATCTATATTGAATTCATTGGTGGATTAGCCATATTTATTTTAGGTATCCAATCAATGTATCAAGCAGTTAAAGGTTAGGTGAAAAGATGTCTTTAATTGATGATTATAAACCATTTTTAGGGTTATTGATTTTTGGTAACATTGAAAACTTAGTCTTGGCTGCTCAAGGTGTTATTGAAGGTGCAAACCCATATGTAGTTGCTATAGCAAGTTTATGTTTAGTTATCACCTGGCAATTCATTGGTGTTTTCGGTACTAAAGCTGCTATGAAATACTCCAGACACATTGAATTCATTGGAGGATTTGCTATATTTGTTTTAGGTATCCAATCTATGCTTCCGCTCATTTATCATTTTTTATAGATCTTTAAGTTTGTATTTTTGAACTTAAATTCCTATAATTTATCTAATATTCTATAAAAAAAGTATTCATAGAAAGATTTATATATTATGTTAACTAACATTTATATGTTGTATATTGCGGTGTTAGTCCAGCCTGGTTAAGACTCTAGCCTGCCACGTTAGAGACCCGGGTTCAAATCCCGGACGCCGCACTTTTTTTTATTGCAGCTGTGGTATAGTCTGGTTATTACTTGGGCCTTCCAAGCCTACAACCCGGGTTCGAATCCCGGCAGCTGCATCTGTTTTTTAACTTTTTTTATTATTATTTTTAACAGTATTTCATATTTTTTTGATCATTTTACTTTTCTCTTTCCACTAATTTTAGATTCATTCAAATCACAAAATTTAATTTGGATTTTTTTATCAATAACCTCTTTTTGCCCTATATTTTTAAATAAGTTTATATGTATTAAAAAATAATATTATATTAATATAAACATATTTTAATGACTATTTTAAGTTATATTGAGTTATTTAAGTTTATATTTCTATAAAAGTCAAATGAAAAATTTGATTGTCGAAATTAAAAAATAATATTTATTTAAATTAAATTTGATAGCAATTATTAGCTATTGCAATTAAAACTAAATTATGAAATGGTTGTGATTTAATGGCAGGAATTGTTGGATATGGGGCTAATGTGCCTTCATATAGAATAAAAGTAGAAGAAATCGCAAAAGTATGGGGAGATAACCCAGATTCAATTTCAAATGGATTAGTTGTCAATGAAAAATCAGTACCTTCATCTGATGAAGATACTGCAACCATTGCAGTAAGCGCTGCAAGACATGCATTGGCAAGAGCACAAATTGATCCTCAAGATATTGGAGCAGTTTATGTTGGTTCCGAATCTCACCCTTATGCAGTAAAGCCAACTGCTACCATTGTTGCTGAAGCAATTGGAGCTACTCCTGATATGACTGCTGCAGACTTGGAATTTGCTTGTAAAGCAGGTACTGCAGGAATTCAAGCTACTATGGGTTTAGTGGACTCCGGTATGATTAAGTATGGTTTAGCTATTGGTGCAGACACTTCTCAAGGAGCTCCTGGAGATGCATTGGAATACACTGCATCAGCTGGTGGTGCAGCATACATTATCGGTAATAAGAATACTGTTGCTGACTTTGGAACTACTTACAGTTTTACAACTGACACCCCTGACTTTTACAGAAGAGAAGGTCAACCTTATCCAAGTCACGGAGGAAGATTCACTGGTGATCCAGCTTACTTCAAACATGTATTCGGTGCAGCTAAAGGATTACTCGAAAAAACTGATTCAAAAGTGGAAGATTATGATTATGCTATTTTCCATCAACCAAACGGTAAATTTTACTTAAGAGCAGCTAAAAAATTAGGATTTACTCCAGAACAATATAAAGATGGTCTTTTAACTCCTAATGTAGGTAACACCTATTCTGGTGCTGTTCCATTAGCACTTACCAATGTATTGGATAAGGCAGAACCTGGAGATAAAATATTCATTGTATCCTATGGTTCAGGTGCAGGTAGTGATGGATTCACTTTAACTGTAAATGATAGAATCGAAGAAGTTAAAAATTTAGCTCCTACAACTGAAGAAATCCTCTCTAAAAAGATTTATGTTGATTATGCTGTTTACGCTAAATTCAAAGGAAAACTAAGAATGGCATAGATATGAGGAAAAGAGGTTAAAGAGGAATTATAATTATTTTATGATAAAGGTGAAAAAATGAGAGATGTTGCAATTATTGGAGCTTCCCAAACAAAATTCGGTGAATTATGGGACGCTTCATTCAGAGAATTAATTTCAAAAGCTGGTCTTGGCGCTATGGAAGATGCAAATCTTAGTGGTGCAGATTTGGAAGCTATGTTTGTAGGAAACATGTCTGCAGGTCTTTTCGTAGGTCAAGAACATATCGCAGCACTTATTTCTGATAGTATGGGTATGAACCCAATTCCATGTACAAGAGTTGAAGCTGCTTGTGCATCAGGAGGACTCGCACTTAGACAAGGTATTATGGCTGTAGCTTCAGGATATCATGATATAGTCGTTGCTGCAGGTGTAGAAAAGATGACTGATGTTGTAGATGCAACACCAGCTATTGCTACTGCATCTGACCAAGAATGGGAAGCACAGCAAGGAGCTACTTTCCCATCATTATACGCTATGATTGCTCAAAGACATATGTACGAATATGGAACTACAAGAGAGCAATTAGCTATGATGTCTGTAGTAAACCATAAGAACGCTGCAAACAACCCTAATGCTCAATTCCCATTTGAAGTTTCTGTAGACAAGGTATTGGCATCCTCTCCTGTTGCAGATCCATTGACTTTACTTGACTGTTCACCAGTTTCAGACGGTGCAGCAGCTATTGTAATCTGTGCAGCAGAAAGAGCTAAAGAGTTTACAGACACTCCTATTTATGTAAGAGCTTCTGCTCAATCTTCTGGAACCATTGCATTGCACAGCAGAAAGGACATTACTACTTTAGATGCAACCATTGCTGCTTCCAGAAAAGCTTATGATATGGCAGGAGTAACTGTAAAAGACATTGACGCTACAGAAGTTCACGATTGTTTCTCAATCAACGGATTACTTGCAATCGAAGACCTTGGATTTGCTAAAAAAGGTGAAGGTGGAAAAGTTCTTGAGGAAGGACAAACCAATATTGATGGTGATTGTCCAATTAACCCATCTGGTGGTTTAAAAGCAAGAGGTCACCCTCTTGGAGCTACTGGTATCGCTCAAGCTGCTGAAATCGTATGGCAATTAAGAGGCGAAGCAGGTAAACGTCAAGTGGATGGTGCTGAAATCGGTATGACCCATAATGTTGGTGGTACTGGTGGTACTTGTGCTGTTCACATCTTTGGCAGAGACATAAACTAAAAATAAAATGATTTTAGCCTATTTGGACTAAAATCTCTTTTTTTACTTTTTTTTTAATTTTATTATTATTTCTTATTTTTTATTAGTTTTATAAATTCTATTACTTCTATTTTTAATCATTAAATATCAAATTATCAATATAATCCATATCCAATGCTTCTTCTACTATATTTGCTAATTTTTCAAGTGAATTTTCCACACTGGTTTCATATGGATCTTCACCTGTTTTTATATCCAATCCTTTCTTTTCTCTAAGATAGTTCAACAGTTCCCTTCTTAGATTGTAATTATTGAATATTCCATGGAAATATGTACCAAATACGTTATTCTGATAAGCCCCATCGTATTTTCCTTCGTTATTATTTCCCATTCCTTCCTTAATTCTAAACAATGGCTTTGCACCTAAGAGATTTGTTGTCCCTTCATGAAGTTCATATCCTGTAACTTCTTCACCATTGATTTTACAGAACATCTCATATGCTTGATCTGATTCATCTTCATCGGCTGTTTTTAGTTCAAAGTTTGCAAGACTTTGCTTTACAATCTTTTCTTCTCTGATGAATTCGCTTTCAATGTCTAAAATGCCTAAACCATCTATTTCATCAAGTTTGGACTCCTTATGGTTCTTATCTATAATCTTATTTCCTAAAATCTGGTATCCTCCACAGATTCCGATTATTGGAATATGCTTGTTGTTATGGAGTTTCCTTATTCTATCTGCCATGCCGGACTCTTCCAGTTCCTTCATATCCTCTGTGGAATTTCTTGTACCTGGCAGAATGAGTGCATCAATGTCCTTGAGCTTTTCCTTATCGTCATACAGCTCGATCATTCTTACTTCAACATCATCCTCTGAGTCAAATGGGTCTATGTCTGTGAAATTGGCTATCTTTGGAAGCTTTATGACTCCAATTATTATGTGGTCCCTATTGCTTTCAAATTCCTTTGTCCAGTTGTGCTCTTTCAATGATGCGGAATCCTCTTCAGGCAATTGGAGGTTTTCTGCATATGGAACAATTCCTAAAACAGGAACTTCAATGATCTCTTCCAGTCTTTCAATTCCAGAACATAACAATTCCTGTTTTCCTCTGAACTTGTTGATGATGACTCCTTTGAATCTTGACCTGTCTGCATCATCAAGCAATAGGAAAGTTCCAGCTATTGATGCAAATACTCCTCCTTTGTCAATGTCTCCTACGAGAAGCACATCTGCATCAGCTATTTCTGCTGCACCCATATTTGCAAGGTCCCCTTCCCTTAAATTGATTTCAGCTGGAGATCCTGCACCTTCCATGATGATGATATCGTAATCTTCTTTTAATTTGTTTAATGAGTCTATAACCGCTTCCTTTGCAATGATTCTATAGTCTTCATCATCCATCAAATCGTTGTCTATGTCCTTTTGAGTAGCCTTTGTCTTATCATATTTTCTAAAGAAGTCCTTGTTTCCTACAGCTTCACCCTGTATGATGACCTGTGAACATGAGTCCCCTTTTGGCTTTAATAATATTGGGTTCATATCTACAGTAGGTTCTATATTCGCTGCTTTAGCCTGCAATACCTGCGCAATAGCTATTTCCTTATTTTCCTTTGTGGTATAGGAATTTAAGGACATGTTCTGTGACTTAAATGGAGCTACCTTATATCCTCTTTTTGTATAGATTCTACAAAGTGCTGCAACTATTAAGCTTTTTCCAGCATTGGATGCAGTTCCTTGAATCATTAAACATTTTGTCATAATTTTACCTTTGAATCAATGATTTTTTTAATATTTTCATAATATGATTATTCATTTATTTTTTATAAATTATAAATTTTATTTTAAATCTTGGCATTGCTTATTTTTTTCATTAGTTATTTTAGTTAATTAAAGTTACTAAAATACAAACCTTTTTATATGACTAAAATCATAAAGTTATTAAGCATGTAGTTTAATATATATTAGTATAATGTATTACTTTATATAAAATATGTTAAAAACAAAAATTTAACTGAATGAGATATATTAAGAAATCAGTAATAAGAAAACAGTAATCAAGAAATAATGTAAATATAAAATTAGGAGGTAAACAGTTATGGAAGAAGATAAAATTTTGTCTGCAGATGTTGAAGAATTAGAATCTAAAGAAGAACAAGTAGATTCCACTGTAGAAGAAACTATAATCGATGAAAATGATGCAGCAGATGAAACTGTAGAAACTGAAGAACCTGAAAAGGAATCTTTAGATGTTGAATTTGTTGAAGATGATGAAGGCAATCGTAGAATCAAGCCTATGATTGACTATGAATCAATTTCAAACACTGCAGATATAGAAGTGCCTCCATTACTTATCGATCAGGTTATTGGTCACGAAGAATCTGTTGAAACAATTAAGAAAGCAGCAAAACAAAGAAGAAATGTTCTTCTTATTGGAGACCCTGGTGTAGGTAAATCCATGCTTGCTAAAGGAATGGCTGAATTATTGCCTCCTGAAGTGCTTCAAGATGTATTGGTTTATCCAAACCCTGAAGACAGCAATTATCCTTTAGTCAGAACCGTACCTGCAGGTCAAGGTAAAAAGATAGTTAAGGCAAACAAGGCAAATGCAAAAAGCGGTGATGAGAAGAAGATGATGATCACCATGTTTGTCACTGCAGCTATTTTCGTTCTTGGTTTATTATACCAAAGAATCTTTGAAGCTATTATTGCTGCATTATTAGTTATATTTATTTCAATGCAAATCAAACCTAAAGTATCCAATAGCGCTCCAAAATTATTGGTTAACAATGGAGATAAAAGATTTGCACCATTTATGGATGCTACCGGAGCTCATGCTGGTGCATTGCTCGGTGATGTAAGACACGACCCTTACCAATCTGGTGGTCTTGGAACTCCTGCACACGAACGTGTTGAAAGTGGTATGATCCATAAGGCACATAAAGGGGTTTTATACATTGACGAAATCGGTACAATGAGCATGAAAACCCAACAAGAGCTTTTATCCGCAATGCAAGAGAAAAAATATGCAATCACTGGTCAAAGTGAAAACAGCAGTGGTGCAATGGTACGTTCTCAAGCAGTTCCTTGTGATTTTGTTCTTGTAGCTTCAGGAAACATTCAAGTTCTCGAAGGAATGCACATTGCAATGCGTTCAAGAATCAGAGGATACGGTTATGAAGTGTTCATGAAAGATTACATGGAAGATACTGAAGAAAACAGAAGGAAACTTGTTCAATTCGTAGCTCAAGAAGTAAAGAATGATGGAAGAATTCCTCACTTCGCTACAGATGCACTTGATGAAATCATTTTGGAAGCTAAACGTAGAGCAGGCAGAAAGAATGCTTTGACCCTTAGACTTAGGGAATTAGGTGGATTAGTACGTTCCTCTGGAGATGTAGCTATTGAAGAAGGTGCAGATTTGGTAACTGCAGACCATGTAATTACTGCTAAAAGATTTGCAAGAACCTTGGAACAACAAATTGTTGACAGATCAATCATCCAAAGAAAAGAATACAGCGTATTCCATTCTTCTGGTGGAAAAATCGGTATGGTCAATGGTTTAGCTGTTATGGGTGACAGAAGCGGTATTGTAATGCCAATTGCTGCTGAAATGGCTCCTGCAAACAGTAAGAATGAAGGTAAAATCATTGTAACTGGTAAACTTGGAGAAATTGCATTGGATTCTGTACAAAATGTAAGTGCAATCATTAAGAAATACACTCAAGTTGACATTTCCAATCATGACATTCACGTTCAGTTCCTCCAAAGTTATGATGGTGTAGAAGGTGACAGTGCAAGTGTCTCCATTACTGCAGCTGTTATCTCTGCTGTTGAAGGAATTCCTATTGATCAATCAATTGCTCTCACTGGTTCCTTAAGCGTTCGTGGAGATGTAATGCCTATTGGTGGAGCTACTGCTAAGATTGAAGCGGCAGCAGAAGCAGGCATCAAGAAAGTTCTCTTACCTAAATCCAATATGGATGATGTAATGCTTGAGAAAAAGTACGAAGACATGATTGAAATTGTTCCTATTGAAACAATTGAGGATGTTTTAGAAAATATCCTAATCAATGGAAGCAAGAAAGAAAGATTAATTAAGAAAATGAGAGAGATCAGTGGTGCGGTAACCAGCAAAGTATCTACTGATGCTGTTGGACTATCCAATCCAAGCCATAACTAAATCTTCTTATTTTTAATTTTTTTATTTTTCTTCATTTCTTATTTTTATTTATTTTTTTCTTTTCACTATTCTATTTTTAATATTCTTATTTTCACTATTTTTATTTATTCTATCTATTTTTATAATCCTATTTTTATCCATATTTATCTTAATTGACTTATTTTCAGCAAATTTTTACTGTCATATTTACAAAAAGTTTATATATTTAAATAGGACTATAATAATAATTAGATGTAAAAAAACATCTTGAAAAGAAATATGTTTAAATATAATTTGATTAAAAATTATGGTGGTGATTAAATGGCAAGTTCAGCCAGAAAGGTTATAGGAATTTTTGCTATAATTATAGTTTTCTTATTAGTATTCACTGCATTTTCCAATGTATTGATTTTAGCTCAAGATGATACTGAAGGGAATATTCCTGGAGTAGATATGGCTGCTTTATGGAGTTTACATGGTGGTTTTACTTGGATTTATCCGGGAAGTTCACATAATGCAAATGGACACACACTTCATAATATCTATATGACAGATAACCCATATCAGGATGCAAAGGAGATTATGCAATATACCTATGGCGTTAATCCTCATATTTTAGTCATTATTAATGACCAGGCAGCAGCCCACATATTTGGGGACGATATCTTAGACACTATCCGTCAGCATGACTGGGGTGAAGGACACTCTCGTGGAGATGCTGTAGCAATGAGTATTACACAGGTAAATCTTTTGCCAGTTATTCCGGATATATTAATGGGTAATATTAGGATTATGATAATCTAACCAAACTTTTAGAAAAAGTTTGATCAAAATATTTTCACTAGTTGGGAGCATTAGCTCTTAACTGGTTTTAACTATTTTTTACTATTTTTCATTTTCATTATTTTACATTTTCACTATTTTGTTATTTTTCTCTAATTATTTTCAATTGTCTTTTTTTCCTAATATTTAAATACTTAATTAAATAAAAATAATGATGTATATTTAATCTTTTAGATTATACTAATTAATTTATTCAAATTAAAATTTATTATAAAATATTTATTGTGTGATTTCATGTTATTGATAGCTCAAAATCATTTTCAACTTATAGTCGAAGTCGGGTTGATTTTACTTGCTACCATGATATTTATTTTAAATCTAGTTCCACTTTCCTTAAGTGTAGTAACTTTCCTTTCATTGTTTCTATCAGGAGGTTTTACACTTTTATTCGGTGCGGACTTGATATTTTTAGTATTGTCATTTGGTCAGCACGAATTTACTCACCCATTCGGACCAATTGCTCTTTTGGCTATTATGACTGCATTAGCTTCGCTGAAGGTGATGCAAGAGTCGGGAGTTAATGTAGCACGGCTGAAAAGGATAGTTTTCATATTCCTTGGTGGAATTACTATCTTTGGGGGAGCAATGCACAGATCTTTCTTGTTATTATGGTTTGTAGGTCTATTTATAGGATATACAATTATTTCCAAATCATTCAGACAGAAATCCATTCTTACACTTAGAAGAATTTTGGCCTTTTTCGGACTGGGAATAGTTGCTTTCGGACTTTTAGAAATCGTTGCAAGAATTACTGGTATGGAGGTTTTCTCTCCAATGCTAAGGATTTCAAGATTGGCTCAAAACTCAGTATCCAGTTTAAAATTGGTGGTTGAGAACACTTGGTTGATCGGGCATGACCCTGCTTCTTCCTACTGGTCTAATAGTTCCGGATTTGCAGATGGATATATCAGTTTACCGATGCAATTTATTTTGATGTTTGGTTTACCGTTCCCTCTCTTCTTTGGTCTATTGGTAACTAAGAAGGATACAATCGATTATATGCTTCCAGGTATTTTCGGTTATGCTTATGACTTTGGATATATTACATTCATCATATTGCTCTTGTTAGTGTTAGGAACAATTGTAGTTGGATTAAAAATCCTTGTTGAGTACAGACGTAAAAGAGAAAGCAAAAACAGGAAATATTTAGGTAAGGAAGTTCTTTTAATAGGTTCCCTTACTGGTTTCATTTCTCAAGCAATCATCGGTCTTTTCTTATTTAACAGGACCGTTAATGGTATGGCTTTATTGACTTTCCTGTTCCTCGGATCTTTAGTCTTGGCTCATACAGTTACTATTAGAAGAGACAGTAATGAAGCTGTAAGCAGATAATCCAAACTTTTCTTTTTTCTATTTTTTTATTAAATATTTTTTCTATTTTTTTATTAACTATTTTTTCAATTATTTTATTTTCATATTCTCTAATTTTTTTAAAAATAGTAATATTTAATTATAAACATTAATAAAAATATTATTGTATTATTAATTTAATTAATATTAAATTTTAGATAAAAAATTTAGATTAAAAACAATACTTTTGGTGATTATTTTGATAATTGGTGGTTCAGCATCACAAAAATTGGCAGCAAATGTTGCAAAGGAATTAGGAGAAACCTTATGTCCTCTTGAAACTAAAAAATTCCCAGATGGTGAAAGATATATTAGAATCAAGGGAGAAGTTGAAAAGAATGTAACAGTCATTCAATCAACAGGTTTTCCTCAAGATGAAAATTTAATTGAATTATTGTTTATACTCAGAACTCTTAAAGACCTTGGAGCAGAGCACATCAAAGTGGTTGTTCCATATTTAGGTTATGGTAGACAAGAATTAAGATTTAAGGATGGAGAAGCTATTTCTGCTCAATTGGTAGCTAATCTAATTGAAGAATCCGGTGCAGATGAATTCATTTCCATCAACTTGCACGAAGATAGCGTTAGGGACTTCTTCAATATACCAACTGCAAACCTTTCTGCTATGCCTCCAATTGCTGAATACCTTGCAGATAAAGTTGAAAATCCTATTATCATAGCTCCTGATAAAGGCGCATTAGGATTTGCAGAGGAAATCGCTGAAATTCTTGGCTGCAACTGTACCTATATGAGCAAAGTCAGATTAGGTCCTGATAAGGTTGAAACAAGAATCGTTGATGTTCAATGTGATTTCGACACTGAAGATCTTGATAAGGTCAAAAAGGATTCTAAAGTCAATATAGATTCAGTTAAAGGAAAAGAGGCAATCATCATTGATGACATCATAGCTACAGGCGGTACAATCGTCAATGCAATCGGCATCCTAAAGGAACATGGTGCAAAATCTGTAGATGTATGTTGTGTTCACCCAGTGCTTGTTAACGATGCTGTATTAAAGATCATGGCTGCTGGTGCTCGTGACTTGTCAAGTACAGACACCTTGACATCAGATGTCAGCACAATTTCTTTAGCGAAACTTATCGCAGACGCTTTAAGATAAATTTATATTTTAAAAAATATTTTTATTTTTTATTTTTTCTTATTTTTCTTATTTTCTTTAAAAAAGTATTACTGCTTATTCATTGCAATAATAATTGTTTTATTTATTAACAATAGTTTTATATTACATTAATGAAAATATTATATTATAATTTAATTAATTTATATTTGGAGATATGGAATGCACGAATTTGCTATGGCTCAAGGGATTTTCAGCACAGTTTATGACACAGCGGAAGCTAATGACGCGATTGAAGTAACTGAAGTTGTTATTGAAATCGGAAGATTGGCTATGTTGAATCCTGAACAATTGAAGTTTATGCTTGGCGTTATGTTTGAAGGCGAAGAGCTGACTAAGAATGCCAAGATGATCATTAATACTATTGATGTTGATATCAAATGTCACAATTGTGGCTTTGAAGGTGTAGGTGATATTGATGACAGTGACCATTATGCGCCTATGATCTTATGCCCTGAATGTGAAAGTCATAGGGTTGAAGTTATAAACGGTAAGGACATTACTGTCAGAAGCATCAGTATTGAAAAAGAAGATGATGAAAGTGAGGAATAAATCACTATAAAAAATTCTATTGTTTTAATTAATACTTCAATTAAGAATCCTTATACTTTTATCATAAACTATCAAAAATATTGTCCAAATTTTTAAAATTATTAAACTTATTATGAAATTATATGTTTAGAAGGTGAATCATATGCATAAGATTGCAGATGTAGAGATAGCAAAGAACATTATGGCTGCTAATGACAAATTAGCACATAAGAATTTACATTTATTGGAAGACCACAATATCTTTTGTGTAGACTTCGTTGGAGCTATTGGATCTGGTAAAACAGCTCTTATTGAAGACTTGATTGATAATCTTGATGAAAAAGTCGGTGTACTTGCTGGAGATATTATCAGTGATTTTGATGCTGATAGGATTAAAGCTCACAATGCACCTGTTGTAGGATTGAATACAGGTACTGAATGTCACTTGGATGCACACTTGGTAGGTCATGGTTTAGGTGACCTTCCTCTTGATGATATTGATTATCTTTTCATTGAAAATGTAGGTAATTTAATTTGTCCAGTTGACTTCCAATTAGGTTCTCATATGAGAGTTGTTGTTGTAAGTGTTACCGAAGGTGACGACACTGTAGAGAAACACCCTTACATTTTCAAAGACTCTGACTTGATTATCATTAATAAAATCGATTTGGCTGATGCAGTCGGTGCAAGCACTGACAAGATGGTTGCTGATGCTAAAAAACTTAATCCTGACGTTAAAGTCATAACTACCAGTTTAAAAGAAGGTATAGGATTAGATGATGTGATTGAAGCTATTAAAGATGCTAAAGCTCATCCAGCTGAACATCACCATCATGACCACGATCATGAACATGATCATCATGACCACGATCATGGTCATCACCATCACTAACCTTTTTCTTTTTTTATTTTTCATTTTTTGATAATTTTTATTAGAATTTCAAAATCTATTTTTTCTTTTTTTTAATTTTTATTTCCATTATTTTGCTGTTTTTTATTAAATTTTTACTAAAATTTATTAAGTATTAATAAAATAATATTTATAAAAGGTGATTTCATGAAAATTTGGATTGATATATCAAATGCTCCTCATGTAAGATTTTTTAGGGATGTTATCAAATATTTTGAAGATGAAGGAGATGACGTTTTAGTTACAGCACGTAAATTTGGGGATATTCATAAATTAATGGATATGTATGACATTGATTTTGTATCTGTTGGTAAGCATGGAGTCACATTAGAGGAGAAGCTTAAGGAAAGTGCTGAACGTGTTGTCAATTTGGCAGATTTGATTTCTGGTGAAAACTTTGATGTTGCATTGTCAAAACATTCAATTGAACTTCCAAGAGTGGCTTTCGGTCTTGGAATTCCAAGCCTGTTTGTTCTGGATAATGAGCATGCAACAGCTGCAAACAAATTGACTCTTCCATTATGCAGCAAGATTATAGTTCCAAGCATCATCGATGAGTGGAAATTATTGCAGTATGGAGCAAATCCAAATGACATCATCAAATATAATGGAACTTCTGAACTTATGCACTTCAATAATTTCAAGTTCAATGAAAATGTTTTCGATGATTTGGGATTGGATTTACCATTGCAGAAAACAATACTTATGAGACCTGAACCGTCTCTTGCTTCTTATTTGAATACAGATTGCAGAAAATCAGTTCTATCTCCAGTTGTGGATGTATTGAAGGAGTATGCAAATATTCTCATTCTTCCTAGATTTAAGGAACAAGCTGAAATCTTTGAAGGAATCAAGAATGTGACAATACTTAAGCCTCCAGTTGACACTTCAAGCATAATCAAGGCATGTGACCTTGTTATTGGTGCTGGTGGAACAATGAATAGGGAAGCAGCTATTCTGCAGACTCCCGTAATCTCCTGTTATCCTGGAGACACATTATCTGTTGATCAGTTTTATGTAAACAATGGATTGATGTATAGGACAACTGATTTAGAGGATATTACCAAACAGGCACTTAGCTTTATTGTAAATCCTCATAAACCAATCGAGTTAAAAACAGACAATTTATTTGAACTTATTGTAAATAAGACTTATGAATTAGGCAATTCTAAAAAATAAGTCTTATTCCGACTCTTTTTTTATTTTATAAAATTTTTTCAAACTATTTTTTATTGCATTTCATCATTTTCAACCATTCTCCATTTGGATCATCTTCCTTAAAGTATTTCTCAAAGATTTCCTTTCTATTTTTAACTATCTTTTCATACTTTTCAGGGTTTTCTTCCTTGAATTTATTATGGAGGGCTACGGTTAGGCGATTCAAATATTCATTTAGATTTTCCTTTTCCTCTTCACTTAATGTGTCAAAGATATCTATATCCTCATGATTCTTAAATTCCAATGCTCTTCCCTCTTCTGTCAATTCAACAAGAAGAACCCTTTTGTCTTTAGGAGATGGAACCTTTCTGATGAGGTTCTGCTGTTCCAGTTTATTCAAGGTTTCATTAAGGGAAGTAACACTGATATTCAATATTTCAGATAATTCCTTGGTAGAAAATCCATCTTTTCTCTTTAAAAGAATGATCAGTCTTCCTTGTCCCTTAGTAATGCTTTTCATTTCTGGATTTTGCTTTTTGTTTCTCCTGTCCAGAACTTCATTTATCATAATGAATTTATGAAACAACAACTGATTATTCACTTCATTAAATTCAAAATAATCCTTGTTTAAATTGTTTTTCCCATTCATATGATATTCTCCGTTCTTTGTGTATTTAGAGTATTGTAATAATATCCTTTTTGCTCCAATAGCTCTTCATGTGAACCTTGCTCGATGATGTGTCCGTCTTCAATCACGATTATCTTATCTGCATTTCTGACTGTTGACAATCTGTGAGCAATGATGAAGCTTGTTCTGTCCTTCATCAATTTGTCCATAGCCTCTTGGATGATTTTTTCAGTTCTTGTATCAACTGAAGATGTTGCCTCATCCAAAATCAGTATCTGCTTGTTTGAGAGAATGGTTCTTGCAATTGTCAAGAGCTGCTTTTGACCATGGGAGATATTGTCTGCATCTTCGTTAAGTTCGCTTTCGTATCCTTCAGGGATTTGCCTGATGAAATGGTCTGCATGAGCTTCTATTGAAGCGTTTATGACTTCCTCTTCAGTGGCATCCAACTTACCATAACGAATATTGTTGTATATTGTGTCATTGAATAGCCAAGTGTCTTGAAGCACCATGCCTACAAGGGATCTGACGCTATGCTTGTCGTAATTGTTGATGTTGACCCCATCAATTTTTATCTCGCCGCTGTTCAAGTCATAGAATCTCATGAGCAGTTTCACTATTGTTGTTTTTCCTGCTCCAGTTTCCCCTACAATAGCGATTTTCTCTCCTTTTTTGACTTTGAATGAAAGGTCTTTGATTACAGGTTCATCTTCGCTGTAGCCGAAGTTGACATTTTCAAAGCTGATTTCCTCTTTAATTTCCTTGATTTGCTCTTCAGATGGGTTTTCTTCAACCTTTATTTCAAGGAATTCGAATATTCTTTCGCTTGCTGCCATTGCAGTCTGTATCATATTCATGATTCTTGTAATCTGTTCAATAGGTGTTGTGAAGTTTTTGGAGTATTGGATAAATGCCAAAATGTCTCCAACGCTTATTGCCCTTTGAAGTACGAGAACTGCTCCAAGAACGGATATGATAACATATTGCAAATTGGAAATGAAATGTACAAAAGGACCTGATAGGCTTGAGAAGAACTTGGATTTCCATTCCTGTTCATACCATTTTTCATTTTCCTCTTCAAAGATTCTCATGGATTCGGCTTCCTGATTGAATGCTCTAATGATTTCATGGCCTGTAAAGGACTCTTCGATTTGCCCATTCAAGTTACCTCTGTATCTTAGCTGCTTTAGATAGTAATCCTGTGAGAATTTGGTTATGTAAGTTATAATCAGGAAAGCTATTGGAACCAAGACTATTGTAGTTAGAGTCAGCCATAGGTTGATGGAGAGCATCATCACTGTAACTCCGATTATTGTAATGACTCCAGTCAATAATTGGTTGAATGTCTGGACAATTCCAGATTGGAGGGAGTCTACATCATTTGTAATTCTTGACAATATGTCTCCTCTGGTATTTATATCCAAATCACTCATTGACAGGTGAGTTACCTTTTCAACAAGGTCCTTTCTTAGATTATAGCTTATATCTGTTGTTATGTCAAGCAAGAGATAACTTTGAAGATATGAGAAGACTGCACTTATGAAGTATAGAATCACGATTGCAATTAGGAGATTGATAATATGCTCTATGTTCATATTCCCAGAGTTTATCCCATCAAATATTGCAGTGGTGGCAAATCCGATTAAAAGAGGGCTTATTACTGAAAACACTGTTGATATGATTCCACAGATAACTGTCAAGCTTAGCTTCAATTTATATCCTGTCAAAAGAGAGAATATGTTCTTTATTGATTGCTTGGCGTTTGCCGGTTTTTCAGGAGGCATTCTTCTTGGTTTTCTTGCCATATCATTTACCTCCTGCGGTTTTCTTAAGGTAACTTGTATCTAGAATATAATTGGATGATTCCTCATCATCATACAATAAATCTTTGGAACGGTCTATTTGGGAAGATACGATTTCTCTATAAATGGTACAGTTTTCATTTAGATAGTCATGAGTTCCCTTGTCGATTATCTCCCCTTCATCAAGAACGATAATCTCATCTGCATCCATGATTGTTGAAATTCTCTGTGAGACAATGAGCATTGAGGAATTTTCCTTTAGGCCTTTTATGTTTTCCTTAACCTTTGCTTCGGTGTTCATGTCAAGTGCTGAAAAACAGTCGTCAAAGAGGTAGAAGTCACGTTCAGCCAATATGGATCTTGCAAGCTGGAGACGTTGCTTTTGCCCTCCTGAATAATTGGAAGCTCCTTGTGCAACTCCATCCTCTAAGCTTTCTATAAAGTCCACTTCTGCCATTTTCAATGCTTTTTCTATCTCTTCATCGCTTGCATCCTCTTTACCTATCAGCATATTTGACCTGATTGTTCCTTCAAAAAGAATTGCCTTTTGAGGAGCATAGGATATTCTTTCCCTCAAGGTGGTTAATTTGTAATCCTTGATGTTCTTGTCATTCACTAATATTTCACCGCCGCTTACATCTTGAAGGCGAGGGATAAGATTTAGGATTGTGGATTTTCCGCTTCCTGTTCCTCCGATTATCGCAGTGGTTTTTCCCTTTTCCAATTTGAAGTTGATGTCTTTCAATGTTTCCTTTTCACTTCCAGGATAAGTGTAGACAACATCCTTGAATTCGATTGTAGGGTTATCGTCCATTTTATCGATTGGTCCGTCGCTGATTGTTATTTCTGTATTTATCACTTCAGCAACACGTCTTCCAGATACCAAAATCCTTGGAATCATTACAAGGAATCCTCCCATCATCAAGAATGCCATTACTATTTGTGTAGCGTATTGGATGAATGCTATGATTGTTCCTGTTAATATCTTGCCTTGGATTGCATCATATGCTCCAAAGTATAGGATTAGAACTATCATTAAGTTCAATAGCAAAGTCATCGCTGGCAATAATACCAAGAGGATTCTGAAGACCTTCAAGTTCACTGACCTGAAGTCTTCGTTGGTTTGCCTAAATCTTTCCTCTTCGTAATCCTGTCTTACGAATGCCTTGATTACAGGTATTCCCATCAATATTTCCCTTGATGTCTGGTTGATCTTATCTGTCAGTTCCTGCATTACCTTGAAGTAAGGGACGGTTCTGATGAATATTATGATGAATGGTATGATTGCAGCGGCAAATGTCACTCCAATAATCCATAAAAGGTTGGTTCCAAGTTCCATTGCCTTGAGTATGCTTCCTATACCTAATATTGGTGAAAAGAGTATTGTTGTAAAGAACAGTCCTAAGAAGATCTGTATTTGATATACATCGTTTGTATTACGTGTAATGAGAGATGCTCTTGATATCTTGTTCAATTCAAAGTTTGAAAACTTCAAGATCTTATCATAGCTTATTTTTCTTAAATCTCTCCCATAAGCTGCTGATACTTTACTTGAGAAGTATGAGAGCCCTATTGTAGCCAACACTCCTACCAATACCATTGCCATCATCATGGTTCCAACGCTTATTATGTAGTTGAAATCTGTGTTCTGTATCCCAACATCTACAATGTCTGCAGTATATTTAGGCAGAGTAAGGTTACAGTAAACATCGATGATTAGGAATGCAGCAATAAGAAAAAGAGGAATTATGCTCTTTTTTAATGGGCTAAGAAGCTTTCCTATAGTTTTTAGTGTTTTAGTAAAATTCATGATCTTATTCTCTTAAGTTTTATTGTTAAATTTCTTAATGGTAAACCTTGATTAAATTTCTATTTTCTTAATTTCTTAAAGGTACCTTTAAATAATTTTCTATAGGTACCTTTTAATTTTATTATATATAAATATTTTCATTATTCTTCATTAATTTTCATATGCTCTTTCTTTCCTTTTAATAGCAAGTTGAAACTAATATTCTAGTGTTCATATGGTTACTCTTTTTTAATTTACAATATTAAATTTGAATCATTAGATTTGGTTTATTTCGATTATTGAATTGATGATTGGTGTTTAATATGGATTTTAAAAAAGAAAAGTACATCAAAGTTATACTATACATTATATCACGTTGCACACATAAGGAGAATCTTGGAAAAACTGTCATTTCGGTTTTGCTCTATTTCATTGACTTCAATTATTATGAATTGTATGGAGAATCATTAACCAATGAGATCTATTCAAAGTCAAGAATTGGGATAGTTCCCAAGCATTTCAATGAGGTCATGAACCATTTGATAAGGTCCCATAATCTGTATTACAGGCAGGAAGTCTACTATTACTATTTGATAAAGAGATATTATATCAGACAGATTCCTTTGTTTAATTTCACTCACGAAGAGCTTGAAATCATTGACCATGTCATTTATGAATTAAGTGATTTCAGTGCTACGGAGCTATTGATCTATCAAAGGGGAGACATGCCATATAAGTTGGTGAATTTAGATGAGGAATTGGATTACAATCATGTATTCTATAGGGATGAGCTTTATTCTGT
>CACYJH010000019.1 GCA_902774685.1 uncultured Methanobrevibacter sp.
AGAAATAAACCATTAGCTAAAAAATTAAGAATGGCTAAAGCTAATAAACAAAACAGAAGAATCCCTATTTGGGCTTATTCTAAAACTCAACGTAAATTAAGATACAGACCTAAACCTAGACATTGGAGAAGAAATGATCTCAAAATATAGGGGTGTTTAATATGGCAGAAGAATTAGAAAGAACTTATGTTATTCCACTTAGAAAAGTTAAAAACGTTAAAAGAACTATTAGAGCTCCTAGAGCTATCAGAGAAGTTCAAAACTTTTTAATGAAACATATGAAAGCTGAAGAAGTTAAACTTGACGCTTCTATAAATGAATTTATTTGGGAAAGAGGAATTCAAAAAATTCCATCCAAAGTAAAAGTAAACGCTGTAAAAGATGAAGAAGGTGTTGTTAAAGCAACTTTAGCAGAAAACTAATTTTGCTATGACTATATTTAATCATCTTTTCAATCTATTAAAAATTAAAATTTATATAAGGAATAAAATATGCTTAAAAGAATAAATTTAACTGGAAATCCTAATTTAGGAGTTTACATATCCGTTAATGATGAAGTAGCTATTGTTCCTTTTAATCTTCCTACTGAAATGGAATCTGTGATGAAAGAGGCACTTGAAGTAGATTTGATAAGAACTTCCATTGCAGGATGCAATTTGAACGGAGTTCTCGCTACTGGAAATTCCAATGGGTTTGTTGTTTCCCCACACACAACCGATAGGGAAATAGAACTCTTGGAGGATGCAGGGCTTAATGTTGCAAGACTCCCTGGAAAATACACTGCAGTTGGAAATATCCTTGCAGTAAACGATTATGGTGCTATGGCAGGTCCAAACATTAAGGAAGAAACTATCAAAGTCATTGAAGATACCTTAAAGGTTCCTGTGGAAATATATCAATTTGCTGATTCCAAGATTGTCGGTTCAGCAAGTATAGTTACCAATAAGGGTGCTCTCTTGCACAGGGATACCTTATCTGATGAACTTGATCATGTTGAAGAGTTCTTTAAGGTTGAAGGAAATATCGGAACCGTATGCAAAGGTATGCCTCTTGTAGGTGCATGTGGTATCGCTAACTCTAATGGAGTTATGGTTGGAGAACATACCACCGGTCCTGAAATGGCTAGAATCGAAGAAGCTTTAGGTTTCTTGGATTTCGGTGATTTTTAATTTCATCATAGTTTAAGGATATGTTGTGTTAATTGATTATTTTCATTAATATTCAATTATAGGTCAGATGATTAATTATAGTATTATTAGGAAGGGATTCTTATGTTAACAAAAATTTATAGAATTAAAGGTAGTTTTGTAATGGGTAGTGAAACCCAAGTTTTCACTAAAGAGTTAAAAGCTATCAAAGAAGAAGACATTTATGAAAAACTTTATTCCATCTTTGGAAGCAAACATGGAATTAAAAGAAACCAAATTAAAATAGACTCTATTGAAGAAATTGCTGAGGATGACGTTGTAGATCCTATCGTAAAAGCAATTCTTTAAATAATAAGCTAATCTTAGGTGTTAAAATGGAAGACCAGCAAAAATTACAACAAATTTTAGCTCAACTTGAAGTTTACAAATCTCAATCTGAGTTATACCAAAATCAGATTGATGCAGTTCAAGCTTCACTTGCTGAAATTAAAGTTTTAGAATCTACATTAGATGATATTAGTGATAAAGACACCATTGAGACTTTAGTCCCTCTTGGTGCTGGCTCCTTCATTAATGCAGAGATTAAAAATGAAAACAAAGTTATTATGAGTCTTGGTTCTGGTGTAGCAGTAACTAAAACTTTTGAAGAAGCTAAACAAACTACTGCTGAACAGAAAAAAGAGCTTGAAAATACCCTTGACAAGTTATTTGCAGACTTGCAACAAATTACCAATATTGTAGCTCAGCTTTCTCCTCAAGCTGAACAATTGATGCAAAAACTTCAAGGTCAAGGCATGATGTAATCCAAGCTTTTTTGGCCTTCGGCCAAAAAACCTTGACCAAAACTTTTTTCATTGTTTTGGAGTCTTATGCTTCTTAACTAGTTTTTAATCTTTTTCTTTTTATTTTAACTTTTTTTAACTTTTTTTATCATTTTTAGTATTTTTTACATTTTTATATTTTTCATCTTTTTTTTTAAATTTCAATAATAAACTTTATATGCTATTTTTAAAATAAGTAAGTTTATTAATTTTTAAATATAAATATCATTATTGTATAAATGATTAAATCTAATCAATCATTAAGGAATTTAAAAATTCAATAAAAATTTAACATAACACTTATTATTAGGCAGGGATAAACTTGTTTGATTCATTAAAGAAAAAATTTGCTGATGCAAGTGGAAAATTAAGGAATAAAGTCGAAGAAGAGGCTAAAGAAGAGAATAATGTAGAATTGATCGAGGAATCAAGCGAAGAAACTTTTGATGAGATTGAAGAATCTGAAGAAGAGATCTTAGATGAAGAAGAAGTTTCTGAAGATGAGCCTTTAAGTGAATCTGAAGAAGATGAGTTTGAAGGTGAAGACGATATTTCCGAAGATGAATTGGATGAAATCTTAGACGCTACTTTAAAAGAAGAAGCAGAAGAGGAATCTGAAGAGGAATCTGAAGAGGAAGAGAAAAAAGAAAGAGCTGGAAGATTCCGTTCATTCTTCAATAGAGGCAAAAAAGAAGATTCCAAAGAGGAAGCTGAAGAATCTGCTGAAGAAGAAGTAAAAGAAGCCGAAGATGAAGTTCCTGAAGAAGTGGAAGAATCTGTTGAAGAGGCTGAGGAATCAGTAGATGAAGAAGCAGATGAAGAAGCTGAAGTTGAAGAGGAAGCTGAAGAAGAGAAAAAATCCAAACGTTCATTTTTCAGACGTAGTAAGAAAGATAAATCTGATGATGAAGAAAAAGAAGAAAAATCAGGTGGTTTCTTATCATTCATTAAGGAAAAATCAATCTCTGAAGATGATGTAGAAGACATTCTATTTGAATTGGAATTAGGCCTTTTGGAAGCGGATGTGGCAATGGATGTTTCAAGTGTTGTTGTTGAATCCGTTAAAAATGACCTTGTTGGTCAAAAAATCAAAAGAAGCAGTGATATTGAAGAGTACACCTATCAAGCGCTTAAGAATGCAGTAGCTAAAATCATTGATGTTGAAGGCAAATCAATGACCGAGCTTCTTGAAGAGAAGGTTGCTCAAGGCGAGCCTCTTGTTGTAATGCTTGTAGGTATTAACGGTACCGGTAAGACAACCACTATCGGTAAATTATCCAATTACTACATTAAAAAAGGTTATACTCCAGTTATTGCTGCATCAGATACCTTTAGGGCTGGAGCTATTGAACAAGTTCAATATCATGCAGATAACTTAGGCGTTAAGTTAATCAAGCATGAAAAGGGATCTGACCCTGCAGCTGTAGCATTTGATGCTGTTCAGCATGCTAAAGCTAAAGGAAAAGAGCTTGTATTGATCGATACAGCTGGAAGAATGCAAACAAACACCAACTTGATGGATGAAATGAAAAAGATCAGAAGGGTTTCAAAACCTGATTTGGTTGTATTTGTTGGTGATGCATTGACAGGTAACGATGCAACAGAACAAGCAAGAAAATTCAATGAAGCCATTGATATAGATGGTGTCATACTTACCAAGGCAGATGCAGATTCAAAAGGAGGAGCTGCACTCTCCGTTGGTTATATCATTAAAAAACCAATATTGTTCTTAGGTATGGGACAATCTTACGATGACATCAAGGAATATGATGCTGACTGGATGTTAGAACAAATATTTTCCTAAACTATAAAAGGTTTTTAAAATCTTTTATTTTTTCTTTTTTTATTTATTTTTCAATTCTTTAATTTTTTTATTCAAACAATACTTTTAACTTATTTTTTTTCATTTAAAAATTTATTTGCTTGATTTTAATCCATTTTAAAGTAGAATTTAAAGAATTATAAAGTTAAGTTTATATATTAATTTTATAAATATATAATTAATAACTAAGTTATATTACTAAGTTAATACGTTAATCAATTAATTTTATTGTTAATTGATGTTTATTCATTTATAATATTAATGAACGATTTTTAGTTTTTTTATAAAATGGTGTGATTATGGAAATGAATAGGAATTTAAAAATTGGATTGATCGTAGCTATTTCTGTAATAGCTCTTTTCGTATTATCATTGCTAATTACCAATGCACCAGCCGGAGACGATAATGCAGTTCGTTTCGGAGTCTTAACTCTCTTACCACCTCTCGTTGCTATTGCTTTAGCATTCATAACCAAAGAAACTATTTTATCTTTGTTTATCGGGGTATTCGTTGGGGAATTTATGGTTTCTGTTAACGATTTAAACATTATCAGTTCTGCTATCAATGCATTTTTAGCAATGGGTAGTCAAATTATTTCATGTATGGCTGATCCATGGAATGCAGGTATTATCCTTCAATGTTTACTTATTGGTGGTATCATCCAATTGGTAACTAAGATGGGTGGTGCAAAAGCTTTAGCAGATGCATTTGCTAAACGTGCTGACACTCCTAGAAAAGCTCAATTATTCACTGAGCTCTTAGGTTTATGTGTTTTCTTCGACGATTACGCTAACTCTTTAATTGTAGGTCCTATTATGAGACCTGTTATGGACAAACTTCATGTATCCAGAGAAAAATTAGCATTTGTAGTAGACGCAACCGCAGCTCCTGTAGCAGGTATCGCTATTATTTCTACTTGGATTGGTTTAGAACTCAGTTTAATTACTCAAGGTTTCCAATCTATTGGAATGGAAGTAAGTGGATTTGGTATATTTTTACAAACCATTCCATTTAGGTTCTATAACATTTTAATCTTGATTTTCATTGTTATTTCTGCTCTTACTTACTATGAATTTGGACCAATGAAAGAAGCAGAGAAAAAAGCACGTGCTAGAAAAGAAGATGAACCAGTCGAATCTCTTGAAGCAACCAGTTTTGACGATGTAAAACCAGTTGAAGGCATTAAATTATCCGTTTGGAATGCAATTATTCCTATTGGAGTATTAATTGTTGGTGCTCTTATTGCATTCTACTGGAGTGGATATACCACTATCTTAGGTGGGGAAGACAAAGCTTTAATCACTTTAATGCAAACCGCTCCATTATCATTCAGCGGTATATTTGAAGCATTAGCCGCTTCTGATGCATCTGTTGCATTGTTCCAAGCAGCATTGCTTGCTTCCATTGTAGCTATCCTCATGGCTGTGCTCCAAAAGATCATGACCATCGAAGAAGCTATCAGTGAATGGGTAGGCGGTATGAAGACTATCGTTATCACTGGTGTAATCTTACTCCTTGCTTGGTCTTTAGGTGGAGTTATTGGTGAATTAGGTACTGCTGATTATTTAGTAGGTGTATTGGCAGGTGCAATACCTATATTTATCTTACCAACATTAATCTTCGTTTTAGGTGCTTTAATCTCCTTTGCAACAGGTACTTCCTATGGTACAATGAGTATTTTAATGCCATTAACCATTCCTCTTGCTTGGGCTGTAAACCCTGAAATGGGATTCGTAATTGTATGTACCAGTGGTGTATTGACTGGTGCTATCTTTGGTGATCACTGTTCACCAATTTCAGATACCACAATTCTTTCATCCATGGGTACAAGCTGTAACCACATTGATCACGTAAGAACTCAGATATACTATGCAATGTTCGTTGCAATCATTGCTATCGTATTCGGTTACATCCCAGCAGGATTCGGTATTCAATGGTACATTTCAATCCCTGTAGCTATTGTAGTAATGTACATTGGATTAAGAGTTCTTGGTGAGAAAGTACCTTTTGAAGAAGCAGCTTAAAATAAATTTTACTTAAATGGTTAAATCCATTTAAGTTTCCTTTTTCTTTTTTTATTTTTTATCAGTTTTTATATTTTTGATTATTGTATCATTTTTTCAATACTTGGTTTTTTTAATTCTAATCATACCCTATTTTTTCCAAATACTTAATTTTATTAACAAGTTTTATTTACTAGTTTTAATTAATATATTCTTATTATACTTTGTTTATTATTATGTAGTGATTTTTATGGCAACTAGTGAAAAGTCTGTATGGGATAGCAATATCTCTTTTATTTTGGCAATGATTGGTTCTGCCGTTGGTTTAGGAAATATTTGGCGTTTTCCAAATGTTCTTTACTCTAATGGTGGAGGATCATTTATGATTCCTTATATCGTATCCTTGTTTATTTTAGGAATCTCATTTGTTTTGGTTGAATATGCAGTAGGATTCAGATTTAAAACTTCTTTATCAAAGATATTTTTCTCAATTAAAGCTCGATTGGAACCTATTGCCTGGTTTATTGTATTGGTAGTGTTCCTGATTACCACTTATTATGTTTGTGTAGTTGGATGGGATTTGATCTATCTGGGATTAAGTTTCGTTCAAGGGTGGGGTGCAAATCCTGATGTGTTCTTCACAGTGGATGTTTTGCATGCATCTGATTCACTTTCAGGTATCTTTACTATTGTTCCTTGGGTTTTGCTGTCAGTATTTCTCATTTGGGCATTTGCATGGTTCATTGCTCAAAAGGATTTGAATGAAGGTATCGGTAAAGTAAGCAAAATATTATTGCCTATTCTAGTGATAATTGTCATCATAATTGTAGCGTTCTCATTGACTTTGCCGGGTGCTTCAATAGGATACAAACAGATATTTACTCCTAATTGGTCCGCATTGACTGATTTAAATGTTTGGTTGGCTGCATTCGGTCAAATTGTATTTTCCCTTAGTTTAGGAATGTCAATTGCCCTTACCTATGCAAGTTACCTTCCGGAAACTTCCAAATTAACCGATAATGCATTGATTGTTGCATTTTCCAATTCTGGATTTGAAGTATTCAATGCAATAGGCATATTTTCAATATTAGGATTCATGACTTTTACAAGTGGAATTCCATTTAATGAATTGGTAACTGAAGGAACCGGTTTGGCATTTGTTGTTTTCCCAAATGTATTCAATCTCATGCAACCTTGGTCAATGATCATTGGGCCTTTGTTCTTTGCATGTATCTTATTTGCAGGAATTACATCTGTAATGGCACTTCTTGAAGTGGTTTCATTTGCAATCAGTGAAAAATTCGGATTTTCAAGAAGAAAATCTGCAACTGTAGTATGTCTTGTAGGATTTTGCATATCTTCCCTTTTTGCTACTTCAGCAGGAAGTTACTTGCTCGGAATCTTTGATGCATTCTTAAACAATTTCGCATTGCTCTTCGGTGTTTTACTTGAATGTATAATCTTCGGATGGATTTATAACTTTGATAATCTTGTTGAAACATTGAACACACATTCAAGAATTCAAATGGATCCATTCTGGCCAATTATTATTAAATATATCTTACCTATTTGTATATGGTGCCTATGGATACAAGGGGTTTACTCCACAATTCTAACTGGAGATACAACAAGTCATTTGATAATGCTCGCATTATCCATTATTCTTTTCGTTGTTCCAATAATATTTACCTTGTTGCCTGCTAAAAACGAAGAGTATTATAAGCCGATTGATAAGGATTAACCCAGCTTCACGGACTTCTGTCCGTAGAAACTGGACCTTGACTTTTTTTATTTTTTAATTTTTTATTATATTCAAATAGGGCCCTTTTTTTATTTCTTTTTTAATTTTCAATTCCATTCTAAAATAAGAAACTTTTTTAAATAATTAATACTTATAATATATAATATAATAACTATCGAAAGAAATAAAGAAATTCTAGTTATTTTATTATGAGATGAATTTTAAGAATATAGATAAGAATAAATCAATTGATGTGATATTAAATGGATGATGAAATTATAAAAAATGGATGGGATAGTTCAACTGGCTTTTTAATCGCTATGATTGGAGCAATCATTGGATTATCTGGAATTTGGAAATTTTCTTATCTCATGTATGAAAATGGGGGAGGAACATTCCTCATACCTTATATTTTAGCTATTGTAATCATGGCAATTCCTATTTTAGTATTGGAATTCGGGATAGGATTCAAGTTCAAATCAAGTTTGCCTAAGATATTTTATAATATCAAATCCGAATTTGAAATCATCGCTTGGTTTATTGTGTTCTTGATCTTTGCAGTTCTGATTTACTTCACCTGCATAATGTCCTGGGACCTTATTTATGTAATTCTTAGTTTATTTAAGGGATGGGGAAGTAATCCTAGCGTTTTCTTTACAACTACCCTATTGCACAGCACTTCTAACCCATATGGATTGACTTATCTTGTGGTTCCTATTGGTGTGGCTTTGATAGCAGTATGGGGTTTCATCTATTTATTCTCACGTAAGGAAATCAATAAGGGAATCTTAACCATCAGTAAAATATCATTAATATTATCATTCATATTGCTAATAGGCATGCTGATATTTGCAGTTCAATTGCCGGGCTCCCGTACTGGAATTATGGCATTGTTCAATCCAAATTGGTCAGTCCTTTTGGATTTGAATGTATGGATAGCTGCATTTGGCCAATTGGTGTTCTCATATGGTTTAGGTTATGCCATAGCAAGCACTTATTCTTCCTACTTGGGAGAGAAAGCAAATCTGATTGACAATGCATGGATCATTGTTTTGGCAAGCTTAATATTTGAAGTCTTGGTTTCCGTTCTTTTATTTGCCCTTATGGGTTATATGGCATTGGGAAGGAATATTCCAATTACCAGTTTGGTCAGTGACGGATTTTCATTGATATTCGTCGTTTTCCCTAATGTATTCAACATTATGGATCCTTGGGTCTATATTGTGGCTCCAGCATTTTTCCTGCTTTTGTTTGTTGGAAGCTTAAGCACAATATTGGCTTTAATTGAACCGTTGACCAATTCCATTTGTGAAAAATTCGCTTGGACAAGAGATAGAACCATCAGACAGCTTGTATTGGTAGGCCTCTTTGTTTCATTCATATTTGCAACAGGTATGGGAGAATACCTTTTAAGGATTGCTGATGCATTCATTACACAATTTGCAATTGTCTTAGGTGTCTTGCTTGAAATAATTGTTTTAGGTTGGGTTTATGATATTGAGGATATCCGTTCAATCCTAAATGACAATTCTCATATCAAGGTAGATAAGTCATGGGTAATCACAATCAGATTTATCATTCCTATAATATTGGCTATTATTTGGATTATAGGAGTATATGGCTTGATTCTTGCTGGTGATAGGCAAAGCTTGCTTGTTCAATCAATCATCGCTTCCATATTTGTCATTGTTCCATTAGTTCTAACCATCCTTCCATATGAAGGGGACTATTCCCTTGATTTATCAAGAGGCGGTGGAGTAAACTACTTCAAGGAAAAGGAATATGTTGACAAGACCATTGATGATTATGCTGAGGAGGAAGAGAATCCAAATCCATTGTTTGATAAGAGCGGATCTTTTGTAAGTCCGTATAAATCCTTGAGGAACAGATTCAAAAAGTCTGAAGAAGAGGAAGATGCCCTTGATGATATGGCAGAAGAGGACAATTCCAAATCCAGAAGGTTAAACAGATTCGGCAAATCCAAATCCAAGTCAGGCAAGAATGTGCTGAAAAATGTGGACATGTCATCTGAAGAGTTTGACTCTCCTTTTGATGATGATTATGACTCTAAGTATAATGATGCTTATGGAGAAGGTCCTAGTTCCAAAGAGCCATCACAAAGGGATGGTAAAAAGAAATCAAAATCATTGTTTGATAAAATAAACATGTTCAGTAAAGACAAGGAAGATAATGACAGCTTAAATGATGATTTCGATGAGGATATAAGTTTTGATGATGATTATGATGATTTGGACTATATAGCTCCTATTAGAGAGGAAGATGGATCCAATAATCAAAGAAACCATACCTTCAAAAGCTCAAGGGATGCAGAGGTTTTTGATAATCTTGATGATTATGTTGAAAAACCTAAGCCAAAACCTAAAAAATCAGCATCTAAAAAACCTAAAGCCAAAGCGAAAGCCAAATCAAGTTCCAAAAAGGCAAAGGTTGAAGAACCTGCTGAAGAGGAATATGAAGATTTCACTGATGACTTCTTTGATGATGGCGTATTCGGTGATGAAGGATATGAATCCCTTTTGGATGATTATGAAAAGCCTAAATCAAAATCTAGGAAATCTTCTAAAAGACAGTCAGAAGAAGAATACACTGTTTATGATTATGAAAGAAAAGGAGCAGATTCTGTTTTCAATTTAGACGATGATTAAATCAAACTTTTAGAAAAAGTTTGATAAAACTTTTCTTTTTTTAGACAATTAATTTTTATTTTCTATTCTAATTTTCTATTTTTTCCATTTTTTATTTCATTCTTTTATTTTCTATTCTAATTTTCTATTTTTTCCATTTTTTATTTCATTCTTTTATTTTCTATTCTAATTTTCTATTTTTTCCATTTTTTTAAAAATATGCAGAAATTCCATTTATTTTTCATGTTTTTTAATAATAATATATATAAAGATAAAAACATAATTAATATTAATAAAAGGTGTATTTTATGGATAAGAAAATGGCTATTTTAATAGTTGCTGTATTTTGTTTACTTTGTGTAGGTTCCTATATGATATTTGAACCAGGCAGAGATGTCACTTATCATCAAATGAATCTAACAAATTCCTGTTCCGCACAAGTTCCAGTAACTGATAAGATATCCGAATATACTGATAATTTGGATATTCATTACTACTGTGATTATGATTACGGCCTTAACGTTACAAGTTTCAACAATGGTTCTCCAGTTACAGGATCACAAGGAATGCTCAGGTTCCAAAAGATAAAAGCAGAAACTTTAGGTACTGATGAGATACGTGACGGCAATTTCACTTGCTATAAAAACAATAAGTTGGGAACTTATACTGTGTTTGTTGAAGATCCAAAATCAAATAATTTCATTCTAATGTCTTCAAAGGATAAGACAATCTTGCAGAAAGTTTATGATAGTTTAGAGGCAAGAATTATTGTTGACGATTATGAGCTTCAACAGATGTATGCTGAAAATTCCACTAATAATAGTTCATCTCACTATTATTGATTTTAATTTTTTAATTTTAATTTTTTAATTTTAGTTTCTTTAATTTTCAACTTATTTAATTCTTTATTTTTAATGTGATAATATGAATACTGCAGAAGCATTGATAAGATTGCTTGAACAGGATGGCGTTAAGCATATTTTCGGTCACCCTGGAGAACAGATACTTCCTTTCTACAAAGCTTTAAAGGATTCTTCAATTGAGCATATTCTTACAAGACATGAACAGGGGGCTGTTCATGCTGCAGATGCTTATGCTCGTTCATCAGGCAATTATGGAATGTGCATTTCCACTGCAGGGCCAGGTGCAATGAATCTTGTTATGGGTGTAGCAACTGCCTTTAAGGATTCTGTACCACTCCTTGTAATCACTGGAGACAATGATTATTCCAGAAAGGATGAGGATATCTTCCAAAATTCTCCAATCAATGATGTTTTTGAGAATATAACTGTTGCAAGCTTCCATCCATCTTCTGCAAAATCCGCTATTTTTAATTTAATCGAATCTCTAATCATGCTTCACAAGTGTCCGAAGGGGCCTGTTCACATCAATCTATCCAAGGATGTGCTTATGGAAGATGTGGATTTGAATGACATTTCATTGGAAGGATTGATTGATTCATCAAAAACCCCTATTTTTGCGGATATTCCTTCTGATTTGGATTGCTTCAATGAAAAAATTTCCAATCTTGATGACCTTTATGAACTGGTGAATATTTTTGATGATCACTTCAATTATTTTGATGGAAAATTAGTGTTTATCGATGATTTATCAAAAAATGTCATGGCTAATGTAGATAACAGTGTCAACTTAGCTATTGATAAACTTAAGAGTTCACGAAAACCATTAATCGTTGTAGGAAATGGTATAGTTTGGGGCAAAGCTATTGAAAAATTAAACGCCTTTGTAAGTAAAACATGGGTACCTATCGCTACCACTTTTCACTCTAAGGGAGTCATTAGTGAAGACGATAAATTGAACCTTGGAATTGTTGGACTTAGGGGAACTTCCATAGCAAACTATGCCTATGAAAACTCTGATTGCATTTTGGTTTTAGGTGCAAGATTATCTGAGAGAACAATTGCCGCTTGTGATTTTAATGATGTCAAGGATAAAATGATACATGTCAACATCAATGGGGATTGTCTTAAGGGCATGATCAATATTTGCATGGATGCATCAGACCTTTTAGACTTATTGTTGAATGACCTTGAATCTAAAGAGTATAAGGATAAGGACTTCATATTGTATCAGGATTGGATCAATGAAATATATTCCAACTATGAGCCATTGATAGTTGATGGAATTGAAGAGTCTGAAGAGAATTACATTCCATTAAGGCCTCCTTATGCAATCAATAAAATCGTCAATGCATTCAAAGGCAGTTATTTCCTTTCAGATGCAGGAACTCACACAACTTGGACAACATTGCTTTCAAGCAATGACAAGTTTGGAAAACTCTTGTTTTCAGGAGGATTTGGGCCTATGGGTTATGGTTTGCCTGGAGCTATTGGTGTAGCTGTTGCTCATCCTGACAGTCAAGTTGTTGTCATATGCGGTGATGGAGATATACAGATGGTCATTCAGGAATTGGCAACAATTCGTGAATATGATTTGAATGTTAATGTTTTCATTATAGATAACTCACAATTGGGAATCATTAGACAGTGGGAAGAGACAGTTTATGATATGGATAAGTATCAAATCGATTTGGCAAATCCCGATTTTGCAAAATTAGCTGAAGCTTATGGAATCGATTCTATGAAAGTGGAATCCAGAGAAGACCTTGAATTGGCTATTGATAATGCCTTTGATTCTAATCATGGATTTTTAGCTGATGTTTGTGTATGTGAAGATAATATTCCTTTGCCTAAATAAAAGAGTTTTATTTTTTTAATCTATTTCTTTTCCTAAATAAAACAGTTTTTTTAATTTATTTTTTAATTTATTTTTTAATTTTCAGTCTTTTTTCTCTTTCAAAGAACTCTTTTAATAGTTGGTTTTTATTTTTCTCAATGAATGGATTATGTTTTTCATCGATTGATTCAATTTGATAATCCAATTGTGAATTGCTTTTAGTTTCCAATATGTAAGCTATTGGTTCAATGTCTAGGTGGGATATTGAATTTTCGCCAGTTTTATTTTTCATCGCTTTTTTTAGCTTATCCATTTTGGTTCTGGATGGATTCATGTCAATTGAAATGATGTCCACTTTGAAAATGAAGTATATATTATCATCAAATACGGGAACAGCTTCGCTAAACTCATAAAATGTTTCTTTTTTAAAGCTATTCATTATCTCTTTTCCATCCATTCAAATCACTTGTTTTCAGTTTTTTCAATTATTTAGTTTTATTCTCTTCATTATCTTTAGATTATATTTTGCCTATAAAGTTCTTTTATCAGTTCTCTAATGTTCTCTTTAGTTAATGACGCTAAAGTATAAATCACTAAGATAAGAATATTTATCCTTAATTCTACTTTCCCTTCAAAATCGGTTATCACTTCGTTGAATCTAGGTTCTACACTTAGCTGTGTTGGTTTGGAACCGTTTACAATAGTGCCTATAGACCAGATCCAGCTTGCTATTTTTACAGTAGTTGTAGGGTCGCTAAGACCAATTATTAAATCTCCTTCAAGCTTCTTTAAATCGATTGCTTTTAGAATATTGTTCAAGAAGTCTTTCAACTCCTCTTTGGATTTTATTAGCTCTTTTAAGATTGGCTTGATTTCTTCATATTTTTCTTTCAAACCTTTTTCATCTTCGTTTTCTTCGTCATCTTCTTCTTCAGATTCAGATTCTTCATCAGTTTCTTTTGAATCTTCATCTTCAGATTTGATGATATCGATTAGTTCTTTAGTGCCTTTTCTTGTAAAAATAGCTATTTTCAGTATAGTTACTTTAAATTCATATTTAACTGCGCCTTTTTCTTTGGTAGCGGTTAAAAATAGTCTTATTCCGTTGTATAAGATTATTAAAAATATGATGATTAAGGCGATTAATATAATTAAAAAAAGATTAAAGTTCATTGGTATCGCCTTTTCATATTTATTTTTAGTTTTAATTTAGTTTTTTAGTTTAGTTTTTTAGTTTTATTTTAGTCTTATTATCTTTATTTTATAGATGAGCGATTTACTTATTCATCGTCATCTATTTCAATATCTAACTCTTCTTCCACTTCGTCAACTATGTCTTCAGCTTTTTCCTTTATTTCCCCATCTTGGATTTCAACTTCAGTGACATCATCAACATTTATGTACTCGTCATCTTTCCCTTTTGATGGGATGACATCTTTTAGGATATCAGTTAAGATCAATCCTAATTCGTTTAAGCCTTTGTTGGCATTACTTCCTTTTGATAAATTTATGGTTCTGATTCCTTCTGTGCCAGTGTTTCCTTTTGATACGACAACCATGGTTACAGGTTCAACACTTACACCTGCACCAGTTGCAGCTATTTCCTGTTCTGCTTTTTGTTTTCCTATTCCGAATCCTACTGCTGCTTTGGTTACTGGAATCAATATTTTATCTTCGCTTTCAATTGGTTCTCCAATATAGTTGCTTATGTGAATAAGTTTTCTTAATTCTTCTACGGTTGTTTTAATTGGTGCTTCTTCAATCATTTTTTAGCTCCTAATTTTTATTAAATCTTTTATCAAAATCTATGAATGGTTAATTTACTTAACATATATTATATATCTTATTTTGATATAATTTTTACTATTTGCATAGCAGATATGTTAAAAATACATTCCATATGTAAAAATTATATTACATCATATATAAATGTTTCTAAGTTTGAGATAAATTTTTGAGATACTTTTAAAAATAGTTAAATGGGTTGAAACTTAAAAAACTTAGAAAATAAAATTATAATCCTAAAAAAAGTTGTAGAAATAAAAATTAAAAAAAAGAAAAAAAGAAAAAAAAGAAAAAAATAAGAAATAGAATTAGATGTAGTGATCAGCAAGAGCTGCTACACCTGCACCTGCATCGTCTACTAAACCTAATCCTTTTAAGGTTAATCCTAATGCAGTAAAGGTAATAGCTAATTCCTTATAACTGATTACACCCATGTGTCCAATTCTTATGATGTTTCCTTTAAGGTGGTCTTGTCCGCCAGCTAATTGAACATAATATTTGTCTAGCATGGTTCCTCTGATTTGTTCATCAGTTGCACCTTCTGGCATTTTAACTGCAGTTACAGTTGCAGAAGATACAGCTTCATCAGGGAATAATTCAAGACCTAAAGCTTTAACAGCATCTCTGGTTGCAGCTGCTGCTTGGTGGTGTCTTGCCACTCTGTTTTCAAGACCTTCTTCTTGAATGATTTCAAGAGCTGCTTTCATTGCGTAAATCAATGAAACAGATGGAGTGTAAGGAGTTTGAGCAGGAGTTTTGTTACCGTTTGCTCTGTATTTAGGCATGTTCAAGTAGTAGTTGTTAGGTTCTACTTTTTCACATGCTGCCCATGCATCGTCATTGAATGTGATTGCTGCAAGACCTGGTGGTGCAGCGAGACATTTTTGAGATCCGGTTACACAAGCGTCAATGTGGAATTTGTCTACATCAACATAGTCTCCACCTAAGGAGGATACAGTGTCTACAATGAATAATGCATCGTAGTTTTTCATGACTTCCCCTACTTCTTGAATAGGTGCAGCTACACCAGTAGAGGTTTCGTTGTGAATCATGGTTACTGCTTTGATGTCTTCATCTGCTTCCAAAGCTTCTTGCACTTGGTCAGCAGTTACAGCAGTTCCCCATTCAACATTTAAAGGTACGGATTCGATTCCGTGCATTTTGGAAATGTCTGCAAATCTTTCTCCGAATTTTCCTCCAACAACGTTTAATATTTTGTCTCCTCTGTTTACAAGGTTTGAAACAGCTGCTTCCATTGCAGAAGTTCCTGAACCGGTAAGGATATAAGAATCATTTTCAGTTTGGAAAGTTTTAGACATTAACTGAGTAGTTTCAGTATAGATTTCTCCGAATTCATCTCCTCTGTGGTTTACAACTGCTTTTCCCATTGCTTGCAATACTCTTGGGTCAGCGGTTGTTGGACCAGGGAGCATTAATAATATTTCGTTCATTTGGTCTCCTCCATTATATAATAAGAATTATGAGCTTGAGTGGATAATTTTTAATTGTTTTTTTCTAGATTTATTATTATTTTAAAGTTATAATAATATGTCAAGCTATATATAATCTTTCTTTTTAATAGTTTTTAAATATTTTGTCGGCACTTTCTTTTCTTTTCTTTATTTAGTTAATGATGGGAATTTTTATTAATGATTTCATAAAGATTAATATTAGAGGTTTTCTTATGAGTTTTAGAACAAAAAGGGTGTTGATGTCCACTCCACTTACTGCAATATTCGAGTTTTTCCTTATGAAATACCTGTTCTTATTGTTTGGTGGTTTGGATACAGTTTATCTGCTTTTATTGACTCTTCTTTTTGTCTTATTGAATACTGTTCCTATGTTTTTTGAGGAGAAAAAATCAAGATGGATAACAAGGGCCTTAGATGAGATATCCGGTTTTTGGATTTGGATGTCATTGTTTTTCTTCTTTGATATTCTCTTTATTTACATTATCGGATTCTTTGTGGAACTTCCATTTTACATTATAGTTGCACTTCTTCTATTGGTTCCTATAATAACAGTCTATAGCTATTGGCATGCCCATAGGATTATTGTTCATGAGAAAACAATTGAATTGGATAATATTAATCAAGATATAAACATTCTTCACCTTTCAGATGTTCATTATGGTTCCATTAGACATAAAAAGCATATTCTTGACTTAGGGAATAAGATTAAGGAAACGGAAGGCAAATGTGATTTGGCCATTATTTCAGGAGACCTTGCTGATGGATCATGTGTAATTGAAGAGGATGACTTCATGCCATTGAAGGATGTGAATATTCCTATTGTCTTTACAGCAGGAAACCATGACTTTTATCCGGGAATTGAAAATGTTTATAATGCCTGCAGAAAAGTGGGAATCATTATTTTGGATAATGAGGGAATGGAATTTAAGGATTTGAATATCTTTGGTCTCACATACAGTTTTGATGAGATAGAAACTGTAAGTCCAGACGAACTGAAATCATTCATCAAGGAAGATAAGGTAAATATAATCAATTTCCATGTGCCTCAAAATTGGGAACTATTCTCAAGACTTGGATTTGACATTCAATTGTCTGGACATACTCATGGAGGACAGTTTTATCCGGTTGTTTGGATAGGAAATATGATTATGTATAATAAGGGTCTTTTTAAGAAGAACATTGGTGGGCATGACAGGTATTTGCATGTTACAACTGGTGTAGGGTCCATGGATTATCCATTCAGATGGGGAACTGACAGTGAACTTGTCATATTAAAATTAAGAAAGAGAAATTAATCTTATTTCAAAGTAATTCAGGATTCAAGATTTATGGTTCATTATTATCGTGTTATCTTAGTATTATCATATTTATTTAAGGGGTTTAAATGGTTAAAAGAGTAGTTAAAAAGAATGGAGATGAAATATTCCCACTTGGTATAGGTGCTATGAGGCTTCCCACCAAAAACAATTCCATTGATAGGGAAAGTGCTCAGGAATTTATTTTTTATGCAATTGAAAATGGAGTAAATTACATTGATACTGCATATGCATATCATGGTGGAGAAAGCGAATCATTTTTAGGTGACATCTTAAGCTTGACTGGTGAGGATGGAGTGAAATATAGGGATAAGATTAAATTGTCCACTAAACTCCCTTCATGGATGGTAAGATCAAGAGAGGATATGGATGCATTTTTAAATGAACAGTTAAGAAAGCTTCAAACTGATTTCATTGATTATTATTATGTTCATAGCGTTGATTTAAGTACTATTTTAAGACTTAAGGATTTAGGGCTTTATGAATTTTTAAAAAAGGCAAAAGCTGATGGCAAAATCAGGAATATTGGATTTTCATATCATGGGTCTCCACATGAATTCAACACTTTAATCGATGAGTTCCCTTGGGATATGGTGCTTGTACAGTACAATTATCTGGATGTCAATGCACAGGCAGGAATTCGTGGAATTCAATATGCATATGAAAATGACATTGCCGTATTCGTTATGGAACCTTTAAAGGGAGGACTTTTAGCTGGAGAACTGCCTCAAGAAGTAAGTTCATTGTTTAATGAGGTTGATTCCAATAAATCCTCTGTGGATTGGGCATTAAGTTGGGTTTTCAATCAAAAGGAAATTACTTGTGTGCTATCTGGAATGGGTTCTCTTGAGCAGATGAAGGAGAATATGGCTATTGCAGAAAGGGTTGAAATCGGTTCCTTGTCTGATGATGAGATAAATGTATTGGATAATGTTCAAGGCATTTTCAATTCAATGATGAAGATCAATTGCACAGGTTGTGGCTATTGTTTGCCTTGTCCTAGAGGAGTAAATATTCCAGATTGCTTCAATGTTTACAATGAGAAATATCTATTTAATAAAAAGGCATTTGGGGTGCTTCCACATGCTATGGTGAATTACTATATGGTTGTTGGTGGAATAACCAATAAGCAGGCAAGTGCAGGGCTTTGCAATCATTGCGGAAGATGCAAGAGGTTATGTCCACAATCCCTTGACATTCCAAATGAGTTGGATAGGGTAAAATCAGAGTTTGAACTCTTTGGATTCAATTATCAAATCAAATTTGTTAAAAACATTGCAATGCCTTCAATCAATAAGATATCTAAAGTCTTTGACTTTTTCAAGCATTTTTAGATGTTTTATTTAACCAACACTTATTTTTTTTATTTTTTCTACCCTATCTTTTTTTAACTATTCTCTATTCTCTCTTTTTTTAACTAGTTTTTATCCTATCTTTTTTTATCTATTTTCTATTTTTTCAGGAAATCATTTAAGAATTTATAAGTATTATTAAAAATAAAATATTAATTAACATAAAATATTAATTAACATAAGATTATTTAAAAATAATTGATGATAAAGAGAGGTTTATATGAAAAACATTTTAATATCTAATGATGATGGTGTTCTTGGTCCGGGTATCTTAGCTACCAAACAGGCACTTGAAGGCTTTGCCAATGTTACTGTTGTAGCTCCTCAAGAGAACAACAGTGCTGTAGGTCGTAAGGTCAATATCATGAAGCATATGTATTTGGACAAGTATGAATTGGCTGATGGCAGCATGGCTTATGGATTGTCTGGAACTCCAGCGGATTCTGTCAATGTAGGTGTTAATTATGTTTGTGATGAAAAGCCTGATCTTGTTGTAACTGGAATCAATCCTGGAATCAATATCAGCAGACTGCAGATCACCACTTCCGGAACCGTTTGTGCAGCTCTTGAAGCGGTGGGTCTTGGAGTGCCTGCAATTGCATGTTCTCTCTTTTTGGATGATGATTGCTTCAAGCAGGATGAAGAGGGTAACTGGTATGTTGATACAGATTACAGCTTTGCTCAAGAGATTCTTGCTAAAGTGGTTAAAAAGGTATTGGATGAAGGACTTCCAGAAGGAGTTGACTTATTCAATTTGAATATTCCATCAAAGCCATTGTCAGATAAGATTAAGATAACAACTCTTGCAGATAAGATGCTTGACTTTAACATTCTTGAGAGAGTGGATGATGATGGAAATGACACAGTGATGAATGTTCCTCAATTGGTTGAAGATTATGATGAGGGAACTGATGGCTACTGCTTATTGGTTGAAAGAAGACCTAGTTTGACTCCTTTAAGTGTTAATTTCACTGCTAAAGCTATTGATTTAGAGGAGTGGGAATTTTAGATTTTAATATTTGCTTTTGTTCTTTGAACTTAATTTTAATTATTTTTATTTATTCAATTTATTAAAGGTGTAAAAATGGATATTAATGAATGGGAAGGATGGTATGAGGAAATCCTTGAAACTCTTGGATTTTCAAGAGAAGGTGATGAGAAGACTGCAGACTTATTGGACAGCATTCTTGATAAGAAAGGATGTCTCACCATTGATGAATTCTATGATGAAATCATGGATAAGAAAGACACTTCAAAATTCATTGTATTTGGTGCTGGCCCTTCCATAAAGAAACATATCAATTATGTAAAGGAAAATTATGATTTGAATGATTATCTTATTGTTTCTGCAGATGGTGCAACCACTGCAATGCTTGAAGAGGATCTTGTTCCAGACATTGTCGCAACTGACTTGGACGGAAAGATGTCTGACTTGTTGACTGCAAATTCCTTAGGGTCCTATTTTGTCATTCATGCCCATGGAAACAATGAGGAGCTTATTGACACTTGGACAACCAGTTTTGATAAGATTCTTGGAACAACCCAATCAGTGCCTGTAGGTCATTTATACAACTTTGGCGGTTTTACAGATGGTGATAGGGCAATGTTCTTCACACTTGCATTAGGATGTGAGGAAATGATTCTTGCAGGAATGGACTTTGGAACAACAGTCACCAAATATTCAAGGCCTAACATCGAAGGTGAAACAGGTCCTGCAGATGAAATCAAAACCAAAAAGCTGATCTTTGCAGAAAGATTGCTTAATTGGATAAAAGAAAATACTGATGTAAAAGTGATTAATTTGGTTGATGTTGTCAAATAATCCTTTTCTCATTTTTATTTTTTTATATTCTATTTTTCCTTTTATTTTTCATAAATTTTTATAAATTTTCTTTTTTTCATTAAATTTGTATGTCATTATTCAAAATTAAAGAACTTTTTTATATAAGTAAACATATAATAAACTATATGGCAATAGAAGATATTTTAATGGGAGATGAAACATTATTCCAAAACATAAATGCATTTAATCCTGATTATATGCCTGAAAACTTTAATTTCAGGGATACTCAAATGGAAGGAATGGCTATGTGCATAAGGCCAGCCATTCAAGGGGGTCGCCCTACCAATTCAGTTATTATGGGATCATGTGCTACAGGGAAAACAACAGCACTTAAAAAGGTTTTTGAATTGGTGGAAAGAACTTCAGATAAAGTCGTTTGCTGTTATATTAATTGTCAATTGCACACTACCCGTTTTGGAATCTTTTCTCAAATTCATAAAAAATTATTTGGTCATCAACCTCCAGAGACTGGAGTTCCTTTTTCAAGAGTATATGAAAAAGTCATGAAATATCTTGCAAGTGAAAATAAGGCATTGGTTGTTGCTTTTGATGATGTCAATTACTTGTTCCAAACTCAACATGCCAATAAAATATTTTATGATATCTTAAGAGCTTATGAGGAATTTGAAGGAGTGAGAACAGGTATTTTCGCAATCCTTTCAGATTTGGAATTCAGATACGCACTTGATAAGAATGTAAACACTGTATTCATTCCTCAAGACATTACATTCCAACCGTACACATATTCTGAAATATTCAGCATTCTCTCTGACAGGGCTAAAGCAGGATTTTATCCTGGTGTAATCTCAGATGAGGTTATTGAAGAGATTGCCAACCATACCATTGAAGTTGGAGACTTAAGGGTTGGAATTGACCTCCTTAGGGTATGCGGCAACATTGCAGAGGCAAATGCAAGTAGGGCAATCACTCTTGAACATGTGGAAGAGGCAGTGGCCAAACAGGGATCCATTCATCTGATGGAGACCATCAATTCCTTGAATGACATTGAAAGGACTTTGCTTAAGGCAGTTGTTGAAAGCGATGAAATCTTAACTGCTGGTGAGTTGTCCAAACAGTTTAAGGAAGAGGCAAATGTAAGTTATGCAACCTTTAACAGAACCCTTGAAAAGCTTGAATTCTTAAGATTGGTTGATACCAAATTCACTGGAAAAGGAGTTAGGGGAAATTCAAGGGAAATTATCTTAAGATTTGATAAAGAGGATATTAGACGTTGCAACTTATAACCCAAACTTTTACTCGCCTTCGGCTCGTAAAAGTTTGATCAAAACTTTTTTTCATCCTATTTTTATTCAAATATTTTTTTAATTTTTTCTAAAATAAGCAATTTTTATAATTTTTTATAATTTTTTTAATTTTTTCTAAAATAAGCGGTTTTTATAATTTTTTAAAAGGATAAGATTACAAATCTAATATGGCTCTAAGCTTAAAGATGCCCTCATCTTCTTTTACGCACATCTTATGAAATGTGACGGCTTTGACTTCAGATTTGTGGGTGTGGACATTCCAATCTATTTCCTCACCATATGCAGAACAAGTCAATTTATAATTTTCAAGATTGCTGGATTTCTTATCCGCTATTTTTTCAATATTCACTTCAAAATCAGAGAAGAACAGGAACTCTGTATCTTGGAGAAAGAGAAGTTCTTCCAAGTAATCATATAAAAGGGAAACCAAATCCTCTGAAACTATTTCAAATTCTTCCATTTCCTCTTTTTTTACCTTATTTATGTCGGTTATTACGTTAAACATAGCTAATCCTGCATTTTCATATGCTTCTTCCAATGAATTGCCGTAGGCATAAAATCCAATATCTGCAGTAACATCAAAATATTCATATTTCTTTGATTCTGATCCGTCATTTTCCATAGCTATGCACCAGTTATTAAGTTCACTATTCTTATTTTCAATTAAAATAGTCTCATTATCAATTAAAAATATTCTCATTTTCAATTAAATATTTAATTTTAATATTATATAAACTGCTTGAAAATTGGAAAGAGGATATGCTGAAAACATATTCGCACCCCATATGATACACTTGAAATCCAACCCCCCATTACTTTTCAAATGCTCTCTTTCTCTTTTTTTATATATGCTTTTCAACTTACTATTAGTACAGAGAGAAAAACATGAGAAAATTTAAATTTAAAATGAGGTGAAAAAATGATAAAACATAATAATCCTACTTGTGACTTAAGAAGAAAAACCAGTATTGTAGATCCTATGACTTTCCATAACCTTAGAATCGATTTTAAAGATTGCATGGTAATATTTGTAGTTCTTACAGTATTACTTTTATCTATTTTAGCTGTTAGCGCAGCTCCAGGCCCAGAAATGATGAGCTGGGTATAATTAAACAAAACCAAACCCATTGTTTATTAAAGGATGTAACCATATAAGATAAAAATTGCTAAAGATTTATGAATATTATCGTGCAATTTCTTAAAGAAACATCTCATAAATGTTTAGATTTTTGTAAATTACATAGTGTTTGCATCCTTTAATCAATGTGTTTTCAAATTCAGATTTTTTTAATTCTCAATTTATCATTTTTTAAACACTAAAAGCTCAATCACCATATTTGATCCTTTACACCATACATCAATTTTTACTTTTTTTTCAGATTTCTTTATTCAAGCATCTATATCAACTATTTGTTAGTTTAAATTTCAACAATTAATTTTAAATGCTTAATAAAACATAGATTATAATACTATATTAAATTTATAATTTAATTTATGATTTAATCAATTTTATAAAAATTTATTTTAATTTTACTATCCGTGATAATTATGTCAATTAGAGAAAGTCTTGAAAAGGTAAGAGATAATGTATGGGAACTCCCAAGCAGTTATAAAAAGGAAATGAGAGTTCCTGGAAGAATGTATCTTGATGATGAAGCTGTTCAAACCATTGAAGAGGGCGCTCTTGAACAGGTAGCTAATGTTGCATGTATGCCAGGTATTCAAGGTGCATCCATCGCTATGCCGGATATTCACTTTGGATACGGGTTCAGCATTGGTGGTGTAGGAGCTTTTAATTATAATAATGGGGTTGTAAGTCCTGGAGGAGTAGGTTTTGATATTAACTGTGGAGTCAGAATGCTCAGAACCAACTTGACTGAAGATGAAATCAAGCCAAAACTTAAGGAACTTACTGAAGTTTTATTCAAAAACATTCCATCAGGTGTAGGAAGTAAAGGTCAAATAAGGCTTAAGGATAATGAGATCAATGAAGTCTTGGACTATGGTGCTTGGTGGGCTGTAGAACGTGGATTCGGTTGGGAAGATGACCTTAAATTCCTGGAAGAAAACGGTAGGATGAAGGAAGCTGAATCTGCAATTGTAAGTGATAAGGCTAAAAAAAGAGGAATTCCTCAATTAGGTTCATTAGGTTCTGGAAACCACTTCCTTGAAGTTCAAAAGATTGATGAAATCTATGATGAGACTGTAGCAAAGGCATTTGGTCTTGAAGCAGGATCAATAGCCATCATGATTCACAGTGGTTCAAGAGGATGCGGTCACCAAATCTGTTCTGATTATTTGAGAAAGATGGATAAGGCTTATAGAAACTATAAGATCAATATCCCTGATAGGCAATTGGCTTGTGCACCTATTGATTCCAAAGAGGCACAAGGCTACTTGAAGGCTATGGCTGCAGGTGCCAACTATGCATGGGCAAACCGTCAAATGATGTCCCATTGGGTAAGGGAATCCTTTGAACAAGTCTTCTCTCGCAGTGCTGATGATATGGATATGGGCATAATCTATGATGTTGCACATAACATTGCTAAAAAGGAAGTTCATAAGGTTAAAGGTTCCCATATGGAAGTTCTTGTTCACAGAAAAGGAGCTACTCGTGCATTTGGTCCTGGAAGACGTGAAATTCCTAAGGAATACCGTTCTGTAGGTCAACCTGTATTGATTCCTGGAACCATGGGTACAGTATCTTACATCTTGCATGGTACCGATGTTGCTATGGAAGAGACCTTCGGTTCAACTGCTCACGGTGCAGGAAGAGTCTTGTCAAGAACTGCAGCTAAAAAACAATTCACTGCAGAAGGAATTGAGAAGGAATTGAATGCAAAAGGAATTCATGTAAAAGCAAATTCCGCTCCAGTTTTAGCTGAAGAGGCACCTGGTGCATACAAGAATGTCGATTCAGTTGTCAAAACATCTCACGATGCAGGAATTGCTAAATTAGTAGCTAAAGTTGTTCCTTTAGCAGTTACAAAAGGATAAATTTTATCCTTAACTTTTTTTATTTTAAACTATTTATTTATTAAAATAATTTATATTGAAATGATTTATATTAAAATAATTTATTTAATTTATTAAAATATTGATTATTTTTCATTTTTATTGAGGTTATTGTATGATTGGAATTATTGGCGGTAGTGGAGTAGAGGAAATAAGTGAATTGGCAGATGCAACTGAAACCAAAGTAGTTGAGACTGAATATGGCTCTGTTGAAGTTTCCCTTTTAAGCATTGGGGATAAGACAGTTGCTTTCATACCAAGACATTCTAAAGGTCACACTTGCCCTCCACATAAGATCAATTTTAAGGCAAACATTATGGCTTTGAAGGAGATAGGAGTTAATCAGATTATGGCTACAAATGCTGTAGGGTCTCTTGACATTGATATTGGTCCTGGATCCATTGTTCTCCCAGATGACTTTTTGGATTTCACTGTAAATAGGGATAGGACTTTCTATGATAATGAGGTTATCCATATTGACATGACAGAACCATTCTGCAACAGGTTAAGAGGAGCTATTTTAGCAAATTCAGACTGTGTGAATGGGTCTGTAGTTGATGGAGGCACAATTGTCTGTACAGAAGGGCCAAGATTTGAAACTCCTGCTGAGATTAAAATGTTTGGCATACTTGGAGGATCAATTGTGGGTATGACCACATTGCCTGAAGCAGTTCTTGCAAGGGAAAAAGAGATGTGTTATGCTTCTATAGCAGTTGTTTCCAATTATTCAACTTCAATTTCTCCGACTAAATTAAATACAGAAGAAGTTCTTGAAATAATGGCTCAAAAGAAAGAGGAATTGATTGATTTATTGTTTAATACAATTAATGAATTACCTACAGATTATTATTGTGATTGTCAGCATGTTTTGGATGATGCACATATGTAATCCAAACTTTTACTCGCTTCGCTCGCAAAAGTTTGATCAAAACTCTTTTTATTTGTTGAGCGAGTAATCTTTTTTTCTTTTTTTCATTTTTTATTTTTATTTTTTGGACTGAAATTTACTTTTTTATAAAAATCAGAAATCTTTATATGTAACCAAGTTTATATGATTTGTACCCATCAACCACATAATCGAAATTTAACATAAACACGCCAAACACGTTTTATAGATTTTATGCGAGGGGGCATTTAATCTATAAAAGATTATGTTGTTGATTAACACCAATAAATTATCATTATTTTATCACCTCCTTTGTTTTTTGTTTGTTCATAATATCATTTCGTCATTTGTTGCTTTCGGTTTTCACCTTTTTTTTGTGATAATTTATTGGTAGGGTATCATCTGGAGGGTTAGATAAGTTCAAGGAGGCTTATCTATTTGGGTTGGGATGTTTGATTTGTCAATTTGAATTTTTTGATTTTTAACTCAATTCTTTCTTATTTTTTAAATTAAAGCTAATTATTTTTTTTAATTTTCATTATTTAGGATGGAATTTCAGCTTTTTTATAAAAATCAGAAATCTTTATATGTAACCAAGTTTATATACTTGTTACCATCAACCACATAATCTAAAATTTTCAAACCACCTTTGAAAATGGATTTAATTAAGGGGTATAAATCCATGATTATGTCGTTGATCTGCACCAATAAATTATCACACAGGAAATCATCATAGTAAATCACTCCTTATTTCGTTTGTTCATATAATATCTAGTCATGTTTTTCATCCTTTGTGTTGTTTCGGATTTCATCAGGTGTGTAATTTATTGGTGTTTTAATGAACTTGGCAGGGTCTTATCAATAAGTTCAAAGTGGCTTCTTGATAAGTGGGAGGGAATGTTCATTATTGCCGTATTTTGCTGTTGAACTTTTTTTATTTCGAGGTATTTTTTTATGAATGATTTTGGTTTAGTGCAATTGATTTGGATTAAGAGATTGGTAAGTGAGACAACTAGAATAAATACTTTAATTGAATGCAATAGATTATCTAAAAGAGACTTAAACAGATATAAATCTGTCATTTCAGCTATTGATGACTTTTGTGCATTTGTAATCAACTCCCAAAACTGGAGAGATGTCAAAAATATTTCAAGCATTGTTGATGAAGTTGAAATGGTTTTGTTCCAACACTTCTATGAACAGATAGATGCTTTTGAAGATGAAAAAGTTGATTTGGATTTATCCAGCAGTGATGAAGTGAACCTTAGATTCGAAAATCCTCTTCTTGATGATATGACATTTTCTGTAATTGATGATGAAACATACAGCAACATAGATATGATCGAGAATATAGGGGAAGAACCTTTCAATGGCCCAATTTTAGAAGGAACTGTCTTTGAAGCTCCTGAAGAAATAGTTTTTGAATTGGACAATGATGAGTCCCTGGAAAAAATATTCAATATGGGAGATGGTGATTCCATGGAAATATCCTTGGAGGATTTTATAAAATTAATCAGTCAAAATCAGGATGATCTCTCATTTACATTGAATCCTGAAGTATGCGGTGATGATTACACTGAAGGGGAAGAAGTTTCATTTGAGGAATTTGTTGCCAATCTTATAGTTAATAATTCCAAAACTTCCGGATTTAACTTAATTGATGATGAAGACTTTTTTTAATTGATTAAATCATCATTCTTATTTTATTTTAATATTTCTCTAGCTATTTTTAGTTAGTTCTAAACATTTTTATCATTTTTTATTTCAGCATTCTATTCTTAAGATTTTTCACCATTTTCTATTTTGGCATTCTATTCTTAAGATTTTTTATCTATTCTTATCTTTCCTCATATCACTAATAAAGATGTCTTCTATTTTCACATCAAATTTATGGGCTATCTTGAAGGCAAGTTCAAGTGATGGATTGTATTTGTCATTTTCAATAGCCACTATGGTCTGTCTGCTGACTCCCAATTCATTAGCTAATTCTTCTTGGGTGATATTTTCGATGGCTCTGTAAATTCTTAAATTGTTCCTCATCTTCAATTCTCCTTTCCTTATCTTTGGACATATGTGATTTTTATATTTTTTATGTAAAGTTATCTTAACTTATTGTATAAATATATGTACTTAATGTTAAATATTATTTACTATTATTAGGTATTTATATAGTATTATGAATATATATTCAAAATGTAATTTTATTAAGTTTAAAAAATAAGGTGGTTATTATATGGAAAAAGCTTTAACTTTAAAATATACTTGTAAAGATTGCGGATTCACTTGGATTACTTTAAACGGTGAACACTCAATCTGTCCTAAATGTCACAGTGAAAATATTGAATTCTTAGAGGAAGTAAAAGATTTAGATATTGATGCAATTCTTGCTCACAATAAAAGGAGAGGTGGATGTTGCGGTTCTGCACGTGGAAAAGGCCCTTTAACTTGTGGCAAACCAATGCCGGACCATGCAAATCCTAATATTCAACATCATAACCATAATAAAAAAACTTGTTGCGGTTATAATGAATAGTTAATATCTTTTTCCTCAAATTTTTATATCTCTCCTTTTATTTTTTTAAATTTCATGAAATCATATTTCATTTTCATGAAGATTTTTCAACTTTTTTTTAATCTATTCACTTTAGATTCTTATTTAATCTAATTTTCTTATTTTTTTAAGTTCTTCCAATTTAAATAATAAACTATTTATTATAAAGATAATATAAATTAATTTATAAGATTATACTGGGTTAATTATTATTTTAATGTAAAATGGATAATCATTAACTCCTTTAACTTATGGGTTTATTAAAATTATTAAATGATTGTATTATTTCTTTTTGGAGGATTTCTAATGAATAAAAGTGATTTGAAAAGAGACCATTATATGTTGAAAGGTCCCCTTGCCAAGCAAGGTTATGACTGGTGGTGGCATTCTTTCACTGCTTACAATAAGGAAACCGGGGAACCAAGACCATTCTTTATAGAATACTTCGTTTGTAACCCTGATTTGGCTGAAGATGAACCTACCTTAGGCCAAGACCCTAAAAACATTGAAGCAGGAAAAAAACCATCTTACTGCATGTTAAAAGTCGGAGCATATGGAAAAGACCCTAAACAGATTCACAATTTCTATTCCATGAAAGACTTTGAATGTCCTGATGATAGATTGGACATAAAGATTGGGGAGTACAGTTTGACTGAAACACATATGACCGGTTACTGTAAAGTCACTGAAGATGAAGCACGTGATCATCCAGAATATATGTCTGATGCAGGAGAAATGAAATGGGATTTAGACATAGATAAACAAATTACTTTTAATGTAGGTTATGGTGCTAACAGTTTCTTTAGAAAAATAAATGCTTTCGAAATGTTTTGGCACGCTGAAGGAATCAAGACTCAATATAGTGGAACCGTTGAATTGGATGGTGTTGAGTATGAAGTAATTCCTGAAAAATCCTTCGGATATGCAGATAAGAACTGGGGTGGAGACTTTACAAGCCCTTGGTTATGGATATCCTCCTGTAATTTAACAAGTTTAATCACAGGCAAAAAACTTAATAATTCCGCTTTTGAAGCAGGTGGAGGAAAACCTAAGGCATTCGGTATTTCACTTCCTCGTAAATTATTGATTGGTTTCTATTATGAAGGAAAGATGTATGAATACAACTTTGCAAGATTCTGGAATAATGTAAGGGTCAAATTTGGTTTCAAGGAAGGAAAAGAAGTAAACGAATGGTTCATCAACTGCAGTAACTGGAACAGCAAACTTGAATTGAAATTATACTGCAAACGTGATGAAATGATGCTTTTCAACTATGAAGCTCCTACCGGTAAAAAACTTCACACCCGTCTTTGGAATGGTGGAAGCGGTTATGGTGAAATCAAATTGATGAAAAAGGATGGAACCTTAATCGACCATGTGAAAATAGAAAATGCCGGTTGTGAATACGGAGAATATGATGATGACAGAACTCACAATGTTATAGATGATGTATAAATCATCTATGGCATTATTTTTTTATCGTGCTGGTTTCTTAATTAATTTAACTTTATTATGAGTATTATTTATTAATTCAATTATTAGTTTGAGTTTAAAGAGTAGATATTATGTTGTTTTCAGATATGGTTGCATTAATTATTGTTTATCTTTATGTTATTGTAATCTTTATATTGGCGGAAAAGGTTTTAAAAAGTAAACCTGAAGTATCTCGTAAGTTTTTACACATTATGGTAGGTAATATGATATTTGCCATGCCATTCTTCTCAGATCCATGGATCATGCTTTTATTCATTACTTTGCCGGTGACTGTTGCGCTCTTCTTCCTAACAGAGTATTCACCTATTAAAATTAAGAACAGCGTTACTGAGTCTGGCCATGCATTAGGATTGTTCTTCTATGCATTGATTTGGTCAATCTTACTCTTGATTTACCCAATATTAATCGATCCTAACTTACTTTGGATTGTAGCATTAGCTATTGTTCCTTTGGTATACGGTGATGGATTTGCAGCTCTTGTCGGTGGAAAATGGGGCAGAATCAAATACCATATATTCGGTGGAGAAAAAACTCTTGCAGGTTCCCTTGCAATGCTTGCAGTAACTGCAGTGCTTTCCGTATTTGTATGGGTATTCTACAGTGCAATGGGATACACCCTTCCAGAGCTTAACTTCTGGTACATTTTGATCATTTCTGCACTTGCAACTATTGCAGAAGCTATCAGTTATGGTGGAATCGATAACCTTACCGTTCCTTCTGTAACTTCAATCTTGTATTATTTGGTTGCAACTGTATTATAATGTTATCACTTATTGTGATAACCTTTCTTCTTTTTTTTATTTATTTTAATTATTTTATTTATTTTAATTATTTTATTTTTTTAATTATTTTATTTTTTTTAATTATTTTTATACTATTTTTATATTATTCTTATAATTATTTTCACACTATTTTTTCACTATTTTCACACTATTCCTATACAAAATCCTATTTTGTTTTTATTCATTCAAATGATATTTCATATTCTTTAGTTTTTCTTACTTAAATAACTTAAATTTATTTTTAATTTAATCCAGTTATTTTAATTTTAAATTAATATTATTGGATATTTCATAATAATTTTAATTTTAATTTCTATTTTTACTATTTAATCTATTTTAAACTATTTTTTCAAGTTTTGATAATTTTTAGATTAAAATAACTTTTTGTTAATAAAATCGAAACCTTTATATATGATGAAGTGCAAGTATTATTTAGTTACAAAAACTAACTAAAAGATTTACATTAATAATTGTTGATAAATTTTTAATAAATTCTTTTAATTCTTTATTTGGTCCGAAAAATCAAATCAATTTGATTAAAACGATTGATTAAATGGATTATTTGAATTTAAATAGAATTAATTCCTTTAATTATTTATTGATGATTAATTTGTCTTTATTTGGTTATTTAAATAAATTGATGGTCTTTAAATCTTTAGTTTAATTTTAATGTATTTGTTGAAACTTCGAATTTCATTTGTTTGTATTTGACCAATCCCTTTATTTGGATTATTGATTAAATTCAAGCATTGATTAAATAATTAAAATTAATTCTAATGTAATTGATATTTCTGTACCATCAATGATTATTAATGATCTTTTATTATTGTAACTCGGTGACATTTAATGTGACCGTCATATTCATTATTCATTATTAATTATTCACAAAAAAACTAAGAGGAGTTGAAAATCATGGCTGATGGAGAACTTAAAATTAAAGTTGCAGAAACTTTATCTCAAAATGATGTAGGAAAAAATATAGCTAAACTAGATATGGAATCTATGTTTAAACTTGGCCTTAAAGATGGAGATTTAATCGAAATTATTGGATCTAAAAACACTGCAGCCATTGCAGTTGCTTCTCAATCTGATATGGAATCTATCATTAGGATAGATGGTACTACCCGTAAGAATTCCGGTGCTTCAATAGGTCAGGAAGTTACCATTAAAAGAACTGAAGCAAAAGAAGCTAAAAAGATTCTTTTAGCTCCTATTGATGCAAGAATCAGGATTAGCGGGGATTTAAACAGTGCCTTTAGAAACCAAGTTATGGTTAAAGGCGACTTGATAAATACTAGAGTCAAAGCTCCACAAAGAAGGCCTGTCGGTGGAGGATTCTTTGATGATATCTTTGATGATATCATGAATGTTCCAGGTATCGGTGCAATGAGCCAAATCAAGTTGGCTGTTGTAAACACCAATCCTGGAGGAGTAGTTAAAGTAGGTCCTAACACCAAGGTTGAAATCACTGATGAGCCTGTCGATGTCTCTAAATTGGAAGGTGTATCCAACCTTGTAGGAATCAGTTACGATGATATTGGAGGTTTGAAAGAGGAAGTTAAGAAAGTCAGGGAAATGATTGAGATTCCTCTTAAGAAACCGGAATTATTTGACAAGTTAGGAATCGCACCTCCAAAAGGAGTATTGATGCATGGGCCTCCTGGTACTGGTAAAACATTGCTTGCAAAGGCTGTAGCTAACGAAAGTGACGCTCACTTCATTGTAATCAATGGTCCTGAAATCATGAGCAAATATGTTGGTGGATCTGAAGAAAACCTAAGGGAATTCTTTGAAGAAGCTGAAGAAAAT
>CACYJH010000020.1 GCA_902774685.1 uncultured Methanobrevibacter sp.
ATTGATCTATCAAAGGGGAGACATGCCATATAAGTTGGTGAATTTAGATGAGGAATTGGATTACAATCATGTATTCTATAGGGATGAGCTTTATTCTGTAAGGAGATATTGATTAAAATAATCATATTGACTAAATTCATATAGAAAACTTTAAATGTGACTATAATCATTATAATTATTATAAAATTTAATGATTTATAGGGGGAATTTTATGTACGATATATGTCCTGCTTGCGGAAGTGAATTAGACGACGAAGGAAACTGTTGGGTTTGTGGATACAGCATGCATCCATGCCATGATGTGGATGATTATGATTATGATGACTTTGCTCCACAGCCTTAGAGCTTTAATTAGGTGATTATTATGCTTATTTGTCCGATTTGCGGTTATCCATTGGATAGTGATGGTCGTTGCTGGAACTGCGGATATTGGGTGGAGACACATCCATTGGATCCTTTTGCCCCAGGTTCCGTCTATAATGGCGGCAATAGTGATGGCTAATTAAAATTTTTTATTATAAAATTTTAAAAGTTTTTTCTTATTTTTTTTTTCAGGGTGTTGATTTTTTTCATTTGCTTTTTATTAATTGGAGAAAGTTCTATTTTAATGAAAGATATTAATAATTGAAACAAAAAAAGGCTAGGAAGCTTTTTAAAGATAAAAATAGGTGAAGAATTAATTAGAGATATAGAAAAATATATTAAATATTTATGTTGTGACAAATTATATTGTTTTGTATGGTCCCGAATAATTTATAAAAAATATTAAAGGTTTGGAAAAAGATGCATCTAATAGTTCTGATGATAAGTAAAATTATTCTCGCTCCTAAATATCGAATTCTTATATATGAGGTATTTTATGACTAATGAAGATTTATTTTATAAAGCATACTCCTATTTAAATAATGGTCAAATAGATTTAAGTAAAGAAATTTTAGATGAATTTAGGGAAAAAGAAGAAACAATAGATATAAAACTTAAAAAAGGAGCATTACTTATCGATATAGGTTCAATTTCAAATAATGAATCCTATGTAGATGAGGGAATAAAGATTTTTGAAGAATTAAAAGAAACTACGGGGATAAATGTTAATTATAATCTAGCTAATGCTTATTATGCTAAATTTCTTTTTAATAGAACCAATTATTTAACTAAAGATAATCATTTATTATTCAAGGCCAAAAAATTATATAAGGGGGAAATAATTCGCACATCCCCTCAAATTAATCCAGAATTGTATATTAATTTAGCTAATACATATGACTATATTGGCCGAACAATTGATAGTTTAGACCTTTATGAAAAAGTTTTGAATGTTTATCCGGATAGTAGAGCATTAGTAAATAAAGGGATAACTCTTTATAAATATTCATTTTTTACTAATAGTCCTTTAATTATATTAAAAGATGCCTATAATTGTTTTAAATTAGCATTAGAGGATTCAGATTTATATTTTGATTTAAGGGATATTTCTGAGAAATATATTGGGATTATTGAGGATGAATTAAATGAAGGAATTCTTAATCAAGAAATAAATAATGCTTTAGAAAGATTTCCAGAAGATAATTTTGAAGAGTTTATGGTCAATTTTTGTTTAGATAATAAATTATATTTAAATTTGTGTAATTTCTGCCAAAGGTGCGAAAATTCAATTGGGGATTCCATAGTTATAGATAATATGATAGTTAAAACTAAAAATGAACTTAAAGATGATTCTTTTTTAATTTTATCTTCATATTTAAATCAAATTAAAATGGATTATGTTTCGGCTAGATTTTTGTTAATTTTATCACAGTATGAAGACATAAATCTAGATTTTATTACTAAAAATGTTCATATTACTAATACTCTTAACTATGAAGAAAATGATATAAGGATACAATTATTAAAAAATTCTTTTACCAGTCTTTTTAATATTTTGGATAAAATTGCATTTTTCATAAATGATTATTTAGAAATAGGAAAATCTACAAAAAATGTAGATTTTCGCAATATTTGGTTTAATAGTAAAGGAAAAAAAATTAATAAAAATATAGAATATTTAAATAACTCTGGATTAAATGCTTTATATGATATTTATTTAGATTTGGAATATGGTAATGAAAATGGATATTTAAGAAATATTCGTAATAATTTAACCCATAACTTCTTAAGAATTTCTTTTATAAAAATTAATGAAGATGATAAAACTATTGGAGTGTTTACAAAAGACACTATAGAATTAGCTAAAATAGTTAAAAATTCGATTATATATTTAATTAGATTAGTTAATGTTCACGAAGATTTTAAATCTAAGAATATGGTAGAAGATAATATTCCTCATTTATATGCCGATATAATTAAATTATAATTTTTGTCTAGTGATTTATTATGTTAGAAGAATTTATGAGTTCCATTAATGCAAATACTGCAAATGTTTATTCTGAAGAAGAATTTATAAGTGAATATTCTAAAAAGGAATGTTTTAATCATAAAGAGAATCCCAGTACAGTTATTTTCCATCATATTCAGAATTTATTAGAGGAATCAAAAAATCAAGAAACAATCCCTCTTAATAAATTAAATGATTTTCAAAAAGAGTTAGTTTATAGATATGTTATTTATAATGAGGAGGTTTTTAATTGTCTTTCGATTATAAATATTATTAGTGATGCTAATAGGCAGATTAAAGCAGATTTACCATTATTTGATAGCATTAATTGGAAAAATATTGTTATTTCTTGTAAAAATTATTTAAATTTTTCTAACGGGTTAAAAATAACTTCCGATAATATAAAACACAATTATAATAAGGATTTCTCAAGAGCAGAGTCTATAAAATTCTTAATGAAAAAAGGTTGCGATATTGAAATTCATAATTCTGATATAATAATATTTGGATTAGAAGAATTGTATGATGAATTAGATAAAAAGATTAAGAAAATTGGTGGAATAAATCTTATTTTTTTAATATTTGAATTGTTAGAATATAATAATAAATTTCATCGCTTTATTTTTAGAAGAACATTAAATATGACTGAAATTACAGATCCCTTTATACCTTATGGGTATATTTTGAATTTGGCATTGAAACATCCCCAATATAAAAATCAGACAAAACATATTAAGGTTATAAATTTACTTAATGAAATTGTTGAATTAGCGACTGCATTAACTAATGGAGTTTTCGATGTTCAATATTATAATATATTTTCACATGTATTCCAATCTGGAAAAACATTGAATGAATATCTTCATAATATAGTTTTACACGATACTCTATTTACCATTCCACAATCAAATATTTCTTATGAAATAAATTTATGTAAAATCTTATTTGATTTTGATGATGATTTTTTTAAAGATGCTTTGGAATTTTCATTAAATGATTTATTGCTTGTCATGAAGCATATACAAAATTTAGATAAATTTAATAGAGGAAGACCAATATTATTTTCATTAGAAAAAGATATTATTATACAAAATTTAACTTTTGATGAAATTATTAAAATTTTAGATTTTTTCTCGCATGATAAATGTAATTCAGATTACTTAAAACCTGATGATTATTCTAAAATAGATTTTTGGAAGAAACCTTTAATAAAACTCTCTCATAACTATTATTTTTTACCTTCTCTTTCTTGGTCTTCACAAAATTTATATGAATGTATTGTAAGTTCTTTAAGAATGCCCTATAAAAATAAATTTAATAAAAATTTAGATGAAGATTTGGGGAAACGTTTAGAGTTGTTTTTACAGTTAACTTTTAAAGAAAATAATATTAAATATTATACTGGAAATTTTGATGAGTATGGGATTAAAGGGGAATGTGATTTTTTGATAGAATGTAATCCAGCTATCATTATTATAGAATTAAAAAAGAAAGTATTAACCACTAATTCAAAATCTGGAAAAGATTATTCTATTTTCATTGATTTATTAAATAGTTTATTAAAGTCACAATACCAATCAAGTAAAGTAGAATTTTTATTAAGAAAATATGGTTCAATCACTTTAAAAGATGATAATAAAGAAAAGAATATTCATTTTAATAATCGCAGAATCGTAAGAATATCCTTGACTCACTTAGATTATGGGATGCTACAGAATAATTTAGTTTCAACAAATTTTTTAAAATCTTTATTGAATTATTCTTATGGTATAGAAAATGGGGATGTTAAATTAAATAGAAAATTCGAAGATTTTGAGGAGAATAGAAAACTTTGGGTTGATTTATTTAATGCATTATGTGAACTTGATAATAATTTAGGCAGGAATCTGTTTTTTGAATATTATTTTTTAGATTTAAATAAATTTTTAACAATTCTAAATGAGTCTGAAGATAATAATTCATTTTTTGAGAATTTACCTAAAGATAATTTTTTTCATATTAGTGAATTAGATTGGTATTTTGTTTATGATAGGTTATTAAGTATATGAATTTAATATGTTCGACTATAAAAAATCTCCAGATTAAAGTATTTTTTCTTCTCATTTTTTTTATTCTGAAAGAAACAAGTGTTACTCATACATTATTTTGTTTTCATGTCTTTTTATGATTCTATTTCATTAAATAAATATCTTTCTATAAAGAGTTTACGTTTACTATTTTTTATTTTTTTATTTTTTATATTATGAGTTATTAGAGATTTTCCTTTATAACTATTATGCTCTATCTAAATATTTCTTATTTTTACTTTATTGTATAATTTATCTGTGGTTTTAGATTTAGATTTGACAGCACCAGAAGACAATCCTCATTTGATGAGTAGATAGCTTAAAGAGGGAAAAACTTATGAATAGACCGTTTAATGAAACTCTAACTAATCGTATAAAAATTGAATGTAAAGATTATAAGACTTTTAAAAATCTTGTTGATGCAGTTTATACAATACTGGAAAGGGAGTAATGAGGGTTATGAGTAGAGAGAAAAACATCAAGATCCGTGTAGGCATGCGTGTTTTCCTGGAATGCAACAAGGGCAAAAAATATACTGCCAAGGAAATATGTGATTTTTTGAACCGTGTAATAAATTCAAGGCAATGGTTAATAACCCCTAAGGGGATTGGGAAATTGTTTAATATGGATAGATGTGGGACTTCTACATTGTTATATCCTGTGAAATGTGAAGAGACCAATAAAGGCCATAGGGTCTATTGGATAGAAAAAAACTGATGGTGATGTTTTTTGAATCAGAAAAACGAGATCATGAGGAGCATAAGGAATGGATTGGAAGTAAGGCGTAAAAAACTGGCCGAACTTGAAACCAAGACATTGGATAATGAGATAAATGATAGGATTAATCATTTAAGGAAGGAGATTAGGATTTTAGAATCCGAACTAGATGCATTATTATGAAACCTGAAGAAGACCATAGCTGGAGCTATTGCAAATGGTGCAAGACACCATTCAAAAGGACCCATAACCATATGAAGTATTGCAGCGATGAATGCAGATGCAATGCTCTACGAGAACAGAAAGCCAAATACCAAGCCAAACGCAGACTCCTTGCAAAGAAGGGAATACTTGTTTTGCCAGAGTATAAGAAATATGGTTTGGGGTCTTACGGCACTTCATCTACGAGTCATCGTAAATCAGATTTCACCAAGGAATATGAAAGCATTCAGAAAGAGTTTGAGCATTTAAGATTAAAGAAAAAGAAACAAAGAGAGGAAATATGATGGTAACTTATGAAGGAGATTACTATATAGAGTTGAATCCTGAACTTTTAAGATGGGAATTGTACTGCTGGACTAGTGAAGGCTCCAGGCTTGTGACAAGCTGGAGCTATAAGAACACCTTCACTTTCAAGGAAGCGAAAAAGATTGTTGAAAGGATTAAAAAGAGCATTGAATCTGAACCTTACCGTAGGGAGTGGGAGTATGAGCTTCAAGTATCCTCATGAAAACATTATAATGGAACCTACACCTAATGCCGCTTACATCTACGACAACAAAGAGAATAGGGAGGAATGCCTAAAAGATACAAGGTTGCATCAAAAAGCTGTTAAACAGTTAATGTATGTGATAGCAGATGAAATATATGTTCGTGCTGCCTATCATGATCATACCAAGCTTGAAGATGAAGACTTGACATTCGAGAAACATATGAGCCTTGAGAGGCACCACTTAAACCTGCCTTCAGGTGTTCATAAAGATGTTAATGTCATAGATCTTGTCGAATTCATTTGCGATTGCATCAGTGCAGGTGCTCAAAGAAGCCAATCATTGAACTTCAATTACTTAAAGGTTGATGAATCCTTGCTCCAGCCTATTATAAATAATACTGCTTTTGATTTGTGGAAGATTGTTAGGGTTAAAAGGTGAGAAGGTTTTATGAGGAATCATGTTTTTCGTTGCAGTTATTGTGGCAGCACTCATAAGAGGCCTGTTTGGTTTCTTTTATTGTATCATGTCTTTAGGGATAGGTATTATTTGGTTTGTGATGTTTGTCATAGGACTAATTGTTTTTTGTTAAGTTTAAGGGTGGTGCATGATAGCTTGGATAGTAAGGAGAAGGAAAGCATTGGAAAAAGCATTTGGTAATTTTGATGGAAAAAGTAAAAAGCATGAAACAACAAAACATTACTTGACAATACAATTGGAAGAAGGAATAGTTATAGAGTGGGTGGATGACAGTTTCCTTATTAAAGGGCCGTTCACTTGCAAGATAATTGATAATGATGTTATAAGGATAAAGAATAAAAAGGGGATTAAATAATGGGTAGTGAACAAATCTTTATTGATGATAAGCATGTTGGTGAAATAATCAGACTGGATGAAACATGGACTATAAAAATTGAATACGGATATTATGATGAAAGTAAATATGGTTCTTTTTATTACAATACTGATCCTATTAAATTAACTAAATTGTTTAGCCAACATAAAGAAGTGATGGATTCATTCGGTAAAATCGAAAGATTAGAATGTAACTGCAGATTGATTACTCTTTATGAAAAAGGGAAAGTTGTTTCATGGATTATTAAAGCTTACCCATAATTTTTTCTCTTATTTTTTTACTAATTTTCTTATTTTTTAATAGTTAAGTTTATATATTAGTTTTCTAATTTTCCACTATGTATAGTGAAGAAGAGGTAAAAAAATTTTTTAAAATTAATCATTTTTACATAGTGTAAAAAAAAAATTTTTTTCAAAGTAAACCTAAAAATAAACATTATTTTTTATACACTACAAAAAAATCTGATTTAATTATAAAACTTTTTTTTACCATATTCTTTAAAAAATTTTCGTCTTATCATTTCAAAAAAAAGAGAATGGGAAAATAACATTTAATGGGGACGAATAAAATGATTGGTTAAAAAAAATTAATTGGTAAAAAAATTATTAATTTGGGGTTGTTGAATAAAGGTCCAGACAATAGAAAAAAGGAAAAAACATGATATGAATGGGTAATATGATAGTACTTTGGATTAATCATTTACTATTTTAAAAATATTCTCACTTGTGCAAAAAAAGTTTTTATATTTTTTTTATCCTTCTTCAAAAGAAATATAATAATTGTTTCGGTTTTTCTTTTCTATGATTCAAAAATAAATTTTTATAGCTAATTTCATAAAATTTTTGTATCTCATTTCGTCGTAAAAAAACATAAAAATAATTTTAATTAAATGGGCTTCTGATAAAAAAATAAAGTACATCATATTTATCCAAAGAAATAATTTTTTCTTCTTTGTTTGGATCTTTACTCAACAACCTCAATATAACATTTTTACTGGTTAAAACAATACAATCATAGTATCCTCCTCATTTCTTTCTCCTCCTTTTTTATATATGATGAAAGTTCATATGGGGTTAGGGCCATATCATTTAACCCCCTCTTTAATAAAAGAGGGGATATGATGATGAGTTTTAATTACAAAAGCACTAATATGATTATTTTTTTTGGTGGAAAAAATAATAATAAAAAAACTTCAGTAAAAAAAGGGTAAAAAGAAAAAAATAGGTTAAAAGAAAATTAGATTTGAAAAGGAAAAAAACATAAATTAAAACTCACATTTTAACAATTATTTTTTCCTTTAAAATAAATTTTAATAAAGAAAGAATTTTTTAATGATTAACCCAAATTGTATAGAAGGTTTAAACCCTTCAAACCCCCCTCCAACAATAAACAATAAACTAAACCTTTTACAAAAACTCAATAAAATATTAAAAGTAAGATAAGCAAAAAATTAAATAATTTTTTCCTTTTATCATTTCCAAAAAAACCATTTATCAACTTCTTTTTACTTTTTTTTATAAAGATTTTGGAAGAAAACAGATAAAAGGAGACCTTATCAAAATGACAGAACAAGATAACACTAATTTTATAGGAAACGGTTCAACAATAATCAAGACATTATGTATGTGGATTGCAGGATATGCTATAGGTTACTTCATAAGCATAGGCTTAAATTTACCAATAAGTCAAGAGCAACTATCAGAAATGTTCTTCATAATAATATGTACCATCATAGCTTATATTGATGCAAAGAACCCTAACAGTTTCAAATGGCTGCACAATGATACAACCACCCCTGTGGAACAACAATTGGTCCTAAAGGAAATAGTCCTAAACGAAGAATACACAACAACTGATGAAGAAGAGAATGGTGGGGATGATGGCTGCTAACGAATCATACACATGTCTTCATGAAGACCAAATACAAGGCCAAAGCCGAAAAATAGAAAGATTGGAAGCAAGAGCGGATTTCAAAGAGAAGAGATTAGATGAACTAAATGATAAGATAGATAAGATGGATGGTAAATTAGATACAATCGTTGATACTGTCAATGATTTCATATTGCAATCAAGCCAACAGGACAACCAACTTGAAATAAGGTTAACTAAGGTTGAAACCGATATGGAAAATCAGAAAATGGAATCACAACGTCGTACAGTATGGATTGGAATAGGATTAACAATCATTACAATACTCATCAACGTATACTTCCACATGATCTAAAAAATTATTTCAAAAAAAAGAGTAGTGATAAAAAATGGCTTTTATATTACAAGAACCGATATATAAATCTCAAAAAGGAGAGAACAAAAGAGCTTATCACTATTTTAAAATGTATAAAAAATTTAATGGAAACCTTGCAGATTTTCAAAGGTACCTTGAGAAATTATGGGGGGAAAATGAGGGAAAACTGAGGGATATTTTTTATGAGTATGATATAAAAAAAGGTCAACCTCCTTCATATAAAGTACTTGAGAAATGGCATAGTGTATTTGAATGGAAAATTAGGAAACAAGCTTACGATGATGAAATAGAAGAGGATGTAGAATCTGGAATAAAGAAAGCATACATTGAAGGATTAACTGAAGATTTCCGTAAAACTGCTAAGTTTAAAGAACTTAACTTAGATGCAGCTATCAACGAATCTGAAAATGGATCATTATCTCCTAATGGTGCTGAAGCAAGGGCCAATGCAAATTCAAAACTGCAATCTGATATGAGAACATCTGCAGGCTTGGATAATGGAACCACTAAAGTCAAGGCAGATGTCAATGGGGAATTAAATATTGATTCCAATGTTGATGTAAGACATCATAGTGCTGCTGAAGATATAATACTCAATCCTGCTTATGCGGAACTAACAAGGAAGTTACTGGAGGATGTTACCAATGAAGAGGGAACTGACAGTTAGGGATATTCCAGATAATCCTGCATTCTTTGCAATGAAAGCAAGTGAAGGCACTTGGAAGCCATTCAAGCACTTGAACTTGATTATTGAATTGCTATTGTATGTTGTTCAAGGCCGATGTTCAAGGTTAATGGTGTTTTGTCCTCCAAGACATGGGAAAAGTGAACTCATCTCATATTATTTTTTGTCATGGTTTCTTGGTAATTTCCCAGACAAGAAAGTCATACTCACAACACACACCGCAGCATTCAGTCGTAAATGGGGGCGTCGATGCCGTAACCTATTAAAGAAATATGGGCTCACTCTTTTTGAACAGGAAATCGAATTGTCAGAGGACAGTCAGGCAGCCAGTAACTGGAACATAAAAAACCATAAAGGAGGACTGTTCACTAGCGGTACTGGTGGAGCAATTCTCGGTGAAGGTGCTAACCTTTTTATCATTGATGATCCAACCAAAGGTTTCAAGAAAGCCAACAGTAAAACACACCAACAGGAATTGAATGATTGGTGGTTTACAGAGGCAAAGACAAGACTCGATGCAGACCTCGAGAAAGGAATCAAGCCTGGAGTTATAGCTATTTTTCAAAGATTGAACAAATGGGACCTTGCAGGCCAAATTTTGTATAAGAAAGAAGGGGACAAGACTCTTCCTAATGAACCGCAAATGCCATTAGCAGAAGCTATTGAAGTCTTGCGTGATGGTGGCAGTATCCCTTATGGGACATGGGTGATATTGAACCTTCCTGCACTAGCTGAAGAAAACGACCCCCTTGGCCGTGAGCCTGGAGAGGCATTATGGCCACAAAAAGTGCCACGTGAAGAACTGGAACAGACCAGGTCAACAATGGGAAGCTTCCGTTTCAATGCAGTATATCAAGGCAACCCAATGGAACCGGAAGGAGGAATATTCAAAAGAGAATGGTTCAGGAACAGCAAAGTCCCAGATAAGAAAATTGATGAACTCGTTAAGGATCTTCCAAGCCTCCGTTATTGGGACTTGGGTGCAAGTGGAGAAGATGGGGACAACACTGCAGCAAACCTATCCTATTGGGATGGTGAATACATATACTTCCGGAAACAGTTGAACAAGGGTTTGACACCATTACAAGTTGACAAGTACTTTGTTGACACTACATTAAGGGATGGCAAGCAGACTGTTGTAAGGATAGAGCAGGAACCAGGTGCATCTCCAAAGGTTTTAATCAACAAGTTCCAAAGACACAAAAAGCTAAGAGGTTACCGTATACGGCCTGATAAGGTTAGTAAGGCTGGTGATAAATTGACTCGTAGCTTTGACCTTCAGGCATTAGCGGAGGATGGCAAGGTATTGATAGCGGAATCAATCTTTGATATGGTTGTCAATGAGTTGGTTGAGTTCACTGGCGAGGAAGGCGGTACAGATAACATTGTGGACACATGCACCGGAGCGAGCAGGTATTGGCTCAGACCAAAGAGAAGGGTTTCAGCTTAAAAGAAATTTTTTACAAAATTTTTATTTTTCCACTATGTATAATGAAGGTGATGTAGATTAACAAAAACAATAATCCTCAAAAAATATTAGTACATCATTTTAATTAAAAATCCAATCAAGAATTATATGGTTAAAAACTTTAGAGTAGTGAATAATTATGTCTAAAATTAATAAAAAGGTAGACTCATTTGTAGTGATAAATGAAGATCAGGAATACGAACTGGTAGGTGCTGAGATACTTGAACGTTACAGTATCAAAAGCGACATGGACGAAACTGGCAGTAAACAATTGAAAACAGATGGGTGGCAGTATGATGAATCATTACTGGAACCGTTATATGACCCATACCAATTATGCGAACTGTTGGAACTGAACACCTATCATGAAGACTGTGTAGATGTAATAAGTCGTGATGCTGCAGGAATCAGCTATGACTTCGTGCCAGTCACCGGTGAAAACGAAGATCCTGACAATAAGCCGAAGATTGAAGCACTTTTCCCTAATTTGGAAACCAAGATCAACAAATTATTATACTTTATGAATTATGACCGTAAAGCTGTAGGTTACGGAGCATTGGAGATAATAAGGGAAGGAAAATCCAAATCCAAAATAGTTAACTTGGCACATATTCCAAGCTACACATTAAGGCGTACACGTGACGGCAAAAGAGCAGTGCAAAGAGTGGCCGGAAAAGAAGTATGGTTTGTCCTCTATGGAAAGAATTATGATGAGAACAACAAGAAATGTGATGTTCATTCAGAAACAGGTAAGTTCTACCCATATAACAGTTTGAAACCAGAGGAAAAAGCAAATGAGTTATTATGGACTATGGATTACAATCCGAAAAGCCAATATTATGGTTTGCCTAAGATTATTGGTACTATCCCTACCATTCATGGTGATATGAGCCGTAACAACTACAACACCAGTTTCTTCAAGAACTATGGAATGCCAGCATTCGCAGTCCTAGTCTCAGGTGACTTTTATGACTATGATGAAAAGCCTTACATCTATGATGAGAACGGCAATAAGGTAAAGAATGAAGATTATGATGTCACCGAGACACTTAGGTATAAGATTAGTCAGCAATTGAAAGAGGTAATCAAGAACCCTCACAGTGCCATGGCAATTACAATCCCCTCCGAGGGTGAAGAGGGTAATGTTGACATTAAACTGCAGCCATTGTCTGTTGATACTAAAGAGGCCTCCTTTAGACTTTACCGTAAGGACAACCGAGATGAGGTATTGCATTCCCACCGTGTGCCACCATACAAATTAGGCATTAATGAGAATGGTTCACTTGGCGGATCTAACATTAAGGAAGCAACAGTCAATTACAAGAATGATGTAGTGGCTCCTATACGTGATGATGATGAAGAAGCCATAAACAGAATCTTAAGGGAAGACTTTGAGATAACCGATTGGAAATTCACCATTGTGGAGCATGATAACCGTGACTATGCAGGTGACATTGCAATCATCAAAGAACTGTTCAATATGGCTTCAATTACTCCTAGGCAGATTATTGAGAATATTGGTGATAAGTTTGGTTTGACAGCTCCAGAGGATAATCCTTTTTTGGATGAGTATTATTTGAATGGGCAGCCTTTGGATAATGTCTGGGCTAATGCTCCAAATAGTGGCGAGGCAGATGAAATGCTAAGCAGTATTGAGAATGACCTTTTAGGTGAGGCGATTACCCTTGATGACAGCACTGGACAAGAGGGATACATTAGTGAGGATGGCATTGAAAGTGCATCAATCAAAAAGGATACTAAGACTTTTAGACAAACAGTCACAGATGCGTTCCGCAGAAGAAAATAAACTGGAAAAAGACCTAAGACGATGGTTCAATAAACTACAAAGAAAAATACAGAAACTCATTGACACTTATTATGAGGATGAACTCTTCTTCCTCCACATAAACAAAGTGTATACAATAGTTGAGGAGATGAAGCCAGAGTACCGTGCTATCCTATTGAAGCATGGTTTGACTCAATTCTACAATGCAAGAGAAACCACCACCACATTGTACACTATTCAACAGAAAAAGGTAAGTACCAAAGCAGGATTGTATGAGCCACAGCTTATAAGGGAAGAGGATGTTGGATTGTTCCGTACCAATCCACAAATCGAGGATAGCTTAAGGTATAACACTTTCCAAGCAAGCGACACCACACTTGCACGTGTAACTCAAAACATCACTAACAACCTAGCAGACAGTTACCATGAAGGTTTAGGGATTCGTGATGCTGGCCGTAGGATCACTAAGGAATTTGCAGGCTTGAAGGGTTGGGAGTCTCGTAGGATTGCACGTACTGAAATCAATTCTGCTCAAAATGAAGGGGCTTTCAGTGCTTATGATGAGTTGGGTGTTGAGTATCAGATGTGGTGGACTGGAAATGACAATAGGGTCAGAGACTCACACAGGCCACTTCATGGCCATATAGTTGCAGTAGGTAACACTTTCAGCAATGGATTATTATATCCTGGAGACAAGTCTGGACCAATTAAAGAGTGGATTAATTGCAGGTGTACTAGTATTCCTTATATTATTCCGTTGGGTAAGATGGCTCCTCCTGGTTTGACTGAGTTCACTGAAGACCAATTGATAGACATTCCTGGTTACACTCCAATAACAGTTGAAGATGCATTAAATGGGGAATATCCTTTAGAGTACTATACTAAAGGAGGAATGATAGATCAGTATAAAAACAACAAATTGGTTAATACTATCTTTAATGAATCTCTCTACAGCGGCACTCCTTTAAATAGAAATCATAATAAGTTTAATTATTTAAAAAAACTTCATAAAGATAAAAATGTCACAGTAGATAAGATTCCTACAAAAAGGGATTGGAGCAAATTTAATACTGAAGGAATTAGTGATTTTCCAACTAATGAAAAATTTATAAAATGCTATTTCAAAAAAGAAAACTTAACTATTTATAAATCTGTAAATGCTACCGATGGGGAAGTATATGAATTAGTAAGTCATTATAAATCATTACCTCCAACATTGCAAAATGCAGATTATTTAATATTAAGCAATAAATCTCCAAGTGTTAATGGTAACAGTTTGTATGGTTTTGCTCCTGAAGAAGGGACTAAATTTATCACACTTTTCAAACCTTCTGAAACTAATCCATTAAAAGAGACTTTAATTCATGAGGCCACTCACTTATTAGAAAATCGTGATAATTATTTCATCAGTAATAGTAAAGAGTATGTTAAAGCTTTTGAAAAGAATAAGAAAGAATATGTTACTGATTATGCCCAAAGATTCACTGAATCAGCATTAGATACTGGATATTATAGGGGGAAATTTGTTGGAAATAGAGTTTACAGCGAGGATTTCGCAGAAAGTATGAAAATCTATCTAAGAAATCCGGAAGCATTTACTAAAAAATTCCCAGAAAAAGCAAAAGTATTACAAAAAGCATTAGATGCCAAATTTGATAAGAAAACTACCGTCCCGTATAAAAAATGGTCTGAAGACGAAGCAGAAAGATTCATTATAAAAGGTAAAGAAAAGGAAGAGTTATTCGAATTAACTATTAAAAATCATAATCAAGGACTAACTGTTGATGAAAAAAAGGAATTTGATAAATTACTTGAAAGAGAGGAATTCGGAAGACAATATAGTTATAGGATAACTAATGATAGTAGATATGATCCAGAACTTTATAACAGATTATACAGAAAATTTGAAAAAAAGTTAAATTTATCTAAAACTGCTTTTAGTGAAGGAAAACATATTGATGGTTATGATAAGTATGCTTTAACTGAAGCAGAAAATAAAAAATATGAGAAACTAAAGAAAATCGGTGAAGAAAATCTTAAATTTATGGATAAACGTGCATTCCGTGAGTTAAGGGATAGAAAAAGGTTAAATGAAATGCATAACACTATCCTATTAAAAGGGGAAGATGCCGTTAATATGGGATTATATGATAATCTTATGAAACAGTTTAAAGATTGGGTTCCTAAAGGAAAAATTGAAATAAAACCTATTGAAATTAATAAAAAAGAGGTATTTAAAAAAGACGAATCATTTAAATTAAATTCAAGAGAAAAAACAGTATTTAAAGAATTAAAAACTAATACAGGTTCTCTCAATGAAAAAGAAAGAAAATACCTTTTTGAATTAAGAGATAAAAATTCTCTTAACATATTACATAAAAAGTTAATCAATGGAGGGTTAGATGATTTAGACTCTAAAAATTATGTTGAATTGTATTCTAAATATAAAGAAAAATGGGATTTGCCAGATCTAGATATAAACTTAAAATTCACAACCAAGAAAAAATATTATTCTAGAGAACAAACTTATAAACAAGCAAAAGAGTTTAAATTAACTAAAAAAGAAAATGAAGAACTCTATAAACTTGAGAAAAAAGAATTATTAGGTCAAAAACTATCTTCCCAAGAATTAAAAAGGAAAGAACTCTTGCAAGCACAAGATGAATTTGCCTATCTTAATGCGTTAAATAAAAAACATGGTGGATTAAATTACGAGAATTATTCTAAATTTAAAAAATTATATAAGCAAGTAAAAACAAATATTAAAATAGATAAAAGGGTATTAGAACAACCATTGTCTAACTATAAATCAGATATTCCTTTAGATAAAAATCCTAAAAATTTAAAGAAATTTAAAGGAACTAATGATGAAGGTTTACTTCCTAATGGTGAAGAAATCACAGATTATTTCACTAAGGATGCTCGAGACATGACTATCCGTGAGCAGCAAGTGGCTCATAGATGGTTAGGTTCTGATTATAAAGCATTCACTAACTTTGAAGTAGATTGTGGCCGCGATGTTAAGAAGTTCGAGAAATGGATTTATGATATGGCAAAGGCTTATGAAAAAGACAATTCATTATGGTATTACAAGTACTATTATAAAGCTTGTCTTAATGATAGTACTGGAAGATTAAATAAATCTCTTGCTAAAGATTTGGCTCATAGTATTGCTCATGATGTTCCTGTATTGGATGATATTTTGAATAATCAAATAAAACAAGGCATTACATTATGGAGAGTCCAAGAAAATCATAATCTCACTTCTATTGTTGTTGGCGATATTATGGATTTCCCTAATTTCCGTGCAGCTGCAATTTCAAAAGAAGGGGCATTATGGTTTAGTGCAACTAACTCTAAACCTATGAAATATCTTATTGAAATTGAAGCTCCAACTGGTACAAGAGGTGCATTTTTAGCTCCTATTAAGCAAGGTACTTGGTTTGCCCCTCCTGAAATTGGAGTTGCCCATCCGTTACATGGTCAGAACTATGCACGAGAAATGGAGTTCCTGCTTAAGGAATGTAAAGTGGAACTTGTTAAATTTGGGGGCAAACCAGTTAAAGGAGCAATGGGTGAAGATTTAATACCAATAAAATTAAGAGTGGTCGGATACAAATGAAACGAGCAGAATTTATTAATAAAAATTATTTATTACTCCATTCTGAGGAAATAATTAATAATACTGATGTACTATTTCCTTATTGGCAATGGTTAGCTACTCGTAACCCTGTAGAGGATGATGATTATTTAAGAAGGATTTGGGAACGTATTGAACAAAAACAGCTCCATGAATCTGGTAATTGGCACATCTTTGGTCGTGGGGACCGTTGGATTCGTCCAAATGAAACAGACCAAGAGGCAGAGGATCGTATTGTTCGTGAGTATTGTGAAGCTACTGGTCACTGGGACTTATTCATATGGAAAGAAGTAAAATCATAAGGAAGTGTTAATTTATGAGTGTAGGTATCATTGGTGAAGAAGGAGCCCAGAATATAACTTTACAAAATGGTTATCTTATTAGTATTGAATATGAAGGGGGACCCTACTTTAATTGTACCCGTTATCATTCAGATCATCGTATAATTAGATTATACAATGATAAAAATGAATTAGTTTCTGAACTTGTTGAGGAAAATCCTCATCAGGGGGAGCATGAAACTAGAGTTAAGGAACATTTGAAAAAATTAGGGTATCCTAAACCAAATACATATAAGTATGACCCTAATAAGATTGATCTTCTTTTTTAATATTCTTCTCTCTTTTTTCTGTTTTTTCCTATTTTTTAGTTACCAAATACCCTCTATAAACTATTTTAACTGTTGAATTTAAATAAAAATCAATAAGTTTATAAAACTCAAAATCCTGAAGATTATGAGAAATATATTAGATGGTGTAAGGATAGGGAAAGAGTAACAGGTAAAAAGTATTATATGTAATGAAATCTTATAATTTATTATCTAATATTCAAATATATATGGAGGTATTTTATGAATTATTTATATAAAAGCCTACCTGAGATAAAAATTTTTTTAGATGATGATTTGTTTCTTAATAATCTAAACAATAATTTTAGATATTCTATTTCTCTGAATCCTACTTTAGAGAAAGAAATTATTAATGTTTATAATAGAGCACTGTTAAATTCTGGGAAATTAACATTAAATGTTTTTCATTTAAGCTATCTTGAAATTTTTGAGGAATTAGTGAAAACCCAAGATAATAAAGAAGATTTATTTGAATTTTCTAATTCTTTAATAAAACTTATTAATAGGTACTTTGAAAAATTAGATAGTAATCTTTTTCTTAAGTCAGAAAAAGATTTGGAAAAATTAAAAAATATATTGAAGATTTCTTTAATTCTAATGGAAGGTTCAGTAAAAGATTTAGATATTGAATTAGCTTACGAATCCTTTTTTCAGGTAGAACGTAGAATTAAAAAAGAGAAATTATATAAGGATTCTTTTGAATTTAAACATACTTATGGAGATTATGAACTAAATATTAGTTTAAAAAATAATAATACTATTATTGAAAATTACTCTAAGGAAGTTAATACTCCTCTAGATGTTGAAGAAAGTAGTTAGGAAGTATGAAAATGTCTTTTGAAATATTGAGAATGTTTACTGAAAAGTTAGATGTCTCTACATATCATGAATTTATAGAAAAAGGGAGTAATATTGATTTGCTAGTTAATATAAATACAACTATTGTTCCTGCAAACACGGCAGATGCAAAAAAGTTGAAAATTAATTATGAGGTTGTCTCTAAAGATTTTCCAATTTCTTTATCATGGATAGGGGTTTGCATTTTTAGGATAGATGATGATTCCTTAAATAGTTCTAATTCGATTAATTTTTTAGAAATTCCTGAAATTAGAAGTTTTTTAGATGAAAATATTAATCATTTGTCTTTCTTTATTAATGGTGATTTGCCAAAAAGTTCTCAAATGATGGAGAATAAAGATGCAGATTAATTTTATTGAATCCCCTACAAAGGATAACCGATTTTACACTGATGAAAATTTGAAAAAGTTAGTTGATTTAACTTTAGAAAATTTTGATAATCGATTGTTTGAGGATATTTTAGCATTAATAAGTACTGATAACTTAGTTATAGTCGATGATCTTATTAACCAATTCAAATCTGAAAATGATAATCAGTTTAAAGATATTTATTCAGAATTATATGGTATTTTGAAAAAAATTTATAAAACTAAGAATAAGGATAATTTAAGAGGTTCATTTTTAGAATTAATTATTTTTAAGATTTTAGATAAAAAATATGGGATTATTAAAAATAGATTTGATTATGGGATAAATGGATTTATTGAGATTAATGGAAAAAAAAGTAAAAAAACCATAGATGTTTTTTCATTGTGTAAATTGGAAGGATTTGTTTGTGAATGTAAAATTAAATCCAGTGGTTTTGAGAATCATGATATAGAAAATTTAAATTGGATTTACATATGTTCAAATGAAATATTAATTCCTTATATCATTTCATTGTCTTCAGAATCATTCCTAAATGAAAAATTATCTGAATTATACATTGATGATTTTTCTAATGCATTTGTTAATGGCCAATATATTAAAATAGTTTCAATAGATAATTTTGGGGATGTTTTTAGGGGATTATCTTAATCTTTTTCTATTCTTAAATTTTTATTTTTTATCATTTTTTTCTTTCCTTTTCCGCTCTTTTTTAATCTTTTTTCTATTTTTTCTATTTAAACTAAATCACCATCTTTATATATTGCCAAAACCATAATATTTATATAATTGTAAAACATTAAATGTTATACTATTTTTTTTAATTTTTGAGGGATGCATATGAGTACTGAAATACTTAATGTCAATACAAAATGGCTTAAATGGGCTAGAACATCAGTTAAATATGAAAAAGATGATGTCGCTAGTAAATTAAATGTCACTCCTGAAAAAATTACAGAATGGGAAGAAACAGGTAAATTAACTCCTAATGAATTAATGGCTTTATCTGATATTTATGAAGTTTCCCCTTATACTTTTTTTGATGGTAATGATCCAGTTTATGATGATGAAATACTTGATTTCAGGACAGTCAACAGTAAAAAAATTAGTCTCACTCCTGCAATAATGTTTGAATTAAGACGAGCAAAAGAAAATAGAGATACATTACTTAATTTTGAAGATGATTTTGATGATTTTGAATTTCCGTTATTTTCTTTAAATACTGTTGATTCTGATAATCCAATTATTGTTGCCAGAACTATCAGAAATCTTTTAAAAATAAGCAGAGCTAATTCACATAGAAAATTAGATTATTGGATTAATTTAATTGAGTCTTTAGGGGTTTTAGTTTTTGAGTTTTATAATATTGAACCAGAGCAATTAAGAGGTTATGCTTTATATTATGATAAATTACCTATTATTGGAATTAATCATAAGGAATCCAACAATGCTAAAAAATTTACTTTATTTCATGAATTAGCTCATTTAATCATTAAAAAAGAGGGTATAAGCAATATAAATGAATATTCTTTTATTAATAATGATGAAGCATATTGTAATAAAGTAGCTGCTGAAGTATTATTACCTAATGATTTATTTCAAAAGTATATAGGGGTTAACCCTTCTTTTAAAAAGTTTAAAACAGAAGATATAAAAAGGTTATCTCAAATATTTTATGTTAGTAAACAAGTTATAGTTAGGAGGGCATTAGATTTGGGATTTATTACGTCTAATGATTATAATAATAGGATAAGCGAATTTAATGAATATATTAACCCTCCTAAAGAAAATAATTCAAATAAAAGGGTTAATAACAAATCACAATCTAAAGATAATAAACCAAAAGATTTAGATAAAGGACTTCATAATAAAGCAAAAATGGCTTTAAGAAAAAATGGAAATTACTTTACATGTTTATTAATTAAAGCATATGAAGAAGAATTAATAACAGATGTTGATATGGCATTGGAATTAAAAGTTTCTCTTGAAGTAATGTCTAAGATTTTAAGTATAATAGATGAGGAGGATTTATATGTATTCTCCTAAGTATTTAGTAGACACCAATGTAATTTTAGCTAGAGCTAATTATAGAAACTATGATGAAATAGTTTTTCCAATATACTGGAAAAATTTTGATAAATTAGTTAATAATGGAATAATAATATCAACTACGAGTGTTAGTAAAGAAATAAAAGATTTGGTTAAAAGACAAGAAGTGGATGATCAAATATTAACATGGGCCAATAATAATTCACATATGTTTAAGTTTCCAATGGATGAAAAATATACTGATGAAACAAAAAATATTAAAAACAAATTACCTGGTTGGTATCGTCGGAATAGGAAAAAAGCAGATTGGGATTTGGTTGTTTTTGCTAAAGCATATAATTTAATTTTAGTTACACAAGAAACACCAAATTTTACTAAGAAAAAACAGAAGGAATATAAAATTCCTACAGCATGTAAGAAATTAGGAGCTTATTGTCGTTGTGGAATAGAAGTTACTTCTAATATTGATCCAACTCAAACATCTTTTCAATGTATTAATTTTGTTGAGTTGGCTAGAAGGGAAAAATTAAATAGGATTGAATTTGATATGTAATGTATCACCATTACTTTTCTTTTGCTCTTTCTAAATCCTTTTATACTATTTTTCTTATTAAATATTATTATCAAGATGTAAATCTTCACCACATTTGTGGTAAATGATTGGCCAGCTTGTGACAATGTTGTCATGGGTTGGCCTTTTTTTTATTTTAGGCTAATTTTAGACAAAACTATTTTTTTTAATTTTTAGTAAACAAAGATTAATCCATACTCTATTTCTTATTTTGACTGTTTTCCTTTTGGTTTCTAATTTTCCACTATGTATAGTGAAGATACTATTTTAAGTATTATCTTCAGATTATTTTTTTCACCAAAAAAAGAATTATAAATTAAAATTTGTAGGAAAAAGACTCAGTGGGGAGTGTAGATACTATCATCAACATAATCGAGGAAACCAGGGACTACATCATAGTCACATTGCCAATATTCATACCAGAAGTTAGGGATTGTGAGTATGATCAAGGCGAAAAGCCCTTGACTGCAGAACAGATAAGAAAATTTGCAGAGGAATACCTGGACTGGAAGATAGTTGACCTGGAACATGAATTCCTTTACAACGGCCAAGTAATAGGAACATTAATGGAATCACATATTACAACAAGGCCACAGATTGTAAAGTTCATAGACGGCACTCCACGGGAATATCCTACCGGCACATGGTTTGTTACATTGAAAATTACAGACCAAGAAGTGATTCAAGGAATAAAGGATGGACACTACACCGGAGGAAGCGCAACCACTATCGAACGGGATGACGCTGAAAAACTAAGGAAAATCCTGAACACTCATGTACCAGCATCAACCAAATCCAAGATAAAAAGGATAAAATGTTTTCTTTAATAATAATTATAATTAATTGCCATTATCCAGCATTATTTTTACTATTTTTCGCATATTAATTATTTTTCAAATGCTCTTACATAAAAATAGTATATTTAATTAATGAATAAATATAATTATTAATTATTCATATAAATTAGTTTTGGTTCTCATTTTAAATCAAAATTTAACATAGTAAGTTAAAGTTTTTAGTTCATTTGATGAAAAATTATTTAGTTTAGAGGTAAGAATGTTAAATATTAATCGTAATGAAAGATGTTATTGTGGGAGTGGAAAAAAATATAAAAATTGTTGTTTTATAAGAGATAATTACAATAATAATCTCCCCCAAGATGCTTTAGACAAACTAAAGAGTGAATTTTTGAAATATAATCAAAGTGATTTATTAAAAAAGATTTCAGCATTACAGTTATGTTCTGAGAATCATTCACAGTACATTCGTTTAGAGACTGCATCGAGGATTGCAAGTTCTTGTAATGGCAATGAATCTAAAGAAATATCAATTAATCAATTGAAAAATTTATTTTTAAAATATCTTCCTTATGGGGGACCAATAGGAATTCAAGAAGATCCCATAAATTATTTGTTTACTTATAATATCCAGTTCGATGGAGGAAATTATGTTACTTTTTCTGGGCGTTGTTCTTCAGAAAGTTTTATTTTACAAAATATTTTAAATGTAATATTCTTTGAAGAAGAATTTTCAGATGATTTTAAAAATTTTATTAGAATAATCTCTTTAGCAATATTAAAGTTATCAGATGAAATTGCTTCAGCGAATAATATTTCAAGATATGAAATTTCTGAAGATAGATGGCATAAAGATGTTGTTTTTCCTAAAGAGGAAAAATTGAATGTTCTTAAGAATAGTGTATCTTTTTCTAAAGATAAAATTAATCAAATATATAAGACTTATGGTTTAGATTTTAGAATTCTAGATTTCTTTTGTTTGGATTTTAATGAAAGTTCATTTGAAAATATAAATGTTGACTTAAATCCTTTATTTGTAAAACCTATTATAAAAATTGATGATTATTATATTGTATCTATTCCTTCTGCATTAGTATATTCTTTGAAATATTTAATTTTATCATCTTTAGATACATATAATTATAAAGAATTGTTTATAGAAAAATATCAATCTTATTCATTATATAAAATTGAAAAATCTTTTAAAAAATTCTTATTCAAAGATTATGAGTATGAATTTCCAAATATATCGCCTAATTTACCAATTGGGGAAAAACTATTTTATTTTGACACTGATAAGTTAGCCTATGTAATTTTAGTCAATGATTCATTAGAAAACTATGAACAAAACCATCCATTTAGTTTTAGAAGCTATAAATCAGATTATTTGAGTGATAGAATATGTTTAATAGAAAATGATTTATTAGAATTAAATGGCATAAATGAGGTTTTTGTATTAATAATTGTTAGTAGTTGTGGCAATTTAAATGATTTTTATATTAAAAAACTTCCTCACGATACTATTTTTTTAACTTTAGAATTAGAAGAGTTATGTTTATTAGCAAGCAGTGATGATTATGATGATTTAACTTTATGGAAATTTGCAAAATTATTAAAAGATTATAAGTTTTCACAGTCAAATTCTTTTTTAGACCTATTTTCACTTTATGAATCAAGGAATAATTCATTTTATTTATCTGATGATGGGAAATTTGATTTTCATTTTTTGACAACTGATTTAAATAAAAAGTTTAAGATTAAAACAATATGTAATCTAGATAGACATTGTGAAGTATTTAATTCAACATTTGTACCAGTGTATAGAGAAAATATGGATGAAGATATTTATATTTCAGAGAATAATTTTTATCATTTGGTTAAAAATTATTCTATTCCTATTTGGGTTTTACCAAAAAGAGTTGATTATTATTATGGAGATAAAGTATCAAATATTCTCATAGTATTTATCAAAGCCATATCTTACTGGTTAAATCAATTTTCAGCCGATTTAAATCAGGATTTAAGAGTTTTAAATTTGAAATCAATTAATATTATTATTAATTTGGAAGATATTCCAAAAAATTTTGATAGAGAGGAGATGATAATTGATTGTGAAAGTTTATTTAATTATCAATTTGAAAAAAATAATATTAACATAATTTTATCAAATGAGATTTTAAAGTTATATGCTAATGAAAATAATGAATTAGATAGATTTTTAATGAAAAATATTTTAAGAGTATTCGGATTATTTTTAGAAGAAAACGGTTTTAAAAATACTTTATCTGATAAAAGATGTAAATTAATATTAAATAAATATGCTCCTTTAGGTCTAAAGAAAAATATTTTGCTATTTGAAGAAAATTTTTTAATGGGTGATCTCCCACTTTATAGGGGCTTGCAAGAGCATGATGTTCAATGCGTATATGATAATTTGGGTGAAAATTTTATTGAAGAGTATGGATATGAAATATTATCAAAAGAAGAAACACGGAATTTATCTCATGAGATTGTAGATTACTATTTAGCTTGTATAAGAAGTTTTATATCTAATTTTAGTTGGGTTTCTTTAATAACAAAATTAATTCTAAATTATGAATCTTTGTTATTAGAAAGACAATTGAATGATATTAAATTGTATCCTTATTTAAAATGTTATTCAGATTTAGAAAATTTTATTTTATCAAAAAATCAAGAAAATTATGAGTTAAATAGGACTGCAGTTCCATTAAGACTTCTTATTGAAATTATTGCTGCTGAGCAAGATAATTTTGGAATTAAAGAAATTAGTTATGATGAATTAGATAAGTTGATGGCACTATCATTTAATCTTATCCAATGGTCATTTTATAGCGACTTTGTTGATTCTGATTATGTGGATGTAAATTTTCAAATTTTAAAATCCGGCAGAATTGGTGTTAAAAGTAACATCTCTGATTTTAATGATTTATTTTTATTTTCTAGAACTTTAGAATTAATTGATAATAGCAGGTATCATTTTAGAATAACTGATAAAAGCATAGTTGATGAAGATGAAATTAATTTGAATTCTGTATTTAATGAAGAATTTGGATTAAGTTTCATTGATTTTGTAGATTTTATATCTGAATTGGTAAATTTTGGGTTGAAACAAAATAAAAATCTTGTTAAAATTTATAAAAAAGATTTGATTAAATTTTTATCAGAGGGGTTAAGTTGGGAAAATGAAAAATCAGAAAGGGTGATTGATGTTTTTTCTCTTAAAAATAGAGATGCTTGGGAAAAGCCACCTATTGGGTTTAATAAAGAGGATATTATGCCATGGCATAATAAAAGAAGATTATCTTATTTATTAAAACCGTTAATTATTGAAAAAAATGATTCTAATTCCATTTATTATGGAGTAAAAAATATAAAATCCACATATGACTATTTAATTTATTTAATGATATATGGTTTATATAAGGTTGATGAAAATTCATCTTCTGCATTAAAGAGTTTTATAGGAAGAATGCAAAATATGCGAGGTGAAGAATTTAATAAAAATGTTTCAATTTGGATAAAAGATAATACTCCATTGGTAGTTTATGAAAATGTCCCAATTAAAGATGAGGATAAAGATTATGGGGATGTGGATGTTTTAGCCATAGATTTTGATAGAAAGAAAATTTTTTCTATTGAATGCAAGTCTTTGTATTATGTTAGCAATCCTCGTGATATTTTAAATGAAGTTGAAAGATTTATTGGTGGTGATAACTCTTGGATGGAAAAGCATAGAAATAGAGAAAAATACTTAAAAAATAATTTAAATGATTTAGAAAAGAAATTAAATCTATGTTTAACTGATTTTAATATTTTTTCCTTTTTCATTGTACCGCATGAAATTCCCTCTCCATATATTTTAAAATTACCAATTGAGATTGTCACATTTTCTGATTTAAAAAAGAATTGGAGAGAATTATTCAATATAAATTAATTTAATATTTTAAGTTATTTTTTTTTCAAAACTACATGAAATGTGAGGTATAACATGCAAAATAGTTCAAATAATATTCCAATTTTAGATTTTTTATTTAAACAAAAAGAATTTCTAAATTGGAAATTTGAAGAAATGGAATATTTGTTAAATAATTCTAAAATTTTTGATATTAATATAAAAATTTCTGATATACTTACTATGACTTTTAGAGATAAATTTGATTTATTTCCTTTTGAATTAAATGATTCATATGTATTTAATATGGATCAAAATGGAGTATTATTTCGTTATGAAAATTTAACATTTATATTTAAAAATTTTTATATTGTAGAAGAAGAGCGCCCTAGCAATATTAAAAAAGCAAGATTTTCAGAATTAATCATAAGAACAGAATTAATAAATCCTGATTCAAAAATAAGAATTTGGGAGTTGATTGATGAGAAATATCTTGTATTTGATGAACCTATATTGCTTGAAAATGAGGATATTGGTTTTTTTTATACTGGTGCAGTTGAGGATGATGAAACAAAAAAAATTTATAATGCATATTCTTATTTTTATTATGAGTGCCAATATAATAAAATTAACGGCTGGGAAAAAGTTATTTGGAATTATTATTTAATGTTACGTTTTTTTGCTGGAAAACTTTTATTTCCTCAAACTCAATTAATTTTGGATGATTTAGAAAATTATGAGATTAAAATAAGAGGTTTCAAACATTTTGGCAAAGCTACATCTATATTCTATAAACCTTCTACTTGTTTCTATGAATTCATAAATTTTTCTTATGAAAATTTTATTACTAATCCTGAAAGTTATAATTTATTGTTTACTCACTGGATTAATTATCATTTAGATAACTTTATAGAGATAAAATCATTATCTGCTTTTGTATTTTTTGAAGTTTTATTAAAAAATTTTTCAGAAGAGAATATAAAAAATAAGGATTTTTTTGAAAAATTATCACACTTTTTTAACCAATTAAATTTAAATCTAACGGATATTAATGAATTTTTTTATAAAGAAATTCTAAATAAAATTTATGAATTAGAACCTATTTTTTTAGAAAGGTATCCTGGTGATTCAGTTTTAATTGAAAATATTTTTAAATTTTATAAAGAATTTTTCATTGTTTCGTCTATTACTTTTTATAGGAATAAGATAGTGCATTCCGGTGAAATAATGGGTTCTGAAGAGGATATTGGTAAAATAATTAATAAATTACATTCTAAATTAATGAAATATTATTTAAATGAAAATAAATTACCTCCTAAATCAGTTAATGATTTTAAACACTACCAAAATAATGAGGGTACTTTTTGGAAAGGATTTAGAAAAGGATTTAAAATTGCTGATGAACAGAAAAATGATTATTCAGAAAATTATAAAAATATTATCAATCCTTTATTATTGGAAATAAAAAATTCTATCGAAATAATTTTTATTAATGAAAATTTAAAACTCATTGACCCAATAGAATTATTTGATAGAATAATGATTTTAATTTTGATAAGAATGTTAAATATCAATTGTCAATTAATTAACTCTCCAGAGTTTTATATTGGTGGAAATTATGTTGAAAATTCTCAAGATTTTATTTCAAGATTTTTAAATGAAGATTAATAGTTGTTCATTTTTCATTTTTTATTATTTTTTAATTTAATTAATTATATTTATAAGTATTAACAAAAATATAAAGTGATTAATTATTAAAAAATTAATTAAAAATTATTAAAGTGATAAAATGAAAGCATTAGTTTTACTTGGATGTCCTGAAGCTCCTTCACAAACTCCTATTGGATTGTATGCTTCATATAAGTTAGGCCAAATGGGCTATGATGTTACTGTATCAAGCAATCCTGCAGCAGGAAAGATATTGGATATTTCAGATCCTGAAGGAGTTTATGTTAAAAAGAGAGTAGACATTGAAAAATGTTTGGATGAAATTGAAGAAGGGGATTATGATTTATTGGTAGGTTGCGTTCACAAGGATGCCGCAGCAACTTTCTTCATAACCTATTATCATATCTTAAAATGCAAGGCATTAGCTCTTGTATTCTCAAGAGAAGCGGAAGAAGTGGCTGAATTTGCAGACATGGTCGAATCATCTACTGATGCAGATATCATTGCTGTAAGGGCTTTCCATAATCCAAATCCAATTAAGGTAAGATTTGACAAATACTTGAAAACTTTAGAGGAACAAAAATAGTTCATTCTAGAATTATATTTAACTGTTTATTAAAGAAAATGATGGTGATTTAGATGTCTTTCTGTTTAGAAACATATTTGCAACAAAATGATGATTATGAAATACTTGTACAACGTTCTGGAGTTAAACAATGCTACAAGCTTATTGAAGAAAACTCCAAAGAGCTTATTCATGTAAACCCTGGTGATAAGGTATTGGGAGCAAGATTGATTGGACTTCCACCTATACCTGTGGGAATCAATGAAGATGAAGGTGCCATATTGATTACTTATACCAAGCCTTGCCATGGAACCGCAGCCATTAAGATTCCAATTAGTCCAGAAGAGATTGAAAGCGTTAGGGCAATGGATATTGGTGATGGATAACTCTAAAATTATAAATTAAAATAATGCTTTATAATTAAAACATAGATTTACGGTGATTATTTGATTACAACTGTTGTAGGTAGTTTTGGGATTGATTTGAAGGAACCTGAAACTTTTGGTGAAAAGATAAAGTCTTCAATTGGATTGTATGATCCATATAAAATAGCTATTGAAGAGGCAGTCAAATTGCAATTGGACTGCGGAATAGACATTATTGGTGACGGTCAGCCAAGAGGTGATATGGTAGGTTCCTTTGTAAAGCATATTCCAGGATTCTCATATGAAATGAATTCCTCTGTTATAGTGTCCAAGATAAGGGCTCCTCAAGTTGATATAATGATTAAGGACTTGAAATATGCTCAAAGTGTTCTTAAAAGGGAGATTAAGAATAGGGGCATGAGTGAAGATGAGGCAAAGAAAAAGGGAGTCAAGCTTATGTTGACAGGACCTTCCACTATTGTCCACTCTTCAAGATTGGAATCATTTTACAAGGAGAGAAATCCAGCTATCATTGACTGTGCTCATGCATTAAGACGTGAGGTTGAATCTGCAGAGAAGGCTGGAGCAAAATATGTTCAAATCGATGAGCCATTTTTATCTACAGGAATGGTTGACTTGAAGGTTGCAAAGGAAGCTATTTCTATTCTTACCGATGGAATTGAAATGCCAATGGGAATGCATGTATGCGGTAATCTTGACGGTTGCTTCAAGGATATTGCCAAGTTCCCTATAGATATTTTGGATTGTGAATTTGCAGGAAACAATGTAAACATTGGTGTTCTTGAGGCAAATGCTGATTTGCTCAAAGGCAAGAAATTAGGATTCGGCTGTGTTGATTCAGCTGTAAATGCTGTTGATGACAAGGATGAAGTTAAGGCTTTGGTTGAAAGGGGAATTAGAGCAGTGGGCAAGGAAAATATGCTCCTTGATCCTGATTGCGGCCTTAGAAAAGTGGATATTCCAATTGCAAAAGAAAAGCTAAGAATCCTCTCTGATTTGGCTAAAGAGTTTAATTAACTCTTTTTTTACTTTTTTATAATTTTCATTCACTGATTCTAGGTGTCATTCATGAAAACAACAGAATTATTGGAAAGAATAAGAGAAAATCTAAAAGATTATCCTATAGACTATTTAAAGAGAAAAGCTACAGATGATAGATATCCTGATAGCATTACAAAACGATTAGCCATTTATAATTCTTCAATTTATGATGAGATATATGAAAAGAACATTGAAGAGGACTATGAAATAAAAGACTCTGTAATCAAGAATATAGAAGATGATGTAGATTATTATTTCAGTGTTTATGATCCTGGAGACATTGAAACTAGAGATTTTACCAGAGAACTTTCTCTCTATCTTGTTTTAATAGCTAAAAAGCCATTGCATCCTTTTGGGGATAATCCCGCAGAGGATGATGTCTTTTTGGAAAACGGTGAATTCAAATGCAAGAACAGAATCATCCATATTAAGGATGAAAGGTCATTATGCCGTTATTGTGTTTGTAAAAATGCAGGATATTCCTTTGGATTCATATGAATCAAATATTAATTAACGACAAAATCCAAACATAATGTTAAAGCTTCCTTGTTTTTTAATTTTTTCTTTTTTTTTTTTTAAATGTATTTTAAAAATGATTGCAGTGATTTCATGACTATAAATGGGGAAATGTATAAGGAATTTTCAAATGTTGTTATTGGAGAGGATAGCATATCCAATGATGCTCTATTACAGGTTCTAAAAGATTATGCTGGAACTGTCTCAGTATTTGACTTAATGAAGATCAATGCAGAACTGATTGAAGAGAGCAAATACGTTCAAGACAGCTATAAAGAGAAAGCTCATGGAGTTTATGCCAAATATTTTTTAGCTCGCTTAAAGGAAGTAAGAAGCAATAACAATCACTATACTCATAAAATCGATAAGGATGAGTTTATAGATGCAGTGGCAACATTGCAGTCCTATGAGGATTCCGAGTCATTGAGTCATAAAACAAAATTTCCTTTGGTTTATGCTATCATATCACTATACACTACCTTTATTCTTGAAGAGCCTATTCATCCTGTTGGGACCCCATTTCCAGGTTCATTGTATGTGGAGGAAATAAATGGAAAGTACTATTGCCCTGTAAAGGATGCAAATGCTGATTCTCCTAATGCAGTCTGTAAAATGTGCATTGCAGAACAATTGGATTTTTAAGGAAATATTTATTTTATTTTAAAATAAGAAAATAGTAGTTTAAATAAAAATAGAAAAAATTAAAAATAAGAAAATAAAAATAAGAACTAAACATAAGAAATAAAAACTGTGGTCATTATGGATATTGTTTATATAGTTTTTCAGATAATTGTTTCTTTATTCATTTTTGGAATAATTTTTATAATGGGGTATGCTTTAAAGGACAGCATCACTCATAAGATGAATTTCTTTTTAAATCCTCTAGAGTATCTGCCTGAGGAAGAGATAAAATCATTAAAGCAGGTCTATTATCTGATTTTAATTCTGATATTATTCGTATCAATCGTAAACTTCTTTTTTGATAATGATATAATCATGCATAACAGTCCAGAGTTTTATGTGTTTAATTCAGTAATTGATATAATATTTTCACTATATATTGGGATAAGCATTTATGATGGCTCTAAAAAAAGCAAAATATTAATTGTGTTCTTAATCCCTCTTGCATCAATTGCATTTTTACTGTTTGGAGAGTCTGTAATTGAATACTGGGATTTTATACGTATTCCTGCATTATTATACCTTATGAAAATGTTCTATGATAAATTCAGGACATTCACTACAACACATAATCTGGAAAAATCAATATTTCTGCTCTTTGCAATAATCTTTATCACTTTTATCATAACTCTCTTTGTTGAGAATGAAGACCCGTTAAACGCTTTGGTCATGGTGTCTAATGCATTTACAAGTAATGGGTATTCAATTACAGGTGAAAGTGTCGTAGGAAAAATCATCAGTATTTTTCTGGTATGGAGTGGTTATATCATATCTGGAGCAGCTACAGCCACTTTAAGTGCTGCAATTCTAATCACTCACTTCAATCGCAAACTAAGCCGTTATGATGAAAAATTCGAGAGTCTTGAAAATCTGATAAAAGAGCTGAAGGATGATTGATCCTTTAAGTTCGCTTTGAAGATGAAGTTGATTGAATATAGATGTAATTGGATATTTTAAACTGGAATGAGTTTCATAAAATTCTAAAGGGTATCACATTTTAAATAGTATAAAATTTTAAATAGTTAGTTAATTAAAATTATTATTATAATATTTTATTCATTATCAATAAATAAATTCAATTTAAATCAATATTTTTAAATCAATTTAATTATTTTTATTTGAATAAATTAATTTACAAATGTATTTTAATTGAGGTTAAAATATGGTTAGTGTTAATTTAGAAGCTAAAAAAACTGTTGAAAAAGCTGACGACCTTAACATTGCTGTTTCCAAATTAGGAAATGGTGCAACTGTTATCGACTGTGGTGTAAATGTTGAAGGTAGTTTTAAAGCAGGTGAATTATATACTAAAGTATGTCTTGGAGGATTAGCTGATGTAGGCATTTCCATTCCTGGAGACTTATCTGAAAAATTCGCATTGCCTTCCGTAAAAATAAAAACTGACTTCCCAGCTATTTCCACTTTAGGTGCACAAAAAGCAGGTTGGTCTGTTTCTGTAGGTGAATTCTTTGCATTAGGTTCCGGTCCTGCTAGAGCATTATCCTTAAAACCAGCAGAAACCTATGAAGAAATCGATTACAAAGATGAAGCTGATATTGCAATCTTAACTTTAGAAGCTGATGTATTGCCTGGTGAAGATGTAGCACAATACATTGCAGATGAATGTGGTGTAGATGTAGCAAATGTATTCTTGCTTGTAGCTCCTACCGCTTCCTTAGTTGGATCCATCCAAATTGCAGGAAGAGTAGTGGAAAACGGTACCTACAAAATGTTAGAATTCTTAAAATTCGATGTTAAGAAAGTTGTACACGCAGCAGGTATTGCACCAATCGCTCCTATCGACCCAGATGGATTAAAAGCTATGGGTAAAACCAACGATGCAGTTTTATTCGGTGGAAGAACTTACTACTACGTCAAATCTGAAGAAGGAGATGACATTGCAGCAGTTGCAGCACAATTACCATCTTCCGCAGCTGATGGATATGGTAAACCATTCTTTGACGTATTTAAAGATGCAGGATTTGACTTCTACCAAATCGACAAAGGAATGTTTGCACCAGCTGAAGTTGTTATCAACGACTTAACCACTGGTAAATTATACAAAGAAGGATTCGTTAACGCTGAGTTACTTAAAAAATCCTTTGGAATCGAATAAATTTAATATTTGTTCTTAATATTTTAAATTTAAATAGCTATCTTTAGCTATTTTTACTTTTTCTTTTTTTATTTTATTTTATTTTAGTTCAATATCGATTTTTAGACTTATTACTATTTTGCCTATTTTTGCTTATTTTGTAATACTAACGAGTAATACTTTTTAAACTCATTGATTATTAACTTATATTTAAATAAAACTTATTTTAGTAATAATTATTACTTTTTAGCCAAAAATAAGTTGATTTAGTATTACTTTTTTTAGAAATATTTTTATATCTTAATTAATAATTATTAATTGTAAAGTATTATTATAATATTTTTTTTATCATAAGTATTACTTTTTATTTTTTTATAGGTATATGGGGTTAAAAATAATTGAAGTGATTCTATGAATTTTTCCATTAAGCAGCTCTCAGATAATTGTGATGATAAGATACGTGTAAGAAATTTCTTATTCTCCCAAATAAGATCAGAATATGGCTATGGTTATGTCCCATCTTGGCATAAGGATATAGTGGATTTGAATAAGTATTATATCGATTGCAAGAAAAACAATCTGTTTTTCGTTGAAGATAACACTAATGGCAGAATCATTGCAACCATAGCAGTCAGGCAATATGATAAGGACTTTGTGGAATTTAAGGATTTATACTCTCATGAGTCTACAGCAAGCATTTGGAGACTCTTTGTGGATAAGGATTACAGACGTTGCGGTTTGGCTACACGACTATATAATGTAGTGGAGGAGTTCTGCTACCAAAATAACTTCAATGAGATTTATTTGCATACCCATAAGAACCTTGAAGCAGGATTTAGCTTTTGGAAAAAAGTTGGATTCGATATTACTTGGGATACTGAAAATGAACTTCAGACTGTTCATATGGTAAAGAATCTATGCAGTAAATAATAAACTTTGCTTTAATAACTATTAATTTAAAGTTTATATATTTTTAGATATATATTATTATTAAATTGTAATTGTTCAAAATTTTAAATTAAATTTACAAATTTAACTAAATTTTCTATTTTTAATAAATTTTTATGTGATAAAATGAGTTGCTATAAATATTGGGGTAAAATTGAGGAGATTGCAAATCAGCTTTCAAGCTATGGAGATTTGGATACTGAAGGCATTTCTGCATTGGATGGAACTGACATTGAAGAGATTACAAAGATTTTGGATGAAATCGAAGTCATCGCTCATGATAAGGAAATTGATTTTGACTCTGCAAAGCATATTCTTGATGATGAGAAGATGAATAAGGCATTGCAGTTGATTCGTAAATTCTATGTTTATATCGGTGCAAGATTAGAACGTGAAAACGCTATGAAGATATTGGAATCAGATGATCCTAAGGCAGTTTTGGATTCATTCCATTTCTATGACAGATATATTGGCCTTATTGAAAACGAAATGCAATTGGCAAAATTCAATGAAGACAAGACCTTCGTATTCTTAGGCAGTGGTCCTTTGCCTTTGACATTGATAATGTTTAATATGGTGACAGGCTGTAAATGTATTGGAATAGAACAGTTTGAGGATGTTGCTGAATTGTCCAGAGAAGTCTTAAAACGTTTAGATCTTGATGAAGGTATTGAAATCATTACTGGAAATGAAAAGACTCTTGCGGATTTGGATTATGATATCTTGATGATTGCTGCATTTGCTGAACCTAAGGCAAGAGTATTCAGGAACGTTTGGGAAGTTGTAGATGAAAAGACTCCTGTTCTTTACAGAACCTATTCTGGTATGAGAGCTATTCTTTATTCTCCAGTAACCGAAAAGGATACTCAAGGGTTCCGTCAGGAAGTCATGTTGCTTCCTAAGGGAAAAACAAACAATACTTCTGTATTGGTTAGAAAAATCATCGATTAAGGTTTATTTATTTAATTCTTAATCTTATTTTTATTTTTTTCATTATTTTTAGATTATTTTTAGATTATTTTTAGATTATTTTTTCATTCCTCTTTTTTCATACTTTCATCTTTTTTTATTAGTTCAGATCCTTTTTTTTAATTTTTTTTAAAATTTCTTAAAAAGTAATACTTTTTACCCAAAAATCAACAAAAATGTAATACTATTTCTATATTTTTTTACAAATTTTCATAAAAGTAATACTTTTTATACTAAAATCCACAAAAAAGTAATAACATTTATATAATTTATTGCATATATTAATTATAAGTAATACTAAATATCTAAAAAACTTAAAAAAAGTAATACTTTTTAATATTACGATAAATTTTAATGAATTATTATAAAAGAAGGTGTCTATATGATTGATGAAATAACTGATTTCTTATTTGGTTTGAAAATGACCATTATTTCAGCTATATTTCTTGTAATCGCTGTTATTTTCATGATACTTGGAATCGACACTCCAATTTACCTAAACCCTGCATGGGGTGCGGTAATAATAAGTGGTATTCCAATGCTGTTATTGGCTATGACCCGATTGATCCGTGAAAGATGGATTTCATCTGCACTCCTGATTGCAATAGCTATGGTTGCATCACTCTTGATTGGTGAGATATTTGCTGCAGGTGAAGTTGCATGGATTATGGCTTTAGGTGCTCTTTTGGAAGACTGGACAGTTGAAAGAGCTAAAAAAGGTTTAAGAAATCTTATTAATTTAACTCCTGAGACAGGTAGAAGAATTGTAGATGGCAAGGAAGAAATGATTTCCGTTGATGACATTAAAATCGGAGATATATTGAGAATTCTTCCTGGTGAAAGCGTACCTGTTGACGGTGAAATTATAAAAGGTACTTCTTCTCTTGATCAATCCATCATGACTGGTGAATCCTTGCCGATTGATAAGGATGTAGGGGATGAAGTATTCTGTGGTACCATGAATTTATATGGTGCAATTGACATTAAAGCAACCAGTTTAGGTGAAAACTCTTCACTTCAAAAGTTGATTGATCTTGTAAAGGCAGCTGATGAAAAGCAGGCTCCAACCCAAAGGATTGCTGATAAATGGGCTACTTGGCTTGTTCCTGTTGCATTGCTGATTGCAATTGCTGCATGGCTCATTACAGGAGATATTGAGAGAGGAGTAACAGTCCTTGTAGTATTCTGTCCATGTGCATTGATACTTGCAACACCAACTGCAATCATGGCAGCTATTGGTCAAGCAACCAAATATGGAGTTCTCATTAAATCTGGTGAAGCTTTAGAGACTCTCGGTGCATTGAATACATTGGTATTCGATAAGACCGGTACATTGACTTATGGTAATTTAGCAGTTTCAGATATTATCTCCTTAAAGGATGATTTGGATGAAATGGATGTTTTAAACATAGTTGCCTCTTGTGAGAAATTAAGTGAGCATCCATTGGCTAAAGCTGTTGTAGACAAAGCAAAAGAAGTTGAAATTGATATTGAAGAACCACAAGACTTTAAGATGTTCCCTGGAAAAGGGGTAAGCTGTAAAAACTCTTATGGTCAGGTATATGCAGGAAACTCCAAATTTTTATCAGAAAATAATATTGATTTTAATGTTGATAGTGAACTAAACCAGTTAAAACATGAAGGTAAGGCTTCAATCATCGTTGCTTTGAATGATAGCGTAATAGGTTTAATAGGATTATCTGATGTGATACGTGAAGATTCCAAATCCATGATTGATAGTTTGCATGATTTGGGAACTGAAACCATATTGCTTACAGGAGATAATACTGAAACCGCTAATTATTTTGCTTCTCAAGTTGGAATTGGAAAGGTATATGGTAACTTGCTTCCTCAAGAGAAACTTGACTGGATTGAAAAGCTTAAAAGTGAAGGCAAGAAGGTTTGTATGATTGGGGATGGTGTAAATGATGCACCTGCACTTAAGACTGCTGATGTAAGTGTAGCGATGGGATCCGTTGGAAGTGATGTTGCAATTGAGGCAGCAGACATTGCACTTTTAGGTGATGACATCGGCAAGATTCCATATCTTAAAAAGCTTTCAAATTCAACATTGTTTACAATCAAGGCAAACATTATAATTTCCATGGCAATCAATGCAGCAGCTATTGTTTGTTCCGTTTTGGGATTATTGAATCCTGTAACAGGTGCTATTGTGCATAATGCAGGATCTTGTCTTGTAGTGCTTAATGCTGCACTCTTATACGATAGAAAATTTGATGATTCAATTAAGAAGATAGACACTGAGAATGTGGAGCATTCCCATTATCACTTCCATAATGATGGAGAGCATTCACATTCCCATGATGGCATTAAAGTAATTGATGAAATCAAAACAGAAAATGGAGTAAAGCATATGCATATTCACAAGCATGCATTGAATAGACAAAGTTGTGAAACATACCACAACTAGTCTTTTTTCTTTTTTTAATTAATTTTCTATTATTTTTTATGTTTTTTATTTTTTTTATTTTTTCATTCAATTCTTTTTTTATTTTATTTTAATTTATTTTCTCTTTCTACAATTTTTATATCCTTATTATCTTTTAAGCTATTTTGGATAGATTTATAAAAATTTATTAATATTGAAGTTTATATTAATTATAACAATGTTTTAAAATAATTAAAAAATTGATATGATTGATAATGAGGGATTAATATGGATTTGGATTCAAAAGAAGTAGTTAAGAAAATAGAAGAATATAGAAAGGATTACAGCTGTTCACAATCAACCCTTATGGGGATTTGTGAAGTTGCTGGATTTGATGATGTTGATCTAGTTCGTTTAGGAAAAGGTTTCTCAGGTGGAATCGGTGGAACTTTCTCAGAAGGAACCTGCGGTGCTGTAACAGGTGCAATAATGGCTTTAGGAAATATGAATCTGTTACCTGCGGATACATTTCAAAAGAGGGGGATGACAAGTCTCCATGTGTTGAAGTATGTTTGTTTGCAGGTGAAAAAGTCTGTGAATACTTGAAGGAATAATTTTTACTTTTTTTATTTCTCACTTTTTTTACTTTTTTCTTTTTTATTAAATTTTTTAAAATTTTATTACTAATTTTTTTAATTATGTTATAATCTTTCTTTCAAAGATATCTTTGTTTTTTAATCTTTTTTTATAATTTAATTGGTCAGTATTACTTTTTTTCATTATTTAAAGGTTTTTTATTACTTTTTTATTACTTTTTTACTTATTTTTTACAAAAAAGTAATACTTTTTTTAGATAATGTATTACATTTAAATACTTTGAAATTAAATTAATAATTGTAATATCTTTTTGTAAATTAGTATTACTTTTCTAAGTATTTATTATAAAATTGTAATACTTTGTGTGGGATGTTACTTTTATTTTCATTTAATAATTTGTTCAGTAATTGCATTGATTGCAATTATCAGTGTGGGCTCAGCTTCCGCAGGTTTCTTTGACTTTTTAACAGGAGGTTCTGAACATGCTCCTGATGAGTTAATCACTTGTGTAGCAGCTCACGGTGAAGAACCTGAGTTTGGTTTCGACCCAATGCATGGTTGGGGATACCACGATTCCGGTACAGAACCACTTATTCAAAGTACCATTCTTAAAAGGAATGCTGACAATGAATTTGTGAACGACTTGGCAACTGATTACAGCATATCTGATGATTTGAAAACTTACACTGTAACCATTCGTGATGATGTAAAATTCACCGATGGTTCCAAATTAACCGCTAAGGATGTAGCATTCTCCTACAACACTGCAAAAGAGTTAGGGGAAGGAGCAGACTTAAGTTCAATGAAAGAAGCTAAAGCAGATGGTGACAAAGTAATTTTCACTCTTGATAAGGCAGATTCCACTTTCATTAACAAATTAACTGACGTAGGTATTGTTCCTGAAGCTACCTATGATAATGCTAGCTACGGTCAAAACCCAATCGGTTCAGGACCTTATAAATTAGCTCAATGGGATAAAGGTCAACAATTTATCTTAGAGAAAAACCCTGATTACTATGGTGAAGAACCTTACTTCAACAAAATCACTAACTTATTCCTTGATCCTGATGCAGCATTTGCAGCAGTTAAAAACGGAGATGTAGACATTGCTGAAGTAGCAGTATCCTATGCTGATGAAGACATCGACGGTTACCACATGGAATACTTCGACTCCATTGACGTACGTGGTATTTCATTACCTACTCAAATGGATACCGGTAAATTAAGTGAAGACAACATTTCCATTGGTAACAACGTAACTGGAGATCCTGCTATCAGACAAGCATTAGCTATTGGTATTGACAGACAAGAATTATTAGATGGTGCATTAAACGGATACGGTAACGTTTCCTACACCGGTGTAGCTAACCAATTACCATGGGCATTTGATGCTGGATACAAAGATGGTCAAGTAGACAAAGCAAAAGCAATTCTTGATGCAGCTGGATGGAAAGACAGTGACGGTGACGGTATCAGAGAAAAAGACGGTCAAAAAGCTGCCTTTGATGTATACTACAAAGCATCCGCAACTGAAAGACAAGCAATTGCAGTAACTGTAGCAGAACAAGCTAAAGAATTAGGTATTGAAATCACCCCACAAGGTGCAAGCTGGGATGACATCGATCCTAATAAATACAGTCAAGGAGTAGTATGGGGATTCGGTTCTGCAGACCCATTCGAAATTGAACACCAATACGATTCCAGAGTAGCTTGTGTAGGTTACGACAACCCTGGTGGACTTAATGACTCTTCTGTAGATGCATTAATTGACACTGCTATGGCTCAACCTACTGACGCTTCCTACAGCACTTGGTCTCAAGCTGCTAGAAAAGCTACCTCACAAAACTCATTCTTATGGATTGGTACTATGGACTACACTTACTTCGTAAGTGATGACTTAGACATTTCCAACAGCACTCACCTTATCTACCCACACGGTGGAGACATTTGGGGTAACATCTACGATTGGAAACGTATAAACGAAACTGCAAGTTAAACTGCATGAATAATCTTAAATGCAGTCTAACTGCAAAAAAATTATTTAATTTAAAATGGTTTATTTTTCAATAAATCATTTTTTAAATAATTTTTAATCAATTCTAATGTTTTTAAAAGTTTATGAGATTATTTAAAGAATTCTTTGATTTTTTTTGTTTTAAAGGATTCTTTAAATAATTTTTTAATTATTTTTAAAAGAGTTTTTTAGCGTTTTTAAAGAATTCTTAAATAATTTTTAAATTATTTTATGATTTTCACTGATTCTTTAAGAATTTATGATTTAAAGAGTTTTCTAGCAATTCATTAAGGATTTAATGATTATGTTTTTAAAGAGTTTATTATTCTAATTTTTTTTTAATAGAGTATATGGGTTGATTAAAATTAATAGCAAAAAATTAGCTAAATTTTTAGGATTAAAGGCTGTGCGCTTGCTGATTTTATTGATAGTCATAGCAGCAATCAGTTTTATAATGATACAATTATCTCCAATTGATCCAGTAAGAGCTTATCTTGGCCAAAGAATTGTCAGTCAAGAGCAATTAGCTATTATGGGCGAATATTGGGGAACTAATTTATCTTTAGGAGAAAGGGTAATGGGTTGGATTTCAACTTTAGCCTCTGGAAGTATGGGATTCTCATTGATTTATAGAGTTCCTGTAACAGAAGTTATTGTACAGAAATTCACAGCTTCATTAACTCTTATGGTAAGTTCCTGGATCATTTCAGGAGTTTTTGGTTTCTTATTAGGTGTACTTGCTGGTGCAAAGGAAGGCACTTGGATAGATAAGGTTATTAAAACCTACTGTTACATTTTGCAATCCTCACCTACATTTTGGATAGGTTTAGTATTGCTTATGGTATTTTCAGTATACCTTGGCTGGTTCCCAATCGGTCTTTCAGTTCCTATAGGACAATTGGCAGATACTGTAACATTCTGGCAATGGTTGCATAGGTTGATACTTCCTGCATTCACCTTAAGTATTGTGGGAATCGCTTCTCTTACTATGTATACAAGAGACAAACTTATCAACGTTAAAAAGAGCGATTATTTCTTGTTTGCACAAGCTAGAGGTGAAAGCTTCTGGGGAATCATCAAAAATCACGGAATAAGAAACATATTGATTCCTGCAATCACAATCCAATTCATGTCATTCAATGAATTGTTCGGTGGAACCATTCTTGTAGAACAGGTATTTGCATACCCTGGAATTGGACAAGCTACTGTAGCTGCAGGTTTAAGGTCAGATGTTCCATTATTATTAGGTATTGTAATCATAAGTACAATCTTTGTATTTGCAGGAAACCTTATTGCAGATATAATTTATAAATATGTGGATCCAAGGTTAAGAGGTGAGGATGATGACTGAGACACCATGGTATAATAAAGGTTTATTCAGTTCCTTGAACTTAAGGCAAAAGACACTCCTTACTATTGGTCTTACAGGTCTTGTCTTATTTGGCATTTTCATTTGCGGATGGATGATTGATGCCAATTTACCTACTGATTTCACTATGAAGATGCAGGCTCCTTCATTTTCACATCCTTTCGGTACTGATTGGATGGGTAGGGATATGTTTATCCGTACTATAAAAGGTTTAAGCTTAAGTATTGTAATCGGTATCGGTGCATCAATAATTTCCAGTTTCATCGCTACCATTTTAGCATTTGTTGCAAGTGTCAATAAATGGTTTGATGAATTCGTATCTTGGTTGATTGACTTATTTGCATCAATTCCGCATATATTGTTGATCATGATGATATCCATTGCATTAGGTAAAGGTGCTTTCGGTGTAATTATGGCTGTAGCATTTTCACACTGGGTCAACTTAACAAGGGTGCTCAGAGCTGAAGTATTGCAGATTAATACATCTGAATATGTTGCCTTATCTAATAGATTAGGTAGAAGCAAGCTATGGATTGCAAAAGAGCATATCTTGCCTTTAGTATTATCTCAAATATTTGTAGGAACCTTATTGGTATTCCCACATGCAATCATGCACGAAGCAAGTGTAACATTCTTAGGATTTGGTCTATCACCACACGAGCCCGCTATTGGTATTATCCTATCTGAATCAATGTCATATCTTGCGATGGGTGCTTGGTGGCTCGCATTCTTCCCAGGTCTTGCATTGTTGATTGTTGTATTGCTCTTTGATATTATTGGAGACAATTTAAAACGCTTACTTGACCCTGGAGAGGCAAATAACTAGATAGGTGGTATTATGGGAAAATTATTAGAAGTAAATAATTTATCAATATCCTTTACACAATATGTGCAAGGATTAAATAGGCACGACCTAAAGGTAATATCAGATTTGTCTCTTGATATTGAAGAAAGTGAAATCGTTGCAGTATTAGGTTCCAGTGGTTCCGGTAAAAGTCTTTTGGCACATACAATCTTAGGCATTTTGCCTTATAATGCTCATGTAACCGGTGAAGTTAAGTATAAGGGAGAAGTTTTAGACCAAGATAAGAAAGAAAAGATTAGAGGTAAGGAAATATGTTTGATACCTCAATCTGTAAATTTCTTGGACCCTCTTATGAAGGTATCTCAGCAAGCTGTCGGTGAATGTAAGGATGATGATGAGCGTAAAGAGAAAAAATTAAAGCAAAGGGAAGTATTTGCAAAATATGGGTTGGATGAAAGCGTAGATGATTTATATCCATTTGAATTGTCTGGTGGAATGGCAAGAAAGGTATTGTTGTCTACTGCCTTATTGAATGATCCTGACTTATTGATTGCTGATGAGCCGACTCCGGGTCTTGACTCAAAAAGTGTTGAAGAGACTATTCAGGATATCAGAAAGTTAAAAGAGCAAGGAAAAGGAGTTTTATTGATTACCCACGAAATTGATGTTGCATTAAAGACTGCAGATAGGATTGCAATATTCTATTCAGGTTATGTGATTGAAATCAATAAGGTTGAAAACTTCTTGAACTCTGAAAACTTATTGCATCCATACACTAAGGCTTTAGTTGATGCATTGCCTCGCAATGGTTTCAAGTTAACTGAAGGTGTTCAACCATTGGAAGAAGTTTCAGGATGTCCGTATTATGAAAACTGTCCAATAAGTTCAGATAAATGTGCAAACAATAAACCAGAGCTTATTGAACATAATGGTGCAATGATCAGGTGCTTTAATTTCAATAAAGCTGTTTCTGAAGATTCTGTTTCTGAGGAAGTTGTGGATGGAGTAGTTTCTGAGGCTCCTGTTGAAGATTCTGTTTCTGAGGAAGTTATAGAAGAGCCTATTACAGAAGAAATTGCTGAAGAAGTTAATGATGAGGAGGCTAATGATGGAGCTTAAGGCAGAAAATATCACTTTTTCATATCATAAAAATAAACCTATATTAAAAGATATCTCATTATCTCTTAACAGTAATCAGATAATTGGATTGATGGGAGACAGTGGTAGTGGTAAAAGTACCTTATGTAAAGTTATGGCTGGTTATATCACTCATTATACTGGAGAAGTTACTATTGATGGCAATGCTATTGATAGAAAAGGTTTTGATCCTGTCCAATTGATTTTCCAGCATCCTGAAAAAACCATGAATCCTAAATGGAAGATGGAAAAGGTGCTTAGAGAATCATGGATTCCTCCACAAGATTTGAAGGACACTTTCGGTCTTAAGGATAATTGGTTAACCCGTTGGCCAAGTGAACTTTCCGGTGGGGAATTGCAACGTTTCAGTATATTAAGGGCTCTTAATCCTGAGACAAAATTCATCATTGCAGATGAGATAAGTACTATGCTTGATGCTGTAACTCAGGTACAAATCTGGGAAGCACTTATCCAACATTGTAAAGCTAATAATATTGGTATATTGGCAGTAAGTCACGATAAGGACTTGCTTGATGTTATATGTGATGATATTTTGTATTTTAATGAGATTAATCATCTTTAGAGTTCAAATCTCATTATTTTATTTCTTTTTTATTCTTTTTTAATTTTTTAATTATTTTTTATTCTTTTTTTATTTTATTTTCTTTTTTATTCTTTTATAATTTCATGATTATTTTTTATTTCTTTCTTTTTTTAATTTCTAATTGATTATTTTCTTTTTTTAAAAAATTTATAAAAATATTTATATGATTTAAAATTAAATATTAAGAATATATAATAAATTTATTATTAATTGATTTATCTAAACTATGGGTGTGATACAATCGATACAGGAAATAAAATTATAGTTTTGTTACTTATCTTGATAGCTATTGCTTCAGTTGTAGCTGGATTTCTTTACTTGACTGGTGGTAATGCTAATTGGGATTTCCTAAATTCACAGGAAAATGTAACAAACATGACTAATGAAACAAATATAACTAATGAAACTAATATTACAGAGAATTTAACAAGTACTTCAGATAATTCATATCATGATGATGGAATTTATGCTAGTTCTAGCTCATCCAGTTCATCAAGTTATTCTGGTGGAAGTAGTTATCAACCTTCCAGTAATTCAGGCTCTTCTTCAGGAGGCTCATCCTCTGGTGGTGGATCCAACACTCCAGTAACTCCAGATTCTGGTGGAGGTTCTGATGGTGGTTCCTCAGATGGCGGAGGTTCTTCCGATGGTGGAGGTTCTGATGGTGGTTCCTCTGATGGTGGAGGTTCTGATGGTGGTTCCTCTGACGGTGGATCTACACCTGAAGTGAATTCAAATAATGGTTAAACTTCCTAATATTTTTTAATTTTTCTCTATTTTTTCTTTATTTTTTTTACTATTTTTTAATTTATTTTTAATTTATTTCTAACTAATTTTTAACTAAACTTTTTCATTTTTTTTCTATTGTTTCCATTGATTTTTCATCATTTTTAAAACTTAATTAGGTTATTTTTACAATGCTTATTTGTCTATGTTTTATGGGGTTTATTTCTCATTTAACACCCAATCTGTTCTTTATTTTCTAATTAAATCTTTATTTTCTTTTAAAAAAATCCCTTTTAAATTATATATTATTTATATAAATAATATTAAAGTGTACTTTTTTATTTTTTAATTTAAAAAGCTTTATATGTTGCTTTTTTAATTAAATTCTTTTAATTTAGTTTATATTTCATTTATTAATCTATTATTAAGTTATATTTCATTAAAATAACTAAATATAGTTCTTTATTTATCTTATAAAGCATTATTTGATTGTTTTTGATTTAATTTAAAAAAATCTCTTTATTTCTTAATTAACTTTATATTTTTGAGTATTTTAATCAAAACAAATATGGTTATATTATTTTTAAAAATTAAAGTCTAATTCATGATTTATTTCTATTTTAAACTATTTAAAATGCTTGTTTTTTATTTTTTTAAAGAGAAACATTTATATTATATTAAATATTAAAATTTTATATAACATTAAAAAAGAATTATTCGGTTTAGAAATTAAGTTCTATAATTCTTTAATTCTTAAAAAATATATTATTGGGATTTTTTTTAAAATTATTTTAAAATTTTTTCTTAAAAAAAAATATTTGTGACTTTTTATTTTTTTATTTTTTTATGGAATCTTTTTTAATGTATTGAGGTGAAAACATTTCGAATAAAAAAACAACATTGCTTTTGTTGATTTTTTCATTATTCATTGTAGCAATGGCTACAGTATCAGCAAGCGATGTGAGTGACTTAAATGATAATCAGAATTATCTTTCAATTGATGAGAACTTAGAAAATGAGGATTTAGGTATTCAGAGTGGAAGCTTGGAAACAGTGAACTCAGATCCTGAATCTGGTGATTCAACAGACCTTTCAGATTCTAATGTTGATGCATCCTCCAGTTCTCAAACAGAATCATCTGATTCTCAATCTCAAGTTTCATCTGATGAGGGGGATTCAAGTGAAACTACCAAAAATGCCACCACTATTGTTCCTTCCAGTTCAAAAGTGGTTAACGGTAAGGATTATTCAGTCACTTTAAAAGATCAAGATGGAAAAGTTTTGTCTGGCAAAAAATTAATTTTTACATTTGACGGCAAAACATATACTAAAACAACTGATTCTAAAGGAATTGCTAGTTTGACTCTTAGTGCAAAGGCAGGCAATTACCCTATCAGTGTCACTTTCGAAGGGGATGATTTATATGAGGGTTCCTCTTCTTCAAATACAGTAACTGTAAGCAAGACTCCTACAAGCATTGCTAAATATACAAGCTCTGCAATCAAAGGAAAGACTTTCTCAGTTATCTTAAAGGACCAGGATGGAAAAGCATTAGCATCCCAGGCTGTAAAAATCACATTTAATGGTAAAACATATTCTAGAACTACAAACGCTAAAGGTCTTGCCAATATTACAATTACAGGAGTAATTGGAAACTATTATACAATGAGTTTCAAATATGCAGGCAGTGACTATTATGCTGCAAGTTCTGGATCTGAACGTCTTAGAGTTAAGATGCCTACCAGTTTTCTTGTATCTGAAACAAGTGTAGTGAAAGGTAGCTCATATGCTGTTACTTTAAGAAACACAAACAAAAAGGCATTGTCCAATAAGGCTGTAACTTTCATCATTGATGGAAAATCCTATTCCAGAACCACCAATAAGAAAGGTGTTGCAAGCATTAAGCTTAATTTGGCTATGGGCAAAACCCATAACATAACTTCCAAATATGCTGGAAGCTCATATTATGGTGCAAGCTCTAAAACAGTTGCAGTTTTCGTTAAGACTCCAACTAAATTAACTAACTCTGGAGCTTCTGTTGCTAGCGGCAAATCATATATCGTTACCTTAACCGACAGCAATGGCAAAGCCTTATCCAGCAGATCTGTTAAACTTGTCTACAGAGGCAAAACATATAAGAAGACAACTAATGCTAAAGGGCAAGTTGGTTTGAAGATAAGTGCAGGTTTAGGCAATAGGTATAAAATGACCTATAAGTATGCAGGATGCAAAACCTATGGTCCTAGCTCAGGTTCTGTAACCATCAGAGTTAAAATGGGCACTGCATTGAAAGGTCCATCTTCAACAACCATCCTCAAAGGAAGCCAATATAAAGTAACCTTAAAGGATGCTAATGGAAGAGTACTGTCCAAGCAACCGGTGACATTTAAGCTTAATGGAACTACTTATAGCAGAACTACCAATGCAAAAGGAGTTGCTATCTTAACTGTCAACAAGGCTGCTGGAAAAACCTATAAGTTTTCCTACACTTATGCAGGAACAAGTTATTATAACAAGACCACTTCCGGAAACATTAACTTGGCTGTAAAGATTTCAAGTACCATTAAGAATTCAGGTACTTCAATGTTAAACGGTACCCTTTATAATGTTACCTTGAAGGATGCTGACGCTAAAGTGTTAAGCAATAAGTCCATTACCTTTACTTTAGATGGTAAGACCTATAAGAACAATACAAATGCTAAAGGTGTTGCAAGTTTGCTTATTTCTGAAAGTGCACCAAAAACAACAAAATTAACCTATAAGTTTGCTGGTGATTCAGCTTATACTGCATCTTCAGGATCAGTAAGCATTAATGTCATTTCAGATAAGGTCTTTACTTTTGACCACATCATGACTGGAGCTAAGAACTTAAGGTCACATGTTGAGAAGAATGGTCTACTTCCAAGTGCGGTGACTGTCAATACAATAAGACTTGACATACCTACTTACTCCTATTTGTTGTCTAAAGCTATACAAGAAGTTAATAGTGGTAAGAAAGGAAATATTGCAATCATAGACATTGATTCAAATTATACCAACAATGGAAGCACCAAAATAAAAGCTGATTTAAACAAAGATGGATACCTTGCATTAATCAATACTTTAATCAATAAATCTGCAACTAATGGAAAGATTCCAAGTTATATTACTACACCAATAGGTAATGTATCTCCTAATCTGTACATATTTGGACTTTCAAAAGTTTTAGATTTCTATCGTCTCAACAATAGGTTGCCTAATTATGTGACATTGAATGCTAAGGATGTAGACGGTTCAGCAAGTCCTGACGTTGATAAGAAAGGTAATGCTTCACAGTATAAAAAAGGTTTGAATGAAGTTCAATCCCTTAGTGCTGCTGAACTTGCCAAATACTTGACAGCTTCTGGAAATGATGCTCTCAATGCTGACATCAAAGCATTGGCTAAACAGTTAACCCAAGGAAAAACCACTACTTGGGCTAAAGCTCAAGCTATATTCAACTATGTAAGGGATAACATTGATTATGAGTATTATGCAAATACCAAATATAAGGCTACAGGTACCTTAAGCAAGAAAAGAGGTAACTGTTGTGACCATGCGAATTTGGTTGTTGCTCTTTGTAGAGCTGCAGATATTCCTGCAAGATTCTCACATGCTAAGAACTGTAGGTTCAGAAGTGGTTTAGTAACTGGACACGTATGGGCACAAATCTATGTTGATGGTGTTTGGTATACTGCTGATGCAACAAGTAAGAGCAATCAATTAGGTAATATCCAAAATTGGAACACTAATTCATTCACTAACTTGAATCAGTATGTCCACTTGGCATTCTAGATACGATCAAATTAAATAAATTAAAATATTTTTTTATTTTAATTTTTTATTTTTTATTTTTTCTATTTTTTAAATTATTTTAATTATTTTACTATTTTTTCTAATTTTTTCAATAATTTAAATTATTTTACTATTTTCATGTTGTTTTTAATTTTCTATTTTTGCATAAATTTTTTTATTAATTTATTTTAATTATAGCCATGATTATTTTTATACTTTTGATAATTTTCATTAATTTATTTAATCAAATATTTAATTATTTTAATATTATTCTATTCTTTCAATTTATTGAATTTTTAGATGTATATCATTTATTTAATAAACAGTAATTTATAAGAAAATCTTAAAAAACAAAATATTAAATAACTTAACTACTAATATATTATACTGTTTAAAGAAATTATTTTGAGGAATAAAATGGCAAATGGACATGGACATCATGGAGCTGCAAATTTAACTCCTGAACAGCAAAAGCAAATGATTGAACAGGAATTAAGGCTCTTTGAACATATGAAAAATATTAAATATAAAATCGCTGTTATGAGTGGAAAGGGAGGAGTAGGTAAATCTACCGTAGCTGCTAACTTAGCAGAAGCTTTCCAGAAAAAAGGATTATTGACAGGAATTCTTGATGCGGATATTCATGGACCTAATATTCCTAAGATGTTAGGAGTTGAAGGCAAGGATGTCATGATCGAACATGGTGAAATGATTCCTGTAATGAGCAACAATGGAATCAAGGTCATGTCAATGGGGTTCTTGATTGACTCACAGGACACTCCTATCATTTGGAGAGGACCTCAAAAATCAGGATCCATCAAGCAGTTCATGGCAGATACCGCTTGGGGAGACCTTGATGTATTGATTATTGATAACCCTCCTGGAACTGGAGATGAACCATTGACTGTACTTCAGGCATTGCCTAATGTTGATGCAGTTATTATGGTCACTACACCAAACAGCTTATCACAGGAAGACGTCTTGAAATGTGTTGGTATGGTAAAGATGTTGAATATTGAGGATATTGGACTTATTGAGAATATGTCATATTATGTCTGCCCTCATTGTGGTGAGAAGACCAACATATTTGGTGAAAGTCAAGGAGAAAACTTTGCAAATGATATGGGAGTTGTCTATTTAGGAAATCTTCCTTTGAATGAGCAAGTTCCTGAATCTGCCAATAAGGACAGCACTATGGTAAATGCTTATGCAGATTCTGAAATCACTCAAAAGTTTTCTGAAATAGTTGATAACATTAAATTGGCATTTCTTGATGATGATTAAGTAAATGCTTTTTCTTTTTTTATTTTATTCTAATTTTTATTTTTTTATTATTTTTTTTAATTTTTTTAACTTATTTTTTTATTATTCTAATTTTTATTTTTTTATTATTTTTTTTAATTTTTTTAACTTATTTTAAACGTTTATTTATTGAAATAATTATTTTTCAATACAATTAAGATACTTTTATATAGTTTGGAAAACATATATTATTATATAAAATAGTATGATTTTCTTGCTTGAATTTATACTGATTTTATACACAATAATCTAATTTTAAAGACTATTGATAATTGTTTTTCTTTATCGGTCTTAAAGTTTTTGAGGTAATTTTTATGACTATATTAGATGGTATTTTAGAGGACAACAAGAAATTTGTAGAAAATTTTGAAGGCGAAGAAATGTCTCACCATGCACAAAAGAAGTTAGCTATTCTAACTTGCATGGATTGCAGATTGATCGACTTCTTTGAACCTGCTTTAGGACTTGAAAGAGGAGATGCAAAAATAGTTAGGAATGCAGGAAACTCCATTGTAGGAGAAGATGCAATTAGATCTATTGGTGCAGCATTATACAACCTTGGAGCAGAAGAAGTCTTGGTTGTTGGTCACACCGAATGTGGTATGGCTGGTGCTGATGCAGATGCATTAAAGGAAAAGATGCTTGCAAGAGGCATTAAAGAAGAAGACATTGCCAAATATGATTTGGCAGAATGGATTGGTGGATTTAACGATGAAGAGGAAAATGTTCTCAATGTAGTCGACAAGATCAAAAACCACCCATTGATTCCTGATGTTCCAGTGCATGGCCTTATCATTGACATTGTAACTGGAGAATTGAAAGTCTTGAAAGAAGACTATTAGTTCACTTTATTCGATACATTTATATACTACGGATGCATAATATATGTGCTGAAGTATAATTGAAGATATAGATTATAAATTTTTTAGAAAAATCCTGATAATGATTTTTTCTAAAATCTTTTTATTTTTATTGAAAACACCAAAAATTAATCTGTTTCACCAAAAAGGATTGATTTATCATATATCACTAAAAATAAGCATTTTTGCAATTGTTAATTTTTATTATTGTAATTGTAGTAACTTTATCATAAGTAAGGGGACACTTAGTCCCAACATCATCATATACCACGACTTGGATTCGTGCTAAGTTATACCAGAAGCTTAGCTTTCAATTAATGCCAATTAATTGAATTGTAGTAATTTATTAAAATTTCATTTGTTGAAGAACATTTCTTTTTTTTCGTTCTTATGTTAATTTAATAGTATAATTTAATTACTATTTAACCGTCAACTTTGTTATCCCACTTTACAAATAAAACCATACTTCCCAATTTATTCAAAAGTCTTGATAATGAAGTAGTAATCTGAATTAATATATTTAAATGATAACTATGAATGAGACAAACACAATGAACAAAAACAGCGTATTAGACAGTAAAACTAATTTTAAAAATGGATTGGATGGAGATTATTCTTCCCTCTTGAATCGCAGATCAAGACGTAGAAGAGGAATCAAACCTGCAGTTGAAGTAGCTGATGCAGATGTATGCCCTGCTTGTGGATCCACTAAAATTTCAATCGACTACGCCCGCAGCGAAAAATCCTGTGGAGTTTGTGGTGTGGTAATTGAAGAAAATATCGTAGATTCCACAATAAGAGGTACCGCTAGAGATAAAGACGGCAATTCCTACGGTCAAAATGGTGCACCTAAAGATATTACCCTTCACGATGGCGGAATATCTACCGATTTTGACCCAAATAAAGGAAACGTTAAAAATAGGGCTCAATGGCACCGCCTAAAAAAATGGAATGGAAGAATGCGTATAAGCAATCCTCGTGAAAGGAACTTGTCCAGAGCATTAGGTCAATTGGCATTGTTAGTTTCTAATTTATCTCTTTCAAGAAGCGTTAGAATTGAAGCTGCAGCTATTTACAGAGAAGCTTTGGATATGGATTTAGTCAGAGGCAGAAGCATCGATAAACTTTTAGTTGCTACAGTTTACATCGCATGCAGAAAATGCAAAGTTCCTCGTACCTTAGATGAAATGTCTGAAGGAACCGGTTTGGATAAGAAAACCATTGGTAAAAATTACAGATTCCTTAATAGGGAATTAGGTTTAAAATTACCTCTCATATCTCCAAACGATTACGTTCCAAGATTTGCAAGCAAATTAGGTTTATCCCCTGAAGCTGAAGTTAAATCATTTGAAATAATTGATTTAGCTGCAGAATCCGGATTGACTTCAGGAAAAGATCCTGCAAGCATTACCGCTGCAAGCTTGTATTGGGCCTCCATGTTGGTTGGAGAACGCAGGACCCAAACCGAAATCGCAAAAACTCTTGGAGTAACTGAAGTTACAATAAGAAACAGATTTAAAGAATTAAGCAATTCCTTAAACTTATAAGTTATTTTGCTTAACCTTTAATTCTTTTTCATTTATTTGATTTAATTTTAGTTGTGAATGTTTGAATACAGTAAATTTTGTACATGATTAGGAGTAAAAGAATGTCTATAAATCTTAATGAATACCCTGTAAAAGTTGTTGTATCTGGTGATAAATCATTGATTCTTAATAAGCAATTTTCTGAAGATATAGAAAATTATAGGTATGATTTTAAAATATTTAATGTATTAGAGAGCATAATGGAAGTAGGAGTTTTTATAAGGTATCCTTCAATAATAGGTTCTCCAAAACCTATTGAAAGATCATTAGCTGAATTAATCGGTTATTCTACTGGAGATTTGCCATATATATTTGAACAATATCGTTTTTCTAAAGTTTATTTTACAATAGGTGATGTAGAGTATTCATTAAAAATTATAGGCGTAGGTCCTTTTGCGTTAAAATTAGTTATGGATATTTCATTTTCTGAGATAGAAAATGAAAAAGGACCATTAGAAAAATCTCTTAAGGATTTTATATTGAATTTTTATGGAATAGTCAATAAATTTGATTCTCATTTCCAAACTGAGTTTCAAAAAAATCTTGAAAAGCATGAAAGAAGGAATCTAAGAAGGGAAAAGATTTTAAATGAAGTTAGAAAAAAGGAAAGGAAAATTCAGGCTATAGAAGAGGAATTTGGTTTTTACACTCCTATAAATAAAAAAGCAAGATATAAAATTAGATAATTAATGATCCTTTTAATTTTCTAATTTTTTATTATTTTCATTTGAAGAGCTTCTGCTCAATATTATCAATGCTATAATTGTAATGAACACTCCACAAACCATTAGAACTGTAGGGATTTCAGAATAGAATATCATTCCAAATAAAAGGGCAGCTACTGGTTCTCCGGAGGATAGAATAACTGCTGTTCCTGCATCCAAATGATTCAAGGATATTGTAATGCATATATAAGGCAATGCGAATGAAACCAATGAATGCAACATCAAAAATAGGATGTTTGGAATTGTATTCAAGTAAACGAAGTTTGTTATTTGAGTGAAATTGGTAAATGGAATCAGCACTATTGTAATTGTAATCAAAGAGTACAATAATATTGTAAATGTATGCCTGCCCATTTCAATTGATTTTCTTGAAGATACTGAATATATTGCCCAGAAGATAGCGGAACCAATTCCCGCTATTATTCCCAATAATGAAATGCTGATTGAATTTTCTTCAAGCAATCCAGTAACCAATGTACATCCAACCAATACAAGGATTACTGAAAGTACTTTAATTGTTGTTATCTTTTCACTAAATAGGAAATATTCAAGTATCAATACAAAAACAGGTGCTGTACTTAATAATATCGCTGCAAGGGATAATGGGACTGTATTGATTGAACTGTTATAGCATAAATTCAATGCGAGGATGCATAATCCACATAGAATGAATAATGGAATATCCCTTTTGTCGATTTTGAATAAGCTTTTGTCAGTTAAAAAAATAGCGATTATCATATATATGGTTGCTATTGAGAAACGTAAGAAAAGAAGTGTGGTTGAATCCACTCCGTTTTCTGTTAATGTTCTGACAAATATGCCTGTGGATCCAAACATTATTCCTGCAATGATTGGTAATATTAAGTATATCTTTTTCATTATTTCACGTATTTTCTCTAATTTATTTTATGCTTTATATGTTTATATCTTATTTTATTAAATTTTATTCCTATATGCAATCCTATTCCTATTTTATTTGTTTTATTTTTAATTGATTTTTGGATAAAAATGAATACATTTATATATTTTGTATGACAATCTAATAGTATACAAAAATTATTTGTGTATTACATTATATCGCTATTAATATTTAGATGGTGAGAACAACTAATTGGGGGAGAAAAATGCCTGAAAATAACGAAGAGAAGAATCAAAAAAGCAATAATTATGAATTTGACCACTCCGGATTTAAATCTAAGGACTATGAAGATACTGATGAATTTGATATCTGGGATTTAGAGCAGATCTTTAAAGACAGAGTCAAAATCTTGCAAGATTTAAACACTGAATTCTGGGATGCTTATGAAGAATCCAAAACAGAAGCTTCCGGAAGAAAAAGTGGTGAAAAAGAAAGATTGCAACCTTTAAGTGTAAGAGTGAAACCTCATACCAAAAAATTCCTGAAGGAAGCTTTCTGAAATTGAAACTAAATTGCAAAATGCAAAAGAGTTTACAGAAAAATTAAATGATATTAAAGAGGCAAAACAAAAAAGAAATGAAAAAATCAAGATTGACATTGAATAATCGTGATGGGTTTAAATAGAATTTTATTGTAAATTGATAAGATGATAATTGAAAAAGTATCTAAAAATGATGAATGGGAAGATTACTATATAAAAAGCAAATCTTCAAATAAGCATTATATTATCACTTTTGATCTTTTAGAAGACACAGTTAACTGTGACTGTGAAGACTTTAAATACCGAAAAGAAAACTTGAAATTTGGGGGAGTTAAGCTAAGTGATAAAAAGAATCACTGCAAACACATAAAAAAGATTTTAGAAATTAGAGATAAACTCAAATAACTAATTTCTAATCTTTTTGCTTTTTTCAATATTTCCAATATTTTTTAATATTCTCAATATTTTTTATTTTTTTTTCAAATTTTTCTAATTTTTTAACTATTTATTCTTTATTTTGCCTGTTTTTATTTTTAAAAGAATAAAAAGTGTTTTTCATTGGATTCGTCAGTAAAATTCCAATTGTCTATGAAATTAACAAGTTCTCTGTCATGTTCTAATGTGACATCAGTGGCATCTTCTGTATATGCTTCATAGATAACTGCACTTACATTGCCGTCATTTAACGGTTCTGTCACATATGCAGGACTTGTTGGGTCTGGAGGCACATAATAGGTCATCCATTCAAAGTTATCACAGATGGCGTGAGCAAGTTGATTAGATAATGTATTGTTTTCTCTTGGAGTGAACATAAACCTTGAAACTCCCCAATGGCCATTGCTATAATGAACATCAACAGCAAAAGTAAAGTTATTGTTAATCATATCTGGAACAGCAAATTCCTGAGCTAATTTTTGTCCATTCATTCTGCTTGCTGCGAAATCAGTTGAATCAGCGCTTACATTGATTTTGTATAAATAGTAACTGCAGTTTAAACTGCCTGCTTTTTCTTTTAATGCCTGTTCCATTAGCTGATGGGCTCCTTTTTCTCTTGGATGCACTCCAAGAATATAAGCTATTTTAACATCAGATTCTGTATTCCCATATGGGCCTTCCTTATACACAGCACCTATTGAATTGTTCCCTATTAATGTACTTGGAGCAGTTATCTCCTGATTTCCATTATCATTTAAATTTAAGGCATTGGCAACAAACAGTATAGCCAATATTATGATTAAGATTCCTATGACATTCCTAGCCATTTTAGGGTTTTTCTTCATTTCTCTAAAAATAAAGGAAAGTCCTTGTGCTATGAGTGATAATATTGAAAGCAGTATTGCAACTATTGCTGATAGTATTGTAAGCAATAATGCTTGATAATCTATACCATTTCCAGTATTTGTTCTATTGCTTCCCCTAGTGCTTCCTCTATGATTTCTCCTATTATTTCTTTGGAAAGAGGATTTATTGCTATTGGGATAGAGAGATCCTTTATTTGAGTTCTGTCTGTGTAATGAAGGTTTTTTATTGTTTGCCATTTATACACCTATATCCATAGTTACTTATTTTTTTATTTTTTTATTTTATTAAATTTATTTATTATTTTTTAGACTATTTTTTGAATTTTTTATTATTTTTCTCATTTTATAAATTTATTATTATTTTTGACTGATTTTTGAATTTTTTATTATTTTTTATTTTTCGGCATAATCTTTTTGTTATATTGTTTAAAATTTCGCTAAAATTTATAAATCAATACTTAACAAATATTATACCATGGTGAAAAAAATTATATGGGCATTGGCATCAGTATGTTTTGCAATGTCCACATTATTAAGTTTAGTAGGACTTATTTCTGTTATTCAGGTTTATTTTGATGTTTCTATTTACTATGCTAGTCTGTATGCTAGCATATTTGCGGGAACATTGGGTGTTTCAAGCTTATTCACCCCTGCTCTTTTTTCACGATTCGAGAAAAAGAAACTGATGCTGAGCATATTATTAATCACTGCTATCTGCAGTCTTATTGATATATTCATATCTGACTATTATATCGCTTTGATTTTTAGGATAATTCCTGCATTTTTCTATCCTATAGCTGTTAGTTCCGCTTTGACTATTATTGGAGAAATTAGTCCAAAGGATACAAACAAGGTTGTTTTAGGTATTTCAGCCGGAAGTATTTTAGGTCTTTCAATAACTTCCTATTTAGGATTAACCTATGGATTTGAAAGTGCTATGTTATGGTATGGTGCAATCAACATTGTGGCATTTATTTTAACATTACTCTTTGTTCCTCAATTTGAAGGAAATAAGGAACCTGTTGTTTTGCAAATCAGCCATGCAAAATCAATGTTATTTGCATATTCAATCATTTATGTATTCTGTATGATTGTAGGTATAAGCATTACATACAACTACATTCCAACTTATTTATCCCAAGTAACTCTTATGAATCCTAAATTCTTATTCATAACCCTATTGCTAATGGGTTTAATATCTATGGTTGGAACCACTCTCTGTGGTTATTGCATTAGGAAAAATGGTGATTTGACCATTCTCTTTTACCCTATTGGATTTGCAATCATAATGTTTGTATTGGGCATATTTGTTAGAATGCCATTTATGGAATTCTGTGTATTGATGGTCTTTTCCATATTTGATGGGTCTGCTTATACTGTTTCACAGTATTGGGTCACATCATCTGTTCCAGAATCTCCAGAATTTGCAAATGGTATTTTCTTGCTTATGTGTAATACATCCATTTTTATAGGAACAATGATTGGTGGTATGATTATTGATCAAATTGATATAACATATATTTTCATAGGATCTGTGATAATGATGATTTTAGCAATTCCATTTGTTCTTATCAGAATTAGAAAGCATCCTAAGATTGGGCAATTTACTTAAATAGTGAAATTTAATTTATAATTGCCTATTTAAAAAATAGTTCAATATAATTAAGTATAGTTTTATATGCTATACTTCTTTTTTTACACTTTTTTTTACACTTTTTTATAATTTGATACTATTGCACTTTCACACTTTTACACTTTTTTTTTCACTATGATAAAATTAGGAAAAAAATAAAATAACAATCAGTAAAGTTTTAGATAAAGTTAATTCAAATATTAACACGTGGAATTATAAAATTTAATTTAATAGATAATTGATAGTTGGCTTTAAGATAGGTGATTTAATGGCTGTTATAAACAGATCTATAAAAATAGATTCAAGTTCTAATTTTCAGATTATAGACATTACAAGTGATATTATAACTGTTTTAAATGATATTAAAAAGGAAAAAAAGTTTGATGAGGGCATTGTAAGCATATTTACAAAACATTCTACAAGTGCTATTCGTGTAAATGAAAATGAAAAAGGGCTTTTAAATGATTTTGAGAAGGTTTTAAAAGATTTGATAAAAGAAAATGATAACTACAGGCATGATTTTATAGATAATAATGCAGCATCTCATATCAAAGCATTTCTATTAGGTTCATCTGAGACCATTCCTATATCTGAGGGACGATTGAACCTTGGAACTTGGCAATCAATTTTCTTTATAGAATTGGATGGGCCAAGAAGAAGCAGAACAATTGACTTGACATTTATTGTTGATGAATAATATTATAAATAATTTTAATTATTGGATTTGATGAAAATGGAATTATTGAATAATTTGGATAAAGTCCACACTACAGAAATGGGTGTAGATAGGATTAAAAGAAATATTGGTGTGGATGTGGATGATATTGTTGAATATTGTGTAGATAAGATAAAACAGGATAATGCAGTTATTGAAAGAAATGGTAAAAATTATTATGTAACTGTTGATGGGATCATAATCACTGTAAATGCTTCTAGTTATACAATTATAACTGCTCATAAAGAGAAAAAATAGATTTTAGTTATTTAAAATTATATTTTAAAATCATACTTTAAAAATAGTGTGAATGCTTTTTTTTTTTAATTGTTTTGTAAAAATAGTTTTTTTTAATTTTTTAGCTTTTTTGGGGATTGATTTAATTTTAATTTTTAAAAAAAGATAAAAGAGGGAAAATTAAATTTTCCCTTAATACAAAATTTTATACTTTTCTTCTTAATGATACGCCAACAATTGCAATTAATGACAAGAGAGCAATTAACAATGGATTACCGGTAGGTATTATATACGGTGGTATAGGCTTATGTTCTTTTATTACGATTACAGTAGCGGAATCCTTATTATTTGAAGTGTCATTGTCAAAAGTATCACTTTCAACATATGCTTCGTTAATGATTTTTCCAGTTACTAAAGCCTTTACATTAATTATTAATGTTACCACTTCACCGTTTTCCATATCTCCAATTCTCCAAATTCCTGCTGCAGGATCAAAGTCACCTTTGGATGCTTCGAAACCAAGGAGTTCTAATCCTTTAGGCAAGAGGTCATATACACGAGCATTGACTGCTGTATCAGGTCCGTTGTTTATAACAGTAATAATATATGAGAATTTATCTCCAACATGTACCTTAGTTACATTAGCATCTTTAATAAGCATTAAATCAGCTACTGCGATAACTTTGATGGAACTGTTGTCATAATTATTACTTTCATTTGGATCATAGGTATCTGATGAAACAACAACTTCATTATCAATAATAACATCAGTTGCATTTACTTTGGTTGCAATATGGATTGTTTTAGATTTTCCATTTGCAAGGTTTCCTAATTTCCAGACTCCAGTTGCTGGATCATATTTTCCATTGGAATCATCTGAAATGTAAATGATACCTTTAGGCAATATGTCCTTAGCAATTGCATTAATTGCATCATTTGGACCATTGTTCACAACTTTTATTGTCCAGATAACTGTGGTACTGTTATGACAATCTATACGATAGTGATCATTTGATTTGAAAACTGCTAAATCAGCCAGTGGGATTGGGTCAATTGTGCAGTTTACAGTTTTATTTGTTCCTCTTGGACCGATTATAGTAAGATTGTTGGTCAATTCGCCAATGGCTTTTGCTCTGACTTTTACTTTTATCACTGCTTTTGAGTTTGCAGCAATATTTGTAATTGTCCAAGTAATTTTTTGTCCATTGACAGTTTCTTTAATTAATTTAGCACCAGTTATGCTTACAGTTTCAATAAACTCTAAACCTTTTGGCAAACTATCGATTACAAGTAATTTTTCAGTGTAAGTCATGTTTGCAATGTTTTTGATTGTTAAATTATATATAACAGTCTCATTGTAGAATGGAGTTGTATCATTTACGGTTTTGTTTAGATCTGGGAGATCCACTACTTTAACGGTCTTATTCGCTACATTGTTGGATAAGTTCCAATCATCTTCCTTACAAGTTACATTAACTTTGTTAATGGTCCAGTTTGTAATGGTTTTTGCATAAGATCTTATCACTAATGTTTCATAAGTTCCGTTACCCATGAATCCAATATTCCATTCGCCGGTTTTAGAGTTGTATGTTCCTTTTGTTGCTGTGTAGTTAATAAATACAAACTCACTTGGGAATACATCTTTTAGCACGACATTTGTTGCATTTGTACCGTTTGCCGCATTTGAGACATTTATAGTCCAAATAGCAATGTCATCTACAAAGTATTCCTCTTTGTCGCTAGTCTTATTGGTTGCCACGTCAACAATTGGTTCTACTGTTATGGTTTTGTTTACTGTTGTGTTGGTTCCTTGTGGAGTTTGAATTGTGAATGGGTTGTCTACTGAGCCAACTGTATTTACTCTAACTTTAATGGTTACTACTGCATTTGATGTTGAAATGTTAGTAAGTACCCAAGAGATGGTTTGGCCGTTTATAGTTTCACCTTTTACTACGTCTGCACCGACAATGCTAACGGTTCCAAGGAAATCTAGACATTCATCTAAAGTATCAATGAGAGTTAAATTGTCAGTGTAAACTTCATCTCCATAATTGATCACAGTTAAATTATATTCAACTTCCTCATGATAGTATACAATCTCTTTGTTCGCTGTTTTTTGAATTGGCGGAATGATGTTAATGGTTGCGTTATCTTCATTGTTACTATAATTCCATTCATCTTCGGTACAGTTTACAGTTGCTGTATTTGTAATGTTGTACTTTGGAGTGATTGCTGTTGAGATTATAGTCAATTTTTCGCTTGTACCATTTGCCATGTTTCCGATTGTCCATACACCAGTTTCGTTGTCGTATGTACCTTTGCTTGCTGTGTAGCTTACAAATTCAACTTCTTTAGGGAGATTTAAGTAATACGTCTGTTGCGTTAGTACCATTGTTTGCATTGGATACAGTTATGGTCCATGTTACAGTTTCGTTTACTTTGTATTCTGCTTTGTCAGCTGTTTTTTCAACGGATACGTCAACAATAGGTTTTACTGTTATGGTTTTGTTTACTGTAATGTTGGTTCCTAATGATGTAGTTATTGTGAATGGGTTATCGATTGGGCCAATTCCGTTTAGTCTTACTCTTATGGTTACTACAGCATTTGATGTTGAAATGTTTGTTAGTGTCCAAGTAATGGTTTGCCCGTTTCTGGTTTCACCTTTTACTACGTCTGCACCGATAATGCTTACGGTTTCAATGAACTCTAAGTTCTCATCTAAGGTGTCGTTGAGGACTAAGGTGTCGTTGTAAACTTCATCTCCATAATTGATTACAGTCAAGTTGTATTCTATGATTTCATGATAGAATGCAGTTTCGCTTGAAGCTGTTTTTTCAATTGGAGGAACGATGTTTATTGTTGCATTATCGAAGTTATTAGTATAATCCCACTCTTTTACTGTACAATTTACAGTAGCATTGTTAGTAATGTTGTACTTTGGAATGATTGCTGTTGAGATTATAGTCAATTTTTCATTAGTACCATTTGCCATGTTTCCGATTGTCCATACACCAGTTTCGTTGTCGTATGTACCTTTGCTTGCTGTGTAGCTTACAAATTCAACTTCTTTAGGGAGA
>CACYJH010000021.1 GCA_902774685.1 uncultured Methanobrevibacter sp.
TAGAAGAAGTATTACAAGACTTATAAATGATGGTAAAAGAGCTGATGGAAGAGCTTTTGATGAAAGAAGAGATATTTTCATTGAACCTAATGTAATTGATAAGGCAGAAGGTTCTGCAAGAGTTAAATTAGGTGACACTCAAGTTATTGTAGGTGTTAAACCTACTATTGGTGAACCATTCGGTGACACTCCTAACTTAGGTGTATTGATGACCAACTGTGAACTCTTGCCAATGGCTGCTCCTGGATTCGAACCAGGTCCACCTAGCCCAGAATCCATTGAACTTGCACGTGTTGTAGACCGTGGAATCCGTGAAAGTGAATTGGTGGATTTAGAAAAGCTTTGTATTGAAGAAGGTAAAAAAGTATGGATGCTTTTCATTGACTTGCATGTAATCGATTACGATGGAAATCTCTTTGATGCATCTAACCTTGCTGTAATGGCAGCTTTAATGAACACTAAATTGCCAGTTGCTGAATATGTTGATGATGAAGTTGTCTTATCTGAAGATGAAACTATGGATTTACCTATCAGAGATAAATTAGCTTTATCCACATTTGTAAAAATCGGCAATGGCTTAGTTTTAGATCCTTCTTTAGAAGAGGAAGAAATCTTGGATGCAAGAATAACCATTGGTGTTACTGATGAAGGAAACCATGTTTGTTCAATGCAAAAAGGTGGAGAAGCACCTTTAACTAGAGATGAAATCCTCGATGCTGTACATATGGCATTCACTACCAAAGACGATTTATTAAGTTATTTAGACTAGTCAGACTTTTTAAAAAGTTTGATTAGATATTTTTACTAGTTTTGAGCAATTCTCTTAACTAGTTTTTAATTATTTTTTATTTTATTCATAATTTTTTTATTTATTTTCAAAATTGTTTTAATATAAATATTTATTGTAAAAAATAGTTTGATTTATTATTTTAATTAGAAAATTAAAGATTAATTTAAATCTATAATAAAAAACAGCTATTTTTCTTAATTAAAATATCCAAAAAACCATTAACTTTATATACTTTTAAATACTATATTATATTATTAGTTAAATTTATAGCCTAATTGCTGTAATGGTTTTATAATTTTAACAATCATTCTCTTTATTTTAATTATCATTATCGTTTTATAATTAGTAAAGCAGATTTTTTATGATCTTTTAAATGAAGACAAGAGTATGTCTTATTATCTATTATATTTATTATTTATCGATGATGGGATTAAATAATACTATATTAAGCTTTGTAGGTGTTGAAGCTTAATGTTTAATTAATTCAATTTTACTGGAGATATTTTAAATGGCAAGAACAAAAAAAGTTGGTATTACTGGCAGATTTGGTGCTAGATACGGAAGAAAAGCAAAAAGACAAGTTAAGAAAATCAGACCTTACGTCAAAAGAGTAAGTGCTGGAATTTGGGAATGTAAAAAATGTGGTACCGTCTTTACCGGTGGAGCATACGTACCTGAAACTCCTATGGCAAAAGCTGCTACCCGTAACATTAAAAGAGTAGTTGGAGGAAACTAATTGTATTATTGCCCTCAATGTGGAACTGAAGTAGATCCTCAAGAAATGAGATTACACAAGGAATCCAGAGGAAACAAATGTCCTAAATGTAGATATAGGATTTTATTTAAAAAAGTTCCAGAAGACAGAAACCATGTAAAAGCAAGATAGTTATTGATTTTTTTAATTATTATTAATTTTATGATTTAATAATTATCTTTTAATAACTATTTAGCTTATCGCAGCTAAGATAATTAACTGCATTCATTCTATTTTTTATTGGCTATTTAGTTATTATAGCTACTGACTAATTTTAATTTAAATTAAAATTAGTTTTCTTTTTACTTTTGTATTAATGATTTTTTTAAGATTTTTAGTCTAAAATTTTAAATTTTATGCATTTTTACGTATTTTCCATTCTTATTTTAATTGAAAATAAAAAAGGGGATTATTATGCTAATTTCTACATCAAGAAAACCATCTCAGAAAACAAGAACCTTCTGTAAGAATTTTTCACATGCTTTTGGTTTTGATTATACAAACAGGGGAAAAAGTAGTTTAAGGGATTTGCTTATCAAAGCTAAGCAATTAGGTCATGATAGCCTTGTTTTAGTTTATCAGATTAAAGGAAATCCAAGTAAATTAACTTTCTACGACCTTGAGGCAAATGAAAAGTTGGCATTGCTTGTTTCTGTCAATACAACAAATGAACGTCTTCATATCAAACCTGAAGAATTGAAGATCCGCTCAACTGTAAGGGAATTGGATGTTTTGGCAGAGGTTTTAGGTATTGAAATCACAACTGAACCACAAGATTCAAATTACATCAGAATATCCTATGCAGATTATGATGATGACAAGAATTTTGCAATAATCTATTTTGTAAATAAGAAAGGGGAACAGATAGATTTACAAATCAATGTTAAGAAGATAGTTGAGAATTAATTCATTGATTTTAAATTATTTAGATTAACTTAAATGATATGATTTTTAGGAGAGATTCATATTAGTGAAAGCGACATATTGAAATCAATCAACAGTGATATCGTAATTGATTTTGATACAGAAAAACAGGCAAAGATTGTTTATGATTCCATTTTGCTTGAATTTGAAACTTCTCCTGATTACAGATCCTCCATGGATTTGAAATTGGATAAGAACTCTATCATAATCACAATAGATGCAGAGGATGCAACATCCTTTAGAGCATCCATCAATTCAGCCATCAAATGGATCAAATTGTCCGTAGAGATAAATGAATTGACTGAAAATTAATTTTTTAACTAATATCATTTAATATTATCATAATTATTATCATAATTATTATCATTATTATTATCATTATCTAATCAATAGTTTTAAATATTTAACTAATAATATATTATAGTATAATGATTTATTAGCTAATTATATTTAATAATTAAAAATTAAACTAATATTATTATAAAAAAGATTTAAGGTGAAAATATGGAAATTCCACAAAATATACAACATCAATTAAACCAATTCCAACAATTACAACAACAAGCTCAAGCTGTAACTATTCAAAAACAAAATGTTGACATTCAATTAAGAGAAACCGAAACTGCTCTTGAAGAACTCAAAAAAACTCCAGAAGGAGCTGAAGTATTCAAATCCGCTGGAAACTTACTCATTAAAGTTGAACGTAATGAAACTTTAGAAGAGCTTGAAGACAAAGTTGAAACTCTTAAATTAAGACAACAAACCATGACTCGCCAAGAAGAAAGAGTTATGAAAAAACTTGAAGAAATGCAAGCAACCATCCAACAAGCTATGGGTGGATTACAAGGATAAATAGATTTATTATCTATTTTTTCTTTTTTTTATTTAAGAAAATTTTATTCGTATATTATAAAATTATTTATGCATAATTTTTTTAGGTGTAAGTATGGTATCAAAACTTAAAAAATTATCTTCAGAAGATCTTGACAATATTTCAGATTTCTTTGCAAGTGTAGTTGAGAAGAAAATTTTTTCCCAAGTGAAATCTCAAAAAGAAATTTTGGGTATGGATATTAACATCAATATTGACTACAATGATGAAACTGAACAACTTGATATAGATGCTGATATTGATATTGATACAGATGAGTTATCCGACTTATCAGATGAAATAATCAATGAAGTAATCGATGAGTCTTACCTCGAACTTGATGAATACATTAACGAAAACTTCAGAGAATAACATCTTTATTTTTTTCTAATTTTTTCATCACTATTTTTCTAAATTTTTTCTAAATTTTTTCTATTTTTTTCTATTTTTTTATAGTTTTTATATTTTTATTTTTCATATTTTTCATTTTTTCTATTTTTTTCATTTTTTTTATTTTTAAAAATTCAGAAATTTTTTTAAAATAATTTATAAAAATAATTTTTCAAAATTTTTTAAAAAACTTCAAATTTAAGTATGTAATATTTTTATATCTTTATCGATAAATTATAAGTTATGTCTGAGAGAACTCAATGGGATTCAAGAATTTCATTTTTATTTGCAATGATTGGAGTTGCCGTTGGTGTAGGAAATATATGGAGATTCAGTTATGTTGTCTACACTAATGGTGGAGGATCATTCTTTATTCCTTATATCGTTGCCATTTTGATTTTAGGAATTCCATTTTTGATTATGGAATACGGTTTGGGATTTTCCTTCAAAACATCCTTTACGGAAATCATGAAAAAGATAAATCCTAAATTTGAGATTATTGCATGGGTTCTCGTTCTATTGACTTTTATAGTAACAGTTTATTATATGGTTATCCTGAGTTGGGACTTGGTATACCTGTTCAGCAGTCTTACATTTGATTGGGGAGCTGATGCAGCAAACTATTTTGTTAATACTGTTGGTGGAAGTTCCAATTTAGCGGATGCAAGCAGTTTTCTTATCCCTACATCAATAGGGGTATTGGTATGCTGGTTTATCTTATGGTTCATTTCAAACAGGGATATTGATAAGGGTATTGGGAAAGCTTCAAAGATTCTAATTCCTTTGTTGTTCGTTATAATGGGAATTATCATAGTTTATGCATTCACATTACCTGGTGCAAAAATTGGAATAGATACTTTGATTTATCCGAAATGGGAAATGCTTTGGGATGTGAATATATGGTTGGCTGCATTCGGTCAGATCATATTCTCCTTAAGTGTAGGTGAAACTCTCGCCCTTACATATGCAAGCTATCTTCCTGAAAACTCAAAATTGGTAGACAATGTTATTTTTGTAGTATTGTCTAATTCTGCCTTTGAGGTATGTACTGCATTTGGAGTATATGCAATTTTAGGATATATGTCATTTACAAGCGGAACACCAATGATACAGCTTATTACTGAAGGAACCGGATTAATATTCATTGTTTTCCCAAGGATTTTCAATGTCATGGGTTTAATGGGCCATATATTAGCTCCATTGCTCTTCTTATCCATTCTGTTTGCAGGAATAACCTCTGCTCTTGGATTATTTGAACCGATGTTAAGTTCCACTACAGACAAGTTAGGTTGGTCAAGGAGAAAGACTACAACAGTCTTGTGTATAGTTGGCTGTTTATTGTCTTTGACATTGACAACAGGAATCAGCAGCTACTTGATTGAAATTGTGGATACATTCGTTAATAAGTTTGGAGTTTTGCTATTGATTCCAATTCAAGCTATCATATTCGGTTGGATTTATGGTCTTGACAATATAATACCTGTTTTGAATGAGCATTCCACCGTTAAGGTAGGAACTATTTGGAAAGCGATTATCAAATACATAGCACCAGTATTCTTATTTGGAATTTGGCTAATTGGTATTTATGAGCTATTTATACATGCTACCCAATTTGAATTTATGATTGACATATTGGTCATGGCATTTGTTTTGATATTTGCATTCTACTTCTCAAGAAGGAAATCAGCTGTAAAATAGTTTTATATGGTTAATAAGAGGAATTAATTTTATTTTTTTAATATATTTTTCTAATTGGATTTTAAAAAGGTGAGGATATGAATAAAGTAGTTAAAGTGTTTTTCAGTCCATCTGAAACTACAAAGAAAGTCGTTGGCTTAATTGCTGATAATATTAATGAGGACAATGAAATTTGTGATTTATTGTATTTTGATGGAGAGAAGGAATTTTCATCAGATGACATTGTGGTTGTAGGAATGCCTGTTTTTGCAGGAAGGCTTCCTGAAACTGCTGCAAAAAGATTATCTAAATTAAAAGGAAACAATACAAAGGCAATAGCTGTTGCAAATTATGGAAATGCACAGATCAAGGATGCATTGCTTGAGCTTGTAGACATACTTAAAGAAAAGAATTTTGATGTTATTGCAGCTGCAACAACCATCAGCCATCACTCTATCTTTGATGGTGTTGCTGTAGGAAGACCTGATGAATCAGATGTTGAAAAGATCAATGAATTTTCTAAAAAAGTAGTTGAAAAAATAGAAAATGGCGGTTCTTTAGAATCAGAAATTCCCGGAAACAAACCATATGTTGATTTGAAACAGCTCCCATTTATTGTAAGCTGTGATGAAAGCAAATGTGTATTCTGTCTTGAATGTGTTTCTGTCTGTCCTGAAGGAGCTATTCCAGATGATGATCCTGCAGATGTCGACATTGACATATGTTCAAGATGCACTTCATGCATAAACATATGTCCGGAAGATGCGAGAGGATTTACTGGAGATGCATTTGAAGCTACAAAACCAAAATTTGAAACTGCAAATGCAGAAAGAAAAGAGCCTGAATTCTATTTCTAATTCATCTCTTTACTTTTTTTATTTTTTGATATATGTTATTTTATCAGATTTTTATCAGATTTTTACCTATTTTTAATTCTTTTTTTATATTTTTACTAATAATCTTAGCTATTTTTAATCTTTTTTTTAATAATTTTTATTAATGAGAAATTATAAAGATAGAAATGTATTTTATTTTAATTAATAAATGGAAAATTTGAAAGTAGTTCTGTGATTAAATAAATATTTTGGGAGATAACATGAGAAACATTATTGTTGTAGACTGTATATCTACTGGAAAAAATTTTGTTGAAGATATAATCAATAGAGGCTATAATCCTATTTTATTAGATTTAAAAGTTGCAGATACTAAAGATGGTAGAGACTTTGCTGAGTTTGTTATAGAAAATTATAAGAGTATCAAACATGAATATGAAATGATTTATGAAATGGATACCTATGAAGAAACTCTTGAAATGGTAAAAGAATATGATCCTCTTTTAATTGTTGCAGGTTATGAAAGAGGAGTTCCTTTAGCTACTAAGTTGTCTGAAGACTTAGGTCTTTTAGGCAATTCTGTTGAAAACCTTGAAGCTATGACTGATAAGGCTAAGATGCAGGAAAGAATTGCTGAATATGGTCTTCGTTCACTTAAAGGAAAAGTCGTTGAAAACTTTAAAGAGGCAATGGCATTTTATGATAATGAAGGATTGGAAGAAGTGGTCATAAAACCTAATTATAGGGCTGGTTCTACAAATATCCGTTTTTGCAGTAATAGGGATGAGATGATTGGGGAGATAACTAATATCTTAGATAGCATCAATCCTTATGAAAACATGGTTGATAAGCTATTGATTCAAGAGAAGGTTGATGGTGTAGAATATGTTGTCAATACTGTCTCTCATAATGGTATTCCTCGCGTTACTTTAGTTTGGAAATTCAATAAGGTCAAAAACTCTCAAGGGGATGAGATTTATGAATCCTGTGAGACTGTCAATGAATTAGGTCTCGGTGAAGCTGAAGTAGTGGAATATGCATATGATGTAGTTAAGGCCTTAGGAGTTCAATACGGTTCTGTTTCTGGGAAGTATATTATGGATGAAGATGGGCCTGTATTGATTGAGGCAAACTGTTGTCCTAGTGGTGGAAACATGCCTGCAGACTTCCTTGATATAATCTCAGGCCAGCATGAAACTGATAGTATTTTGGATTCATATTTGAAACCTGAACGCTTCTATGAAGAATTGAAGAGAAAATATGAATTATATGCATATGGTACCCAAAAGTTCTTCATTGTTCCAAATAATATGATTGCTCGTTCTTCCCCAATGGTTAGCATAAGCAGTAGGTTAAAGGCTTATTATAGCACATCATTGGATACCATTAACTTAGGGGGCATATTTTATCAGAAAACCAAAGATGTGAACTCTAGTGCAGGAGTTGTATTTTTAGTTCATAAGGATTCCTCTGAAATCGAGAGCAATTTAAACTTTTTAAGAGCTGTTGAGAGAAATGCATTTTCATTGATTCTTTCTGATGATTCATTGGAAGCTCCAGAAATAGATGATGAAAAATATTTGAATGATATCAAACCATTGGTTAGTGAATCTGAAAAATATGGAACCTGCCTTTTTGTAACAGATCAATTTGTAGATGACATTAGCATTTTGCAAATCAATCATGAGCAAATAGGAGATGTAGGGGGCAAATTCGATTCAATCATCATCAACTTAAATAAGAGTCTCATTGATAAAAGTGAGGAAGAAAAGGTCAACATCGTTTTGAACATCTTTTCAAAGCTCAGAACCGGTGGAATGATTTTCATTCCTAAAAACACTTATCAATTTGCTATGAGTGGAAGAAAAGGTATGGAAGCTTTATTAAAGGTTTTAGATTATAAGATTGAACTTCCACCTTATAATATTAAAGAGGTTATTATTGCTTCTAAAGCTAAATAACTTCCATTTATACTTTTTATTATTATATTTTATTTTTTTTAACAAATTATTTACATTAATTTCAAAAATCTAAATTATTACAAAATTAGTATTTACATTAATTTTAAAAATTCAAATTTAAAATCAAAAGGGCGATAAAATGAGAAATATTGTTTTAGTTCATTGTATTTCTACTGGAATAAATTTTGTAGAAGATATAATCAATAGAGGATATAATCCAATTGTATTGGAATTGAAGGCTTCAGAAACAGAAGATGGAGAAAGGTATAGTGAACATGTTCATAAGGAATATAAAATGATTCCTTATGATTTTGATATGATTTACGAACAGGATACTTATGAGGAGACTATTGAAGCTGTAAAAAGATATGACCCTCTTTTAGTTCTCCCAGCAAGTGAACAGGGAGTTGTTTTAGCAACCAGATTAGCATATGATTTAGGTCTTTTAGGCAATCACATTGATAATCTTGAAGCTATGACCTTAAAGGATAAGATGCAGGAGAGAATTGCTGAATATGGCCTCCGTTCAATAAGGGGAAAAGTCATTCAAACTTTGGAAGAGGCATTGGAATTTTATGATGAAGAAGAGTTGAATGAAGTTGTTTTGAAGCCTACTTACAGTTCAGGTTCTGCAAGTGTGCGTATTTGTTTAAACCGACAGGAGATGATAGACACAATCAATAACTTGTTTGAAGGTGTTAATCGTTTCGGTGATCGGATAGAGGAACTATTGATTCAGGAGAAAATCAACGGTGTTGAATATATTGTAAATACTGTTTCTCATAAAGGTATTCCTCGTGTCACAATGGTTTGGAAATACAATAAGGTAAAAACCTCTGAAGGGGCTATAGTTTATGATTCCTGTGAGTCTGTCAATGAATTAGGTCTCGGTGAAGCTGAAATGGTGGAATATGCATATGATGTCGCTAAGGCTTTGGGAATTCAATATGGGCCTGTTCATGGAGAGTATATGATTGATGAAAAGGGGCCTGTTTTGATTGAGGTTAACTGCCGTCCAATGGGTGGAGACATGCCTGCAGATTTTCTAGACAGGATTTCAGGCCAACATGAAACCGATAGTATTTTGGATTCCTATTTGAAACCTGAACGCTTCTATGAAGAATTGAAGAGAAAATATGAGTTATATGCACATGGTACCTTGAAGTTCTTCATTGTTCCAAATAATATGATTGCTCGTTCATCTCCTATGGCACGTATCAGCACTAAATTGGAAGCTTATCACAGCACTTCATTATCCAGCATCAATATTGATGAGATATTTTACCCAAAAACAAAAGATGTGGGAACAAGTGGTGGGACAGTATTTTTAGTTCATGAGGATTACTCTGAACTTGAGAAAAATCTAAACTTCTTAAGAACCGTTGAAAGGAATGCATTTTCACTTATTCTAAGTGAAGATTCACATGTTTGGGAAATGAAAGATGATGAGACTTATTTAAATGAAATTATGCCATTGCTTGAATTGGGTGAAAAATATGGAACAGGTCTTTTTGTTACAGATCAATTTGTTGAAGGCATTAATATTTTACAAATAAATGCTGACCAAATTGAGGATATAACAGGCAAGTTTGATTTTATCATGGTCAATTTAAATAAAAGCCTTGTAGATAAGAATGGGGATGAAAAGGTAAAGATTCTTTTAGATATCTTTTCAAGATTAAGAACTGGAGGATACATTTTCATTCCTAAAAACAATTATGAATTGTCTGCTAGTGGAAGAAGAGGTACCGAAGCTTTGCTAAAGGTTTTGGATTATAGGATAGAACTTCCTCCACATAACATTAAGGATGTTATCATAGCTTCAAAAACCAAATAACTTTTTATTTTTTTATCCTAAAAGTTAATCTTTTTATTTGAATTAAGATTGATGAATTAATTTACGATAATCGACTAATTGATTTATTAAATAAGATGATAATATGATTGAAACCGATGTTTTGGTAATTGGTGCAGGTCCAGCTGGTTCAGCAGCCAGCAAACATGCTGCTTTAGGAGGGGCAGATGTAATTCTAATTGATAAGAAATCAGAAATAGGGACTCCTAAAAGATGTGCTGAAGGCATTTATGATCATGGGCTTAAATGGTTAGGTATAGAACCTGATCCACAATGGGCTGTTCAAAGGATTAATGGAGGAACCATAATTGCACCGGATGGAACCAGATTAACTCTTGATGAGACAATTTTGCCTGAAAGGGGATATATTATTGAACGTAAGGTATTCGATAAGTACATGGCAATGGATGCTGCGAGAGCAGGTGCCAAGATAATGGTTAAGACCATAGCCAAATCAATCATGAGGGATGAAGATGATAAAGGCTCATTTTTCATCGTTGATTGTGAGCATATGGGTGAAATCATTGAAATTAAAGCCAGTATATTGATTGCTGCAGATGGTCCTGAATCACGTATTGCTAAAGCATTGGGAATTAATTCCACTACCAATCCAAAGGATATGATGTCTGGAGTTCAATATGAGATGGTCGGAGTGAATTGTGAGAGAATGGACTTGATTGAGCTTCATATTGGTGCTTTTACAGATGGGGGCTATGCATGGATATTCCCTAAGGGAGATGATATAGCTAATGTGGGCATAGGCATTTCTTCAACTTGCAAAAAGCCAGCCATTGATTTCTTAAATGATTTCATTGATTCATATCCTCCATTGAATAATGCTAAAGCCGTTGAACTTAATGTAGGTGGAGACCCTATAGGTGGTTTGATTGAAAGAATCTATGATGATAACTTTTTAGTATGCGGTGATGCTGCAGGTCAAGTAGATCCAATAACTGGCGGAGGAATCATTTTAGGAATGCTTGGGGGTATGACTGCAGGTCAGGTGGCAGCCAAGGCAATCAAGGATAAGGATTATTCCAAAGAAAGGCTGAAGGAATATGATATCTTATATGATAAGCATACTCAAGGTGCAATTCCAAAGCTAAAAATAGCACATGAAGTATATCGTTCTTTGGAAGATGATGATTTTAATAAGATCATACAGGCTTTTGCAGGGCTTGATATTCAAAATATGAAACCGAAAGATATTATAAAGCTATTTTTAAAAATATCTCCACGTCTTGCCTTAAAGTTCAGTAAGTTGTTTAAGATCTTATTTTAATCTAAATTTTTTTATTATTTTTCATTATTTTTTTATAATTTTTTTTATTATTTTTTCTGTTATTCTTTTATTTAATTTTTATTTTCTTCATCTTTTCAATTTTTTAATAATTTTGTTAATTTTTATTCAAATCAATTAAATTTTATAATTTTTCAAGTAAACTTTATATACTATAAAGTATAAAATATCTTTAAGGGTTCATTCTCTTTATTTTTAATCTTAGCTAGTATTTTTAAACACAATATGAATAAGAAAAGAGATGAATTCTCTTTTCTTTTCTCCCCATTTTATTTTTTTACTATTTTTCCCACTTTTATTTAGCTATTTTTTCATTTTTATTTAGTCATTTATCTTAAGTATTATTTTTATAGAAATATTTATATAATTCGTAATACAATAATAATTTAGGTATGCCTAATTACTTAAATAAATGAAATGCAATCTTATTTTTTATAGATATACATTTATATGTAGGTAAAGGGTAAAAAAGTTTTAATTAATGATTATTTTTAAAAAATAATTCTTTAAAAAAGGTTTTTAAAAATTTTTGAGAAGATAAAATGGCTAATGATATAGACTCTAAGAATGACTCTAATGCTCAAAACGATAATCCCTATTATAAAAATGTTCTATTGATTGGAAGTCCTAATGTAGGAAAAAGCTTAACATTTAATAAATTAACAGGTATGACAGCTATGGTTTCCAATTATCCTGGAACCACTGTAGATATCGATGAGGGTAATTTTACATATGAAGAGAAGACTGTTCATTTGACAGACCCTCCAGGGCTTTATGATTTAAATACAATCACCGAAGAGGAAAGGGTAGCAAAATTATTGGTATTGGATGAAAGATTTGACTTGATGGTTCATGTTGTGGATGCTAAGAATATAGAAAAATCCATAGACCTTACTTTGCAATTGATTGATGCAGGAAAAGAGGTGATTTTAGTCTTAAACATGATGGATGAGCTTGAGGCTATGGGAGCATCTGTTGATGCAAAAGGATTGTCCTCTGAACTTGGCATTCCTGTTGTTTTAACTGCTGCTGCAGAAAATAGGGGATTGGATGAGTTAAAGCATACAATTGTAAATTATGATTCAATTGAAAATGAAATCTTAAAGGAATCCAATACATTATTGGATGTCGATTATGGAAGATCCATAGAAATAGCCATTTCTGAAATCAAAGATAATATTTCTGGAAAATATGCGGTTTCCAAACGATATTTGGCAGTTTCATTGCTTGAAGGAGACGAAGATAGTGAAAATTTAGTTAAGGAGAAGGAAGATTATTCCAAATTGTCTCAGATTATTGAAAAGCAAAAGGCTAAGTTTGATGAGCCTGTCAAGTATCTTACAAAGCTTAGGCTTGCTGATTATGCTAAATACATCAAATCAAATTACACAACAATAGATAGTGTAAATGTTCAAGACAAGGATAGTTTAGGTGAAAAGATAAGCAGAATAATGATCCATCCTATCTATGGACTTATTATACTTGCTTTCGTATTGTACTTTGGTCTTTATTTGATTGTAGGGGTTCTTGGAGCAGGAATCCTTGTAGACTTCTTGGAAAACACAATATTCGGCCAATACATCAACCCTGCAGTAACTGCTGTGGTCGTTCAATATATTCCGTGGGTGCCGATTCAAAATCTCTTTGTAGGTGAATACGGTATAGTAACTTTAGGTTTGACCTATGGATTCGGTATTATTTTACCGATTGTATCCCTTTTCTTCATTGTATTTTCAATACTTGAAGACAGTGGATATCTGCCAAGGCTTGCTTTGCTTGTAGATAATGGATTTAAGAGAATTGGATTAAGTGGAAGAAGTGTTATTCCATTCGTTCTTGCTGTAGGCTGTGGAAGTATGGCTGCAATGGTTACAAGAACACTTGAAACAAGGAGGGAACGTAATATTGCCACAATGCTTATGGCTTTGACTATTCCTTGTTCTGCCCAGCTCGGTGTAATCATGGCCCTTTTATCCCAGCATCCAAGGTCCATTTGGATTTGGCTTGCAGTGATTGCACTCAACTTTGTTGTTCTCGGATACCTTGCAAAAAGGTTTGTTCCCGGAGCGCAACCAAGTTTCTTTATGGAATTGCCTCCTTTAAGATGGCCTAAGTTATCACATATCGCTAAAAAGACTTGGACACGTCTAGTGATGTATATTAAGGAATTGATTCCAATATTCATTTTGATCAGTGTAATCATTTGGGCACTTGACTTATGCGGCATTTTCCAATGGATCATCGCTTGCATAAGCCCTGTGGTTCATGCAATTGGTCTTCCAACATCAACAAGTTCCTCCTTTGTACTTGGATTCTTTAGAAGGGACTTTGGTGCTGCTGGACTTATGACCATCCAAAGTCAATTGACTGGAGTTCAATTGCTTGTTGCATCTGTAACCTTAACATTGTTCTTGCCATGTGTGGCTCAATTGATGATTATGATTAAGGAAAGAGGTGCAAAATTAGCTGGATTGATTGCTGTTATGAGCATAGTTCTAGCGTTTACTATGGGATTCATTGTTAACTTCTTATTGACTGCTTTTAATGTGGTCTTATAGATTGGTGAGCTTCTATGGTTGAAGAAGATATTAAAAATCAGGTTGTCAAATGTGAATTTTGCGGATTCACATTTCAAAAATGTGATGGAATCAGCTGTGATTCATGCCCTATCAATTGCAAGACAGTTAAATGTCCTAATTGCGGTTATGAGATTCTGCCGGAATCCAAATCATATAAATTCATGGAAGACAGTGTAAAGAAGATTAAAGATAAATTTTTCAAATGAATATTAAAGAAAAAATCATATCAATTTAATATAATTAATATAATTTAATTTAATCAATTTTTATTTTATTTATTTCAAGGATTGGAGTGTTAAAATGGAAAAAAGTGAAATAGAACATTATTTAAAGGATATTTGGGTTAGGGAGTTTGAAAAGGAAGAGAAATTGGTTGTTGATGAATTCAACTTTGATGATATTGAATTGTTGGCTAAAAAGGAATACATCAAAATCGATGATGGTTTTGTCAATTTAACTGAAACTGGAGAACGTTTAGGAAGGTCTTTGGTTAGAAAGCATAGGATTGCTGAAAAGGTTGTAGCTGACTTGTTTTTAGCAGATATGGATGAAATGGAAGAATTGGCAGACCAAATTGAGCATGTAATGAGTGAAGAGGTGGAAGACAATATATGCCGAATATTGGGAAACCCTGAAAACTGTCCTCATAACAATCCTATTCCTAAAGGGGACTCCAGTGAGGCCAATAAAGGTTTGAATAATGAATTTTCTGTACCTTTGGTATCTTGTCACAGCGGTGAGTCCGGTGAAGTTTCACACATTAAAACTGAAGATGCTCGTAAATTAAGAAAGATCATGAATTTAGGTCTTATTCCAGGTTCAAGAATTTGCCTGATTCAAAAATTCCCAAACTATGTATTCCAATTGGGAAACACTCAACTGGCTGTAGATAAGGAATTGGCTAACGAAATATTTATTAAATTAGATGAATAAGTTATAATTATATTGAAATCAATCATTAATTTGGTGAAAATAATGTTAGAAATTATTCCTGTTTTAGATTTAATGAACTCTGTTGCCGTATCTGGTAAAAGCGGCAATAGGGACACTTACACTCCCCTTCAAACAATTTATGCATCTTCATCTGATCCCGTGGAAATAGCGAATTCATTAAAGAGAGCCAATGCAAAAGAAATGTATATTGCTGATTTGGATTTGATTGAAAGAAATGGAAATCATAACATTTATAAAATTAAGGAAGTAAATACAATCTTGCCTGTCATTGTAGATGTAGGTGTAGATAATTTGGAAACCTTTGAATTCATGTTGGAATTTGCATACAAAATCATTGTAGCTACTGAAACACTTGAATCCATTGAAGAGCTTGAAAAGATCTTTGAAAAGTATCCAAAGGAAAGAATCATTGTTAGTGTGGATGTAAAAGATAATGAACTATACACAAAACATATGGATTTGGATTTGGAAGGATTCAAGGAAGTCCTAAGAAAAATAGATCCAAATGAAATCATTTTGCTTGACATTTCATCAGTAGGAACAGAAGCAGGATTCAATAAGGAATTGCTTGATAAATTTGATGAATTTAAGGACAAGATAATTTTAGGCGGCGGAATCACTAAGGACGAAATTCCATTGATAGAAGAGTTAGGAATTAAAAAGGCTTTAGTGGGTACTGCTTTGCATAAAGGTGAAATAAGCCTTAACAGTTTATAAGTTTTTTGCTTAAATTTAAATATAAAGTTAAATAAACTATGTATTAGTTAAGATATTAATTAAAATTATATCAGTGATAAAATGGCAAATGGATTTATTATTATATTTTCACATATTTTACCTTTAATAATTGGATTTTTCAGTATTCTATTAATCATCAATGGAATAATGGATGAAGAGAAGCATATTTCTATTATAGGGATAGTTCTGTTTTTACTTGCATCTATAGGTCCATTTATAATCTTACCTTTATTTGTATAAGGTAATTCTTTTTATTTTTTTACTCTTTTTACTCTTTTTTTATTTTATTATTATTCTATTTTTTATTACTTTTTCTCTAAATTTCATATATTTTTTAATAACATATCATAATATCATGATATGAAAACATTTAAATATGTTGATGTTTCAATATAAGTATAAGAAGGTGTTCTAAATGCAAAATCAAAATTCACAAACCAATAAAGGCAATCATGATGATGTATGTGAAGTATATCATCCCCATGAAGATTCAATTGAAAGGGCTAAAAAGCATATTTTGGTTGAAGAGGAATATACTGATTTATCTGAATTCTTTAAGATATTTGGAAATCCTACAAGGTTAAAGATAATTTCATTATTGAGCTATGAGGATTTATGTGTATGTGATATCTGTGAAGCATTGGAGTTAAATCAAAATGCAGTATCCAATCAATTGAGAATATTGAGAGCACATAATATCGTTAAGTTTGAGAAGGAAGGAAAGCAGGCAAGATATTCATTAACTGACCTTCATGTGGAAATGATTTATAAGATGGGTTTGGAACACTTGAACGAATAATTGAAATTCTGGATATTCTTCAATTAAACTTTTAAATTTTTATTTAATATTAAGGTGTCAAAATGGTAGAAAATAGATGTTATGATCCTGATTGTAATGAAGAGGAATGTTTTAATCCGGAACATTACAATTATATTTGTTTTGATCCTAACTGTGATGATGATAAATGTACAAATAAGGAACATTACAATAAGCAGTTATTAAGGGATTATCAGAAAAGCACAGATTTAAGTGTTTTTGATCATAGAGAAGAGATAGATTATGATGAGGATGTTGATATAAGCATTTGTGGTTGTCCAGATTGTGCAGATGACCATGATCATGAGCATGACCATAATCATCACCATCATGAGCATGAGCATGACCACGGACATGAGCATCATCATGAGCATGAGCATGAGCATCATGAGGAGTCTTGTGGTTGTGGTTGTGACGATGATGATTGTCATGATGACGATGAGCATGATCACGAAGAACACGAACATCATCATGAGCATGCTCCTAAAGTAGTTGGGGACTCATGTGAAGATCCTGATTGTGGTTGTCATGACCATGACCATGATCATAACCATCATGACCATGATGATGACGATTTCTCATTATGTGCATGCCCAGATTGTGCAGATGATGACGATCATGGACACGAGCACAGCCATGGGGATGGAGACCTTATTGCTGAAGGGAAACCTCTACTCTCAAATAGGCCTATTAAAATCATGGTTTCAAGCGGGATCCTCTTTATAGCAGGACATATACTTGAATATTTATCCTTTGACATGACCATTGTAACAATAATCTATATGATTGCTGCTCTTATAGCAGGTTATGAAATAGCTGTAATGGCTTATAACTCACTCGTAAAACGTCATACCATCGGACCTGCACTTCTTGTTGTGATTGCATGTATTGCTTCATTCATCATAGGTCATGGTGAAGAAGGTGCAGCAGTAGCTTTATTATACTATATAGCTGAATTCTTAGAGGATTATGCTGAACTTCGTGCAAAACGTTCAATCAAGTCATTAGTTGAATTGGCTCCAGAAACTGCAAGGGTTAAAGTTGACGATGGAGAGGAAGTTCGCAATGTTGACCAAGTGAAAATTGGTGAAATTGTTATCATCAGGCCTGGAGATAAAGTTCCTTTGGATGGAAATATTGTATATGGTACCTCTTCCATAAATCAAGCTTCAATTACCGGTGAAAGTCTTCCTGTTACCAAAACAGTCGGTGATGAGGTCTTTTCAGGTACTGTAAATGAAGATGGATATCTGGAGATGGTAGTAACTAAAGAAGCTAAGGATTCAGTTATTTCCAAGATTGTAACACTTGTAAAAAGGTCACAATTAAACAGATCCACTACAGAAACATTGGTGGAACGTATTTCCAAATATTATACTCCTTTAATGATAGTCATTTCTGCCTGTGTAGCATTTATACCTCCGCTTTTCTTTGGTCAGAACTTGGTAGATTGGGTTTATAAGGCACTTTCAATCATGGTAATTTCATGTCCTTGTGCATTTTTAATCTCTACTCCAATCGGTATGGTATCAGCTATCACTTCTGCTACCAGAAAGGGAGTTCTTATCAAGGGAAGTACCTATGTAGAGGAAATGCGTAACGTTAAAGCGGTTATCTTTGATAAGACAGGAACCTTGACAGAAGGAAAGCTTGCATTAAGCGATATAAATATTTTAAATGATGCTTACAGTGAAGAAGAGATTGTAAGGATTGCTGCTTCATTGGAACACAGTTCATCTCACCCAATCGCTCAAGCAATCGTTGATTATGCAGGCATTAATGAAATAAGCTTTGATGAGATTGAAGACTTTAAGAACATTCCTGGTAAGGGAATTATCGGTACCGTTGATGGAAAACGTTACTATGCAGCTAATGAGTCCTTGATAGAAGGAAGCGAGTTCAATGTCTCAAGAGAGGAAATCAATAAGTATACAGCTGAAGGTAAAACTTTGGTATTCGTTGGTGATGAAAGTGGAGTCATTGCAGGCTTGACTGTAGTTGACAAAATCAGAGATAATGCTGCAGAGGTAATAGGAGATCTTAAGGACCAAGGCATTAAAACAATCATGCTTACCGGTGACAATAAGATGGCTGCAAATAAGGTTGCAGATGAGATTGGACTTGATTACGTTTACTCCAATTTGCTTCCTGAGGATAAGTTGAATATTCTTGACACTATCCGTAACAAGTTTGGTGATGTGGCTATGGTTGGTGACGGTATCAACGATGCCCCTGCATTGGCACGTGCAAACATCGGTATTGCAATGGGTGCGGCAGGTTCAGATGTTGCAATTGAAACCGCTGATGTGGCTCTAATGCAGGATGACATTAGCAAGTTGCCTTACCTATTCAGTTTAAGCCAAAAGACAATGAATATAATTAAACAAAACATTTCACTATCCATTTTCGTAAAGGCTCTCTTTGTAATCCTTGCAATATTAGGTTTAATTACTTTGATGATGTCTGTTGGTATAGGTGACTTGGGCTTAACTTTAGTAGTTATATTAAATTCATTTAGAATTGCTAGAGTTAAAGATCCATTATTCTAGAAAAATTTTGGTTAAGTTCAAAACTTAACCTATTTCTTATTTTTTAATATTTTCTTCATTGTTATTTATTTTGTTTAAATTATTTTTAATTTCATTCCTATAATTTAATTCTAATTCGTTTTTCTTTTCTTCTGTTATTTTAGATTTACATATAGGACATTCATTTTCAACTTTTAATAAATCATCTAAAGATTTTTTTAAAAAAAGTAATTAATAATAGTGAAAATTATTCCACTATTATTTTTTTTTATTTAATTTTGTATTTTTTCTTTAATATCTGAATTTACAGTTATATCCATTTAATTATTCTGTAAGTTCTGGAAAGGTATTTTCCATGAACATGCTTAATAATTCTTTCAAGAATTCGCTTAAATCAATACCATTCTCATTGAACATGTCTAAAATGGCAGAAATATCCAATCCAGGTATATCAAGACTGGTTAATAATTCAGATATGTCTAGTTCATCCACATCAAATTTGACTATCAATCCTGAGAAATCAAGTTCATCCCAGTCAAGATTGAATAAGTTCATTATAGCTGAAACTGCAGACTTGATCAAATCAGATTTAGTTAGGATATCAATAATGTCGGATAAGCTGATTGCAGACAAGTCATAACCTGAAACATCAATTCCTAAAGCAGATAAATCAATGTCAATTTCATCAATCAATCCAGTTAAATCCAGCTCGATTGCATCTAAGCATGAATAGTCGAAGTTTTCAAATATGCCTTCGAAATCAAGATCTAGATTATTGATAAATTCTTTCAAACCGGAAAGGTCCAATTCTGATAAGTCAAGGCTGCTGAATAGACTGGATAAATCAAAGTTATCTTCATCAAAGCATGCTATCAATCCTGATAAATCAACTTCAGATAAGTCAATGCCTAATAGTTTTAGAACAGCTATGATAGTGTTCATATCTAAATTGAAATTAGCTAAGATATCGATAATATCTGACACGCTGATTGCAGACAGGTCATAATCTGATAGGTCAATGTCTAATTCAGATAAGTCAATTCCTAATGTATCGATTATTCCAGACAAATTAAGGACAATTGCATCTAAGCATGAATAATCGCAGTTTTCAAATATGCTGCCTATATTTTTGAGCATGTCTAAAATGCCGGAAATGTCCAATCCAGATAAGTCAAGACCGCCTAATAAGGCTGAGAAGTCAAAGTTTTCTTCGTCAAAGCTTGCTATTAATCCGGAGAAATCAAGTTCAGATAAGTCAATTCCGAACAATTTGAGTGCGGATATGATAGTGTTCATGTCTAATTCAATATTAGATAAGATGCCAATAAGTTCTGACAAGCTGACTGCAGATAGGTCAATAGGTGGCATGTCAATGTCTAATTCAGCTAAAACAGTTAAATCAATGCCTAATGAACCGATTAATCCAGTTAAATCAAGCACAATTGCATCTAAGCAGGAATAATCACATTTTTTGAATATCTTGCCGAAATCAAGGTCTAAATCATTGAACATATCTGCAATAGCAGAAATATCCAATTCAGATAAGTCAAGGCTGCTTAATAGACTAGTAATGTCAAAGTTTTCTTCGTCAAAGCTTGCTATCAATCCAGACAAGTCAAGTTCAGATAAATCAAGTCCTGATTTTTTACAGTTTTTATTATGTTCTTCAACTTCTTTTTTGGATAATCTGCCCTCATGTTTGTCTTTGTTATAATATTTAATTTCTAAACCTTGGTATTCCCATTTGCCAGTGTCTTCATTGAAGTTGACATCTGCAACATTGCAATCAATATGATAGTAGTTTGCAGTTGCATCTGTTACACCTTCTCCAATAGTGATTGGTTCATCACCGCTTAAAAGCATGGATGCAATATCAGAGAAGTCAATTTCAGAATTGCTTAAGATGCCAATGAGGTCTGACAGTTTAATTGAAGATAAGTTGTAATCTGATAGGTCTATGCCTAAATCAGTTAAATCGATGTCTAAAGAATCAATCAATCCAGTCAATTTAAGTGCAATTGCATCCAAGCATGAGCAATCACAGTTTTCGAATACGCCACTCAAATCAAGATCTGAATTATTGAAGACTTCTAAAATGCTGGATATTTCATCGACAGATATGTTAAGGCTGCCTAATAAGCTAGTCAAGTCAAAGTTTTCTTCATCAAAGCTTGCTATCAATCCAGACAAGTCAATTTCAGATAAGTCAATTCCGAATAATTTTAGCACAGCTGCAATGGTGTCAATGTCTATTTCAATATTGGATATGATGCCAATAAGTTCTGATAATTTGATTGCAGACAGGTCAATATCTGGCATGTCAATATCTAAAGCAGATAAGTCAATGCCTAATGAGGCAATCAATCCAGTTAAATTAAGTGAAACAGAGTCTAAGATTGACTCGTCACAGTTTTCAAATATTTTAGCCAAATCAATGTCTGAATTTTTGACTATGTTTATAATGCCAGTAATGTCATCGACTGATATGTTAAGGCTGCCTAATAAGCCAGTTATGTCAAAGTTTTCTGCATCGAAACTAGCAATCAAACTGGATAACTCAATTTCATCCAGTTCAAGACCAAATATCTTCAGCATAGCTGAAATGGTGGACATGTCCATATTGAAATTATTTAAGATTTCCACGAGTTCTGACACTTTAATTGAAGATAAGTCATAATCTGATAGGTCAATGCCTAAATCAGCCAAATCAATGCCTATTGAATCAAGCACTCCTGTTAAATTAAGTTTAATTCCATCTAAACAGCTTAAATCAATGTTTTTGAATATGCTGCCTAAATCAAGGTCGGATTCTTCGAGCATATCTAAAATACCTGCAATCTCCTCGCTAGATATATTAAGGCTGCCTAATAAACTGGATATGTCAAAGTTTTCTACATCAAAAGTGATCATGCCAGACAAGTCAAGTTTATCTGAGTCAAGAGTGAATAAGTTCAATACTGATTTGATGGTGGCCATGCTGAGATCAGAATCGCTTAAGGCGCCGATAAGATCTGGCAAGCTGATTGCAGACAAATCGTAATCTGATAGGTCAATGCCGAAATCAGCCAAATCAACATCTATCAAGTCAAGCATGTCAGACAAATTAAGCACAATTCCATCTAAGCTTGAATAATCAAAGTTTTTGAATATGCTTCCTATGCTAAAGCCTGGTTTTTCAATGTCTGAAGAACCGTCATATAGGCTAGACATGTTCCTGGTGTATGTGTCCATGTCAAATCCTGAACTTAAAAGGGCTCCAACACTTGTTAAGTCTAATTTAGTAATGTCTAAAGGAGATATGTGACCAGTAAGGTTTATAGGCAATTCTGAATCAGTAGTTGGGGTTTTAATGTTTATAGTATCAATATTTAGCATAGGGAACAAATCATTGAAAGTTATTCCTGTCACATCAAAACCTTTCATGCCAATAGCTACATCGAAACTATTTGAATTTAGGATAGGTACAAGTGATACATTTATATCATCCATATAGAGAATAACATCATCAAAGTTTGTGTAATGGAAATCTGCTATGGATATGGATAAGTCAAAGTCTGATAATTTCAAATCATGAAGTAGGAAATTAATGTTTAAATCAGATAAGATAACTCTATAGTCTTTGTTAATGATGTTCAATCTAGGCAAATTTACTGATAGGGATAGTTTTTGCCCATCCATTCCTATTGCTATATTGAAATCAAGATCATCAAAAATTAAAGTTGCATTATTGAAATTAGGATATAAAAAGTTGCTTATTCCAATATTTAAACATAGGCCATTGTCAGGGTAAGATTTTGAAAATAAGTTAAGGCCTCTTAAATTTACATAATCTCTGTCAGTTATTATATCCAAACTGTCCATAAGTGCTGAAAGCTCAAGACTTTGTGGATTTGCGCTAGGTAAAATAGATAAATCAAGATTCTTGAATGTAAATACAGTGCTTTCGAAGTCTGAATATGAAACTTCAGGAATGCTCATTTTCAAATCGATATTTGAAGAGTCTGAAGACACTACTGACATGGTAGAATCAGACATGATCAAACCATTTTGGGTGAAACCTTCGATATCTATTTTAGCATTATCTTCCATAATGGTTTCGTCTTTAATAGCCAAATCATTATAATTTATTCCATAATTGGTAAGTGTAGAACTTAATGACTCATCAGCTACTGGTAAATCTGCATCAGACACTTCTTCACTAGATGCTTCATTTGATTCATCATTTAAGATTGGCAAAACTCTTTCAACAAGATCTTCCTTTTTGCCTGAAACTGTTAAACCGTTTTCTCTTAAAATTTCTCTTAGTTCTTTTACGGTGTATTTTTCAGATATCTCTTCAGCGGTTAATGCCTTATTGCTTGAGACAGCATCAACTGCTTCTTCACCGAGTTTTTTAGTTTTTTTCTTTTTAGTCATAATATCCTTCCATATATCTTATTATATAGAAGGGTTTGAATTGTACAATATTTAAATATTTTTATTTTTTTTTAAATATTGTTTAGTGTCTTAACACTGAACAAAGTTAAATGATTAGTGACTTAAGACTTTTTTTAAAAATTTTATAATTTTATTGAATGAATTTTATAAATGATTTAATTTTAATCCGCCTAATTTTGGTGTTGGAATGGGGCAGTGCGCTTGTTAAATAAATCTATTTAGGAGTGTTATGGTGTAAGATTCTTTATTTTTAAAAAAAAGCTTTTGGTTAAGGCAAACCTTAACCTATTTTTATTTATTTTTAAATTTTAATTATCTTTTTATGATGGAATGTCTAATCAATCAGATTATCTATTTTTTCAAAAAGTTCATGATGGCTTTCAAAAATAGCAATGAATTCATCATCATTTTTAGACATTATATCAATCTTCAGTCGATTATCATTCTTAGAGATTTCCACTTGTTCAGATGGATTGCCGTCAAAGGTATCAAAGATCAATGATTTGATTTCATTATATTTCTCTTCAGTTAGATTGTACATTCTGCTATGGTTTAATATATTCATTGCATGAATAAGTCCATTTTCTTCATTATCAAGACAGGAAGAGAGTCTGATTTTGGTATTCATATAATATGGGGCTTCAGGCTTATCTCTACGAAGAACAATGGAAATTCTTGTTATCACATGGTCATCATCGCAGTTTTCATTTATGAATTTGAGCAATTGGAACTGTTTTATATTTGTATTATTATTCATGTAAGTCATGGTAATATATTATTTTTAAGATTATTTAAGTTTAGTGCAGATGGACAGAAATTCTTTATTAATACATTTTGAAAGTAGTTTTTGAATTGTGCATCTGTCTATTTTTTTAGATTTTTTTATCTATTTTTTTCATACTGTTTTTTCTTCCTTAATCAATTTTAATAAAGAAATGAAACCAATTATTGCTGTAATTACTTGTGTTGCACATGATACGAGATCATATATTCCTATAAAGTAAACTGCATAGATTAAAACATTAACTATAAATGCAACCTTAATCCATTTGATTTCCTTAAGGTAATAATTACAGATTGTAAGCTGAATGATTCCAATCATAGGAAGAAGACCAATCAAGCCCATTGTATTGATTATAGGACAGATTATTAAGGTTATTATAATGAACATTATAGCCAATCTGGAACTTAGTTTCTCATTCATGACCAAATAATTTCTTGCTGCTGCAATGAGCATTGTAAGTATTCCTGTCCATGATAAGAAGAATGCAGATGAAACTGTAAGAATTAGCGCTTCAATTACTTGATATTTATATGCCTCTCTTTTATCATTGACAATGCAGCTTAAGATAAGTGTAATGGATGCAAAAAAAGAGATTATGTTTCCAATGATGATGTTAGGGGGTAAACTTAATATATCCATTTTATAACCTGCAATTGTCTTTTATACATATTTCTTACTAGTTTTTTAAAAATAGTCTTTTTTAATTAATAATTAATTTAATTATCTTTTACATTAATAAATTTTTTCACTAAGTTTATATATTTTTAAAAAGAGATTATGGATTGATTATCATGACACTTGTTTTAATTGGACCTATATGTGAAGACCTGATTATCATTGGGGATGATGAAAGCTCTAAAGTAGGAGGGGCAAGCTTTTTTCAAAGCTTTGTCTATGAAGAGTTTTTCAATGATTATTTAGCTATTGTCAATGCATCAAATGCCGACTTGATTACTGCATTTCCAGATGAATCAAAGGTAAATCTCATTTTGAAAGATGATACCCATCATTTCATCAATGAATATCCTGATAAGGATAACTTAGACATTAGGCATCAATCAACTAATTTTGCAGATATACCTATACTTGCCGATGATTTAAGAAATATTTTTGATGAAAATGAAATCAATGGTGAAAATATTGATGCATTTGTTCTAACACCACTTAACAGCAATGACTTTCCAATTGAAACTTTGAATTTTCTAAAATCATTTGATGTTCCAATTTATATTTCACTTCAAGGATTTTTGAGATTTATGGATGAAGATAATTCGATGGTATTGAAACTATCAAATGACCTTAATCATATTTTAGAAATAAGCGATGCAATTTTCATGGATGAACGGGAATTTGATATCCTAAAATGTGAAAAAATTGAAGGTTCCAATTTAATTATTACAAATGGAAGTAAAGGTTCAAGAATTATTGATGTTGATGGTGAAAGTATTAAAATAAATGCACAGAAATGTGATAATATTGTAGATGCTACTGGATGTGGTGATACTTATATGGCTGCATATATATCAGCATTATTAAATAACAAAAGTTTAAAAGATTCTGGTGATTTTGCATCTTCAGTAGCTAGTGAAAAACTGAAAAATTTTGGACCTTATAAAAAATTATAAAAATTTTAATTTTTTATTATCTATTTTTTGAAATATTAAAAAATTAATTTATTAAAAATATTAATTTTAAAAATAAAATATAAAATTAAAAATAAAAAAATAAAAAAAGAAACATAGAAAAAATCTATGTTTAAAATGTGTAGTGTATGTTGTGCAATTTATACAAACATACTGAACTGCTTGAAGGGAATGCATAAATCATATGATCAAGTTCTTCAAGACTTATTTTTTGATTGATGATAAATGTAAACATATTTGCCACATTTTCAGCATCTGCTGCAATTATTTCAGCACCAACAATCTGCTTATCCTTATCTACAATCACCTTTGCTTCTGCTGTCCTATCGTTTTTAAGCTCTAAAGAATAAGATTTACCATATTGGATTCTATGAACTTCATATTCATCCATTTCCTCTGCTACAAAAGCAGGAACTCCAACTGTAGCTATTCTTGGAATTGTATATGCAACTGCTGGAACAACAGGATAAACTATCTTTTCAGGGTTTTCTTCCAACAATGCTTTTCCGAGGTATTTTGATTGATGGATTGCAACTGTCACTAGCTTTGCAATGCCGCTATCTGCAACATCACCGCATGCATAGATGTTAGGAACTTCAGTTTTGAGGTATTCATCTACCTTTATTCCTCTTTTGGTATATGTCAATCCTACATTTTCAAGACCGATGTCGGCAACATTTGCCTCTCTTCCCATAGCTGCAATTACATAGTCACCTGTTAAGCTCAATCCACTTTCACAATTAACTGTAAATCCATCTTCATAAGCCTTATTGTCTATTTTAGCATCAGGATCCCTTAATATCTCATCAGTGTTCAACGCATTTTCAAGATTAAGAACTCTTTCTTCAGGATTATCGATTATTAGATTTTCATCCTTGATTACTTCAGTTACGGTTTCATTGAAGTGGAATCTGATGTTTTTCTCTTTAAGTATTTCTATAACATTTTGGACATAAGGTTGGTGGAAATATTTTAGAGCCATATCTCCTCTTATGATTACATCTGCACTGAGGCCTGCTTCTGCAAGTATTGATGCGAATTCCATACCTACAAAACCTGCTCCAATTATGATGGCATGTTTTGGAAGTTCATCAATGTCTAAAAAGTCAGTGCTGTCATGCAAGTATTCCTTTCCAGGAACATCTGGGATAACCGGTTTCAAACCGGTGCAGATCACTATTTTTTCAGTTGTATACTGTTTGTCTCCCACTTGAACTGTATGCTCATCAACAATAGTTCCTTTTCCATGAGCCACATCAAGATCATATTCCTTGAACTTTCCATCAAGGAAAGGGGCCATATTGGCAATGCGCTTACGTTTCAATTCCATTAATGCTGTCCAGTCAACATCGAAATCTCCTGATTTTCCGCATCCTTCAAAATTATCTGCCAATGCCTTGATTTCGTATGGAGCATCAAGAAGAGCTTTTGAGTTGCATCCTCTGTTTGCACAGGTTCCTCCATATAAGCTTTCTTCTACAATCAAAATTTTAAGGCCCGCTTTTCTTAAGAAACGGCCACCTTGCCATGCTGCATTTCCGCTTCCAATATATATTACATCATAATCCATAGTTATCATCTAGTATTTTTTAAAATTAGTATACTATTTGTTTGAAATAGTATAAATGATTATCTTATATAACTAAAAATAGTTTTGAAATTAGTCTAAAAATCAAGTCAAATAAAAATAGGATTTTAAAAAAATTATTTAAAATGAATAGAATTGAAATTAATTAAATTAATAAAAAAGTAAAAAAATAAAAAAAGTAAATTAGGAGAATTATAATTCTCCTCTTTCTCTTCTTTCATCAAGAAGTTTTAAACCAAGTTCTCCTAATTTGTATTTTTGGATTTTACCACTTGTGGTAAGTGGGAATTCATCTACAAAGAATACATATTTAGGAACTTTATATCTTGCAATGTTACCAATACAGAAATCTCTGATGTCAGCTTCGGTAACTTCTTCAAAACCAGGTTTCTTGATTATGAATGCACCTACGAGTTCACCGTATTTCTCATCAGGAATACCTCCCACTTGAACGTCCTGTACGCATTCATGGGTGAAAAGATATTCTTCGATTTCTCTTGGATATATGTTTTCTCCACCACGGATGATCATATCCTTTATTCTTCCTACAATGGAATAGTAACCGTCTTCATCAACGGTAGCCAAGTCTCCAGAGTGTAACCATCCATCAGGTTCAATGGTTTCAGCTGTCTTTTCAGGCATATTGTAGTATCCTTTCATTACATTGAAACCTCTGCACATGATTTCTCCGGTTTCACCAGGTCCAAGCTCTTCACCGGTTTCAGGGTCCACGATTTTTACTTCAATGTTAGGGAATTTTCTACCTACTGTATTGATCTTTTTCTCAAAGCTGTCAGAAGCATTGGTTTGTGTAAAACCTGGTGCAGCTTCTGTAAGGCCGTATACACTGGTAATCTCTTTCATGTTCATCTTTTCAATTGCATCCTTCATGGTTTCAACAGGGCAAGTGGAACCTGCCATAATACCTGTTCTAAGTGAAGACATGTCAAACATATCGAACATAGGGTGGGTCATCATACCGATAAACATTGTAGGCACTCCATAAATGGAAGTGCACTTTTCCTTTTGGATTGAGGAAATAGCAAGCAATGGGTCGTACTCTTCAAGCATAATCATGGTTGATCCATGGGTGATGACTGCCATAACACCAAGCACAGTTCCAAAACAGTGGAATAAAGGCACTTGTAGGAGGAGTCTGTCCTTTTCGGTGTAGTTCATGTTTTCCCCAATGTAGTAACCGTCATTTACAATGTTACGGCTTGTAAGCATAACTCCTTTAGGGAATCCTTCAGTACCGCTTGTATATTGCATATTGATTACGTCATGTTGGGTAACGGAATCCTTCACCTTTTGATATTTTTCATCATCATAGTTCATACCGAGAAGTAACAGTTCATTGGTATTGAACATTCCTCTGTGCTTTTCCTGTCCTACATGAATTAGATATTTTAAGTAAGGGAACTTTTGGCTGTTTAAATTTCCTCTAGCGCTTGTTTTCATTTCAGGAACAAGTTCGTGAATAATGTCGAAATAGCTTGTATCCCTGAATCCATCAGTCATAGCCAATGCTTTCATATCTGACTGTTTCAATACATATTCAAGTTCATGAGATTGATAAGCGGTGTTTACAGTAACAATTGTTGCACCTATCTTAGCTGTTGCAAACATAAAGGTTAACCATTCCGGAACGTTTTTAGCCCAAATACCTACATGGTCTCCTTTTTCAATTCCAATGGCTAATAAACCTTTTGCCATATTGTCTACTCTTTCATCAAACTCTTTGTAAGTAAATCTAAGGTTTCTGTCAGGATAAACGATAAATTCATGATCTGGTTGTTTTTCAACTTGGGTTTCAAAGAATTTTCCAAGTGAAAGTTCAGTAAATAGTTCACTCATATTTTCACCATTTTGATAATTAATTTGTTCATTGTTTTAATTATTCTTATAATTCGTATAAAGGTTAAATACAAGATTAATTAATATGGAGTGTATAAAACAGCTAATATTTTAGCTTTGTCTCCTGTAGAGTGTAAATGGTGAGGAACAACAGAGTCATAGAAAATACTGTCTCCTGCAGCTACTGTAAATTTATCTTTACCATATTCCACTTCGATTTCCCCTTCTAATACATAAATGAATTCTTCACCTTCGTGGGAAGATAATTTATGGTCTTTTTCATAGGTGATGTCGATTATGAATGGATCGATGTTTCTATCGATTTTACCTGCACCTAATGAGTGGAATTCTAAGTTGGTTGCGTTTGTAACGTCTTCCCTTCCAGAGAAATATAATACATTGTCAGGTTTTCCGCCTCTTACAACAACAGGTCCAAGTTGTGGGGTGTCGTCTAAGAAAGTTCCGAGCCTTACACCAAGAGCTTTTGCCATTTTGGTAAGAGGGGTAAGGGAAGGAATGATTTCTCCGTTTTCCATAGCTTTGAGAACTTCAAGCTTTACATCACTTTTTTCAGCAAGTTCTTCAATGCTCATGTTTTGTCTTTCTCTAATGCTTTTTACTTTTAAAGCAAATTCTTTGTTTTGTTCCATTTTTTCACCTTTATACATATATTATTAATTTTTGTTTATTTGTTGGTTAATTGAAATAAATAAGTCAGTAAAATTTATAAGTTTTTAAAGTTTTCCAAGAGAGCAATTTCACAAAAATGAAATAAAAAAATAGAATTAAGAAGTTAAAAATCAATAACAAAAAAAGGGTTGGGTTTTATTCATCATCTGAACCGTCATCACTTGGTGTCGGTTTTGGTTTAGAATCTGAATCATCCCCATCATTTCCATTATTGTTTGAATCAGAGTTACTGTTTTGATTGTCACTGTTGTCATTCGGTTTGTCATCAGTGCCATCATCATAATCTGTGGAATTGTCAGTTGAATTGTCTGTATCATTAACTTCTTCTACTACTTTTTTTGGTTCATAAACTGTATTTAAACTAGCTGGAGAAAAGTTATCATCGTCCAATGCGATCATCTTATCGGTGTCATTTATTCCTGGAAATGATCCCAAAACTAAGTCTCCTGTAAATGCAGCTGCAAAATTACTCAATCCCAAGGCAAGGATTGCAATAATCAGGAATATCAAGAAGTTAGCTTTCTTATCAACTTTCAAATTCTCACCTCTTTATAATCATCTTCAAAATTCATTCCACAATATATTATAATTTTTTTCAAATCTAATATACATTATTAAATTATATTAAATTAGTATTTATATATTATGGTGATATGTTTAGGTTTTTAATATTTTATGTCATTTTAAGTGCCAGTTTCTTAATTTGATAAACTATTTTCAATTAAAATTATTTAAACTAGTTAAGGATTAATATTATTCTCAATTGGCCTTTTTTATACATTTTTTTATTAAAATATACATTTTTATTCCTTATTCCCATAGATTGTACATTTTCATACTTTCTTGTAAACATTTATATAATTTGAGAAACATATAAGATTATGTCGGAAATCGGAAGCCGACTTCCGACTAATAAATTTTTTATTGATCGAATTATGAGAAAATGATAATATGGTTATGTTAAGTGCAGGAGATACAGCATGGATACTCACAGCAACAATCTTGGTCTTATTGATGAGCATCCCTGGTGTAGCTTTCTTTTATAGTGGTTTAACAAAAAGGAAAAATGTATTAAATACAATGTTTTTAACTTTTATAGCATTCTCCATAGCAAGTATAATTTGGGTAGTATATGGATATCCATTTGCTTTTGGGGATGTAAGTATAGGTGGACTGATTGCTCAGCCGGCACACTTCTTAATGTCCGGCATAGGAATTGATGATTTGACTGGATCCATTCCTACAATATTGTTTATTGTATTCCAATTGACATTTGCAGGTCTTACAGCAGCGCTTGTCTCAGGGGCAATCGTCGGAAGGATGAAAACATCTGCTTGGATGATTTTTATAGTTGCATGGGTGACTTTAGTTTATATCCCTATTGCCCACTGGGTATGGGGAGGCGGATGGCTGATGCAAATGGGTGCATTGGACTTTGCAGGAGGTACCGTTGTACACATTAATTCAGGGGTAACTGCATTGGCATTGGCACTTGTTCTGATGGGATTCAATGGAGGATCTGCTCTTGCAGCTAATGGACTTGCAGCTTCCGCTATTTTAGTTTCAAATGTTTCAGCAGCTACCGCATTGATTACATGGGTATTGATTGATATCATTAAAGTTGGAAAGCCTACAATGTTAGGTGCGATTACCGGTGGAGTTGCTGGACTTGTTGCAATTACTCCGGCAGCAGGATTTGTTGATGTTCCTGCAGCTATAATAATAGGATTTGTAACTACATTTGTATCTTACTATGCAATTTATTACTTAAAATCAAAATTAGGCTATGATGATGCATTGGATGTATTCGGGGTCCATGGTCTTTCAGGTATTTGGGGAGCTATTGCTACAGGTATTTTCGCTTCACCTCTTATTAATGAGGCATCTGGTTTGTTATTTGGAAATCCTGGT
>CACYJH010000022.1 GCA_902774685.1 uncultured Methanobrevibacter sp.
AGATGCCAAAGTGCTTGTCTGAGATTTCTTGGAATCGGAAAAAGCATACTTCATATAATCATCACGATACTCCTTAACAAGAGAACCGTTCTCATCAATAAATCTGGCTTTCATGTCATAACCCTGGAAATCTCCTTCAAGGTTGGTGAATACACCATCCAAGTAATAATTATAATATGGAACTCCATCATTTACAAAAGTGAATCCATAGGCATTCTCCTTAATCAAGGTTATGTTTTGAGAACCATTACTGTTGGAGTTTCCTATGAAGCTAAAGGCCATTATTCCCACAATAGCCACGATTATTACTAGTGCAGCTAAAGTTTTAAAGTTCAGTGCATTACTGGAAGTCTTGGCACGTTTGTCTGTTCTGATTCTTTGGTCAACATCTTTTAGATCATGTCCACAGCTTCTGCAGAAAACTGCTGCATCTTCATTTTCTTCTCCACAATTTGGACAAAACTTAGTCATATGATTAATCCCCCTATATTAATATTTTTTTAATTAATGATTTTTTTATTCAACCATCATAATAAATTTATTGATTCAAGGTTTATCACTCATTATTAATCCACCTTACCTAAAATCCATATTTAGCTAACACTTCATCTATCTTATCTTCAACTTGCCTATCAATATTATTCCTTATTTCAATATTTTCCTTTCTCAACAATTCAGTCTGCTGCTTTAACTCAAAGTTCTCCAGCTCCAACTCCTTATTTCGCTTAGTGATTGTGAAATCAATCTCATCCTTTTCAAAGCTAAGTGCAGGAATAATGTTCTCATACTCTGAAAAGATCAATTCCTCAAGCTCATCCTCATCCACATATGACCTGTCCTGTTCCATATATGGCTTATGTCCTTCCATCAATGCGGAAGCACGCAAGTGAACTCTTTTTCTGGCCAATGTTGTGATGAAGAATTTCCTTAATCCATGGGCATGAAACTTGGGTGTTTCTTCAATAAGCTGATGAAAAGTGTCCTTGCTTATCTCACCATCATCCAGTTTCTGTTTTAAGACCCTAGTCCTTTCACGTACAAGATCCTTGTTTTTTCTAAAGCATTCAACAGTTAGAGAAGCTGGCTGTATTGGCCCTTTGAACTTATTGGTCCTGGATGAGAAAAGGGCATCTGTTTTTTCAAGCTTCAAGTTGGTGCCGTATTTTTTATTGTACCTTTCAATGCTTTTCTTCCTTTGTCGCAGACTGTTCAACAGCAGGTTTGATGATTCTGGACTGTTGGGAACTTTGCATAGGATGTTGTGCTTTTTTGTCTTATGTGGTATGAATTCCCAGAATCCCATCATGTCTTGTGGTGCCTTTTCCAGGAACTCGTCTATCTCGGTGCAGTGATGGTACTTTTCTGTTGCTTTCATGAAATCCTGTATCTTGAAGCTAGTTACGTCTTTGAGTCTTATTCCTGTATGTGCCATGAATACTATTGCTGCCTGGTGGTGCAAATAACTGATGTTGAGAACATATTTGATTTCATCTGTGGTTAGCACATTCCATTCATCATCATCCTTTGGGAATTCTATCTTTTTTGGCAGCTTGATGCTTAATGCATTTAGGACTGCTCTTAATCTGTTGATGTTAATTTCTATGCTACTGTTGGAATTGTTTCTTTCAGTAAGATATGTTACTACACTGTATATGTAGTCATCTATTTTTCCAAAGTTAGGGTCATACTCGTGAATTCTTCCTTTCTCGTCAATGTATGGGTACTGTTCCTCCTTGACTTCATCGATTATTTCATCGAATCTTTTATTATTTGCATTGCAGAAATGGACTTCCTTTTGCAAATCTTCTATAGTAATCATATTCATATTTTTAGCCCCAGTGTATAAATTTAAAATGCCTATGAGAGCACTTGAAAACTATTCGGAAAATGCTCCAAAAAGTATAAACTTTACAATAGAGATAAATTTTATACATATAAACTTTACCCATAAAATTAGTGAAAATCAGCCATATTATATAATTCTCTTTAAGATAGCGAAAAATGACTAATTAATGAAAAGAAAAAAATTTAAAATTGAAAAAATACTTAATTAAATAAATACATAATTAAAATCAGTAACTAAATTAAATAACAAAATTAAATAACAAAATTAATTAGTACCAAATAAATGATAAGAAAGGATAAAAAATGGAGTGATAATATGGAGAATAATAAGAGGAATATCATAGTTGTAGAATGCATATCAACAGGAACCAATTTTATCGAAGATATCATAAACAGAGGGTATAATCCTATTGTACTTGAAGCGAAAATAATAGATACCGAAGAAGGAAAAGAATATCAGAAAATGGTTTATGATGAATATAAAAGAATAAAATACGATTTTGAAATAATCTATGAACAAGATACCTATGAAGAGACACTTGAGATGGTAAGAAAATTGGATCCTCTCCTCATCGTAGCTGGAAATGAAAAGGGAGTGATCTTAACAACTAAATTATCCCATGACCTTGGCCTTTTAGGAAACCCTATAGAAAATCTTGATGCAATGACCTTAAAAAATGAAATGCATAACAGATTAAAGGAATACGGCATTCGTTACATTAGAGGAAAAGTAATCGATTCAATAGAAGATGCAATTGAATACTATGATAGCGAAAACCTAAAGGAAGTTGTCATAAAACCTACTTACAGTGCAGGATCTGCTAGCGTAAGAATATGCACAGATAAAGAAGAAATGATTGAATCCCTCAAACAAATGTTAACTGATTCAACCAATTATTATGGAGATAAAGAGAATAAATTCCTAATTCAAGAACGTATAAACGGTGAAGAATATATTGTAAACACAGTATCCTGTGAAGGTAAACATAGAGTGACCCTAATTTGGAAATATTCAAAAGTCAAAACTTCTGATGGTGCTATAGTATATGATAGCAGCGAAACAGTGAATGAATTGAGAATTGGTGAAGCTGAAATGGTCGAATATGCATACCAAGTGGCTGACGCAATTGGAATCCAATATGGTCCAGTTCATGGAGAATACATGATTGATGAAAATGGACCTGTCTTGATAGAAGTGAATTGCCGTCCTTGTGGTGCGAGTATGGAGGCTGAATTTTTAAATAGAATCTCCGGACAGCACGAAACCGACAGCATCTTAGACGCATACCTAAAGCCAGAACTTTTTAAAGTACAATGTACAAAGCCTTATAAACTATATGCGTATGGTGCCCTAAAACTATTCATTGTCCCAACTGACATAATTGCAAAGTCATCACCGATAGACAATATAAGTTTCAGATTCAAAAGCCATTATAAAACTTCCATGGCAGAAATTATTGATAATAGATTATTCCCTAAAACTGAAGATTTACATACAAGCTGTGGACTTGTATATTTGGCTCATGAAGATTATGATGTGGTTCAAGACAATATAAACTTTTTAAGAGATCTTGAAAAGCGCGCATTTTCACTTATTCTAAGTGAAAATAAAAATGAATCCGAAGAAAAGGATGATGAAACTTATCTGGATGAACTTAAGCAATTCCTTGATTTGGTCTCTACATATGGAACAGGACTTATAATAACAGACCAGATCATAGATGATACTGATATACTGCAAAGCAAACCACAGGATATTGGTAAGATAAACGGAGAATTTGACTTTGTACTCCTCAATCTCAACAAAAGTTACATGAGAGAAAGTGATGACAATATTGTAAACTTATCATTTGAAAGTCTATCCAGAGTTAAATCTGGAGGATATGTATTCATTCCAAAGAATACATATGAACAGATTCCAAGCAAAAGAAATGGTATGGAAGGCATTATTCAAACTTTAGACCTGAAAATAGAGGTTCCTCCATATGGAATAAAAGATATAATTGTTGCATCCAAAAGATAAATAAAGATTAAAAAGAAAATAGAAAAAAAATAGATAAACAATAGAAAAAAATAGAATAAAAAAAATTAATAAAAATTATTAAGAAGTTTATATAAACTTCTTAAATTTCTCTTTTTTTAAAAAAAACCTATTAATTGATTATAAATAATAAAGCATAAGAGCTTTTTTAAGTTGTATACTCTGCATTGATTTTTACATAATCATAGGTCAAGTCACAACCCCAAGCAGTTGCAACATAATCTCCTTGATATAAATCAACAAGTATGTTCACTGTTTTCTCTTGCATGATCTTTTCAGCATCATTGAGATTTTCTGTTCCTTCAAATGCCAAGATCTTACCTTGGTCAACTAAAATGGATTCATTACCATTGTCATCGCTGACAGAAACGGAAATCATGTTTTGGTCCATTTTACAACCGGAATAACCTACTGCAGCAACAATTCTTCCCCAATTAGGGTCTCCACCAAAAATAGCTGATTTAACAAGAGAAGAGCTGATTACAGATTTTGAAGCCAATATTGCATCTTCCTCTGAAGCAGCACCTTGAACCTTGCATTCAATGAATTTTGTAGCTCCTTCACCATCACGGGCCATCATTTTTGCTAAGCTTATGCATAAGAAATCCAATGCCTTTTGGAAATCTTCATTGATGATGTCATTTTCAGCAACTTCAACACCAGACTTTCCATTTGCCATCAATATAGCGATATCATTGGTACTTTCATCACCATCAACGACAATCATGTTGAAACTCTTATTTACAGCAGATTTTAAAGCCTTATTAATCATTTCAGCAGATATTACAGCATCAGTTGCTAAGAAACATAACATGGTACCCATATTCGGTGCAATCATTCCTACACCTTTGGTGATTCCGCCGATTCTGACCTTTTCGCCATTTACAGTTGTTTCCACAGCAAATTCCTTATGATAGGTATCTGTTGTCATCAATGATTTGGCAGCATCTGTTGAACTTTCTATGGAATTGTCCAATTTGGAAATGGACTCTTCAACCAAAGGCAAAATAATGTCCATAGGCATTTTTCTACCGATTACACCAGTGGATGCAGTAGCTATCTCATTTGATGGAATGTCTGTCAATCCAGATGCAAATTCAATGGTTTTGTCACAATCAGCTATTCCATCCTCACCAGTAAAACAGTTAGCATTTCCACTGTTTGCAACCACCAAAGATACTTTTCCACCTTTGATCATTTCTTTTGTATGAATTACAGGGGCAGCCACCACATTATTTGAAGTGAATACCGCTGAAGCATTGCTGCCTTTAGATTCTATAACTGTAAGACCATACTTGCCTTCACGTGTTCCTGCTGCTCTAACACCTTCTACAGCACAGATTCCACCTTTAATAACATCAATATTAGACATGATATCTCCTTTTTAGCTTGATAAATAAATTTTCTTGTAAACCTTAAAATAATTTCAAAATGAACCTTAAGTCATGAATAAAAACAATATAAAAAAACTAATAAAAATAGAAAAAAATAGAGAAAAAGTTCCCTATCAATTAGTAAATATTGGCCGAACTTGAGGCATTGAATGCAGTGACATTTTGGCCTTCTGTAACATTTTCCTTGAAATCATAGTATGAAATCTGTGTACCGTTCTCATCGGTTAAATCATAGCTGCTGTTTTCATACTCTGATATATTGTTAGTTACATTCATATACTGCACTTCTCCAGGAGCAGGTTCGTTGGAATCCCCAGGACCCATTATCATGGAAATGCCTAAAGCCAATCCACAAATAAAAGCGATTAAAATGATTATCATCAAGATTATTTGCTTAGGACTTCTTGGTTTTCTTACATTTCCAGAACTTTTGGACCATATGGAACTTCTAGAATTTCTTGAATTCCTGGAGCCTCTGGAATTATTAGGACTTCTAGTAACCAAAACATTTTTATTTTTAGGTTTCCTAGGACTCCTAAGTTTCCTATCGCCTCTTGCCATTAATTTCACCACAAATTACAATAATAAATATTTTTAAATCATCAATAGATTAATTTTTTAATGCATAATGCAGATATTGAATCAATTTCATCGTATCCACAGATGCATCAAATTGTTCAACTACAAATTTCACCTTAATGTATAGTAAGCTACAAGAATCAAAACAAGCAAAAGGCCATAAATGCCCATTCCCATTATAGAAAGTATATAAGATAGGACAAACATTACAGCAAATGCAGTAATGATCTTTCCTTTCTTAGCAGTTACAAGCTCACATAATGTTCTTGTAAAGTCTGAAGGAATGTAATATCCATATAATCCGTTAGCCAAATCGAATATGACTAGTGACAATGCACCGAATCCATGAATGCTTTCTGCAATATTTGCACGTTCACCTGCTTCTCTTCTGCTTCTTCCTATACCAATCTTGACTTTTGCACCGTTGTTTAGAATAAACCATGCACAATCAAGACCTGCACGAATAGCTACATCCTTACTAGGGAATTTTGCAATCAAGTCATCTCCACCTTCACGGTAACCTTCAATATGACCTTCACAATCTTCCATAAACTCCTTAACGCTTGTCATCAATTCCACAAGCTTGTTTCTACCATGCTTGGAAATGAAATTGGTTGAGTCCACAATATCAATAAAGAGATATTGCTGGAATTCTGGAGGTTCAGATTCTGCTAATTTGAAAGGAGTGTCCAATACAAGTGCATATTCACCACCTAATTTAGTGAATGCAACACCTGGAGAGTCTCCAACCTCTTTATTGAACTTGATTGATCTTTCAATAGCTGCAGCGCCAGTCATACCGGCAGCGGCTCTGACACGGATTCCATTATCCAATCCAATGCCAACCAATCTGATTGCTACTCTGATTGCATCGTTTTTAGACATAAGCCTTGAAACAATTTCTGTTTCGCTTCTTTCAATAATTTCTCCATTTTCTCTTAAAATAATATCAGTGAAAAGATTAATAATATAAGAAGGTTCTGAAAGCTCTACATACATGTAACGGTCACTACCCATAATGATATTACTTACAAGAGCATATTCTTCAACCTTGTTCTGTGCAGGAAGTAATTCATAAAAACTATGATTCTCTGGAATATTTTCACGGCCAACATCACGAACCAAATTGGTAAAAATACTTTCAGTGGTAATATTCGCTTTATCAATCTCCATAAGCATGGTTTGAGTATAATTGAACATGTCTACATACTCTGTTTCAAGTGGAGTTGTTGGAAAGTACTTAGTACCTATACTGATGATTTCATGTTTGGTAACTAAAGAAACAATTTTCCTTATAATTGCATGATCAGCCATATTTTACCTCCTTTTAATTTTTAAAAAAATAATCAGTTTTAATTATCAGTTTTTAATATCAATTTAATTATCAGTTTTAAATAAACGTAATAATCAATTTTCAATTTCAATAAACAAGTTTTCCAATAAATAATAATTCTTAAGAATTTGAAATAATATCAGATATTATTTCTCCTTCTTTTTCTTGGAATTCTTTTCTAAGTAAATCTCAAATTCACCAGGCTTTTCCAAAATCATATTTGGTTTTACTGAAACGAATGGGAACTTCCATGAACCTAATCTTCCAGCAATTGTACTTGCAATATTTCTTGAATTCTTCTTGATGAATACCTCATCATAGGTATTTGTTTGAATCTCAATATTGTATGGAGGATTGTCTTCCACCTCATCAGTCAAGACAATATTCAAGCCGAAGTAACCTGGCTTAATGAATAAATCATTACGAACTGCTATCAATGGTTTGTGAACCAATCTTAACCTGTCTGCAACTGTAACTGAAATGTTACCCGCATCCTTGACAGCAGCCTTATAATCCTTAGGATGAACAAGAACAAAGATTACATATGGAACGGAAGTCTCTACATCATCCACCATTTCCATAACCTTATCAAACATAGGCAATTTAGAAAATAGTCCTTCTATTTTGGAGGAAACATTATCCTGTTCGGATTCATCAAGCAATAATATAGCCTGTTTAGCTACATTCAATGGAGTGAATTTAGTTGTTTCCTTACCTTTATAAACTACCCAACGTTTTCTCTCAAGCTCATTTAATATTTCATCACAGATGTTCTGCAAGAGATTTTTGACTTTCTTTGGCTTTTTAGCTTTTCCCATGATCAATTCACCATCTTGAATTGAAAATGGAATTCTTATGCTGTTGATGTCAGGGAATTCTGACATGAAATCCCTAAATTTATCATTAGACAATACTTTTGCATCCTCTTCATAAGCCAAATCAAGAATATAATGGTCTGCAATGGTTCCTACAGGAACTTCATCAATAATGCCATCATTGACCAATCTTACAAAAGTTTCCTTATCATCGATATTATGACGTAGGGAAGCATCTGCTATGATTAAAAAGTCATGATTTCCTTGTTCTAAAGCTTTTACAGCTAATGTAATATTTTTTAATTTAGCTTTTGAGCCTTCTTCTTTTTGGAAATGTGCGACATTTGCTGCATCAATAATAACTTTCAAGATATCACCCTTTAAAAGTTTAAGTTAATGATTTTTTAAAAAATTAATTATTTCATTTATGACATATAAAAATAATGATTCAAATCCCTCTCTGGATTTAAAATCCATTATTAATAGTTCATACTATAAAATTATTGGTTTGATTGAAAATAATTCATAGTAATACTTTATATTATGAATATATATTTGTACTAATATATTTAAATCTTTTTAGAATTAATATGGTTAAACCTGATGAAAACCAAGAAACAATGAAAAAAAATAATACAAGAATAGTTAAAAATCTTAAAAAAATACTTAAAAAAGTAGAAAAAATTATCTAGAAAATAGTTAATACTCTTAAAAATCAGCAAAAAAATAGAAAAATAACAAAAATAAAAATTAAAAAAAAATAAAAATAAAAGAATTATTTTGATTGAGCAGCTTCAGCCGCTTTTAATTCTTTTTTAGATCTTCTTACAAGATCTCTTAAAGCATTTGAAACATTAGGAGGTACGGAACCTTCTTCTTTATTCAAAATTACTTCAGAAATAGTGTTAGAAAGAACGAATATTGCATGTTTATGTTCTGCTTTAGTCCTATGGATGTGATGAGGACTAATATTCAATGCAAGATACTCTTCACAATATTGATGAGCTGTGTTATCAGTGTCTAAATATTTTAAAACATATACTAAAAATTGATGTAATTGAATCATTTCATCTTTATACATATAATACTTCCTATATTTTAAAATTTAATAAAAATAATTAGTAATTCAAATCAAAATTTATTAATTCAAATTTTTCCTAAACACATAACAAAACAAATGATCAAAACCATATTTTTCGGATACCACGAAATAAATATTCATTTTATGGATTTAAACACTTTCAACTAAATCCTCATATAAATTTCACAAAATATGATTTTTTTCAACTTCAATTATTTTGTTAATAGTATTTTAAACATGATTGTATTTAAAATTTATGTTTAACTATATAAATTTTTATATTTAATTTTTTGTATCAAAAATATATAAATCTTTTTGTTAAATAAGTTATGAATCAGATAATTTTTCTAAAAAATAAACAGCCAAAAATAGAAAAATAGCAAAAAAATAGTTAAAATTTATACTTAATATTAATAATGTATATAAAATATAAAAAATAAAATTAATAATGTTATAAATTATGCATATATTTCACTAAGCATAAAAACAACAAAAACAATTAATAAGATAATTTATTTTATTATTTTGATTATTTTATTAGTTATTTTATTTTATTTAGTAAAGAGTGGTAGAATGGAAATTCTAAAATATGATAAGGAAACTGCAGATGATTTAATCAAAAGGTCACAGGCAGACATCAATGAAATCTTGAACATAGTTTCAGATATTCTTAAAGATGTGAAGGAGAATAAGGATGAAGCTGTCAAAAGATACACTGCCAAGTTCGATAAAGCCGAATTGGATGATTTGCAAGTTTCTGAAGATGAAATTAAAGAAGCTTATGATAATTTAGATAAAGATCTTATTGAAGCACTTGAAAGAGCATCTAAAAATATAGAAAAATTCCATAAAGCTCAAATTCCAGAAGAATGGTCTATGGAAGTGAACACTGGAATTACTGCTGGACAAATCATAAGGCCAATAAACAGTGTTGGCTGTTATATTCCAGGAGGAAGAGCCGCTTATCCTTCATCCATCCTCATGGAAGTGATTCCTGCTAAAATAGCTGGAGTTGAAAGGATCATATGTTGCACTCCTCCAGGTGCAGATGGAAAAATAATGGATGCAATTTTAGTGGCTGCAGATTTAGCTGGAGCGGATGAAATCTACAAATGCGGCGGATCCCAAGCTATTGCTGCAATGGCTTATGGAACTGAATCAATCGAAAAGGTTGAAAAGATTGTAGGTCCTGGAAACGTATTTGTTACTGGAGCTAAAAAGTTGGTTTACGGTGATGTGGATATTGAATTCCCTGCAGGACCATCTGAAGTCCTAATCCTTTGTGACAACACCGCAGTTCCCGAATATCTTGCTCATGACTTTTTATCACAAGCAGAACATGACCCTGAAGCATCATGTTTCTTAGTTACAGATGATGAAGAAATAGCCAACAAGGCTAAAGATTTGATTGAAGAGTTTGCAAAAGAAGCTGCAAGACGTGAAATCATCGAAGAATCCTTGGAAAAACATGGCCATATCATACTTTGTGAAAATATGGAAGAGGCTATTGACTTTACCAACACTTATGCTCCAGAGCATTTGATCATCACTACAGAAGATGATAAGGCAGTGCTTGATAAAATCAAAAATGCAGGATCCATTTTCTTAGGAAAGTATTCCCCTGTAGCTGCAGGAGATTATGGTTCCGGAACCAATCATGTTTTGCCAACAGGCGGTGGAGCTAAAATGTATTCAGGTCTTTCTACTGAAGCATTCATCAAGAAACCAACCGTTCAGACACTTACTCAAGAAGGTATAGAAGAACTTGCAAAAACAGTCATTCCAATAGCTGAATATGAAGGTTTCTATGCACATGCAAATTCTGTAAAAGTCAGATTGAATAAAGAACTCTAGAAACTAAATAAAATAATAAAACATAAAGTATTGATAATTTATCAATATTTTTACGAAAATTATGATTATTAATAAAAAATATGATTAAAAATTATGATTATTAATAAATATTAATGATAAACAAATTATGTAAATTATAATCGAGGCGATATAAGTGGATTATTTATTAGGCGATTTAAGAAGAACTCATTATTCTAAAGACGTAAACCCTGACATCAGCGGTGAAGACGTCATTATTATGGGTTGGGTACACGAAATCAGAGACTTAGGTGGAATCATCTTTGTAATCGTAAGAGACAGAGATGGATTAGTGCAAATTACTGCACCAAGTAAAAAAGTGGATGCATCAATTTTAGACGATTTGAGAGCACTTAGAAAAGAGTCTGTCGTTGCAATCAAAGGTACTGTACAAGATGCAGGAAAAGCACCAAATGGTGTTGAAATCATTCCAGCTGAAGTCATTATCTTAAACCCAGCTAAACAACCATTACCAATGGATCCTACCGAAAAGGTAAAAGCTGAAATTGATACCAGATTAAACTCAAGATTCCTTGACTTAAGAAAAGCAAACGTAAGCTCAATCTTTAAGATAAAAGCAAACATGTTCAAGACTGTCCGTGATTACTTCAACGAACAAGGCATGATTGAAATCAACACTCCTAAACTTGTAGCATCCGCTACTGAAGGAGGAACTGAACTTTTCCCAATCACTTACTTTGAAAAAGAGGCTTTCCTCGGCCAATCCCCTCAATTGTACAAGCAAATGATGATGGGTGCTGGATTTGACAAAGTATTTGAAATCGGTCAAATCTTCAGAGCTGAAGAGCATGATACCTTAAGACACTTGAACGAAGCAGTTTCCATCGACTGTGAAATCTCCTTTGCAGATGACGTTGATGTAATGAAAGTATTGGACGGCATGATCACTGCAGTGCTCCAATCAACCAAAGAAAACTGTGCAAAAGAATTGGAAGTTTTAGAATATGACTTAAGCGCTATTCCTGAAGGACCATTCCCAGAAGTCAAATACGACGATGCTGTAGACATCATCAACTCAAAAGGAATCGATATGGAATGGGGTGAAGACTTATCCAGAGAAGCTGAAAAAGCTTTAGGAGATACTCAAGAAGGTTTCTACTTCTTAACCGATTGGCCATCTGCAATTAAACCGTTCTATGCAATGCCTTATGAAGACACTCCAGAAATCAGCCATGCTTTCGACTTAATGTACAAAAACTTGGAAATCTCATCAGGTTCCACTAGGGTCCACCAATACGACCTTTTAGTAAAACAAATGATTGAAAGAGACTTGAACCCAGATGGATTCGGAAGCTACTTGAAAGCATTTGAATACGGTATGGCTCCTCACGCAGGTTGGGGTGTAGGTGCAGACAGATTAGCTATGGTCTTAACCGGTGTTGAAAACATCAGGGAAACTGTTCTCTTCCCAAGAGACAGACACAGATTAACCCCATAAGTTGATCTATAACCAAAATTATAAAATTAAAAAAAAAACAATAAATAAGGAATTTCCTTATTTATTTCCATTTTATTAATAACTAAAAACTATTTTTATGCTTATTTTAAAAATTTTATTTCAACTATTTTAAATAAAACTATTAATAAATCAAATTCAATATTTAAATTCAATAAATTCAAATTCAAGGTAATAATATGCAGGAATATAAAGTGGCAATCATAGGTGGAGGACCAGCAGGCATGATGGCTGCAATCAAAGCAGCACAGGAACTGGGACCTAATAATGTTTGCATCATAGAAAAGAATGATGCCTTAGGAAAAAAGCTTCTTTTGACTGGAGGAGGTCGTTGCAATATAGCCAACAGCACTCCAATCCATGACCAATTAGATTATTACAATAAAAACAAAAACTTCCTTAAGCATGCATTATACACCTTGCCTCAAGACAAATTGCTTGAAATATTTGAAGAAAAAGACCTTGAATTCCACACAGAAGATAAGAAAAGGATCTTCCCAGACACTGAAGATGCCCATGATGTTTTAGATATTTTGGAAGAATACCTTGAAGAATTGGGAGTGGATATACATACCAATTGTCCAATCAATTCAAATGATATTGAACATGAATTAAATGAAAAGATGGAACCAGTATTCTTAATTGAAAATGAAAAGATTTCATTAAATGCATCAAAGATTGTAGTATCTACAGGAGGAATCACATACCCTAATACAGGTTCAACTGGAGATGGGTATAGGATAGCTTCAAAATTGAATCATACAATCACAGACATCAAGCCAGGACTTGTCTCATTTAATGTGGATGACTTTTTGCTTAGAAGCTTAAGTGGATTGACCTTAAGTGATGTTGAACTTTCCTTCAAGGACAAAAAGAAGAAGGTTTCTGTTAGAGGAGATGTATTGATCAGTCATTTTGGCTTGACCGGTCCTGCAGTGATTGACTTAAGCAACCTGTTGATTGAAAAGTCCAAGTTTACAATCTTAGATGATGACTTAAATCAAAAGGATGATGAGGAAATGGAAAATATTGAATTGTTCACCAATAAGATCAATATTGACTTCACTCCAGACATGACTGAAGAAGATATCAAGGAACAAATTACAAAAGACACACCAGACAAAGGCAAGATGTCCATAAAAAATTATATGAAAAAGTTCCTTCCTGCTAATTTCATTGATTACTTCTTGATGAAAATCAATATCAGCCCAAGCAAAACAATGGCTAACATTACTAAAAAGGACAAGAATAAGATAGCCGAAAACCTAAAGAGACATCCTATTGAAATTGAATCCTTGGAAACTGAACTTGCAAAAGTCACCATTGGAGGCGTCAAATCAAAAGAGATCGATTCCAAAACACTTCAATCCAGATTTGTAGATGGATTGTACTTTGCAGGAGAAGTTCTTGAAGTGGCTGGACCAACTGGAGGATATAATCTCCAAATAGCATTTTCAACTGGTTATTTAGCTGGTCAAGAAGCTGCAAACAGTTTAAAATAAGTAATATTATGATGATTTAAAAATCATCCATACTCTTTTTTTATAAAAAATAATCTAAATTAAAATTCTACTTTTAAAAACTTTTTTTAAGAGATAATCAGAAAATAGATCTGAAAAAAATACTCATTTAAAAATTATTAAAAAAAAGGTCTAATGAAAAATAATAAAAATTATAAAAATTATAAAAATTATAAAAATTTAAAAAAAGTTAAAAGAATAATTAATAAAATAAAAGAATTATTAAAAAAAAATAAAAAAAGAAATTGTATAAATTATTTAAATTTATACAATAGACTCAAATCCTTTTGTAGCAAGCAAACGTGCAAAAGAACCTTTTGGAGTCATAACAATATTTCCTTTGTTATATTCATCCAAAGCAGTTTTTACCATAGTTTCTTTTTTGTTTGGATCTTTTGCAGCTTTAGAAAGAGCTTTAACTAATACCATTACTGCATCTGCCCTATTCATTGAACCAGTTTGGATACTTCCTCTTCCTTTGTATCCTGCATAATTATCGTTTGAACGAATAATATCAGTTGCACTAAGTTCGGTTACTTGACCATCAACTTCAAGTGGTCTTACAGAATCAATGATATTGTCTAATCCTTCATCGTAAATGAGAACTACTGCATCAATGTGAGTTCCATTACGAGCTTCTACGATTTCTTTTGCATATTGCATACCATCCTCAACACCATTCCACATTGTATCGTGGAATCTCATGTTTCCTTTCAGATTTCCAGGAGCCGGTTGAGATGGGTGAGTCATACCACCAGGATAGAATGGGTCATAGCTTTTTAAATGTCCATTTTCTAAACGAACGATAAATGCCATATCACAACCACCACCTGGCTGTTCATATTTATCTGCAGCTATAACTAAAACTGTTTTATTCTCAGATGTTAAGTCAGGACCTCCTATAAGCATGGATCCGATAACAATTAATAACCAAATAAGAATAACAGAAAGAATTGCTATAATTAGTTTTTGTTTTCTATTCATGGATACCTACATCCTATATAATAAAATAATTTCTAAATAAGAATAATTATTTGTGAAAATTTAGAATTATAATAAATATAAATTTCATTAAAAATTCATTAAATGATAATCTATATTTATATATTATAATTATATATTGAATTTATATATTATAAATGTATTCATAAATAAGTAAAAATAGGTTAAAAATTAAAAAAAGGCATTAATTAAAAATTTATTAAAAAAATAAATAAAAATTAATCAAATAAGTAAAAATTAATTAAAAAAATAATTAAAATTAATTAAAATAGTAAAATTAATTAAAATTAATTAAAATATTAAAAATTACTTGGATAATTAATAATTATTTATTAAATAATTAAATAATTAAAATTAATTAACAAAATATTTTTTTAGGATTGTGAATAAAAAAAATCATTATATCCTATCAGTCCATAAACTAAATTCCTTGATTTGAGGAGGAATTCCCTGATCACCACATGTTTCAAGCCATCCTTCACTTGATTCAAATTCCTCATCATATTGGGCACTGTTTACAAAATCAATGAGTCCTTGATTTCTTATTAGAACATCCCTTGGCTTTAAGGTAGATGCCCAAATATAATAAACCTTAAATACAGTGTCTGGATGATATCCTCCACCTAAATCAATGGACAAGACATCACATCTATCTATTGATTTTGCAACTTCCTCTAAAGTTTCATGAAGTCTTACATCCCCGCTTATGAATCTGAAATTATCATTATATCTTGAAAGCTTTTCCATAGGTTCAATTGCTTCTGGACTATTATCAATGCTGATTAAGGTTCCTGTAGTCAATCTGTATAAAATCAATTCACTGGATTTGCCTACATGTGACCCTAATTCCACAACATTGTCTGTCTTTTCCAGAACTTCCCTCAAATGTTGCCTATACACTTTCATATCATAGCTAAGCTTTATCATAAAATCCCCTTTACTTTAATCATCTTTATTAATGCGAATTCCGCCGGTTTCCAATTTATAAAAATCAAATTCATTATAGTATTCCGCTTCCAGCTTCAATTTTTGATTTTCATTTGCTAATGAAAAAACCGTATTTCCAAGCATTGCCATTGAACTACCAAGCACCTTACCATGCAATTGATGTACAATCTTCAATAGCTCATCATTAATCAGATGAGTCCTCTTGGCAAATGACAATGATGCATTCATAAACTTCTTGATGGTTTCCTCTTCATTGAATTCATTGTCAACAGCTACATTGAACTTGTTTTTGAATTTGGAACCTATCACAATTCCATCATCCTTTTCATTGAATTCCTCTCCGATTTCCAATCCCACTTGAGTGATGAGCTTCTTATGCTTAGGATCTTCTATTATTGAAGCTGTTGATATCTCTCCAAGAGTTTTTGTAATAACATAAAAATCAGACTTTAAAGGTTCAAAGACTCCAAAACCTGTCTTTTCCTGTGGAACAATTGACTTTACCTCACCGAATCCAGGAGCTCCAACCTTTGTTCTAAGCACAATTCCTTTAGATAACTCTGCGATAACATCTCCGAGACCGGTACCAAGTGAAACCTCTGCCAAATGAGCATATTTTCCACATTCTTCAATTGACAAACCTAAGTTAAAGTATTCGTTTATGCAAATTGCAGTCCCAATAGCTGATGCTGCAGAGCTTCCAAACCCACAACCAATCGGAACTTCGATTGTTTGGTTTATGAGGATGCCATCTAAGCTAAACTGGATTTTATCCTTATTTAACTCATTTTCCATAAATTCAATTGTCTTTAGAATTATTACCTCATTATATTTATCCTTTTTGCCATTTATCATTATGGAAAAGGATTCATCGGCATTCTTATCTATTTCAGTTATCACTCCCTTATCCAATAGGACTCCTGCACCTAAGGAACCTTTCAATAAGGGGTTCTCATTATCGAAAATACTGAAAAAGCCTGTGATATGAGATGGAACAAATACGGAAATCATTTTAACACTTCTTTATTTAAGAAATTTTAATAATAATTTAATTAATTAGTTTATATAATAAGTTTATTAATTATAAGAATAAAATTATAAATATTGAAAGATTATTATACGATTTAATTAATATAAATTATATTTTCAACATTTATAAAATTTTATAATTTATAAAAATAGTTTTTTAAAAATAAATTAAAATGAAAATTATATAAAAATAAATAAATAATTAATGAAAAAATAAATCTGAATTATAATTACGTTACTCAAAGGAGAGATATTATTGACTCATAAAAGAATTGATTTACATATGCACAGTTTATTCAGTGATGGTGAACTCTTACCTTCTGAACTTGCAAGAAGAGCCTTAGTCTTAGGTCATGAAGCAATTGCCATTACAGATCATGTTGATTACTCAAACATTCATACAATTAGAGACATTAGCGATGCGATTGATGACATAAACAAGAATTGGGACATTACAGTGGTTTTAGGTGCAGAAATTACCCATGCTCCTGTGGAATCCATTCCTGAATTGGCTGAAAAGGCACGTGAATTAGGTGCTAAAATAGTTGTTGTTCACGGTGAAACATTAAATGAACCTGTTGTTGAAGGTACCAATTTCGCTGCTGTAAACTGTAAGGAAATCGATATCTTAGGTCACCCTGGATTGATTACACGTGAAGAGGCAGAATTAGCTAAAAAGAATGATGTTGCCTTAGAGATTAGTGCAAGAAAAGGTCATTGCTTAGGAAATGGACATGTTGCAAATATTGCAAGAGAAGTTGGAAATGATCTTGTAATCGATACTGACACCCATTCTCCAGATAATATAATCACTTTTGAAAGGGCAGTCGAAATAGGATTAGGAGCCGGAATGACAAAAGAAGAAGTTTTAAAGGCTACTGTTGATAATCCTAGAAAAATCCTTAAAAGAAATGGAATAGAACTTTAATATTCCATAATTCTTTTAACTTATTTTTTATATTTTTTAATTTTTTTAATTAATTTTTTTAAATTCTTTTTTTATTTTTCTTTAAATTAATTTTTTTTAATTTCATTAATGTTCCTTTACTTTTTTACTTTCTTTGTCATTGCAGCAGCCAAAGAAAAAGTTTCTTATTTTCTTGACTTCTGATTTATTTTCCTTTTTAACTCTCTCATCTCTTTCATGCATTTTTCTTCTTGCTTCAGCCATATTTCCCATATTTACACCTATTTTGAATTTTAAAATTAGAAATTATATTTCTAAAAAATGATTATAAACTAATTATATATGTATATATAAAATATTATTTATAAATTTTAGTGTTTTAAAAAATCAAATTGAAATTATTTAAAAAAATAACAATAATTAATAAAAAAAATAGTAAAAAATAGCTATAATCAACAAAACAAAAAAGATAAAATCCTTTTTGTTCCTGATTAGTTTCTAATAAATTAGAAAAGACTTTAAAAACTTAAAAATCACTTTTAATTGATTTGATTGATTTGTAAATTTAAATTACGTGAATTTATTTTGGATAGTGTGTGTTGATTTGATTTGATTTGTTAAAAAAAATTGAAGATAATTTAAATTTTAGTAATGTTTTGTTGTTAACTAAGGATTTTTAAAGTTTTAATAAAGCTAAAATATTAAAAGATCATTTCCAAAAGTTATCTTCTAAAAGATACAACTTTTGGATCTCTTTTTCTTTCTCGTTTAGTCGGTTTCATTTGCTTCTTTCCACAAATTCCACTTTTGGTTCTTCCCAATGTTTCACCTCCGAGATTTAAAGATAAAGAACATTAAATTTTAAGAATTGAGATTGATTTTTTTGGAGTGATTAATGACAGTATTCAATGATTTTTTTGTCTCAATTCTTAAAATTTAGGTATGCCTAAATATCTTTACTAATAGTTTGTTTTCATCATATATAAAAGTTTAGGTATGCCTAAATGTTGCTATAATTACTAAATGTTTGTATATATCAAAACAGTTATATACTATAAGAACAAATATAATTATAGATATTTAGGATAACTCCAGCGTCGAAAATCGATACTGGATTAAAATGAATACTATCAAAATCCAAAGAAAATATAAACCTGAATATCTCCAAAAAGGTTAAAATGTACTAATTGCCTTAATTAGAGACATCTTAACAAAAAATGTATTAATTGTTCTTACAATTAATTAAGCAGTCGAACAAAAAGATTAATTTTCGAATTAATCAAAAATTTTAAATCAAAAACAAAAATTTAGCAAATTTGTAAAAAAATGTGTTTTAGCAAGGAATTAAACTAAAATCATTCTACAAAACATTGCTTCAATCTATATTTCAAATCAAATCAAAAAAAGAAAAAACAAATCTGTCAAATCGAAAAAAACAAAAAATGAGGTGAAAGAATCAAGAAACGAAAAATGAAACCTCAATTTGAAAACCAAAATTTCAAAAACAAGTAGGAGCAAACAAAGAAAATGATTTGTTTGCTTTTACATTATTTTTATTATTCTTTTATTTATTTTATTAACCAACTTCTATTTTTATAATTTATTCTATTTTAATTATTTATTCTATTTTTCATTAATTAATAAATATTTTATAATGGGCAGAACTTATTTTAAAACCTTATATTCCATAACAAAATCCTTTCCCAAAGGATAATATTTCTCTAATTTCAATGGAATAGCCTCTTTCATATAATCGAAACCTTCGCCATCAAAGAAAGTTTTGGAATCCTTTCCACCAACAATCATAGGAGCTATGCATATCTTGACCTCATCAATAAGATTTTCCCTAATCATTGAAAAGTTGAGAGTGGATCCCCCTTCAAGCATAAGGGTTTCTATTCCTTGGGAATACAAATGTTCCATAAATTCCACCAAGTCTACAGATTCCTTAGAGGAATAGAAGACATTTACTTTTTTGGAAAGTTCCTTTGCCCTATTTACAGCATCAATATCACAATCAGGATTATTCTCATCACAGATGCTGCTTACAGCTATAATTGTTTCAGCATCATCATTCAATATTCTAAAGTCAAGTGGAGTCCTTGCCTTATTGTCCACCACTACACGAATTGGATTGTCTTCCTTTTTTGCATTGATCTTATGGACGGTAAGTCTAGGGTCATCTGCAAGAACGGTTCCGATTCCAACCATGATGCCGTCAACTTCCTTTCTGATTTCATGAACACGTTCAAGATCTTCAGGCCCTGAAATTTCAGAACTTCCAGTTTTTGTAGCTATCTTTCCATCCAATGTCATAGCTGCATTAAGGATCACATAAGGTTTCATAATATCATACCTTTAAATTTAATTATTGATTTATGAGAATTGAATAATATTTATAACTATCAATTTAATTAATCGTTCCGTTGTAATTATATGTCGAATACATATCTTGCATTCTTTTCAGTCTGTGCAGATACATCATCTACACTAATTTCATGCAGTTCAGCTAATTTCTCAACTGCAAGAGCAACATTTGCAGGTTCATTTCTTTCATCCTTGGTCATTGCCAAGTATGGGCTGTCAGTTTCAGTCAAGATTCTTTCAAGTGGAATTTCCTTGAACAAGTCCTGATGCCTTGGACTGTAGCATACCATGGTTGAACAGCTTAGGTAATGGTCTTCCATATCCAAGATCTTCCTTGCTGTCTTTAGGCTGCCTCCATAACAATGATAGATCACCTTAGGAATGTCATCATAATCCTTCAATAAATTGAATATTTTCTTTTCACAGTCCCTTCCGTGAATGAGCAAAGGTTTCTTGTATTCATTTGCAAGTTCAATGAACCCTGTGAAGATTTCCTGTTGGCGAGCCCTCAATGCCTTGTCTGTGCAGTAGAAGAAGTCCATACCAACTTCACCGATAGCCAAAATCTCATCAAGATGCTCAATCATCTGCTTATGTGCCGCATCGATTTCATCTTGTGGAGAATTCTGTGAACTGACGGGATGAAAACCAAATGTAGGATAAACAAACCCTTCATATTCCTTAGAAAGCCTTAATGCCTTTGCATTACTTTCCAAACCATATCCTGAATTTATGACCGCATTGAGCTTTTCCTTAGCTCTTGCTATTACATCTTCCCTGTCTGCATCAAATTCATCAAAATCTATATGACAATGTGTGTCTATCATAATAATCACAATAAAAATAAAATTAATAAAAATATAAAAAAAGAATAAAAAAAGAAAGAATTTTTAGTATTGATATTTATACGCCAAAACGTCTATCTCTTTCCTGATAATCCCTAATGGCCCTTAGATAATCTACTTTTCTTAGCTCTGGCCATAAGCTGTCACAGAAATAAAGCTCTGAGTAAGAAGATTGCCATAGCAAGAAACCACTAAGCCTTTCTTCCCCACTTGTCCTGATGATAAGGCTTGGGTCTTCGAGACCTTCGGTATAAAGATTCTTGCTGACCAAATCTTCATCGATATCATCAATGGAAATTTCACCATCTTCCACTTGCTTATAGATCTTCTTGATGGCATCTACAATTTCCAAACGGCCATCATATCCAATAGCCAAGTTGAATAATCTTTCATTATAATCCTTTGTAGATTCTTCAGCTTCCATAATAGCTTCTCTGACACTATCAGGCAAAAGTTCAGTTCTGCCAACTACCTTTACCCTAACCTTATTCTTATGAATCTTTTCATGACTTACAATCCTCTTGAAGTTCTTGACGAAAAGATTCATCAATCCTTCAACTTCCTTCTGAGGCCTGTTGAAGTTTTCGGTTGAAAAGGCATAAGCTGTAACAATTTCAATTCCTAAATCGATACTCCAATCAAGAACCTTTTCCAAGGTATCCACACCAATTTCATGGCCTTTGATAACCTCCATATTTCCTTGAATCTTTGAGTATCTTCTATTACCGTCCATGATAATAGCTACATGTCTTGGCATCCTTTCAGGGTCTAATTCCTTTAAAAGACGCTTCTCATAAAGTGTATATAAAAATTGTGGTGGCACAAGCATTCCCCATAAAAATTTTTTGCTAGATTATTAATTTCACTATTTATATTAATTTTAAATGTTTATAATTACTTGGTTAGTAATTTCTATTATTATTATATTTCATTAAATTAATTTAAATAGTTTTATATATGAATCTAAAAAAAGAAGAAAATTAAGTAAAAACAACAATATAAAATTTTAAAAAAAAAGATTATCTGAATTATTTTTTTAGCTTTGCTAACCTATAAGCCAATTTTAAGCTTCTCACATATCCTTCTACACTTTGGTCACGGCTGGTATCAATGAACACCTCATCAATTCCAAGTGTTACAGCACCATAACTTGGCCATTTATCAAGCAAAACAAGAGTTCTAAAAAGAATATTTCCAAAAATTCCATCATTTGCAAGGATTATATTGTTTCCATCCTCAATGGCTTGCTCCAAGAGAATATAATAGTTTTTGATGGAATAGTTTTTTGAAACATCATCTGATTCATTGTCGAAATTTTCCAATTGGCTAAACTCATTGATCAATAATTCAGTGAGTTTCTCTGATGATTTTAAACTTTCATCTATCCTTTCGCTTCTTCCCAAATCATCCTTTCTTCCTTCTGCCAAAATAGCTATCTTAGGCATTTTGCCTAAATATTGAATGAAATTTGCTGATTGGATAGCCAGCGTAATCTTCTCTTCCGTATTCTTTCCTTCATCAATGCCTACAGGAGCAAGAAGGAATTCATAATCCTTTGAAAAGTTTTCATCATCTTCTGTATTAATATAGGTGGTCCTATTGATTATTCTATCTGATTTAAGCTCTTTGATGGCTTTAATAACTTTAGATGCCTTTAATGATCCTCTGATAACTGCATCCACTTCATGATTTTCAAATGCTTCTATAAGCTCATCCTCAGTTTCAACTAAAGTTATGCTTAAATCTTCAATATCCTTTAATTCATTAGAAGCAAGAATGATATTTTCATTTTCTCCTAAACCAGCCACTATATTAATCATAGTAATTGATTTATCTATTATTTAATTTATAGTTTTATAAAATTAGAAAAATCACAAGTAACGAATATTAAAAAAAAGAGTAAATGAAAAAATTTAAAAAAATATTGAAAATAACGTTAAAATAAAAAAAAAGAAAGAAAATTAGATAAATCTAAAATTGTTTACCTAATTCGTAAGCTTCTTTTAATTTGTCTTCTTGTTCTTCTGCAACGATTCCTGCAGGACCAGCGCTACCAGCATCTACATGACCGATTACTTCATATCCCATAAAGGTGAATGGAGAGAATTTAGTCAATTCGATGTATCCTTCGTAGGTTCCTTCAGGTTGGTTTTCAGTGAAGATAAGAGCAGCTTTACCGCTTAAGCTTTTATTTGGGTTTTGACCGATTGCATAGAAACGGTCAATGATTGTTTTTGCTTGTCCGGACATTTGACCATAGTAGATAGGAGTTGCAAAGATTACACCATCAGCAGCAACCAATTCATTGATGATCTTGTTACCATCGTCTTCACGTACACAGTCAGGGTTTTCAGCACAGAACATACATGCTTTACAGCCTGCAATGTCTTCTTCTTCGAGGTAGTATTTAACTACTTCGTGACCGTTTTCTTCTGCCCCTTTAATCATTTCATCCATTAATACGTCACAGTTTCCACCAATACGTGGACTTCCTTGTAATGCAATAATTTTCATTTTCTCTTCCTCCAAAATATTTAAATTAGCATTAATAATTTAAATGATTATTAATTACATTTAATAGTTTATTTTAAGATTATATATAGTTTTTTTAGTTAAATAGGTTAATCTAATCTGATTTCATCAAAAATACCTATTTTTCCCAAGCAACTTTCAATGCAGCTTCAATAGCTTCTGATGTTTTCACCAAGTCCTCTTCAGTATGTGCACCAGAGATGAAATTGCATTCAAATTGGCTAGGTGGAATGAATACACCATTCTTCAACAATTCTCTGAAGTAGACCAAGAATCTTTTGGTATCTGACTTTTGAGCTATTTCATAATTGAGCACTGGCTCTGGATTGAAGTAGATTTGGAACATTGAAGCAAGCCCTACAACCTGCAAGTCCAATTTCAAGTCTTCAACTATGTCTTTCATATTGTCTCTTAGGAAATCTCCTTTTCTTGCCAAATTGCCATAGAATGGGTAATCAAGTTTTGCCAATGTAGAAAGACCTGCTTGAACTGAAATAGGGTTTCCACTAAAGGTTCCAGCTTGGTAAACCTTGCCGTTAGGTGCAATCATTTCCATGATTTCCTTTTTACCTGCATAAGCACCAATTGGGAATCCTCCACCTAATATCTTAGCGAAAGTGACTAAATCAGGTTTGACTCCATAATACTCTTGAGCTCCACCACGAGAGACTCTGAAACCTGTGATTACTTCATCAAAGATCAATACAATATCATTTTCTTCAGTGATTTCCCTAAGGAATTTCAAGAATTTAACAGTTGGCTCTACACAACCTATATTTCCCATAACAGGCTCTACGATAATACAAGCAATGTTTTCTCCTTCCTCATCAATCAATTCGGTTAATGCATCAACATCATTGAATGGTACGGAAAGGGTGTTTTGAGTTGTTTCCACTGGAATTCCTAAGGAATCAGGAAGACATGCTGCACCTGAACCGGATTTTACAAGAACATAATCATGAGCTCCATGATATGATCCTTCAAACTTGACAATCTTATCCCTGCCTGTAAAACCTCTTGCAAGTCTGATTGCAGCCATTGTAGCTTCAGTTCCTGAGTTTACAAAACGAACCATTTCAGCACATGGAACCCTATCGATTATTTCCTGAGCCAATTTGACCTCATTTTCTGTAGGGGCTCCATAAGCGGTTCCCTTTTGCATTTGAGCATAAACGTCATTCATGACATCATCATCACTATGACCAAGCAATATAGGACCATAAGCTAAACAGTGGTCAACATAATCGTTGCCGTCAATGTCTTTAATGTGAGAACCTTTTGCTTCCTTTACAAAGAATGGATATGGTTCAAAAGCACGTACTGGAGAGTTAACTCCTCCAGGAGTGATTGTTTTACTTATTTTAAATAATTCTTCGCTATTCATGATAATAATTCCTATAAGTTTAATTTAAATGAATAATTTTAATCATAAATCAATTATGGATATAATATAGTTTATTTATCTTAATTAATAGGTATTTCTATTTTATAAAAAGTTTAATATTATAAACTATAAAAATCAATTTAAGAAATAAAAAATAACTATTTTAAAGGATGATAAAATGGATTTATTGGATTTAATGCTAAAAAGAAGAAGCGTAAGAAAATATACTGATGAAGAAATTTCTAATGAAAAGATGAACAAGATCCTGCAGGCAGGGCTTCTTGCTCCAACAAGCAGAAACCTGAAGCCATGCAATTTCTTAGTTATTGAAAACAAGGAAACATTAAAGAAAATAAGCGAATCAAAAGCATTTGGAGCATCATTTGTAAAGGATGCGAACAAGGCAATAGCTGTAATTGCAAACAGCGAGATTTCAGATACATGGATTGAAGATTCCTCAATAGCTTTAGCATTCATGCATTTGATGGCTGCAGAACAGGATATTGGGAGCTGCTGGATTCAAATACATTTAAGAAAATCAAAATTGGGAAAATCATCAGAAGACCTTGTTCGTGACATTCTAGGCATTGACGATTACTTTAGAATAGTTGGACTATTGGCTTTAGGAATTGAAGATGGGCATATGGAAGCTTACAGCATTGATGATATCGATAAGGAAAAAGTCCATTATCTTCGTTAAATTGATAAAAAAAGAGCAATAGTTATATTTTTTTATTTTTTAAAAAATGATTTATGAATCTAATCCAAATGGATTAAGATTCAAATCATTCCCAATATCTACATTGCAGGATAAAATCCTGCAATCCCTAAGATAGATATTGAAAGTCTATAAAAATGTTGGGTCAAAAAGTTTAATGAAAAACTTTTAAACACTACTAATGAATATGAATTAAATGATATTTAAATTTTTTTAATGGGTTTTTAAATTGTAGGATGTGAACTTTGCAAGCCAAAGGAAACTCAAGAACAACTTAGGGGGTTGTTAAAAAACAAAATCTTGCAATAATGTTTTTTCCTACAATTTAAGGGGCATTATGACCTCATAACAATTTGTATACAATCATTATGATGATAAAGGCCATGCACCACAAATAAATGAGATACATGACCAGTGCCAACCAAATCTTTGATTGGATAGACATAATGAACCCCCATTTTTATAGACTTGCCAGAGGGAATTTTCTTCAAATAATCTTGAATCCAATTCATGGCAATAAAGCAAAAATGCATAATATCACCTCCTGGACTTAAAGAGTTTACATTTAGGTATAAAAATATATAATTCCTTTTATTTATAGTTTATTTTTAATATAAAGAGTTAATAATTCTTATTTTACCATAATATTGCTTTAATATTGTTAAAATATTTAACTAATTTTGAATAATTAATTTAAAAATGATAAATTTTTGATAAAATTTTTAAAAAGGGTAAAAATAGTTAAGAAAATAAAAAAAGAAGTCAGTTAAGAGCAATTGCCCTTAACGATTTAAAAAAAGTTATTGCTCAATGATCTGTTCATCAATAGCCATACCAAAATGTCTTGCGCTATCGTCAATAAATCCTTTGACCTTCATTCCAGGTTCTAATACTGAAACGGAAATAGGTTCTCCATTTTCATCGACTAATCTTATTGTTTCTGCATTTTGAACCAATGATTTGATTTTCATATCTTCAAATTCCGCTTCAATCAAAAGAAGTGGTCTCTTTTCTATTTTGGATCTACCTACAATGGACTTTTTGGTTTTTCCATCAGCATCAACGATTAAAACCTCATCACCAGTTTCAAGCTCGGAAAGGTATCTTGTCTTGTTTCCAGGCACCATAACATAAGCTTGAACAGGACCTGCATTCACTCGGAAAGGTCTTGAAGCCACATATTCACTTTCAAGGCTTTCACTATGAATGAAGAACATTGCCTTTGAATATGAACCGATGAGCATTCCTTCTCCAGGTTTCATCATGGTTGTTGTATCTCAATTTGTAGCTTTCTGTTGAAAGCTCGTCAATAAGATTTGCAATATCCTTGATTTGTGCGAATTCCTGTGGCTCGAATATTACACCATCAGTACCTATTTCCAATGTTTCCATAGCTACTTTTGCATCATCGGCAGTCTTTACTGCAGCTATGATATTAACATTTTCCTTTTGCAAGTCTGCAATGATGTTTTCAAGGGGAATGATTGTCCAATCGGTTGCTACAAGGATTATATAATCAACAACTCTGCCTAAGGTCGATGACTATATAGGCACAGACAGTTTTTCCATCCTTTTTAGCTTCAGTAGCTTTTGCAAGGTCTGCTGATTCGTTTAAGTTGTCATTAAGTTCAAGGGTTCCATCCCCTTCACCATCGATTCCAACTAAATATATGTCAGCATCCTCTTCATCGGAAATGATTTTGAAGTTTCCTACCTTTCGGATATTTTCACTGTCTTCTGTATCAAGAACGTAATCGATTCCTGATTCGAGTGCTGTTGTAATCAATTCTTTCTTATCGTCCCAACTTGCTTTAGGGGACATAATCCAAGCGAATTTATTTGACAATTTTAATCTCCTTTAAATTTATTATTAATCGTTAAGCAATAGATAAAAACTATTTGCAATAAGCTTAATTTATTAAAATCATTTAATCTTTGAGGATTTTTAAAGCATCTTCTACGTCCATATCATTATGAACTACTTCTGCAATAGCTTTAGTTATCTTTCCAGGGTTTTCAGCTTGGAAAAGGTTTCTTCCAAATGCTACACCTGCTCCTCCAACTTCAAGGGAATCCCTTACCATTTCTAAAAGTTCCCTATCGGTTTCCACTTTAGGTCCTCCTGCAATGACAACAGGGACCAATGCTCCTTCAACTACTTCCTTAAATGTATCAGGGTCACCAGTATAATTGGTTTTTACGATATCAACACCAAGTTCGGAACCTACACGTGCTGCATGCTTTACCATTTCCACATCATGCTCATCTTCCACTTTTTGTCCTCTTGGGTACATCATCGCTAAAAGTGGAATTCCCCAGTAACTGCAGGTTTCAGATATTTCACCAAGTTCCATAAGCATTTCAGGTTCTGTTTCAGAACCGATGTTTACATGTACGGAAACTGCATCTGCACCTAATTGGATTGCTTTTTCAACACTGGTTACAGTTACCTTATTGTTTGGATCTGGGCTTAATGATGTACTTGCAGACAAGTGTACAATAAGACCGATATCCTTACCGTATCCTCTGTGTCCGAGTCCTACAATACCTTTGTGCATCAATATTGCATTTGCTCCACCTTGGGAAATGCTTTCAACAGTCTCATCCATATTAATTATTCCTTTGATAGGACCACTTGATACACCATGGTCCATAGGAGCAATTACGGTTCTTCCGGTTTTTCTATTGAAAATCCTTTCTAAACGAATTTTTTTACCTATTTCAGTCATAAGATTAGTCTCCTAATGATTTCTTAAATTATTAATAATTATTTTAAAATAATTTCTAAAATAATTAATTTAAAATATTATTAATTCATTCATTATTAATTTTTAAAAATATTATATAAAAATTTTATTATAATAAGATAGAATATACTAAATTATAATGTATATTTTTATACATTAATGTTTATTTAAATACAATTTATATTATCTTATTTTTAGTATTTAAATTTTTTTGAAATTGAAAGATATAATAAAAAATGGAATTTCAAATGAAAAAATATGAAAACTATTAACCAAATTTAGTTATTTTTAAATAATTGTAGCAATAAAAAAGAAAATGATGAGTAAAAAAACAAATGATGGATTTTATGATTACAGTCGTTTAGGTGACTTGCTATTCATTTTCCATAAGAATCATAAAACCTATTTAAACAATGCCTTGGCACAGTACGATTTGAATTTGATTCAAGCATTATGCATGCTTAGAGTGTACAATGAAGAAAATTTGAATCAGAAGGACTTATCAGATAGTCTTTACATTACAAAAGGAGCCATCACTAAAGCTATACGAAAATTAGAGTCCAATGGAATCATAATCAGGGAACAGTCAAAGGACGATAAAAGGCATAACATATTAAGATTATCCAAAAAAGGAAATGATCTTATCCCAATTTTAGAAGAAATCAACAATGAATGGGAAGAAAAAATGGGATTGGATAAACTGGATGAGGAATTCTTTAAGACATTCATCGATTTAGCGTTCAAATCTGTTGAAATGAACGAATATGAATAAATAGGAATAATATGAATGAAAATAAATGAAAATATTAATAAATTGACAAATTAATAAATTGATAAATTAATAAATTAAATCATTAAAACTCTTTTTAAAATTTTTTGACTAATATTGAAAAACATTTTATAAAATTTTAAATATTTTAATTTCCAAAATAGTATACAAGTAAACTATATTTATTTTTTTAATTTTTTTATTCCATATAGTTTATAGATTTTACATGGTGATTAAAATGGATATTAAAAAAGTTGTAGTAGCTGGTGGAGGAGTCCTCGGTAGTCAAATTGCATATCAATCTGCTTTCTGTGGTTTTGATGTAACCGTTTGGCTTAGAAGCGAAGGCTCAATCGAAAGGGCTAAACCTAAATTCGAAAGATTGTTGAACATCTATTTAGCAACAATGGAAAAAATGAAAACCGATAAATCTGCATACTGCAGAGGATTCAGCAAAACTCCAGATCTCAGCGATGAAGAAATCGATGCATTGAAAGAGCAAGCTCAAAAAGCATTCGACAGCTTGACCTTAACTACAAGCTATGAAGAGGCAGCAGAAGATGCAGACCTTGTTATTGAAGCAATTGCAGAAGATCCAAATCAAAAAATCCCATTCTATGAGGAATTGGCAAAATACTTGCCTGAAAAGACAATTGTTGTAACAAACTCATCAACATTGCTTCCAAGCCAATTTGCAGAGCACACAGGACGCCCTGAAAAGTATCTTGCATTCCACTTTGCAAACAATATCTGGGCTCAAAACACTGCTGAAGTAATGCCTCACCCTGGAACCGATCCGCAATACTTTGATGCAATCGTTCAATTTGCAGAAGACATAAACATGGTTCCAATCAAAGTATTGAAAGAGCAACCGGGATATGTGCTCAATTCCTTGCTTGTACCGTTCCTCTCTGCAGGACAAGCATTATGGGCAGAGGAAGTGGCAGATCCTGAAACAATTGACCTAACTTGGAGACTTGCTACAGGAGCTCCAAACGGACCGTTCCAAATCTTAGACGTAGTAGGACTTGTAACTGCATATAACATTGTCATTATGGACCCAAGGTCTCAAGACCCTGAAACCACCCAAGGCAAAATAGCTCTCAAGCTTAAGGAAAAAATAGATGCTGGCGAAACCGGTATCAATGCAGGAAAAGGATTTTACGAATATTAATGACTATTTTTATTATTTTAAACTAAATTTTAAATAAATGATGAAAATCATTTATTTTCTTTTCTTTTTTTACAATTTTTGACTAATTTTTTCAACTCTTTTAACAATAAAAAAGTTAACTTAATTTATTAAACTGTCCTAAATTTTTAAATATAAATATCAATATTGATTTTTTTCAATTTAATAATTTGACAAAACTATAATAAAAATAATAATTCTTAAAAAATGTTCATATAAATTAAATTTTAACTAAACATTAACCAGGATAAATGATAAAATATTAAACCAAAATAAAAAGATTTATAAGCATTTTCTTATATATTTATTATCAACGATATATTGTACAATATATTAATAAAGTCTTTATACAAAATTATACAAAATCAATATTTTTAGGAGATAAAAAAATGATCGTAAGTGTAATCGGTGGAACTGGTCCACAAGGTTTAGGTATTGCTCTCAGATTAGCAATTGAAGGTGTAGAAGTTATTGTTGGTTCCCGTAAAGAGGAAAAGGCATTAGATGTTGTTGCAGAAGCTAAAGAAAAATATGCAGACTACGACTTAAACATCAAAGGTTTAGCTAACGAAGATGCAGCAAAAGAAGGAGACATCTTAATCCTTACCGTACCTCTTGCAGCACAAAAACCAACTGTAGAAGGAATCAAGGAATTCTGTACTGACAAGATTGTTTTAGATGCAACCGTACCATTAGAAACTGCAATCGGTGGAAAACCATTCAGATTCATTGACTTGATGGAAGGATCTGCAGCAGAAAGAACCGCATCCATCCTTGAAGGAACCGGTGCAAAAGTCATCTGTGCATTCTGTAACATCAGTAACTCCCACTTATCTAACATTCCAGAAGACATTGACTGTGACTGTTTAATTGCTGGTGACGACAAAGAAGCAAAAGAAACTGCAGCAGAACTCATCAACAAAATCCCTGGTGTAAGAACCATCGATACTGGAATCTTGGAAAAATCCAGAATCATCTATAGAATAATTACTTTTTTTCTTTTTTTAAACACTTTAGCAAAATTTTATTATGCTCTTTTTTTATACTAATATTATGAACATTATAAAAAATCTGCCATTGGCAATCACAGGATTAATTTTAGCAATTTTATCATTAGGAAAAATATTCACTGATTTCAGCAGCATATTTTTTATAATCGGATCAATAATGATATTCTCAGTATTATTAAAGCTTGTTTTACATTCTGATACATTCCTTAATGAATTGAACAATCTGATTGCCTTAAGCACATTCGGAACATTTTCAATGGCTTTGATGCTATTCAGCACATACCTAAAACCATTATTCCTGCCATCATCACAAAGCTTTGCATTGGGAATATGGATTTTAGGAATAATCATTCATTTATCAATCATGATATTGTTTACAAAAAATTATGTTTTGAAAGATTTTGATATTGAAAAGGTATTTGCAAGCTGGTGGATTGTATATATTGGAATAACAATGGCGGCCATTACAGCACCCGCATATGACCTGCAGCAATATGGAATTATATTCTTTGGAATAGGTTTTTTATTGATGATACCAACACTCATTTTAGTCTCTTACAGATACCTTAAGTTTACTGCAATAGACGATAAAAATAAACCATTCATTTGCATCTATGCTGCAATTTTATCAATCATTATTGTTGGATACGTGAACGCACTACCAATTGATGGGAACTTTCTAACTGCTATCTACATAGGAGCATGTATTTTTTATATTTTTGCACTTTTCCAAGCAATCAAACTTATAGTCATTGAAAGATTGAAATTCATGCCAAGCTTTTCAGCATTCACATTTCCATTTGTCATAAGTGCAATAGCTACTGGTGAAGCATATAAATTCTTTGGATTAGGTATATTAAACTATCTATTTTATATTCAAGCAATTATAGCATTGGCTTTAGTCATTTTCGTTTCATACAAATACTTGAAATTCTTGATAGGGAAATAATCTTTAAGGGATTATAATGAATGCAATATTTTAAAAAAAGCATAAGATAATTTTTAAATAAGAATAAAAGAGAATTTAAGAATAAAAAAATAGAACAAATAAAAATAGATAAAATAAATATTAATTCAATTCAAACACTTTAATATCTTCATAGATTGGCCCTTGAGGAGTTAAAGTACTCTTTTTCAAGCAAATCTTAGAAACGGACATCTTGCCAATTTCAATATTTTCCAATTTTTCAATGGCTTCCCTAATTTCCTTTTTATTTTTAGGACTTTTCACTCTTCCAATAGTTAAATGGGAAATGAAATTCTTTTCTTTTTTAAATCCTAATTTTCTAAACTCCTTATCAAGATCCTTTTGCAGATCTTTTATTGGAGACCCTTCTTCCAAACCTAACCATAGAACCTTTATTACCTTTTTATTTGGGAAACAACCGCAGTTTTTAATATTCAAATCAAAAGATGAATAGTTTTTTATAACCTTTTCAACTGCTGAACTGATATCTTCAACCATATCCAAATCAATATTTCCAAAGAACTTTAATGTAAAATGCATATTTTGAGAAGGAACATATTTTATATTGGCATTGGTCTTTTTAAACTCCTTTTGAACATCCAATATCTTAGGAACCAACTCTTCATCAAGTTCAATAGCTAAAAAGCTTCTGATAGTCTTTTCTTTAATGTTTTTCATTCTATCTCCCAAATAATTTTTTATAATGATTTTTATTAATATTATGTCTCTGATTGCTTATATCATTAATCATATAAAAAATGAACCAAGACAAAAAAGTGAGGAAAAAGAATGTTTAATGATTAAAAAATCTAAAAGAATAAAAAATAGCATAAAAATTATTAAATCATAAAAAATAGAAGTTTGAAATTAAATTAAAAAAAAATAAAAAATTAGGAAGATAAATCTTCCTAAAAAAACTTATTTTTGACGTCTAATAGATATAGTTGAAACTAAAGACAATAATACTAATAAGAGCATAGCAATTGGGTTTCCAGTTGCTAAAACACCTGCAGCTACAGTTTTAGATGCAGTAGGTTCAGAAGCGGATTCATTTTCAGAACTGTCATCAGATGTTGGTTCAGAATCATCAGAACCATCATCAGAATCATCTGATCCATCATCAGAATCATCAGAACTGTCATCTGAATCGTCAGAGCCATCATCAGAATCATCAGAATCATCGTCATCATCATCTGGAGCATCTTCTGTAATTACAGCTTCTTCATCTTGTTCAGCGTCATTATAAATATCATTGCCGGTATATGATGCCTTAGCAGGATAAGTACCTGCAGCACCGAGTTTAACATCAACTGTTGCTTCACCATCAGTCACTACTGTACCGTCATCTGCTCCTAATGATTTAGGATTGGAATAGTCAATAGTGTATGTAACGGTTCCACCTAATACAGGATTATCGAATTCATCCACTAAAACCATAGTAACTTGCACAGTTTCGCCTGTTTTACCATCTATTGGAGTGACAGAAACGAATTTTACATCAAGTTTTTGAGAAGTTACATCTAGTTTTCCTTCAGAAGAAGCATAAAGGTTAGAGCCTGAATAAGTTACATCAGCAGAGTAATCTCCAGGTTTTGGTAAAGTAATTTCAAAGGTAGCTTTACCATCTTCAACATTAGCTTCATAATCGGTACCATCGAAAGTGAAGGTTATTTTACCTTCATTTACAGTGGATTCATCAGCAGCCATTACATCAAAGATAACTTCAACATTTCTTCCAGTCTTATTGACAACAGTCACATCGGAAACAAAGGTTTCGACCTTTGAGACAGTTAAGTTAAGGAAACCGGTAGATGGTTTATAAAGGGAAGTTCCACTATAGGACACTTCAATATTATTTTCGCTAAACTCTTCATCTAAATTAAATGTGAATTTAGCCTTACCATCTTCAACGTCAGCTTCATAATCTTTACCGTTGACAGTGACAGTTAACTTACCGCCAGTGACATCTTCATCTCCAGCTTTAACTGTAAACTCAGCAACAATATCTTCACCTACATTACCACTTGCAGTGACATTGGAAACAGTAGTATCAATAGGTTCATCTATAATTATCTCAAGATTACCTGAAGATTTCCAATAGTAACCGGAAGTGTTGTCATAATTCACAGTAAAGTTTCCACTAGCATCAGGCAATACAACATTAGTGAATGTAGCCTTACCATCTTTAACTGGACTGGTATAAGTCTTGTCACCAATGGTTACAGATAAAGTACCGTTTTTAACAGGGTCTGGTCTACCTGTTCTGGTTACATCAAAAGTAATTGAATCAATTACATCTCCAGCTTGACCAGTTACTGTTTCATTGGAAACTACAGTGGTACGGTTTATTCTGTTACTGTTAAACTCAAAGTCAGTCCAAGTGTGAATATAAGTATAATATTCATCTGCATAGTGGTAAGCATATGCCTCATATCTGCCTGGTTCCAAATGTTGCTCATCAATTACTGTAGTATTGGTAAATACAGCTTGACCGCTAGCATTTGTTACCGCAGTAATGTTTAATGCAACTTGGTTACCTCTATAAATAACGAGGTTAACAGTGATTCCTTCTTCACGAAGGGTTCTTGCAGGTGTAGAACTGGTAGTGGTCTCACCATCTTCACCCCAATAGGTTACATTGTCCAAAGTAACCGGAGTGGAAGTGTAGATACCATTTATAAGATTATCTTCACCTGTAAAGGTAATGATAAATTTATGGAAGATGGAGCTGTCTCTAGGATCACGTTCAACATCTAAATTAATACTTCTAGCATCAGCTTGGTTTTCTAAAAATTTAGAGTTGGAAATTGTTAATTTACCGGTATTATAAATAGCACTACCTTGAGTTGCATTATTGCCAATAAACTCACACTGATCAATATTTACGTTACCATCATCAATATAAAGAGCAGCACCTTGATTGTTATTAATGAAAATACCATTGACACCTTTACAGTCCTTAAAAGTACAATTTATAATATTAACATTGCTATAAATATCTATAGCAGAACCTATAGAATTTACAAAATTAATATTCTTCAAGGTAACGGTGCGTGGAGAATTAATAGACATAATTCCCTTTCCAGTAAAGGAATTAATGAAATTACCATCAAGGGTATTGCCTTTACCATCAATTGTGATTCCCTTAACAATCATAATTTGAGATTCATCACTCTTCTTGGTATAACTCTTATTCAATTCTAAAGTACTACCTGCATTATTAACTTCTCTTTGCAATTCAGTGAAATCACCAGGATCCGCTGTCAAGACTTCATCAGGAGCTTCTGCTTCAACAGTTTCTATATCATTAGATAAATCAAAAACATCAACACTATCAACATCACTAATTTCTTCTGCAGCAATAGCTTGAACAGAACATAAGATGATGCTGATTAATAATATCAACAAAATTTTGTTTTTCAATTTACCCATAAAGTTCACCTAATTTTTAAGAAATTTTCATTTTATAAAACTTCTAGAAATATCAGTAACTCATTAGAAAAAAACAATGTTTATTGAATATATAAAACTCATAAGAATTCCACAGACCAATAAATCTTTACCTTAAATCTAATTTTTCAAGTTTGTGCGAAAAATTTAACTAATAGCTAATATTTTCAAACCCTAGTTACATAATAGTTTCACTGGAAATATACAATTTCCATAGTAAAAGAATTTTTTTACTATAATACGTCATAATCAAATCCGTTACAGAATCAACAACAACATATTATATTAAACTATATTTTGTAAAGTATATATACTTTATTAAAAAATTAAAGAAATAATGAATAAATTACTATAAAAAGAAGAAAAAAATGAACTTTATATAAATGTATATATAAAAATAAAATAGATTTGTTCAAAAAATAAAATAAAATAAAATAAAAATAAGTGGAAAAAGATTGGTAGATGGTGTTTTTATGAAAGATGATTACCTCTTAATGTATTGGCCAGGATTTAAGAAGTCATCTAAAGTGTTTAAATAATCAAATGCCAATTCTTCACTATTCATTTTATCAGCATCATAGTTAAAATGATTATCCAAATCATTTAAAAATTCATCTATTTCGAAAAGATCATAATCATTGCAGATTGCCTCTTTAATGTTCTTTCCAACCTTGATTATATGAATATTTTCCAATTTCAATAGATGTGTGATGAATTCCTTTGCTGTTTTGAATTCTCTTTCTCTTGTCAATACCATATACTCCTCCAATGGATACAATGCATCTCCCCATTTTGCCTTAAAGTTTTCACAAGCTTTCTGTGGCCATACTTTAGGTCCTTGATGTATGTAATATTTTCCTTGCTTGAAAACATTAAGCTCAATGGTGAAAATAACACATTTCTCCTCATCAGTCCAGTAGGCATGCTTAAAGACTGAAAATTCCTCTGCTTCCAATTTTTCACAAATGGAATCGATTGTCTTTAGAAGCTGTGGATGAAGAGCATCTGCAGACATTTCTGGAATAGGGAATTTGATTACAAAAGTTTGAGTCTCCCTATCTTTAAATGATTCAGCAATATAATCGGCAATTTCCTCATTGGATTTGTTAAATAGATGCTGTTTTTTAAGTGGTCTGAAGAATTCAGAAATCTTGTCTAAGTTTTCATCATCAACAAATGCCAAGAAGTTTCTTGAAGCCACAATAAAGTCAACGAACCTTTCTATCCTTAAAGCAGCCCCAACATTCCTATTCTTGTCTGTTGGATCAATGAATACAAGAGGGTCTTCCTTGAAGATCTTATCGTTTGCAGTCCCGAAATCCTCCAAATCAATGGTAGTGTGGAATTTCCACTTTTGAGCTGCCCTTAATGTATCTTCGAAGGTGCCATAGTTTAGAATAAGCAATTCACATAAATAACCTGCAAAACCGCCTGTTTTGAATTCTGAACCATAGGTTCCAATGGCAGCCATGAATTTCTTGAGCAATAGGACTTCCTCTTCCTGCTCTTTTGATAAATGACTCTTAATGTAATTGGTATGCAAAATGGTTCTATCAACAGCGGATTTGATAGGCTTATTTTCACCTAAGTCATAACAAGGAACTATATCAACTTCATAGCCATCTATATCACAGGTTAAATAAGGATGGGAAGCATAATGCTCACTAGCCTTACCATCTAAAGCTTCATTGGTTTTATATGCCAAATACAACCCCTTTTCCTTAAGATACTCCATTTCATCATCATAAGGGAAGCTAATAAAGATGTCTATATCTGAATTTCCTTTTAACCAAGTATTTTTAGCAACAGAACCTACTGCATTTGCTTTAGCATTGATGCCTTCCTTTTCGCAGGTTTCATTTATGAAATCTATTACTTTTTTAGTTGTTTCATAAATTGCATCACGTTCTTCTTGACTTGGCTTTAATTCTTTTAAAATAAGTTCGTAATTCATTTTTCAGTTCCTTGTAATTTTTCTTAAGAAAAATCTTTTCTTAATAATATATTATAATTATTCTTATTTTTATAATTTTAGAATTTGTTAATAACTTAAAAATAGTAAAAAAAGTAAAATAGAAAAAGAAAAGATTATTCTTTATTATCTTTAGCAAATTCCCCTAAATAATTAACTGGCTTGCCTTTCTTTGCCCTGTCGTAATAATCTACAGCTGCAGTAAACATAGGGTCACCGCTTGAGTTAAGAGCTGTTTCAAAGGAATCTTGAATAACTCCTATGATAAATCCTACTGCAACAGCCTGCATTGCAACGTCATTAGGTATTCCAAACAGTGCACATGCCATTGGAATAAGCAAGAGGGAACCTCCCACAACACCAGAAGCTCCACAAGCAGCAAAGGTTGAAACTATACATAGAATGATAGCACTAGGCAAATCTATTCCAATTCCTAATGTATGACATACTGCCAAAGTCATTATTGTAATGGTGATTGCCGCACCACCTGTATTTATTGTAGCTCCCAATGGAATGCTGATTGAATAAAGATCCTCATCAAGTCCAAGCTTTTCACAAAGAAGCATATTGATTGGAATGTTAGCTGCTGAACTTCTTGTAAAGAATGCAGTTATACCACTTTCCTTTAGGCAAATGAAAAGAAGCGGATATGGATTGCGTCTTAAGATTACTGCCACTATCATCGGATATACAACAAAAATAGCAAAGAGCATACATCCAACAAGCAATGCTATCAATTCACCATATTGAACAAAGATGTTCACTCCATTTTGACTGACAGCTGTAAATACAAGGGACATGATACCGATTGGAGCAAATTGTATGATTCCCACAACTACCATAGTCAATGCTTCTGCAAAATCACTGAGCAAACCTTTTGTACTCTCACTTCCCACTTTCTTTAAGCAGATTCCTAAAACAAATGCCCAAAAGAGAATTCCTAAATAATCACCATTTGTCAATGAAAGCAAAGGATTTGCAAATATGTTCAATAACATATTAGTCAAAACATCACTTAATCCTCCAGGTGGTGATACAGAGCTTGCATCTGTAAGTGTAATGCTTATAGGGAATATATGACTTCCAATCACTCCTATTAAAGCTGCCAAGAAAGATGCAAACAGATATAAGCATATGATTCTTTTGAATTTGGTTCCGATTTCATCACCTGCATTGGATAAAGCAGAACAAACCAATAGAAAAACAAGAATTGGAGCTGCTGCCTTTAAGGCATTTACGAATAATTGTCCTGGAAGTCCAATAATTTCATATTGGGGAACAGAGATACCTAAGATAACCCCTAAAATAAGACCAATGAATATTTTCAGTATCAAACTTGATTCTGTCCATTTCTTAATAAAATCATTCATAAAATTACTCCAATTAATTCAAAAATAAAAATTATTTAAACATTAATTATTAGTTCACTATTAATGATTTATTTTGACATCTTAAATATTTATTGAAAAATCTTTTTGAAAGTAGTGAAAATGGAGTATGAAAATTGTTTAAAAAATAAGAAAAATACGGTGAAAAAAAAATTGTAAAAAAAGAGAAAAAATAGATTATTTTTCTATTGGATTAATAATCATCTGCAAAGTCTCTGAAAGACCCATATCTTTTATGTTTTGTATAATCAACATATGGATTACGACTGTTGAAATAGTTCAAATGGACCAAATTTCTTCCATCCATCAAAACGGAACCTGTTCCATAGATATTTGAGAAATTCATATGTCTGCCGATTCCCTTATTTTCAGAATATCTGAATTCAGCATTTGAAATTTCCTTTAAAAATGATTTAAGTTGGTTATAGCTGATACCTGATCTGTATGAAGACCTATTTGATATCGCTTCCATAATATAGCTTCTATAGATTTTTTCATGGTATTCCTGATAGACAAGCGGATTATAGAACAATTCCAAACCTTTTATTTGACCATTGATTATAAATATTGCACCACATTGACCGAATTCCAACTTGAAATGTCTTAAATGATCATTATGAATAGCCCTATGATGAACATAATTGTCATTCAAAGCACCTGTTCTGGATCTAAATGCAGTCTTGTTTTCAAGTTCGCTTATTGAATTCCAGACAGAAGATTGGCAATCGATATTTTGGAATAGGTTTTCAGATTTGGCTTTTCTTGTTGAAAAGTCAGCTGCAAAATCTGAAGCCTCAAAGTTTTCAGAGAATTCACGTCCATTAGGATTAATATGCTCTATATCATAGATATCCCTTCTGGACCTGCCATAATGCCATCTTCCTTGCTCAGTGCAACTTACAGAAACAGTCATAGTGGTTTTAGGTGGGATTATAAGAGACCTGTTCATTATTCTGTTTTGCTTTGCTCCTACAATTTCATCACCGTCAATCAATACCAATGGAATATCTGATTTGTTTCTTGCTAGTACAGCACCTACAGTAGAAACTTCACATTCAATTACTTCAACAAATCCTGCACTCATTCCTCTTCTTAAAGTTAAATAATCCTTATTTCCATTATTATTTAACCTTACAGGAATTACCTCCATATTTCTATACCTTTGGCTTTCCAAAAGTTCTAAAGATACATCAATACCATCAATTACAATTTCCATCATATCACCCCGATTATTTTTTTTAAAATGTAATGTATTGATAAAAGTTATTCGCTTATTAAAATTAAAAAAGCGATTGAAATTATTTGATTTGATAGAAACTTATTCAATTTCTTTGATTTGATAGCTAATAATATCATAAAATGGAATCTTGGCAACAAGATCGCTTCCATCAAATAGAAGAACCAATGTTTCACCGCCAATATCCTCTACATCAATTTTGGAAACTGGCTTGAAATTAATTCCATTCACCTCTACACAACTTCCTTCTTTGATGCATTCATTTTTGACCTCATCTGCAAAGTTTCCAGAAACAATCTTATCCAAATAATCGATAATGTCATTGAAACAAAGAATTGAAGGATTTTCCTCACCATATTCCTCTTTATATTCTTCACCGTCATCCAAATAAAATCTGGATAATTTTGCATATTTTGATATTAAATACTGACAATAATCATCATCGAAGGTAAGCTCTTCCAATTTTGCAAACTCATCAAAGCATTTATCTTCTTTAAGGTATGCTTCCTTTACTTCACAAACCTTTTCTTTGATCGATAAAGCTTCTTTTCTATTTGTTATCTTTCCCAAAATATCACCTCTGAAAATATAAATTTATGTTATTTGATATTAAATCTGATAGAAAAAATAAAAAAATTTTTGTATTGTTTGATTAAATCAGCCAGAAATAATTAAAAAGAAAAGGATTAATCTAAATCCTCTTTCCAGTTGGCAAAGTCTTTATCCAAGTTTTCTCTTTTGATATAGAATTCATTGGTGATTTCACCTACTGCCTTATACATATCATCGTATCCTTTAGCGCTTTTTCTATGTCTAGCAATACGGCTTTGGCGAATTCCAATATGTGATGCTTCAGAGTAAGCGTCAATATCTGCTCCAATGTAAACAAATTCCCAACCGGAATTTTCAACCATGTCTTTAATTTGAGCTCTGTTGAATTCTCTTGAAGAGTTTTCATATCCGTCAGTGGTGATGATGCACATAGCATGGTTCACTTCTCCTCTGTAAGTGTTTACGGTTCTACCGATTGCATCAAGCAATGCAGTGGATCCTCTAACGTAGTATTCTTTACGGGTAAGTGGTTTCACTTCAGAAATAGGCTTTCTTGCATACAAAACCTCATATTTGCCATCGAAAAGAACGACAGTTACAAGAATATTGTGGTTTTTAGCAGCTTGTTTTTCGACAAATGCATTGAATCCGTTAATGGTGTCTTCTTCAGATCCGTACATTGAACCTGATCTGTCTAAAATAAAGAATAAATCCATTTCTTCATCTTCAACTCCAATATTTGCTAATTTTTCATCGTTGTAGTCGTTTACTACATTTTTGATATTTAAATCATTTTCCATAGTTTTTTCCTCCATTAAATCATTTTTAGTTTCATTTTTGTTTTCAATTTGAGCATCATTGCTGTCTTCAATTTCAATCTTTATAGCTTCATCAGTCATAAGATTCCTCCAAAATTTATATCACTCCACAAAGGACATCATCGACAAAATCAAGAAGATTTTCTCTCACATATTCTTCTACAAATAATTCAAAGTTCCAGTCGAATGTCTCTGAAATATGTGGATTATCAATATCAGATGCTTTAGCATTACCTGCAAGATCCAATTTTTCATCAAATCCATGCATCATATCACCTCGCTGAATTTTTTCATTAAATATTGACCTCATATCAACCCCCATATTTCAATAATTAAATAAAATCCCAAATGATCAAAACAAGCCAAAGGTTTAAAGACAAATGGGATGTATGGTATGAGTGGCATGTATGGTGTATATGGTCCGTGTTTAAATTCAGTATCACCCCCAAGGATTAAAAAATCATGTTTTTTAATCGCTAATTATAGTATGAACTTACTAGTATATAAATGTTCCTAAATTTTAGGACACATACATTTTTTATATGACATGACATTTTTTTCAAGTAATTTCAATAATTTCACATAAATTTCAGTTAAATTAAAGTTTAAATTCAAAAAAAGAAACATGTATATCACCCCAAAAAACTCTAATTTTTTAATTAGACTTTTCTAACAATATTATGATTTCCATAGCTTATAAAGGTTATCAATAGATTATTTTTTTAATTTAAAGAATTATATACGACAATACATATAATTTACTAAATGGATTTAATTAATACTAAAAGAATGAGGATTTATTAATCATGTTTAAGTTATTCTGTAAATTTTCTTGCAATTTCATTCAATTTTACAATTTCACCATAATCTCACAACCAAAATACAAATTTAAATCTGCTTATAATATTGATAGGAGATTATAAACCATTTATATCAAAAACTGACTGATTTATATACCACTTTCTAGAAAATAGGATTAAATACCAATTTTCAGGAGGTGATAAAATAAATAAGCACATTTATGATATAAATTTCAAGAACATCTTCAACACCTTTCCTCAAGGAATATTGGATATCGCCCACGATGTGGTTGTTGAAAATTTCCCAGCATTAATACTGGACAATTATCCAAAAGCATTTTTGGAAACTTATCCAAAAGAACTTAAAAAGGCTTGTCCTGATGACATATTAAAAGGAGATGAATTCAAGCTCCACTTTAAAGAGAAACTTAACAATGAGCATATTCTAAAGGATGGAAGAAAATATGTGTCTGACTTGCCGCATCTGACTTTCGAAGACATAGTCATCAATTTGGAATTTCAATCATATCAGATCGATTATGAAAGGGAAACCATATTTAATTTATATCAGGCTTCACTGCATAATGAGCATAAAAAATATGTATTTACAATTGTTTTCAGCATGAAAGAAAATGAACATAAACTTATTTTCCATAAAATCAACCAATATGATGGGTTTACTATGCTTATCATATCGTTAAAAGCTTTAAATCAAAAACAAACTTTAAATAATAGTTTTTATAAAATAAAGAATAATATTTGCATGTCAGATAAGGAAAAGGCCTTATTTTTATTAAGTTCATTGACTGACAAAAAGAACAAGGTTGAAATTTTAAGAAAAACCATTCATCTTACAGAGCTTTATGAAAATATTGATTTCCAAGAAAAAAGGGACATGCTTGACATACAAATGAACTTTGCACATGAATGGTTTGAAGACGAAGATTTTAAAAACATCGGAGGTTTAAAAATGGGAGACCTATTAACAGAAGGAGCAAGAAAACACATAGAACAGATTATACTAGAACAAACAAAAGAAGAAGGAATAAAAGAAGGAATACCTATAGGAGAAGAGAAAGGAATGGAAAAAGGAATACATATAGGGGAAAAGAAAGGAATGGAAAAAGTATTTACAGCAATAAACATGATCAAACAAGGATTCACAATAGAAGACATAATCAAAGCAACAGGATTAACAGAAATGCAAATAAATCAACTAAGCATTTATAAATAATCTAAAAAAAAACTATCTAATACACTTCCTCAAATATAATTTTATTTCTTTTTTTGAGAATGGAGGAACACTTAAAAAAGAGAATGGTTAAAGATTATAAAAATAAAATAAAAAATGAATTAAAAAAATAAAAAAAAGAAATTAAGAAAAAAAGCTAAAATAAAATAAATTAAGCTATTTTGTCAATTTTTATAGGACCATCGTTTTCTGTGTAATAAATTACATAGGTACCTGGTTCCATTCCTTCATGTTGACCTGTTTCATTTTCAGTAACAACAAAGGTTTGCTTATGCAATACATCTCCAGGATCTACTGAAGAATTAGTGGCATTTGCATTAGCATCTTCTATTGCAGTATCGTTTTTAGCTGTCGCATTAACTGTAAGATTTGTCTGATTTTCAACTACAGTTACATTGACATCCTCGGTAACATTGGTGTCATTTGCTGTTAAATTTAAATCAGGTAAATCACCATGAGGTACAAAGTTTAATGCAACAAAACCGACTACAATTATAGCAATCAATGCTACAATAAGACCAATAATTGTTTTATTCATTGAACCACCTTTTACAAATATTATTTTTTAATTAATTAACTATTTAATTAACTAATCAACGGATTAACTAATCCATGATTAATCAATTTATAGATATAAAAATAGATATTAATTTTTTAGAATAAAATACTTTCTATAATTTTTTAAATTGAGAATTAGATTAAACATAAGAATATTACTTTTCTGCAACATTTTCGTCCTTTCTTTCATAGACAAACTTAGGAACAGCATGCTTAAATGGATCAAATGTCTCTGGATTCTTGACTTCCACACATTTCATGCTTACCTTGGAGTGCAAGGAACTTGGAAGCCTTAGGATTCTCTTCAAGTCAATTGTTACCTTTGCATCGATTGTTGCAAGGTTTACCCTCGCCATTGCATTAACCATATCCTTATATCTTCTTGGGCCGATATTTTGCTTGAATGAACCCCAATCGTCTTCATAAAGATAATCCCTATGCTTTATCAAATCCTTCATTAGACGGTTATTGATTCCATCAAGTTTCTCATCCCCTTTCAAATGAAGGATATTGTACTTGACCTTTTCAGTAAACACAGCCGGATAAGCTATCGGAATTGAAAAGTGCTCAAAGTTATATGGTTTTCCTCCAGGCATGATATTCGGATATTCTGCCTTTGGAACCTCAGCACCAGCAACATACTTCAATACTTCACCTCTCAAGTCACTGTCTGCCTCCATCATCACAGGATCAAGTATCCTTATGTGGAATCCTCTTCCAGAATAGATTAAATGAATGTTCTTAAGGCCTAAATCACCTTTTAATGTATCCAACATTATATTTACTCTCTCAAGAGCTTCACCTAAACATATCTCACAAACTCCATCACAGTTGCATGAGCGTATAGGCAAGTCCTTAGCATCAATATCGAAGATGTATTCCGCCTTTTCCCATCCTCCACGATTACGTGGATTTGCATAAAATGCCACAGAGATGTATGCTGCAAAAGGAGTTTTGGTTCTTAAAAATCGTTTAAGGGCAGTTGTTCCAAAGAATACTTTGTATCTGTCATTAGGACCATGGCCCAAATGGTCAAAACCGAATTCTCTCTTGGTGATTCCTTCTGATATGAAGTCTGGAATGTCCTTTTCAGACCATTCCTCCCTATAATATCTTCTTCTCTCCTGAATGCTTGATGGACCAAACACATAATCACCAATCAATAAATAAATTCAATAAAATAAAGTTTTTTATAAAATCAAATAAATATTAAATATAAGTAAAAATATTTATGATTTATATAATACTTATAATTTATTATAGGCCTTAAGCGGTACAAAACCAATATTTAAAAAAAAGATTTTGAATGGATAAAATCAATATTCAAAAAAGAAAATGAGGGTTATCATGTTAAGTGAAGAGGAACTTAGAAGACTGATAGAAAGCTTAACAGTTAGGGAAATCATTGAACCTGCATTGGATAATTGGATTCCATATGAATCAACTGGAAAGACAATCATCAACTTAAAGACAGGAAAAATAGTGGGAATTGGATTGAACCACAACGAATTGCTTGATATAGACCACGACAATGACCATATTGAGATTTATAAGATTGAAGCTGAAGAAGACCTCTTTGATGAGGAAGAGCTTTTGGAAATGGAAGAGTATGAAAAATTCCTTGAATTCAAATCCGAAAAAGAGGATAATGATGAATATTACGATGATTATGACCCAGAATTGCTGAATGAGTTCTGTGAAATCGAATCAATCGATAAAAAGGAAAGGCAAATCAGAGTCTTGATAGAAAACTATGAAGAGTATCATTTCAACAATTTCGAAGAGTTTGAACATTCCATAATACTAAAATACTACGATGAAGAGGATTATACTTATTAAATTATAGATTAAAGAAATAATAAAAAAGATAATATTATTTTTAAAATAAGAAAAATTAAAAAAATAGAAAAAGAAGAGAAAGAAGAAAAATAAAAATAGAAAATAAAAAAATAGGGAAAAATAATAAAAAGAGTTAAAATAAGTGATTAAACTCTAATTATTTAATCCTAATGGAACTTTTCTTGGAAATTATGTAATTGCTATTTCCAGAAGAAATTACCACCTTATGTTTACCTCTTTTCAACTTTTTGGTATTGATTTTAGCAACTCCTTTTTTATCTGTTTTTACAGTGTATGTTTTGTATTTTTTGCCTGTATAAACCTTTATCTTAACTTTAATTTTTGCAGCCGCCTTATTGCTTGCCTTATTTTTGATAGTGACCTTAAAGTATTTGGATTTCTTATATTTTGCAGTTACTTTAGGTGCCTTGACAATGGTTTTTGCCTTAGTGATCTTTACAGTAACTACAGCACGAATATTTCTCCATACGAAATCCTCTGAACCATCAGGGCTTACAGCAAAGGTTACTTTATATGTTCCTACAGGATATTTGGAAAAGTCAATCTTAATATTTGAACCGAATTCTTTCCAATATTCCTTTTTGCCTTTTACTATATAGCATATTCCTTCAAAATAAGACATGGTCTTCTTATTGAAACCATATATTACCTTACCAGTGAAAAGCTTTCCGGATTTGTAACTTGTAGTGAAACTGTTTTTAACTACAAAGGTTATATAGTCATAAGCCTTCAATGAATTGTCCAATACAGTTGCATTTTTGAACTTTTGAGTCTTATTTCCGTTTGTCACTGTAACTAAAGCTTTTGTTTCAAGGAATATGATTCCTTTCTCTGTCAATTTTGAATTGTTCTTAAAAGTGCAGTTAAGGATTTTTGCACTGCAACGATCAACATGTATGGCAGAAGGCCCATTTTTGTTAGTGTTGTTTATAAACTTTGAATTGCTTATTGTAAAACTGCCTCCAGAATAGTAGTCCCCATCAAAAATGACTGAAACTGCTGTATTGTTTATGAAATTGCATGCATTTACAGTGTTCTTTCCACCATATAATATGATTCCATTTTTAAGTTTAGTGAATGTGGAATTTTTAATTGATGAATTGGAATCAGCTGAAACAATGGCATTTGCAGTGTTGTTGAAGACAGAATTGACTACAGAATAATTGCATTGATCTGCACTTAATCCATCCATCTTATTGCTATAAAAATTCAAATTGCTTAAAGACAATTTAGATTTATAAGCAGTGATTAATCCACTTGGAAGACTGCCATCATCATCCCTATCATAATTCAATTGATTTGCATTGATTTTGTTTCCATTAAAACTGGAATTGGAAATATCCAATTCAGCTTTATTCAAATAAATTGCTCCAAAGGCATTTGCATTATTTGAAAATTTGCTGTCTGTAATTTTACAGATTCCTCCATTTGCAAGGATTGCAGTTATTACACCAGTGTTATTCATAAAACTGCAATTGTTGATAGTTATGCCGTTTTTAGTGATGATTATTGCAGTTTCATTATCATCAAACTTGAAGTTTTTAAAGCAGATATCCTTAAATATGACATTAGGAGCATCTATTCTGAATCTGGTTTTAAAATTATTTCCATCCAAAACAGCATTTTCTACCCCTTGAATAGTAACTGCCTTATTGACTATAATCATATTTTTTCCAGTTGAAGTGTATGTGCCATTTAATATGATTGTGTCATTTTCTGATGCTTGAACAATAGCATTCTGAATAGCATCAAATGTCTTATTTTCAACTGGAATGTCTCCATTATCTGTTGGTTCATCGGTTTCTCCAGAACCATCATCATTCAATAATTCAGAACTTCCATCATTCAAATCATCAGGGCCTATGGAAACCATATCTTGACTTGAATCCATAGAAATATCATCTATCTGCCCAGACACATCATCTGCAGCAGAAACCATTCCAATGCTTAAAATGAATAGAACAAGCATCGAAAGGAATATTAATTTTTTATTAGTCATTTTCCCCACCAATTTTATTTTCTTTTTAAATATGTTCTTTAATCGTCCCTTTGAATCTTATTCAATTAATAAAACTTTTAAATATTCTTTAATGTCCCTTTGAATCTTATTCAATAAGTAAAATGTTTATTAATCGATTATCTAATAATGATTGTACTCTTTTTGGAAATAATATATTTCTTATTTCCTGAACTGATCACAACATTATGTTTTCCTCTTTTTAGCTTTTTAGTGTTTAATTTTGCCAATCCTTTCTTATTGGTTTTTACGGTATAGGTTTTGTATTTCTTACCTGTATAAACCTTTATTTTAACTTGAATATTGGAAACAACCTTATTGCTTGCCTTATTTATAACTGTGACCTTAAAGTATTTGGATTTTTTGAATCTTGCAGTTACTTTAGGGGCTTTGACAATAGTGTTTGCCTTTTTGATTTTAATGCTGGACTTGACAGTAGTGAAATCCTCAAAATCATAAGGTTTGTATTTATAATAGCAAAGTACTGCTTTATAAGAACCGACATTTAATCCAGATACCTTGAAATAAGCGATTCCTTTGGAATTTGCAGTTGCCCAAAATGTTTTTACATAATTGCCAGAGGAATAAACTTCCATTTTAAATTTTAGATTTGAGCAAACTTTTTTGCTAATTCCATAAACGGCCTTAACCATATAGGTTTTTCCAGAATTATAACTTGTAGTGAAATTACTTAAAGTGTATTTAATAAAGGAAAATGGCTTTAATGAGTTACTTAAAGAAATTGCACTTTTATAAGTGCTTGTTTGATTGTTGTTTGTAATGGATGCCTTATTGCAGCTGATGATTGCAGCCTCAGAGTTGCATTTGAACTTACAGTCAATCACCTTCAGATTTCCATTATATGAATAGACAGCTGCAACATCATTAGAGGAGTTTGTAAATGTTGAATTGCTGATTTTCAATACACCGACTCCCCAATGGTCAATTGCACCTTTGTTATTCAAGAACTTTGAATTCTTGATGTATAGATCATCATAATTGTTAATCAAATCATTCTTATTGTTCTTGAATGTACAGGAATCCATTGAGCAGTTTACATTGTTATAAAGCACAAACTTAGAGTTATTGTCAAAAGTGGAATTTTTAATAATCAGTTTGTTATTATTTACATATACATTAGGAACATCAGTTGAAATTACTCGGGTGTTATTTCCAAATATGGAATTCTTGATGTTCAATGTTCCATTCAATAAGTAAATTACTGCAGAGTCAGTAGCCTTATTCTTATTGAAATAACAGTTATCGATAACACTGCTGGAAGCGGAATTGATCAATTCAAAATAAAAGACTGTACTCTCACCACTATTTGAAATGAATGATGAATTAGTGATTGATACTTTTGAAGGAATCTTTTTAGAATCAGAAAATTTAAAGACTGTATCTTCCCATCCTGTAGCCTTGTTGGAGTCAAAAGTACTGTTTTCTATATTCAAATTAGCTGCAGTTGAATCCAGTACCATATAATTGCTTTTGAAAGTTGAATCTTTTATAATGACGTTATCAGAGTTTTCTTCGCCTCTGCATTTAATTGCCATATTCTTATTGCCTTCAAATGTACAATTGATGATAGTGGCATTGCCTTCAATATACACAGCTTCCTTGACATCAGCGTTTTTAAAAATAATATTCTTTAGTATGATTGCCTTTTCAGATAGGATTATTCCAGACAATCCTCTTGCATCAAGTGTTGCATCTTCACCTTCAAGAGTCAAATTCTTGTTGATGTAAATGTAATTACCATTTCCTTGATAGTTTCCATTTAATCTTATTACACTATTTTCCTTAGAACTTAATACAGCATTCTGGATATCTTCAAAGGTATCTCCACTTACCTGAACGATTTCTGTTTGATCATCACCTTCAGAATTATCGCTCTCGCTGGAATCATCACCAGAATCAGAAGTGGCAGAATCCCCAATGGAAGCTGAAACAGTTCCATCACCAGAACTCTCATCTATAATAATGTTTTCATTTCCAGAACCCTCATAATTTACATTATTATCCGATAGTGCATCTGAAGCTGAAACAGCTCCAATGCTTACAACAATTAAGAGAATTATAGAAATAAAAAATAATCTCTTATTTATCATAAAGTTTTCCCCTATATAAATATATATTAAAAATATCTATATCATTTAACATATTTAACTATTATTAAATAATTCTAGAGAAAAAATCAAATAAAACAAGCCGGAAAATAGATTAAAAGTATAAAAAGCATTAAAAATCTAAAAAAATTAAAGATTAAAAAAAAGTTATTGATTGGAAGAGGATTCATCTGCAGAATCCTTATTGAATTCACCATTCTTACTCATTATCCATTTTTTCCTTGAATAATAGCTTAATGGATTATTAATCTTAGCGCAATCCTTATTTTCCTTACAAAGCTGAGGCAAGTGCATCTTAATCTTCTCACAACTCATAGGAGTGTACCATTTGGTTTCTCCCTCATTTTCAAGACTTACTTCCTCATGCATTCCAAATCCTAATTTTGAAATGATGTTAATCTTCTCTTGAGGTTGGTCTTCAAACAAAGGAGGAGTACAATTGTCAGCTGCCTCATATATCAATGGCAAAATCTCATTCAATGTGATGTTCAAGTTTGTATCAATGTCAGATACCTTTACAGTCCTATCTGAGCCAAAGATACCTGGATACAATCTTGCATATGAAACGAATGAAGTTAAAAGAAGAACAATCGCATCATTTCTTCCACCAGAGGAAACTCCATCAACAGTATTGGCTATGCAAGGAGGGAAAGCTTCCCTAACAAGCTTGCCAATTTCCATATTGCCAAAAGCGCCTCCACTTGCATAATATGTGCTGTATTGAGCTAAAGATTCGCTGATGGCCTCATCCAACATTTCACCTAATTCCACAATAGCTGGATGCATTTCAACAATAGCCAATTGGCTTTGGATGGATTTTATATAATCTTCAGTGTTTTGCATAAGCAATTTAGTTAAAATAAGTTCTCTGAGATTGTCTCCTATCAGAATGTCATATACCCTATCTGGAGACCTGTCACTGAATTTATCACCATATGAAAAGACAAACTGCTCCCTATCCAAAACGATTTCACCGTTATCCAAAACAAGATCTGTCAAAGATAATTTCTTGGTTGCAATCAAATCCTTTAAAAAGGACCATTCAATTCCATCCCGAATGAGCAAATCATTTAATATCTCTTCAACAAGCTCCTTCTTATCAGACAATTGAAGCTTGATCAATCTATCCTCAATCATCAGTCCTTGAGATTCAACAAATAGTTTAACCTCACGGGAACCTGGCCTAAACTGATTTGCAATAGCTTGCGCCAATATATGGAAAACTATGGTGTCATATTCAGCAATATCTTCATTGAAAAAGTAAGCATAATCATTAGGATTGAAATCCTTATTGTTTTTACGTTCAATATACCATTTAATACGGTTAATAGCCAAATCTACAAGAGTTTCTGGAACAACTTCCTGATTGGAAATGGTCTGACGATTGGTATGAATGACAATATCCATTAGATCATCATTATGTTCGGATATCTCCTCCAAACCACCTAATCCCCTTACAATATTTCTTCCTTCTTCAGATAAGGGATTTAAATATGAGACTAAAACCATGATTTTACTCCAAAACTCTTCAATGATTAAAAATAATTTTTACTCGTTTACATATAATACTATAATTTAATATTTTAAATAAGTTTTTATAATAGAATCTTAATTGAAGTCCTTTTTAAATGAATGAAAAATAATAAAATCTTAATTGACGCCCTTATTAAATGAATGAAAAATAATAAAATCCCCATTACATTAAAATAAATAACTCAAATTATAAAAATCTTGTAAAATTCCACTTAAATTAAAAAATAACAATTATATTGAAATATTTACTTAAAATATTGACAAATATTTAAATAATAGTAAAATAAAATGAATATCTATGGATTCAAAAGGAATAATTAATTTAGAGCTTTTATTTTGCACATTAATCATAATTTTATTCCTTATCATAAATTTTCCAATGATAGAGGAAAATTTAAATTCAAATATTGAAATTGAGGAAAATAACGAATGCAGGTTATTATTGAACCGTATTGCCAATTCAATAAATGAAGTGAATTCAAGAGGATATGGATTCAATAAAAAAATCAGATTGCCCGAATCAATTAATGAAAACCATTACTCAATTATTGTAAAGAACAATGAAATTATAATTGAATTCAACAATAAAAAAGGAAAATCCCAAATCAATCCAATAAATCTTGTAGATGCAAACAATAAAACAATGGATAGTGTACAATTGTTCAAGGGAAGAACTTATCTGATTGAAAAGAGATTGATAAATGACAACAAAACTCACATAATCAATCAAAGTTCAATTGAAATTAGACAAATCGAAGGATAAATGATGGGAGAAATTATGAAAATAGATAAAAAAGGCCAAATGACAGTGGAATTGATATTGCTGGTGAGTTTTGCAATTATTAGCGCAATGATTCTTGCCAATGCCGTGATGGACAGCAATGAATTGAATATGGCAATGGCATCAGCAAGAAATGGAGCTTACGAAGGAATATCCTCAAATGGATTGGCAATTTATCCCAAAGAATCTTTTGACAACTATTCAACCGATCCAAAAAAGCAATCCATGATGAGGCAAAAGTGCATAAAAATAGTCAAAATTACCGAGACAGATAAAGGAAAAGACAATTTCAATAGAACAAGGATACAATTAAAGATATATGCCTCTTGTCCGAATCTCAAAACAAAGGAAGAGAAGGAATCAACAGGTGACCGTATAAATTACAATGTTAGAAAAAGCATTACAAATTCATTTAAAACTGAAAATATTACAAATAAATTGTTTAATCCTGCATTTTCAAATAAGTATAGTTTTACAACTGCAAACGTGGTTTGGGTTTGAAAAAAAGAATATAAAGAATGGGAAAGAAATAAAAAGTAAAAAAAAGTTAAAGGCAAAAAGAATGAAAATTCATCCCATTAACCTAAATAATAGAAATAATCTTTTAGATGGATGAACTGAGCAAATGTTTGATCATGAGTTACACCCGGCATTAGGATAGCTACAATTATTCCAAGTATACCAAATATAATGCCAATACCCCAAATCATCAAAACAGCTGTTCTTTCATCAACAGGTTTTCTCAAGACCAATCTGATCAAGGACTTGAATCCTTGTTCCGGCCTTACCAATTTTCCATCTTCATTCAGTTCAGTAGGCTTATGCTGTTGCCTTTCCATAACTCCTGCACTGTAGAACTTGAGAGCAGCATCGATGATATTCGGCAAGAGAACAATGAAAGCAATCAATTTAACCCTACCAATGAATGCAATAGCTGCAATTGTAGCACCTATAATAAGGGTTCCTGTATCTCCAGGGAAAACCTTTGCAGGATACATATTGTAGTAGAGGAATGCAATCAATGTACCTAACATAGTCATACTGATAATAGCCACATCATATTTGCCTAGAATAATGCAGCTGATGGTAAGAGCAGTCATTGAAATGACCCCCAAACCAGATTCGATACCATTTAAACCTGCAAGCATATTGGTTAAATTGGAACAGATTGAAACGGCTATTGGAATCATGATCATATACAAAAGTCCAACATTAGGAGGTGCAATCCACCATAATGGAATACCTGCTAAAAACAATAAGAATAACTTTTCTTTAGATGACAAAACAATTAGATCATCTACCATACCTACCATTCCAACAAGAAGAACTACAACAAGAACAACGGTAAGTTGAAAAGTCAATGTTGGGAAAAGAATGATTCCTGTAAAGATTCCTATAATGAATCCAAATATTATTCCCATACCACCCATTTCAGCTACAATAGGTCTGGATGATTTATGGATATCTTTTCCTATAATTTCAGCTTGCTCCAGCTTACGAATAAGCCAAGGCATAACTAAACGAGTACTGATAAATGATAAGATCCCACAAAGAAGTGCAATTACAACAAGAGGCAATGTGGGAATTGAAATTAAACTAGACATATTTTCACCAAATATTATTAATCTTAAAATCTTAACGTTTTTTTAATTAATATGAATCTTGAATATTAAAATTTAATTTATTATTTAATTAATTTAGTTTATATTAGTTATATTAAATAAACTTTTTATAAATTCAAATAATATTCAAAAAAGTTTTTATAAATTTTAAAAATTTCGAAAAATGAAAAACTTTAGAAAAAATAAAAAAAATTTTTTAAAAATAATTGAAACCATAATAAGAATAGTAAATTTAATTAAATTATGATATTTATAGAATGACATATACATCATAGAAATAAGAAAATAAAGTTAATGAATAACAATTAATTATATTGAAAGAACGATTAATTAAAATAAGAGTAAACATCAGAACTATAAAAAATATCAATTATTGTATAAAATATTATAACTCTAAAACTTTTGATGAAAATTATCAAGTTCAATATCAATATTTTAGGTAGAAAAATAGAAATTTTTGAAAAAATAATTTTTAAAGAATTGAAAAATAAAAATTTGAAAAATCTGAAAAATTTAAAATTATAAAAATCTGAAAAATTTAAAATTATAAAAATCTGAAAAATTTAAAATTATAAAAATCTAAAAAATTTAAAATTATAAAAAATTTTAAAAATAGTTAAAAAATAAAATTATAAAAATCTGAAAAATAAAATTATAAAAAATTTTAAAAATAGTAAAAAAAATAGAAATAAAAAAAATTTAATTTTAAAAAAAAATAAATTAGAAGATTAAGGATTTATTCCTCATCTTCTTCATCGTCTTTTTTTCTTCCCAATGGTATGAAACCTAAGAATACAAATACTAATAAAAGTGCTAAAACTGGATTTCCAGTAGCGTGGGTAGATAAATCAATGACATTGCCTTTTTGAGCTTGACCTTTGTGACTTTGATCTTTTTTATGGTTATTGCCTTTATTGTCAATTACCTCAAGATCTCCGCCATCAACTTCAGCAGATTCATATTTATCATCACCAGTGTAGTAAACTTTGATAGGATGTTTACCAACTTTCAAACCACTAATTACAAATACAGCCTTACCATCTTTGACTTTAGTAGTGTAATTCTTACCGTCGATTTCAATAGTAACTTCTCCTTTAGCGTCCTTAGGGAGAGTTACAGTAATTTTACCATCTTTACCTACTTCAATAGTTGGTGCACTAGTTTCAATATCAGGTTTAACCTTAGATACAGTAAATGTAGTATCATTAGAACTGTTAGTGTAGTTTTGGCTTCCAGGGTATGAAACAGTTACAGTGTGTTCACCAGCCTTTAATCCTGGAACTTTAAGAGTTGCCTTACCGTTTTCAGGAGTTACAGTATATTCTTTTCCATCAACAGTAACTGTTAAGTCTCCAGGAGCAGCTGCAGGTGATAATTCCACATTGATGACAGCATCTTCTCCAACTTTGATATCATCCACAGATACTCTTACAGATGTTTCCTTTTTGATTACATGGAATACATCGTCGTCATCTGCTTCGTTGTAGTTCTCATTACCGTTATAGTGTACACTAGCAGGATATGTTCCAACTGCCAAGTTTTCAAGGTCCCATTGTGCTTTGCCTGAATATGCATTAAGCAATGCTGCAAAGAGAGTGTGTCCATAACCTTCTTCAAGAGGCAAGGTAATGCTTGCACCATTTACATAGATGGTTACATTACCTGGAGCATTACATGTTACAGTTAGCTCCTCTATATCCCCATAGATAATGTCATAAACATGTATCTCAACAGTTGCATTTGCTTTAGCCACTTCAAACTTGACCTCTGCAGTATTTGGATTATAATTGTTATCTCCAGAGTAAGCAACTTTAACTGTGTATTTACCTGCATTCAATTCAGGAACAGTGAATTTTGCTGTAGCCTCATCAACAGGAAGAGTTTCCTCATAAACAGGAACTCCATCCTTATAGATGGTAATGGTTACATCACCGGTAGCATCATCATTAACTGAAACGTTAATGGTTTCATCGTCACCATAGGTGATATTCTCAGCATCTGCATTTACTGGAGTATCAACCTTATTAACGGTGAAATTAGCTTTGCCGTTTGCGGAGTTGTAGTTATCATCTCCGGAATATTCAACTGTTACATCATATTTGCCAGCAGGCAAATCAGGAACTGTGAAACTTGCTTTGCTATCGCTAAGGTCAGAACTGTTGCTATAAACAACATCCCCATTTTCATTGGTAACTGTAATGCTTACTGAACCTGTAGCATCATCATCAACTGAAACATTAATGGTTTCGCTGTCATGATAATCAATGTCACTTGTATTCACAAGAATTGAAGGATCAATCTTATTTACAGTGAAATTAGCTTTATCATTAGCATGTCTATAATTAGCATCTCCATTATAGGTGACGGTAACATTATACTTGCCTGCAACTAAACCGTCAACAGGAACAGTAACAGCACCATCATCAAGGTCATGTGTATCATTATAAACAACACCGCCAGTTTCATCAGTAACAACAACAGTTACATTGCCGGTAGGAACATCATCATCAACACCAGTCACATTGACTTTAATGGATTCTGTGTCGTGATAATCAATATCAGTAGTGTTTACACTAACTGTAGGAGCAATTTTACCAACGGAGAATTGATTTGTGCCTTTTATGGAAGTGTAGTTCTTATCACCACCATAGGTAACATTCACATCATAGTCGCCTGCAGGCAAACCTTCAGCAGTAACGGTAACTTTACCATCCTCAAGATTTACAACATCATAATAGACTACAGCACCGTTTTTATCAGTGACTACAACAGTCACAGAACCAGTAGGGATAGCACCACCATCAACTCCAGTGAGACTTATGGAAATGTCCTCATCATCACCATAGTCAATATCTGTTGGAGTGACTTCCATTGAAGGTTCAACTTTGCTGACTTCAAATTGGTCCTCACTTTGGTTGGAATAGTGATTCTCATCACCATTATATACTGCTTCTACTGTATGTTTTCCAGCGGATAATCCTGATACATTCAATACAGCTGTTGCACCATCTTCTGTTTGTGTTAAGTCAATGGGATCATATTCTTTACCATCAATAATGATAGTTACGTTTCCAGTGATGTTCTTGCCTGTTACATTAACGGTGATTGTTTCATCATTTCCATAATTGATGTCAGTTCCCTCAACAGAAACGCTTGGTGTAGATTTATCCACACTAAAACTACCTGTTCCATTATGAGGTTTATAGTTATTGTCTCCACCATAACTTACATCAACAGTGTAATCACCAGCATTCAAGTCTTCAACAGGAACGGTTACGGTACCATCATCTTCAACCGGAAGATCAGTGAAGGTCTTTTCAAAACCATCCGGACCTTTAACAGTTACATTTACAGTACCTGTAGCATCTTCTGGAAGAGTTACTTTAATGGTTTCAGTATCGCCGTAAGCAATATTAGATGTATCCACATCAACAGTTGAATCAATCTTATTGACTGTGAAACTATCTTTACCCACTGCATCAGTGTAATTAGCATCACCGTTATAAGTTACAGTCACATCATAATCACCAGCAGGCAACACAGGAACAGTGACAGTCACTTTACCATCGCTAAGATTTGCAGTATCATTAAAGACCACATCACCACTAGCATCAGTAACAACAACAGTGACATTTCCAGTAGGAACAGCACCATCTTCAACACCAGTCACATTAATAACAAGATCTTCAGCAGTGTTATAGTCAATGTCAGTAGCATTCACATTCACAGTAGGAGTAGCCTTACTTACTGAGAAATTAGCTACAGCACTTGATGGATTGAAGTTATTATCACCATTGTAAGTGACGTTAACACTGTAATTGCCAGCAGGCAAATCATCTACATCAACACCAACAGTACCATTCTCAATAGGAACATCAGTAAATGTTTTAGTAACACCATTATCACCAGTAACAGTGATATTGACGGTTCCAGTAGCACCATCAGTCACATTAAACTTAATGGTTTCAGTATCTCCATAAGTAACATTATTGACTTCTACAGCAACATCGGAATCAATCATATTTACAGAGAAACTGCCACTATAAGTTGATTCAGCGTAATTGTCATCACCGTTATAGGTGACATTCACATCATAGTCGCCAGCAGGCAAATCATCTACAGGAACAGTAACAACACCATCTTCAATAGGAACAGTATCATTAAAGACCACATCACCACTAGAATTTCTAACAATGACAGTGACGTTTCCAGTAGGAACTTCTCCACCATCTACACCAGTCACATTGACTTTAACTGGCTCAGTAGCGTTATAATCAATATCAGTAGTGTTCACATTCACAGTAGAGCTTGCCTTACTTACAGAGAAGTTAGCTACAGCACTGGAAGGATTAAAGTTATTATCACCATTATAAGTGACGTTAACACTGTAATTGCCAGCAGGCAAATCAGCAACGTTAACACCTATAGTGCCGTTTTCTATTGGAACATCCGTAAATGTTTTAGTAACGCCATTATCACCAGTGACAGTGATATTGACAGTGCCTGTAGCACCTTCAGTAACATTGTACTTGATTATTTCATCTTCACCATAAGTGATGTTATTAGGATTTACTGTTACTTCTGAATCGATTGCACGAACAGTGAAATCAGCATTACCAACTGCTTCAGTGTAATTAGCATCACCATTATAAGTAACAGCCACATCATAATCACCAGCAGGTAACGCAGGA